>NZ_BAZE01000006.1:190444-377801 GCF_000710955.1 Nocardiopsis alba
ATCCTTCGGACGCCCCGAACACGACACCGGCGCCCACCACCGTCCCGCCTATGACACGGGCTCCTTCGACCGCTCCGGGTACGGCGCCGCCCCCTATGGGCGTCCCGAACACGACACCGGCACGCATCGCCGCCCGGACCCGGGACCGCTCCCCGGCTCTCCCGGGCTTTCCGGCGCCTCCGACCCGTTCGGCGCTCCGGGCCTGCCGGGCTCCCCCGGTGCGCCCGGGATCCCCGGAGCGCCCGGCACGGCCCCGCTCTGGGAGCGTCCCGAGGGGTCGGGATCGTACGGCGTTCCGGGACGCCCCGGTCACGACGCCGGTGGGCGGGGGCCCTCCGGCCCCATGACGCCCTTCGGCCCCGGGACGCCCGCCTCGTCCTCGCCCGTCGAGGGGTTCGGATACCCGGGTGAGGGAGGGGACCCCTCCGGCGCCCACCGGTTCGGTCCCGCCGACGGGGGCTCCCTGCCCCGTCCGGGCGTGCCCGGCCCCGAGTCGCCCTTCTCCTCCCCGCCCTTCCGGGACGGCCCGCAGGAGTTCGGCGGCCCGGGCCTTCCGGGCGTTCCCGGTGGCCCGATCCCGCAGGCCCCCGCCCCGGGCGGTACGCCGGATCCGATGGGCGGCGGCTTCCCCCGACCGAACGCGTACCCGCCCATGGAGGAGCCCCCCTCCCCCGGGGGCCCGCGCCACGGCGCGCCCGACTCCCGGGACGGGCGCGATCCCTACGGTCGCGACCCTCTCCCCGGCCACGAGCCGCCGTACTACGAGGGCGGTTACGACAACGGGCGTTTCCACTGACCGGACCGGGCCCCGTGATGGAGACCCATGACACACGGTGATCGGGCGCCGGCGGCCGTCGAGGCTCCGACCTGCCGATGAACATCACGACCGTGGTGGCGAGATCCTCTCGCCACCACGGTTTTTTTCTGTCTCAGTGGGCCTACAAAAGCCATCAAGTCGGGACAAGAGTAATCAAGAGCTCAAAATTCAGTAACGCTGAGTCATCTGGATTGACTACAGTTGGTGACAGGTGGAGCACTCTTCGAGTTCTCCCGTCACGTGTCCGCGTTCTTCGCCGGACACCGCCGCCCCCGTGCGCCTACGTACATCTGCCTGGTCCAACCCGAACGGAGTAACCATGCGCAACGACGCCCAGGGAGCACCGCCCGGACGAAAAGGGGAATCCTCCCCTCTTCCCGGGCCTCACACGGATCGCAAGGGAATCGGCGCCGACGTCGGCGCCTCCCTCGTGGTCTTCCTGGTCGCCGTCCCCCTGTCCCTGGGGATCGCCGTAGCCTCAGGAGCCCCGCTGGTGGCGGGGATCATCGCCGCCGTCGTCGGCGGCATCGTCGCCGGCCTGGTCGGCGGATCCGTGGTCCAGGTCAGCGGCCCGGCCGCCGGCCTGACCATCATCGTCGCCGACCTGATCATGACCTACGGCTGGCGGGTCACCTGCCTGATCACCCTGCTGGCCGGACTGGTCCAACTCGCCCTGGGCGCCTTCCGGATCGCCCGGGCCGCGCTCGCCGTCTCGCCCGCCGTGGTCCACGGCATGCTCGCGGGGGTCGGCGTGACCATCGCCCTGGCCCAGCTCCACGTGGTCCTGGGCGGTGAACCGCAGAGCTCGGCCCTGGCCAACATCGCCGACCTGCCCGACCAGATCGCCCACAACCACACCGCGGCGGTCGCCGTCGGCGTCATCACCATCGCGATCATGTTCGGCTGGAACCGCCTGCCCGGCATCGGCCGGTTCCGCCCCGGCATGATCCCCGCCGCGCTGGTCGCGGTCGGCACCGCCACCGCCATCGCCACCCTGGGCCGCTGGGAGGTCGAGACGGTGGTCCTGCCCGCCTCCCTGGCCGACGCCTGGAACGGGCCGATGCTGCCCGAGTCCGGCCAGTGGCACGGTATCGCGCTGGCCGTGGCCGCCGTCGCCATGGTCGCCAGCGTGGAATCGCTCCTGGCCGCGATCGCGGTCGACCGCCTGCACAGCGGCCGCCGCGTCCAGCTCAACCGGGAACTGTGCGGCCAGGGCGCCGCCAACACCGTCAGCGGTGCCCTGGGAGGTCTGCCGATCGCCGGTGTGATCGTGCGCAGTACCGCCAACGTGCGCGCCGGCGCCCGCAGCCCGCTCTCGACGATCCTGCACGGCGTGTGGATCCTGCTGTTCGTGGCGTTCTTCGCGCACGTGGTCGAATTGATCCCGATGGCCGCGCTGGCGGCGCTCCTGGTGTTCATCGGTGTCCAGATGGTGTCGCTGGCCCATCTGCGCGACCTGAACCGCCATCACGAGGCCGGCGTCTACCTGGCGACACTGTTCGGCGTGGTGCTCCTGGGACTCCTGGAAGGGGTCTTCATCGGCTTCGCCCTGGCCATGATCGTCTCCCTGCGCCGACTGACCCGGCTCACCGTGGTCACCGAGGAGCGCGACGGCCGGGTCCACGTCTCCGTGGACGGCTCGCTCACCTTCCTGGGGGTGCCCCGTCTGGCGCACGTGCTGCGCACCATCCCCTCCGGGGCCCGGGTCGACCTCGACCTGCACGTGGACTTCATGGACCACGCCGCCTTCGAGGCCATCCACGCGTGGCGCGTGGACCACGAGCGCACCGGCGGCAGCGTCGACATCGACGAGGTCCACGAACAGTGGTACGCCCGCAGCTCCGAACGTTCGGCCCCCGCGGCCAAGACCGTCCCCAAGGGCCGCTGGTGGGCGCCCTGGGAGATGCGCAAGAAGGCCGGGGACCGTCGAGAGGTCAACCCGGTGGGCCTGCTCACCGCCGGCGCCCGTGAATACCACTCGGGCACCGCGGACCGGATGCGTTCGCTCATGAGCCGACTGGCGAACGGCCAGCACCCCACCTCGCTGTTCATCACCTGCGCCGACTCCCGGGTGGTGCCCAACCTGATCACCGCGAGCGGGCCGGGCGACCTGTTCACCCTGCGCAACGTCGGCAACCTGGTACCGCCCCACCACGACTCCGACGGGTCGGCCGGGGCCGCCATCGAATACGCGGTGAACGTCCTACGGGTGCCCTCGATCGTGATCTGCGGCCACTCCCACTGCGGGGCGCTCCAGGCCCTGCTGGACAAGGCCCACGAGGAGCCCGAGGCCGTGGAGACCGCGCACCTGCGCCGCTGGCTGCTCAGGGGCGAGGGAAGCCTGCACCGGGCGGGCGTGGACCAGGGGGTCCTGGACGGCCTGCCCAAGTCCGAGGCGCTGCGCCGACTCTCCCAGGCCAACGTGATCGAGCAGCTCGGCAACCTCATGGGATACCCGACCGTCCGGGAACGGGTCGCCTCGGGCGAACTCACCCTGTCGGGCATGTACTACGACCTGGAGACGGCCAGGGTCCACCTCCTGGACGCCGAGACCGGGGAGTTCACCCCCGTGCAGAACGTCCAGGACGTGCCAGAGCCGGTACCGTCACCCCGCCCGGATCAGCCGGTGGCCGAATCGTCGTCGGGGGCGTCGTCGCGCCCGTCCTCTTGAACACCTGAGGCCTGATAGGCGGCGAGCAGGATGATCGCCACGATCGCCATGATCGGCAGGCCGAAGAGGACCACCCAGAAGGCGGTGGAGTCGAACAAGAGTCACCCATTCCCGTGAACGCGGATGTCCGTCGGGCCGTCCACCCCGGTTCGGCCCACGGACGTTCGCGCTCCGGGGCTCCCGGGGTACGGAGCGCAAGGGTCAATCTACCGCCCCACAAGGCGAGCCGACCATCACCACGGCGACTCAGGAATGTGTCCCCGGCGCACATTCCGAACCGGCGGCTCCCCCTGATCCGCATCCGTCGGACCACCCCATGATCCCCTCTTACACCCTGGTGAGGCTTTCCCGAAAGAGCGGTGAACACCCCTGTACGAAACGGACCGCGCGCCTTACTCTCCAGGGGATTGAAGGAAACCATCCTCTCCGTCCCCCCTCTTCGGCATATTTCTTCACAGGAGAAAAGATGTGCGAGTCCTGCACGGCGCCCGTCTCCGACCCCCGCGCCTGTGAACAGCCCTCCTCCCCCTGGCCCCGCCGCATGCTCTTCGGCACCGGTCTGGGAGCCGCCGTGGCCCTGACCGGCGTGGGCGGCAACGCCACCGCCCACGCCGCCTCGGCGATGAACGCCGCCTGGTGCAACCCGGCCCTGGGCTACTTCCCCTCCGGCGGGCACTACGGCGCCCCCCGAGGCGGCAGCACCCACGCCGGCCAGGACATCACCAACAGCACCGGCACCGCCGTCTACGCGGCCGCCGCGGGCACCGTGATCCGTCGAGCCTGGGGAGGAGGTTTCCCCGGCCGGACCGGCGAGGCCATCGTCATCTCCCACGGCAACAACGTGTACACCTACTACGGTCACCTGAGCGCCTACCGGGTCTCGCTCAACGCCAAGGTCAGCGCCGGTCAGCGCATCGGCGACATGGGCGCCACCGGCAACGTGACCGGCCCCCACCTGCACTTCGAGACCCACACCGGCCGTCTGAACGGCATCACCGACCCGGTCCCCTTCATGCGCAACCGTGGCGTGGACCTGGGCGGCGGCTGGTCGAGCATCGACCCGGAGGCCCGCGGCGCGACGGTCACCGTCATCCAGCACCTGATGACCCAGCGCGGCACCTCGCTGGTGGCCGACGGCTACTACGGTCCCACCTCGGTCAACGCCGTCAAGGCCTTCCAGCGGAGCAAGGGTCTGGTCGCCGACGGTCAGGTCGGCCCCAAGACCTGGCCGCACCTGGTCTACACACTCAAGAGCGGGGTCCGCGACGGCTCCCACGTGCGCGCCCTTCAGACCGCGATGAACAAGCGCAGCGCCGGGCTGGCCGTCGACGGCAACTTCGGACCGGTCATGAACACCGCCGTACGCGACTACCAGCGGCTCAACCGCCTGGTCGTCGACGGTGAGGCCGGGGCGATCACCTGGAGGGCCCTGGTCGGCTGACCCACGGCCACGGCCCCGGCCCGGACCCGGGGCCGTGCGTACGGGCCGGGAGGGGTACGCCTCTTCCGGCCCGGGCGGCGCGGGGTGGGGATCGAAGAGAGGAGGAGTCGGCCGATAAGCCGGATTCCATCACACCCGTTCCACTGACCTCGAGCGATACCCATAGAAGCCGCGCCACCTGCGATGACAGGTCTCGCGGCTTCTCGCTGTTCCTCGATGTTCCCCGGCGTCTGAGCAAGCACAGAGCAAACACCAGCAATACCACCATGCCAGGAAGCGACTCGGTGAACTGCCAGCCTCGGACCCTCGGTCCGATGAGTCAGCGACCTGGGACTCTGACCACTCGCCGCTTGCCGCCTCCACGCACCCCACAACGCTCCCAAATAATTCACCCTAGGTCCTGCTCAAGTTCTTAATTTCTGCGTAGGCGGAACTCGCAATATCAACATAGGCCATAGCTTCGCCAGCGGTGGGCTTCTCTTTACTATGCGCGACGCTATTTCTCGTCTTGCGCAAACTGTCGAGATGCCTAGAAAGCTCATAGGTAAATATGTTGTTCTCACCCAACTGGCGCAACACATCGTAAGTGCGCTGAGGATTTTCGACTTCAATCCCCTGGGCCTTGCACAAATCCACCAAGGCCTGCTCGATGCGCCTCCAGGACTCAACTACCGCCGCCGAAGGAGAGTGCTCCGCTATCGGGGCAACTTCTTCATAGAGGCCAGCGGAAGAGAAGGAGTCATCTGACTCATGCTTCTCCTGCGACACGGATGATAGCTCTCGCTGCTGCTCCTCCAACTCTTTGACATCACGACCGAATTCAGCATCCCCGATGGGGCTCTTGATAAATTTTACGTTTGCAATAAGATTTGCGATCGGCTTGCGAAATATCATGGCAATAAAAAATACTACAACTGGCCATGAAATCAGGTGGCCGATAACAGAAGAAGAGAACTCAATCCAATTCACATGGGGATCATATACCCAGAGAGACGGCAAGACACAACAAGTGCTGTGATATATGTCCACACACGAAGAAAGGGACCATAAGAGCCCTATGCGACCAAATGAGCGCTGTGTCGCCAATCGCTTCTCGTTCAATCACTACCTTCCGCATTCTTCTCTGTCTTCTGCGCTTCCCTGAGGCCCTGCTTACTGGTGTCCTGCGCCCGGCGCCCGCTGCCCTGGCCTGGTTCTCTGGAGCCCGCCAGCCCCGGCCTTACCGCTTGTCGGTCCAGTCCACCCTTTGGTCCCTGGAATTTTGCTGCCTTTGGTTCGACTCCCTGGGACGAACGCCGTGCCCGACCTCTTGAGCACGGCGGGGCGCGCGAGGACGCGCCGCGCGGGACGCTGGCGAGCGCGGACGCGGCGCGCCTACCGCCGGACACCCGTCAGGGTGTCCAGCAACCGCGCTTGCACACTCTGGTTGCTCGGTACATCAAAACGCTCGCACTGATCCGCTGGAGAGAATCCCCGGTGGTTCATACTCCGCGACACCCGCGTGCCTCACACCCGGGTCCTCGCGTCCGTCCTCCTGAAACACCCCGCCAGCCCTCGCGTCCTGTTCTCGCGTCCGCTCCCTCACATCCGGCCCGGCTTGCCTCACCGCCCGGCGCTTCGACCCGCCCGGGTCGAACCAGCAAAGGAACCAGGACCCACACCCCTCCCCACCCCATCCCCGTCCTCTCCCGCGGCTTCCCCTCGGCCCGAAGGTGGTGGGCAGACTTTGGGCGGTGTCCTGTCCGGGGTGGGCTGAACCACCACCAGGGGGCCATTACGCTTGCTCCGCCAATGGGGAGGGGGCTCGCCCCCTCACCCCGTATTTCCCCCTCCGGCCCCCTGGTGGTGGTTCAGGAGGGACCCGCCCCGGAGAGGTGCCTAAAGTCTGAACGCCACCGACCCCACCCGAGGCCTCCCGCACCGCAGGTGCGGGCTTGAAGACGTAAGGAAACTTCTCATCACCCGGCTCCGGGCATGAAGAAACCCGGAAGGCTTCAAGGCCCTCCGGGCTCCTGCTCTGGTTCACACCAGTTTCGTACCGTCGTGGCAGCGGATGAACGGGCCGTCATCTCGCAAAGCGTCCAAGACACGAATCAGCCTCGCTTCCGGCATCCGTTCCCGGGCTTCCTCCACACTGATCCAGCGAGCCACCCTTGCCTCATCCGAGGATCGGGGCTCCCCAGATTCAACACTGCACGTGATCGCCATGCTCACCACACCGAGCGGCATGTTCTTGTAGATCCCCACTAGTCGGCCCGGTTTGACCTTGACTCCGGTCTCCTCGAAAACCTCTCGGACAACTCCGTCTCGAGGGTCTTCATGGAGTTCCAGGACTCCGCCCGGGGGAACCCATCGGCCGTCATCCTCACGTTCGATCGCGAGGACCTGGCCGTCATCGTTGAAGACCACACCCGTGACGCTAACCGAGTGGCGCGGTAGTTCACTCATGGGCGTTCCACTCGTAGGTCAGGGCCCACTGGGTAGCAGGAAAGACGTTGAACGTCACATCAACCGGCTTGTCGTCTTGGTCGTAGGCGATGCGCACGACTTCCAGGACGTTGGTGCTGTCGGTGATGCCGAAGAACACCGTTTCCTTCTCGGTAGGGCGGCGGACCTCAATGCGCTCTTGGAAGCGCGTCACCTTGTGGCCGCGCTGAGCCAACCGCTCATACATCCCTGTGGGGTTGGTGTCGGTATCGGCGATGTCCAGGGAACCGGCGGCGCTGAGCGGGATGTGGGATACGGCGATCTGCATCGGGTGGCCCGATCCGAACATGTGTCGCTCGCGCCGGATCACTTGGCCCTCGCCCATTTGCAGGCAGGTCGCCACCTCTGCCGACGGGGTGACTACTTCTGGTCCAGCAGCCAACGGTGTGTGCGGTTCGAGACCGGCCTCGCGCATCGCCTGGGCGAAGCTGCCACCCTTCCCTCGGTAGGGGGTTCGCCGAACACGCTTGACGGTGGGCACTTCAAGAACCGTGGCGCCCTTGCCGTCCTCGACTCGCACCAGACCTTCGTTCTTGAGACGTGCGATCGCACGACCGATGGAAGTCTGCGCCAGACCGTACTCACGGGCCAACTGTGTCTGGCTTGGCAGTCTCTCGCCAGGCGGGTACTTGCCCTGCTTGATGTCGTTACGAAGGCGCTCGGCAACCTGCTCGTAGCGCGACTTCGGCCTCTCCAGCATGTATCCCTTCCTCTACCGATCACCTAAAGGCTAGCGGTTCACTGAGAAGTTACTAGTAGGTAGCTTCTCAATACTTCTTGACGCCTAGCCGCTATGTGTTAGGTTCGTGTTAGGTCGCCTGCCGTAGGCGGCCAACCCTCGATCTACCTAACACCTAACCGCTAAGAGGCATTCCGTGCGAAACATTCCCGTTGACACGTCCCGGATGGCGTTCATGGCTGCCGGGTCCCCGCGCCCCAAGCTCAAGGACCGTCAGACCGGCGAGATCAAGTACAACGCGGACGGCTCCCCAATCTGGCAGCTCAAGGTGCTGGCGCAGGTTGAGGACCACGACGGCGAACCGCTGCTGATCAGCTTCCCGTCCCCGAACGCGATCACCGCGCGCCTGGGCACCCCGCTGACCGTGCAGGGCCTGACCGCGATCCCGTGGGAGCACAACGGCCGCCACGGCGTGGCCTTCACCGCTTCCTCGGTCGCTCCCCTGGACATGCGCAAGGCCGCTGAGTGATGCCCAACTGCTCGGTATGCGTGGGCACGGGGGAGGTCCGACACATGCCCGGTTACCAACTCACCCTGTGCCCTTGCTGCCAAGGCAAAGGCGAAACCCCCTGAGAAGAGGAGAAGAACATGCCTGATTACGACAACGAGTGCCCCAACTGCGGAGCCCCCACCGGTGGCGGCCCTTGTGGAAACAGCTACGGCAACAACGGACCGTCCTGCGCGGACTTGATGGAGGACTGAGATGTTCCCCGAGATTCTGTGGGCGGTACCTCCGGCCGCCGCTGCGGTGCCGCTGTCGGCCGCGGCGTGGCACCACTGGTCACCCACCACCTGGTCTTACGGCCCCGGGCTGGTCGGCTCCGCGCTGCGGGTACATCTGACCTGGGAGCACGTGGCTCAGGGATGCGGACTGTCACACACCCGCCGCAAGACCAAGGTCAAGGGCGGAGTCCGAAGGGTGACGGTGGAGAAGAAGCCGCGCCTGTCCAGGTTCCGCCCCACCCCCTACGGGTTCCGGGTTCGTGCCCGCCTGCACGACGGGCAGACCCCCGATGACTACGCCGAAGCCTTGACCCGGCTCGCGCATGCTTGGCGGGTGGACTCCGTTCGGCTTCGCACTTCCGGTCCCGGGTGGGTGGAGCTGGCCGCTTCGCGTCGTGATCCGTTGGGCACCGTGACCAGTGCCTCACCTCTGGGCGGTGGCTGGGAGCTGCTCAAGGTCCGCATGGGCGTTCTGGAAACCGGTGACCCGTGGGTGATCGACTTTCGCGCGGTGCCGCACTGGCTGATCATGGGCGCGACCCAATCGGGCAAGTCCACCGACATCAACGCACTGGTGTACCAGCTCGCGCCCCAACCGGTGGCGCTGGCCGGTCTCGACCTCAAGGGCGGGGTGGAGCTGACCCCCTACACCCGGCGCATGTCGAAGCTGGCCACGACCCGCGCCGAATGTGTCGGCCTGCTCGATGACCTGATGACCATGCTCACCGACCGGATGAGCTTGTGCCGGGAAGCAGGGGTACGCAACATCTGGCAGCTCTCCGAAGAGGTCCGGCCCACTCCGGTGGTGACGGTGGTCGATGAGGTCGCTGAGCTGTACCTGATGACGGACAAGTCCGAGAAGGACGAGATCGCGCGTACCTCCACGCTGCTCCTGCGCAACGCCCAGCTCGGCCGTGCCTTCGGCCTCTACTTGGTGGTGGCCGGACAGCGGGTCGGCTCGGACCTGGGGCCGGGTGTGACGGCGCTGCGGGCGCAGATCACCGGCCGTATCTGTCACCGGGTCAACGACGGTGAGACGGCCAAGATGGCGCTCGGCGACCTGGCTCCGGACTCGCTGTCGGCCGCCCTGAAAATCCCCGCTGAGATGCCCGGTGTCGCCGTGACGGTAGGCGCGGACGGGCGCTGGTACCGGGCACGCGCGGACCTGACCACAGAGGAGATGGCCGAAGAGGCCGCCGCCGAGTACTCCCACATGGCCCCGGACTGGGACTCGTTGGTCTCTGGCCGGGCGGAGGAAACCGTTCCGGCCGACACCGTCGACTGGAACCGACTGGAAGAGGAGATGGCCTGATGACCTGCGAATTCTGCACCAACACCGCGACCACGCGCGCGATCTCGGGTGGTGAGTCGTCCTGGGTGTGCAACGCCCATTACTCCGACATGGAAGCCAACTTCGACGGGGACCTGCACGGGTTCCGCAAGTGGATGTGATCGGCGGTGGCGCTCTCCTACTGGTGCTCGCACTGCTGCAACACCGCCTACACCAAGACCACAAGCACTGACGAGTGGGTGTGCGAGACCCACTACCGCGAGATCGAAAGGGGGTGGTGACCGGTGAAGAAGGCATGGGCTGTCATGGCGGACTGGGGTCCGATCCTGGTCCTGGCCACCATCGCCGCCGCGGGCTCCTTCACCCACATCCGCGACCTGGCCGAGAAGTCCGGACAGCACGGGTGGATGGCCTGGGCTATTGCGGTCTCCATCGACCTGACCTGTGTGATGGCCGCACGGGAACGACAGCGGGACGCGGCCCGTGGTGCCTCGGACGGGCTCACATGGCCGACCGTGGTCCTCATCGGTGCGGTGGTGCTGACCCTGGCCGCCAACCTGGCCACAGCACAACCCACGGTGTGGGGCTGGATCATGGCCGCTGTTCCGGCCGCAGCCTTCCTCGTCGCGGTCTCCATGCTGGAACGCCGTGCCGCACACCAGCCCCGCCAGCAGGACGAGTCGGAGTCGGCCCCCGCTGAATCAACCGGACTCGACCGGGAAGAGGTGCGGGTCACCGAGGTGCACTGGCAGCAGACCGAGACCACACCCGTCCCGGCTGCCGAACCTGCTCCCGCTCCGGTGACATCAGGTCCCGAACCGGTGCCGGCCGCTGTGGGACAAGGGCACCCCCTGGCCTCCTACGCCGCGCAGCTGGCGCAGGACTACCGCGTCACCCACGGGCGTGAGATCACCGTGACCGCGTTGCGCTCCCGCCTGGGCGTCTCCGAAGCGGTCGCCTCGACCCTGCGTGACCAGATCACCAAGTGAAAGGACCACGGCATGCGCACCCTGAAATGCCTGGACTGCGACGGTCAGGGACGAGTCCTGACCAAGCGGTGGGGCCTGGGGCTCCTGGCCCGCAAGTACCACGCCTGCCCCACCTGCAACGGCACCGACACTGACACCGACAGGACGGTCACCCGATGACTGCCGACAGCCGCCAATGCGGGGCCTGCTACGGACACGGCGTCACCAGTGAGGGCGACACCTGCCGCGATTGTTCCGGCCAAGGCCACACCTCGACCTGACCCGGCAGACGGCACTGCTTCCACACACCAGCCGACCTGCCATCCGATTCACCTGACCAACCAACCCAACACGCGAAACCGAACGAAGGAGAACACTGTGAACTGCTGGGAGAAGTCCGCCAAGGACGAGGACACCAAATTGACCGTGGGCAAGCCGGTCCGATGAGGCGCGAGGAGACCTGCCGCAACTGCGGATCGGCGGTCAGCTATAGCGGCCCGCTCGGCACCGTCCCCCAGCGGTGCTTCCACTGCCCGGACCGGCCCTAGAACACAAAAAATGCCGGGATGCGGCGCTGCTTCCACACACCCGCCGCATCCCGGTTCACCTACCCAACGAACCCAACACGCGAATGCCAGGAACGAAAGGGGCTCGATCAGCCTATGACATCCTCCGCCTTCCCCACCGTGCTCGCCGCGATGACGGCCGCGCACCACGTGGGTGACTACCTCCTCCAGAACGACCACCAGGCCCAGCACAAGCCCGAGTCCTGGGCTGCCAACCAGGCGCACGTGGCCAGCTACCACCTCGCCCAGCTCACCGCCGTCGGCTTGGCCTCCCACGTCCTCGGCCTTCGGCTGTCCCCCGTTCGCCTGGCCGCTGGGATGGCTGTGTCCTGGGTGACGCATTCGGTGATCGACCGCCGCTGGCCGGTGCGCTGGTGGATGACCCGTACTGGCTCGGCGGCCTTCTACGAGGCCGGAGGCGCCCCACACGTTGACCAGGCCATGCACCACGCCGCATTGTTCGCCGCCGCGCTCGTGGTCACCTCCGGTGATGACCGGTCATGAGCTGTCCCATCACGACGGTGGCCTGGTCACCGCTGACCCCCTGAACTCCTTCGCGGCCCTGGTGTCGGTGCTGCTTCCACAACACCCACCGCACCGGGGCCTCACCTATCCACGAAAGGTCTGCTTCGCCATGCCCGAACCCGAACACATCGGCGGACTCATCGGCCCCACACTGGCCCGTATCACCGCCATGGACGAGAACCACCTTGACCGGTGGATCGCCCGCGCCCGTGCCCTGCGCGGCTGCTCCTGCCCCGTCCGCCTGACCGGCGAGACCACCCGTGTGGACGCCTCCACCGGGGAACTGCTCTCGCACTACTCCACCGCCACAGAACCGGGCAACGAACTGCTCATGCGGTGCAAGAACCGCCGTGCCTCCCGCTGCCCCTCCTGCTCTGAGGAATACCGCGCGGACACCTACCACCTGATCAAGGCCGGACTCGTCGGCGGAGACAAGGGTGTCCCCACCTCCGTGGGGCTCCATCCCCGCGCCTTCGTCACCCTGACCGCGCCCTCCTTCGGTCCGGTCCACCGAGGTCCGGGCAAGGACGGCCGCACCAGGGTCTGCCACCCGCGCCGATCCGGTGCGGCCTGCTTCAAGTACCACCGAGCCGAAGACCCCCTCATCGGGCAGCCCCTCGACCCTGCCGCCTACGACTACGTCGGACACGTGCTCTGGCACGCTTACAGCGGGGAGCTGTGGCGGCGCTTCACCCTGTACCTGCGCAACCACCTCGCCTCGGCCGCCGGGCTCTCCCGTACCGCTTTCTCCAAGCGTGTGCGCATCTCCTACGCCAAGGTCGCCGAGTTCCAGACCCGGGGCGCGGTGCACTTCCACGCGGTCATCCGTCTGGACGGCTACACACAGGACCCCAACGCCTGGCCGCCGCCTCCGGTATGGGTCGGTATGGACATGCTCACCGCGGCTGTGGAATCGGCCGCCCGGACGGTCTCGGTCACCTCCCCGGAGGTCAACGGCCGCTCCTGGACGCTGTCGTGGGGTGACCAGGTGGACGTACGCCCCATCGAGGACTTCGGCCCTGACCAAGCACTCACGGACACGGCGGTGGCCGGGTACATCGCCAAGTACGCGACCAAGGCCGCTGAGGACACCGGCACGCTGGACCGGCGTATCCATGACATCGACCAGGTGGACATGACCCAGGTACGGCCGCACGCGGGCAAGCTCATCTACACCTGCTGGCGTCTGGGCAACGCTCGCCTGTACCCCCAGCTCGAACACCTCAAGCTCCGTACTTGGGCGCACATGCTCGGCTTCCGGGGCCACTTCTCCACCAAGTCGCGCCGCTACTCCACCACCCTCGGTAAGCTCCGCCAGGTGCGGGCCGACTACGCCGCCGGACGCCCCTGGGACACCGAGACCTTCACCCCCCTCGTGATCCAGGAGGCAGAGGACTCGACGCTGACCCTGACCAACTGGCACTACCTCGGTCAGGGCCTCACACAGGGAGAACTGGCCTTGGCCTCCATGGTCGCCGGGATGGGCCGCCCCACCGAGACTGCGGAGGTGTCCCGGTGAAGACGCTGGAACGCCTGTGGACCCTCGAAGAGACGGCCGCCTACCTAGGGGTGCCTCCCAAGACCCTGTACCAGTGGCGCTATCTGCGAACCGGTCCCCCCTCTCACCGGGTGGGCCGTCACGTCCGCTACGAACCGACCGAGGTCCGCGCCTGGGTCCTGGAACAGGACTGAGGTCTACCCGTGGGACATGTACAGGATCTGTGGAAAACCCGTACGGGTGACAAGACCTCCCGTCACGGCAAGGGCAAGCGGTATCTCGCCGTCTGGAGGGATCCCAGCGGAGAACGCGCCAGCCAGCTCTTCCGGCGCAAGGTGGACGCGGAAAAGCACATCTCGGTCATGGAGACCGATCGGCTTCGGGGTGTCTACGTGGACCCCCGCGCCGGTCGGATAACGGTCCGGGAGTACGCCGAGACCCGTTGGCTCCCCCAACTCGTGCACGTGAGTGCCGGCACCCGTGAGACGTATGAGCGACACCTGCGGCACCGGGTCTATGGGATGTTCGGCGGACGCGAGATCGGCGGTGTGACCCGTGCCGACGCCAAGTCCTTCGTCGCCCGGCTGGCCGGTGACCCGGGCCTGTCGGCGAGTACCGTGCACACGGCGTTCGCGACGTTGCGCATCCTCATGCAGGCCGCCGTGGACGACGAGATCATCACCGCCAACCCGTGCTCACGGGTCAAGCTGCCCAAGATCGGGGACCGGGTGATCGACCCGCTTCCAGCGGATGCGGTCCTCGCCCTGGCGGACGCGATCAGTCCTCGCTACCGAGTGGCGGTCTTCCTCGGTGCCGGTGCCGGCCTTCGGCGCGGTGAGGCTCTGGGGCTCGCCGTTCCGCGGATCGACTTCGCCAAACGCCACGTGGACGTACGAGTCCAAGCGCAGAAGGGCGAACTCGTGGAGCTCAAGACCAAGTACTCCCGGCGGATCGTGCCCGTTGACGACCTGGTGCTCGAAGAGATCCGAAAGCACATGGAACTCTACGAACCGGCGCCCGGGCAGGTACTGATCAGCAACAGGTGGAAGGCCGTCGCCAAGCCGTCTGCGTTCAACTCTGCCTGGTCCAAGGCGGTGGAGAAGACGGGACTGCCCAAGGGCACCCGCTTCCACGACCTGAGGCACTTCTACGCCTCGGCGCTCATCGCCGCCGGGGTGAACCCGAAGGCCATTCAGCACCGGATGGGGCACGCCTCGATCACCGAGACCTTCGACACCTACGGGCATCTGTTCCCCGAACACGAGGAACTCGGGCGGGGAGCGATCGACCTGCTCCTGCGCTCGGGCTGAACCACCGGAGCAAACACAGAGCAAACACGGCCGACTTCCCCGCGCGTCACCGCAGGTCGAAGGGGTGGAAGAGGAGGAGTCGGCCGATAAGCCGGATTCTGTCGGTCCGATGGACCGGACGGCCATCCATCTGGGGCCGCCGTTGCCGGCGACCTCGGTGCGGTCTACCCGCGGACTCGGGCGGGCCGCCCTCGAACATCCGCGCGGGAACCCGAAGGTTCCCTTTTTGACCTTGCTCCGGGTGGGGTTTACCCAGCCGACCGGATCACTCCGGCCGCTGGTGGTCTCTTACACCACCGTTTCACCCTTACCACCGCGAGCGGTGGCGGTCTGTTTTCTGTGGCACTGTCCCGCGGGTCGCCCCGGGTCGGTGTTACCGACCACCCTGCCCTGTGGAGTCCGGACTTTCCTCGAACCCGCGTCGAGCGCGGATCCGCGACCGTCTGGCCGACTCCCCCTCAAAGGTCAGTCTAGCCGGTCCAGATGGGAGGTGTCGTTGAGAGAGCGCACCACCTGGGGACCATCCGCGTAACAATCCACCTCGGTCACGCAGGCCGTGTCCAGATGCATCCGGTAGAGCGCCTCGATCGGGGCGAGCAGCGCCCGCTGCACGACGATCTTGATCGGGGTCACATGGGACACCACCAGAACCCGACGGCCCCGGTGCCGTTCGAGCAGCGCGTCGCGGGCCGCTCCGACCCGGCGGGCGACCTCGGCGAAGGACTCCCCTCCGGGCGGGCCCGTCTCCGGGTCGGCCAGCCAACGCCGCACCGCCTCGGGATCGCGTTCGGAGGCTTCGCCGAAGGTGAGCCCCTCCCACGCTCCGAAGTCGGTCTCCACGAACCCCTCGTCCTCCTCGATGGGAAGACCGAGCAGGTCGGCCGCGTACCCGGCGGTCTGCCGGGTACGCAGCAGCGGCGAGGAGACCACCGCGTCGATCCCCGCCCCGGCCAGGCGGCGCGCGGCCGCCTCGGCCTGGGCGTGACCCTCCTCCGTCAACGGGATGTCACCGCGACCGGCGAAACGGCGTTCGACGGACAGCGGCGTCCGCCCGTGGCGGAGCAGCGTCAGGCGGGTCGGCTCGGTGTCGGGAGCCCCCCAGCCCCGGCTCATTCGGCGGCCGGCTCTTTGAGCCCCGACTCCTCGGTGCGCACCAGGATGCGGCGGCAGTTCTCACAGCGCACGATCTCGTCGGCCGCGGCGGCACGGATCTCGTTGAGCTCCACGGTGCTCAGCGCGAGCTTGCAGCCGTTGCAGCGGCCGTAGCGCAGCGGAGAGGCCGCCAGACCGTCGTACTGCGAACGCAGCTTGTCGTAGAACGTCAGCAGGGCCTCGGGGATGTCGGCGGCCACCCGCTCCCGGTCCTGGTTCAGGCGGGTACGGTCCCACTGGATCTCGGCGGCGGCGGTGTCCCGTCGCGCCGTGACCTCGGCGGCCTCGGCCACCGCGGCCTCGCGTTCCCGGGTCAGGCGGTCGACCTCGGACTCGGCCGCCTCGGCCTGCTCCATCACCTCCAGGACGACCTCCTCCAGTTCGGCCTGGCGGCGGCCCAGGGATTCGATCTCCGACTGAAGGTTCTGGAGCTCCTTGGCGTTGGTGATCGCCCCCGACTCCATGCGCTTGACGTCGCGTTCGGCGCGGGAGCGCACCTGGTCGACGTCGCTCTCGGCCTTGCGCTGGTGACGGGCGACGTCGGAGGCCTTGGTCTGGGCGGTGATCAGCTCGGCGTCCAAGGCGTCGGCGCGCTCCTTGAGCCGGGCGGCCTCGGCGATCTCCGGCAGGCTCCGGAGGCGGTGGTCCAGACGCTGAAGCCGGGTGTCGAGCTCCTGGAGGTCGAGCAGTCTGGCCTGAGCGGCGGGGTCGGCTTTCACTTGGGGTCTCCTGAGAATCGCGGTTGGGAGGCCGGGGAGGGCCACCCGCGCCCTGTGCAGTTGTGGTCGGTGAAGCGGGTACTACACGTGCTGGAAGGTCTGTGACCAGGCATCCGTCACGGTGGTCGACACGCGGATCTCCACGTTAGCCCCCTGCGGGCCGACCCTGCGCACGAGAGCCTCGGACAGGTGCCGCGCCCCGTCGGCCAGCCAGGGCCATTCGCTCGCGAAGTGGGCGGTGTCGATCAGGGCGGGGCTCCCGGGACGCTCGACGAACTCCGAGGCCGGGTGGTGCCGCAGGTCGGAGGTGACGTAGACGTCCACGTCCGCGGCCCGGGCCGCCTCCAGCAGGGAGTCGCCTGCACCGCCGGAGACCGCGACCCCGGTCACGAGACGGTCGAGGTCGCCGGCCACCCGGATACCGGCCGCGGTGGCGGGCAGGGCGCGGGCGACCCGGTCGGCGAAGTCGCGCAGGGTGAGCGGGGAGGCGAGCTCACCGATCCGGCCGATGCCGCGCGCGCCGTCGGGGTCGGTGGTGTCGGGGTCCAGCGGGCGGAGCGGCCCGGTGAGCCCGACCGCGCGCGCCAGGGCGTCCGAGACCCCGGGGGAGGCGGTGTCGGCGTTGGTGTGCGCCGTGTACAGGGCCACCCCGGCCCGGATCAGTCGGTGCGCGATACGTCCCTTGGGGGTGTTCGCGGCCACGCTCGTGACCCCGCGCAACATCAGCGGATGGTGGGTGATGATCAGGTCCGCGTCCCCGGTCAGGGCCTCGTCGACGACGGCGTCCACCGGGTCCACGGCGAACAGGATCCGCCGTACCGGCTGCTCCGGGTCTCCGCAGACCAGGCCGACCGCGTCCCAGGAGGCGGCCCACCGAAGGGGGTAGACCTCCTCGAAGGCGGCGGTGACGTCGGACAGGGTGACGGAGGGCGTGGTCGAGGTGTTCACGGGCACGAGACTAACGCTCTCCCGTGCCGGGCGTGAAAACGTCCTCACCCCTCGGAGCCGGTTCGGTCGGCCAGACGCGCGGCCATCGCCCCCAGACGGTCGGCGACCTCGGGCGGGGCCTCCATGGCGGAGTCGACACCCAGGGCCAGGAGCGCCGCCGTGTACTGGCAGGTCAGGTCGAGGGATTCCGCGCTGATCCGGGCCTCGCAGCGGTCGGTCCCCCTGGCCTCGATCCGCCCGGGCAGAGGGCCGTACAGCCGTTCACGGACCCGTTCCGCGGACAACTCCAGGGTGATCGTGACCGTGTACCGGTAGGTGCCCTGGGCGAACCGGCTGGTGAGGAAGGTCGCCGGGTCGGACTCGGGCGTCTCCCGAAGGGGGAACCGGCCGTGGGTGGGGCGCGGGTCGCGCAGACGGTCCAGCCGGAAGGTCCGCCAGTCGTCGCGGTCGGTGTCGTAGGCGATCAGATACCAGTGGCCGCCGTGGGAGACCAGGTGGTGGGGTTCGACGCGGCGTTCGCTCTCACCACCGGAGCGGTCGCGGTAGACGAAGTCGGTGACCGCGCGTTCGTACCGGCAGGCGGCCAGGACGCCCAGCACCAGGGGGTCCACGGCGGGGGTGTCGGGGTAGGGCACGATCGAGGCGGCGCCGGCGACCGCGGCCAGTCGCGGGCGCAGGCGCGCGGGCAGGACCCGTTCGAGTTTGGCCAGGGCCCGCAGGGCGCTGTCCTCGACCTCCGTGGCGGTGGCCAGGGCCAGGGCGATCGCGATCGCCTCCTCGTCGTCCAGCAGCAACGGCGGCAGATCGCGCCCCGACACCAGCCGATAGCCGCCCGCCGTTCCGGGGGTGCCCTCCACCCGGTAGTCGAGATCGCGCAGCCGTTCGACGTCGCGGCGCAGGGTCCGGGCGCTGACCCCGAGCCGTTCGGTGAGTTCGGCCCCGCTCCACTCGCGCCGGACCTGGAGCAGGGACAACAGGCGCAGGAGTCGTTGGGGCAGGGTGCCTCGGACCGTCCGTTCGCTCATGGCTCCCATACTGACGGTCATCGCGGCCAGGATGTGACCGCATCGCTTCCTACGGTGGACCCATGAGCGAGAACACGAAGGTCATGAGGGCGAAGGACCTGGCGGGCGCGCTCCGTGCGCGGACCGTCGGACCGGTGCACACCCCCGGGGACGAGGGCCATGAGAAGGGCCGGACCGGGATACAGCTGATGGACCGACACGAACCGGACGCCGTCGTGGAGGCGGCCACGGCCGAGGACGTGCGTGCGGCGGTGACGGTGGCCGCCGCGCACGGGGTCCCGGTGGCGGCCCAGCGCACCGGGCACGGCCACGGCGTCGGGATGGACGAGGGGATCCTGGTGGACACCCGGCGTCTGTCCGGGGTCCGGATCGACCCCGAACGGCGCACCGCGCGCGTCGAGGCCGGGGCCACCTGGCGGGACGTGATCGAGGCCGCCTCCCCCCACGGGTTGGCCCCGCTGTCGGGGAGCTCGCCCGACGTGGGCGTGGTCTCCTACCTTCTCGGCGGAGGTCTGAGCCTGCTGGGACGCCGCCACGGATACGCCGCCGACCACGTACGGAGCCTGGACCTGGTCACCCCGGACGGCGAGCACACGCGGGTGGACGAGCACACCGGACCGGAGACGTTCTGGGCCCTGCGCGGTGGAGGATCCTCGTTCGGTCTGGTCACCGGCGTGGAGTTCGACCTGTTCCCGGTGGCGCGCCTGTACGGCGGCGGCCTGTACCTGGACGCGACCGACACCCCCGACATCCTGGACCTGTGGCGACGCTGGGCCGACGACACCCCCGAGGAGATGACCTCCGGGGTCTCGGCCCTGCGCTACCCGGACATGGAGGGCGTACCCGACCACCTGCGCGGGCGGCCGATCGTCCAGATCTCCGCCGCCTGGTCCGGCCCTCCGGAACGGGGCCCCGCCCTTCTGGCGCCGCTGCGTTCGGCGGCGCCCGTTCTCATGGACACCCTGCGCGAACTCCCCTACGCCGATTCCGGGGCCGTGTTCGACGACCACGACGACCGGGCCGGGTTCCGCGGCGAGGGGCTCATGGTGCGCGACCCCGGGCCCGAGGCCCTGACCGCCCTGCTCCGGACGGTCCTCGCCGACCGGCCGTTCATGCGCGTGGTCTGGCTGCGCCACCTGGGCGGGGCCATGGCGCGTCCGCCCCGGACCCCGTCGGCCGTCGGCCACCGGGACGCCTCCCACGCCCTGAGCGCCCTCACCTTCACCGGCCCCGACGGCGTCGATACCGCCGCCATGGCCGACCTGCGCTCCGAGGTCGCCGGGCTCTTCGCCGACCACGCCCTGGGCACCTCGTCCAACCTGAGCTTCGGCCCGGTGGAGGCCGAGCGGGTGAGGAGCATGTACGAACCCGCCACCCTGCGACGGCTCGTGGAACTGCGCGACCGGATGGACCCGCACCGGCGGATCCACACGAACCGGCCGCTCCCGCCCACGGTCTGAGGGATCCACGCGCACGGGCCGGACGACTCGATCGGGGCCGGCCCGTGCGCGACGCCACGATCCCCTAGAGTCGGTGGGCGATGAACAACACCGAAGAGCGACCCTCGTCCCCGGTCGGAGCGCATGTTCCGGTCGCGGGCGGTATGGCCACCAAGGGTCTGGCCTACGCGGAGAAGATCGGCGCCGAGACCGTCCAGGTCTTCGTGTCCAACCCCAGGGGTTGGGCGACCAACGGCGGCGACCCGGCGCAGGACGCCATGATGCGCGAACGCGCCGACCTGCCCAAATTCGTGCACGCGCCCTACCTGATCAACCCCGGCACCCCGAGCGAGGAGACCGCCGGCAAGTCGATCACCTCGATGGAGCACGCGCTGCGACGCGGCGCCGAGATCGGTGCCCTGGGCGTGGTCATGCACACCGGTTCGGCGGTGTCGGGGACCCGCGAGGACGGGCTGGCCCGGGTCCACGAGCGGCTGATCCCCATGCTGGAACGGCTGGGCGAGGACGTACCGCCGCTGCTGCTGGAGCCGATGGCCGGGCAGGGCCAGGTCCTGTGCGCCACCATCGACGACCTGGTGCCCTACTTCGAGGCGCTGGAGTGGCACCCCAACGTGGGCGTGTGTCTGGACACCGCGCACATGTTCGCGGCCGGGCACGACATCTCCACCGTGGAGGGCATGCGCGAGGCGCTGGACCGTTTCGGCGAGGTGGTGGGCGCCGACCGGCTCAAGCTCATCCACGGTAACGACTCCAAGGCTCCGTGCGGCAGCAACAAGGACCGGCACGAGAACATCGGCAAGGGCCACATCGGCGCCGAACCGTTCGCCGAGCTGTTCCGACACCCGGTGACCGCCGGGATCCCCATCACCCTGGAGACCCCGGGGCCGGAGGGTCCGCACGCCGAGGACGTGGCCACCCTCAAGCGTCTGCGCTCCGAGGCCTGACGACAGCCGGGCCCGTCGAGGCCTCCGCTCCGACGGGCCCGGTCCGTTCACGGCCCGGCCGTCTCGGCCAGGGCACGATCGGCCCGCAGCGCGGTCTCGGCGACGACCCTGCGGGCGAGCAGCGCGGTGACGACGACGATCGCTCCGCCGACCAGGAACGGCAGCGCCAGATCGACACGGCCCAGAAGCCCACCGAGCAGCGCCCCCACCGGTGTGACGCCCCAGCCGATCATCCTGGAGACACCGGCGACACGGCCGCGCACGCGGTCGGGGACCACCACCTGGTGGTAGGGGCTCGCCGCGATGTTGGAGGCCACGATGCACAGGCCGAGCGCGGTGAAGAGGACGAAGGCCGTGTAGGGGTCGGACACCAGGGCGACGCCCACCGAGCAGGCGGCCATCCCCAGGTAGCCGCCGAAGACGACCGCGTTCCGGCCGAGCCGGAGGATCAGCCGGTCGACCACCAGCGTGGCGACGACGCCGCCGAGCGCCGACGACAGGGTGAAGACGCCGAAGAGGGCGAGCGGAACGCCCAGATCCTCCTGGACGTAGAGCACCAGCACGGCGAAGCCCATGTTCAGACCGACCATGAGGCCCGCGTTGCAGAGCATGTTGCCGCGCAGGAGACGGTCCTCGAAAACCAGTCGGAACCCCTCACGGGTGGAACGCCCGAACCCCTCGGGGGCGGTGGACGCGCTCTCCTCGAGGACCGGGCGACGCCACACCAGCGGCAGGGCGCACAGCAGTAGCGCGCACAGGGCGTAGGAGCCCGCGATACCCAGGAGGGGGGCGGCGGCTCCGGCGGCGAACAGGAAGCCGGCCACCGGCCGGCCCAGGCAGTCCTGGGCGACCAGCCGGCCGCCCTCCGATCGGCCGTTGGCCCGGTCCAACAGCCGCGCCGGGACCAGGGAGACCACGGCGATCCGACTCGCCGGGTCGGTGACGGTCTCGCAGCAGATCAGCACGAACATCGTCGCGTACAGGGCCTGGATCGACAGGTTCCCGGTGGCCAGGACCACCAGCAGGCCGACCGTGGCCAGGGTGGCGACCGTGTTGGACACGATCATCGCGCGGATCCGGTGCACACGGTCGATGAGCGCCCCGGACAGCGGGGCGAGCAGCAGCCAGGGCAGAAAGCGGGCCACCATCAGCCCGGACACCAGGAGAGGGTCCTGGGTGAGGGTGGCGGCGATCAAAGGCAGGGCGACGGCGGCCATGCCGTCGGCCAGGTTGGTGAAAGTCCCCGCCGCCCAGAAGCGGTGGAAGTCGCCGCTCAGACGTGGGGGCCGGGTGGTCGTGGGGGGTGAGGCGACCATGGGGGGGCTCCTGGATGTGGGGGGTGGAGGGCCTTACCGCGCGGAGGGCCCGTCCTCGGGGTCGGTGTCCGTTCCGGTGAGGTTGGGGAACAGGTCGGTCTGCAACTCGACCGGTTCGGCCCCGGGGCGGTCCTCGGCGGTGCGTCCCTGGAAGGGGCGGAGTCGTTCTCGGATGAAGTCCTGGAGGTCGCGGCCGAACTCCTCGGTCTCCTCCGGGGTCATCCGTACGTGGGCGACCGAATCCCCGGCCGCCCTTCTCCACCGCCGCACCCCGGGATCGTCCGGCCGTTCATCGACCAGTCGGTTCCACCGGTCGAGCCGTTCCCGACGACCTCCGTAGTAGCGGGCCAGGATCCCCTCCGTCGCCTCGCGGGTGGACGGGCCGCGCAGCAGTTCACCGCCGCGCATACGCCAACCCGCGGGGCGGAAACGCCACCAGCGTTCACGGCCCCCCGAACGCTCGGGGTCGTTCTCGATGAACCCGTAGCGGAAGAGCTGGCGCAGGTGGTAGCTGGTCGAGCCGCTGCTCTCCCCCAGCCGTTCGCCCAAGAGGGTGGCGGTCGCGGGGCCGCGCATATGGAGTTCGTCCAGGATCCGGGCGCGCAGGGGGTGGGCCAGGCCGCGCAGCGCCTCGCCCTCGACCTCCAGGGGGCGCCGGCCGGCCTCGTTCGGGTCCTCGGGTGTCTCGCTCATGCGACGACATTAACGCAAAGAGTTCTTTGCAAAAAGATCTTTGCGATTATTTCCCGAAGAACCCGCCCACTTTCATCCCGACGACACCCCCGCCGGGCCGTGCCCCGCATGAGTGACAATGGACATCGACGCCCTCTACGGACAGGGCGTGATCGACGAAGGAAGGGGCGTACCACCAGATGGATCCGTTCTCCATGGTCATCGGGGTGGCGATCGCGGTCGGCGGATACCTCGTGGGTCGCCACACCGCAGGTCGTCGCGCCAGACAGGAACTCCAACAGCACCGCGCCGACCCCCGCGCCGTCGGGCCGTCGACCCCCCAGCCCATCTGCGGCTGCGGCCACAACCTCGTCTTCCACGACCAGGAGACCAAGCTCTGCCGGACCCAGGTCGTCATCCCCGGCCGCTGGACCGGACAGGCCGACTCCACCTACCGGCAGTGCATGTGCCAGGGCTACCGCGGCCCCATGCCCGTCGACGAGTACTACGCCCCCGACTACCTCGACGGCAACGGCAACCCCTGATCCGGCCACGGGACCGACCACGCCCCCGAGTGCGGGAACCTGGGAGGTGCGGAACGGCGACGCGCCGGGGTGACAACACCCCTGCGTACGGCGAGAATGTCCGCGCACCGAACAGCCTAAGAGTGGACGTTAACCAGTGACGACCCCTGTGACACCCACGATCGACCAGCGCATCGCCGAGGAGCTCGGCGTCGGAGCGCACCAGGTCAGTGCCGCCGTCGAGCTGCTCGACGGCGGATCGACCGTGCCCTTCATCGCCCGCTACCGCAAGGAGGTGACCGGGGCGCTGGACGACGCCCAACTGCGCGCGCTCGAAGAACGCCTACGCTACCTGCGCGAACTGGACGAACGACGCGGCGCGATCCTGGAGTCGATCCGTTCCCAGGGCAAGTTGAACGACGAGCTGGAGGCCCGGATCAACGAGGCCGACTCCAAGGCCCGTCTGGAGGACATCTACCTCCCCTACAAGCCCAAGCGCCGCACCAAGGCCCAGATCGCCCGCGAGGCTGGCCTCGAACCCCTGGCCGACGGCCTGTTCGACGACCCCGGACAGGACCCGCAGGAGGTCGCCGCCGCCTACGTCGACGCCGACAAGGGCGTCGCCGACACCAAGGCCGCCCTGGACGGTGCCCGCGCCATCCTGGTCGAACGCTTCGCCGAGGACGCCGACCTCACCGGCCGTCTGCGCGAACGCCTGTGGGAGAAGGGCCGTCTCGGCTCGACCGTCCGGGAGGGCAAGGAGGAGGCCGGCGCCAAGTTCGCCGACTACTTCGACTTCTCCGAACCCCTCACCGCCCTGCCCTCGCACCGGGTCCTGGCCATGTACCGGGGTGAGAAGGAGGAGATCCTCACCCTCGCCCTGGAGCCGGAGGAGACCCCCGAACCCGGCCCCGACGGCACCGTGCCGCGCAGCGGCTTCGAGAACGCCATCGCCTCCCACTTCGGCATCGTCGACCGCGGCCGCCCCGCCGACCGCTGGCTCCAGGACACCGTCCGCTGGGCCTGGCGCACCCGCATCCTGGTCCGCCTCGACATCGACGTGCGCATGCGCCTGTGGCAGCAGGCCGAGGACGACGGCGTCAACGTCTTCGCCGCCAACCTGCGCGACCTGCTCCTGGCCGCGCCCGCCGGCAGCCGCGCCACCCTGGGCCTGGACCCCGGCCTGCGCACCGGTGTGAAGGTCGCCGTCACCGACCCCACCGGCAAGGTCGTGGCCACCGACACCGTCTTCCCGCACGCCCCACGCCGGGACTGGGACGGCTCCATCGACCGGCTCGCCAGGCTGTGCGCCGCCCACTCCGTCGAACTGGTCGCCATCGGCAACGGCACCGCCTCCCGCGAGACCGACAAGCTGGCGGGCGACCTGATCAAGCGCCACCCGGAACTGAAGCTCACCAAGGTGATGGTCTCCGAGGCCGGCGCCTCGGTGTACTCGGCCTCCGCCTACGCCTCGGAGGAACTGCCCGACCTGGACGTGTCCCTGCGCGGTGCGGCCTCCATCGCCCGTCGCCTCCAGGACCCGCTCGCCGAGCTGGTCAAGATCGACCCCAAGTCGATCGGCGTCGGCCAGTACCAGCACGACCTGGCCGAGGCCAAGCTCTCCCGCTCCCTGGACGCGGTGGTCGAGGACTGTGTGAACGGTGTGGGCGTGGACGTCAACACCGCCTCGGTCCCCCTCCTGACCCGGGTCTCCGGCGTGACCTCCTCCCTGGCCCGCAACATCGTCGCCCACCGCGACGCCAACGGCCCCTTCCGCACCCGTGAGGCGCTGCGATCGGTGCCACGGCTGGGCCCCAAGGCCTTCGAACAGTGCGCGGGCTTCCTCCGCGTCCCGGGCGGAGACGACCCGTTGGACTCCTCGGCCGTCCACCCCGAGGCCTACCCCGTGGTCCGACGCATCCTCGACACCGTCGGCACCGACCTGCCCTCCCTGATCGGCGACAAGAAGGCCCTGGCGGGCATCCGCCCCCAGGACTTCGTCGACGACCGCTTCGGACTGCCGACCGTCACCGACATCCTCGGCGAGCTCGACAAGCCCGGCCGCGACCCCCGCCCGGCCTTCACCACCGCCACCTTCAAGGAGGGCGTGGAGAAGCTGGACGACCTGGAACAGGGCATGATCCTGGAGGGCGTGGTCACCAACGTGGCCGCCTTCGGCGCCTTCGTGGACGTGGGCGTGCACCAGGACGGCCTCGTCCACGTGTCGGCCCTGTCCCACAAGTTCGTGGAGGACCCGCGCGAGATCGTCAAGCCCGGCGACATCGTCAAGGTCAAGGTCCAGGACGTGGACATCCCGCGCAAGCGCATCTCGCTGACCATGCGTCTGGACGACGAGGCCCCCAAGCGGGGCGAAGGTCGCGGCGAGCGCGGCGACCGGAACAACGGACGCGGCGGTGAGCGCCGTCGCGACAAGGGCGGCAACGGACGCGGCGGGGACAACCGCGGCGGCGGACGTCGCGGCGGACGCGGCGACGCCCCGGCCCCCTCGGGTGCCATGGCCGACGCGCTGCGCCGCGCCGGCCTGAGCCGCTGACCGACCCCTCGAACCTCGGGCGGCGGGGTGCGCACCCCGCCGCCCGAGGTGCGTCCTGCCTCTCCCCGGTGCGGCGTCCACGCACGTCGGAGCCGCTCTCGCTAGCGTGAGCGCCGTGAGCGGACCCGCCGTCCGCTCGACCGAGCACGGGGGACCCATGGGCGAGACGACCGAGACCGACACCGGCGGCGGAACCACCGAGGAGAGCGACGGCGGCCACGTATGGTCCGCCGGCATCACGGCCGCGGGCGCCGCCCTCATGTTCATCCTGCTGCGCCTCATGGCGGTCACCCACTACGACTGGCCGACCGCGTTCGGGCTGGCCGACGCGATCGACTTCGGCGACGCCATCACCATCGTCGTGGGCACCTTCCTCGGCGCGGAGCTGTTCACCCTGTGGCTGTTGGCCTTCTTCCTACCGCTGAGCGCGGCCGGACACCTGCGCCACTTCCGTCAGGGCCGACGTTCCCCCGGATCGCTTCTCGTCGTCCTGGCCCTGACGGTCGTCTTCGCGGCGGCCGTGCTCTCCTTCTCCGCCTGGCCCGCCCTGGTCGCGGCCCTGGTCTGGCTCGCGTTCCTGGTCGCCGTCGACCTGCGGGAGGGCCCCGTCCGCGTCTTCGTCCACCGCCTCCTCGCCCGGATCGGGATCCTCGCCATGGGCGCGGTCATGCTCGGCGCCGCCCTCGTGGACGAGGTGTGGGTACCCGAGGAGCGCATCGAGATGGGCGACGAGGTGCTCCACGCCTACGTCGTCCAGAACGGAAGCCAGTTCCTCACCGTGCTCACCGCCGACACCCGGGAGAAACGGATCCTGCTCTCCTCGAAGGTCACCTCGCGCACCGAGGCCTGATCTTCCCGGAGAGCCCGGTTCAGTCGGTGCGACGGGAGTTGACCCGATCCGCCAGGACCTGCAACAACCCCTCCGCCAGGGGGATCCGGCGCAGGTCGTCCGGGCCCGGCAGGGGCAACCGCTCCCGGTCCCCCAGCTCACGGACCTCACCGTGCAACCGCTCCATGGTCTCGTCCAGGCGGTGGGCCGTCTCCGCCGCCTCCCGCAGTTCGTCCAGCAGGTCCTGAGGCACCGCCTTGGCGTACTTGTAGTAGATCTTGTGCTCCAGGCTGGCCCAGAAGTCCATCGCGATCGTGCGGATCTGGATCTCCACCGGGACCTCCACGCTCCGATCCGACATCCGCACGGTGGTGGACACCAGCAGGTGCAGACTCCGATAACCGTTGGGCTTGGGCGCGCGGATGTAGTCCTTCTCCTCCGTCACCCGGATGTCCTCGTGCCCGGCGAGCATGTCGCGTATGGCGTAGGTGTCGGAGACGAAACTGCACGTCACCCTGATCCCCGCGATGTCGAGTATCGACTCGGCGATGCTCTCCAGGTCCAGCGGCACACCGCGTCGACGGGCCTTCTCCAGAATGCTCGCCGGGGTCTTGAGTCGGGATCCGACGTGTTCGATCGGGTTGTGGTCGTGCGTGTAGCGGAACTCCTCGTTGAGGATGTTCACCTTCGCCATCACCGTGTCGATGGCGAACTTGTACGCCATGAGGAAACGCGCGACGTCGTCACGTGTCTCCAGCAACACCTCGGAAACGTCGTCCACCACAGCAGTTCCCCCGCACCACCGGCCCCACGGCCGGACGTCGTCCACCCTCGCGAGGCGCGGACCACGGGACCGCGCCGGAAAGATCCCGCCCCTCCCGGGCCCATCGCCGCACAGGAGGACCGCGAGGTCACTTTCGAGGTTACCGAAGTCCAGGGGGGCTTCGAAGACGGGAGCCGGGCCCGAAGAAGCCCGATCGGGCCCCCACCACCAGTGTGAACACCCTCGAGAACCCCGCCAGGAACCGGGCACGCGCTTCGGGCGTCGAACGCGGAAGATAGGTTTCACCAGTATTCTCCCGAATTCTCCGCCTGCCCACGCCGACCCCGCCGCCTCTCCCGGGCGGCGGCGCAGGAAAGGCCCCCATATGCACGCACCCCTGTTCACGGCCCCCGTGCTCCTCGTCGAGCAGCCCCGGCACCTGTACGCCACCGAAGGGCACTACGAGGTCCTCGATGAGTCCGGGCGGCCACTGGCCTACGTGAACGAGCACATGAACGCCCGGTCCCACCGGCGGGGACCGCACCGCCCCCACCGCTTCACCGTCTACGACACCGGTGGACACCCCCTGCTCACCCTGGACAAGCCCTGGAATAGGGGCCGCCCACACATCCAGGTGACCGGACCGCACGGGGAACCCTACGGAGGCATCGTCCAGGATCGGGCCTTCGCGGGTTCCCGATTCCGGCTCTGCGACCCGCGCGGCCACACGATCGCCGAGATCCGCGGCGACTGGAAGGGCTGGGACTTCACCCTCCTGGACCGGGCCGGGATCGAGATCGCCCGGGTGGGCAAGGAGCACCCCGGACTGCTCGGCGGTTTCTTCACCACCGAGGACCGTTACGCGCTGGAGTTCGCCTACGACCTGCCCTGGCCGCTACGTCGACTGGTGCTCGCCGCCGCCCTCACCATCGACGTGCTGCTCCACGAGCGCGAACCGGAGTTCTACCACTCCCACTACGCCGACTTCCGGCGCTACCCCGAGTACGGTTACCGGCCCCGTCATCACTGGCACCACCCCAGGCGCGGCTACATGGTGTCCCATCGCCGCCGTCCTCCCCTGCTCGTCCACCACACCTTCCAACCGGTCCGACGGAGGGGGTACGTCCCCGTCCGCGAACGTGCGGTCGAGTCGCGAGGGGGCTACCGCACCTTCTCCTCCCGGTCGGAGGCCCCGTCACGTTCCGCCGGAGCGGGCCGTGCGGCGACACCGCGCGTCGACCGTCGAGGTGGGGGCGGTTTCGCGTCGCGTTCGGAGGCCGCACCCCGCCGTTCGAGCGGTTTCGCTTCGCGTTCGGAGGCCGCCGCTCCCCGTCGCGACCGTACGAGCGGCGCCTCACGTTCCGAGAGTCCGCTTTCGGGGGCCGCCGCCCGCCGGGAGCGTCAGCGTCGTAGCGGCGCGGCGCGGCAGAGCGCGTCCGGAAAGAGGGCGGGGGCCGGCAGGCAGGGCGCGGCGGCCAAGAGCGCCGGTTCTCCGCGCGGTGGGGGCTCCTCGAATCGGGTGGGCGGCCTGTTCGGCGGGGGTTCGTCGGGTTCGCGCTCCTCGTCGGGTTCGAGTGCGCGTTCGTCCTCCTCCCGTGGGGGCGCGTCCCGTTCCTCCTTCTCCAAGGCGGCTTCGAAGCGGTCGGGCGGGTTCTCCTCCCGTTCGTCCGGCGGCCGTTCCTCCGGGGGCGCCTCGCGGAGTTCGCGTTCCTCCGGTCGTTCCTCGGGTGGCGGCCGCTCCTCGGGGGGTCGTTCCTCCGGTGGTTCCTCGCGTCGTAACCGCTGACGCTCCCACGGGTGCCCGGTCGACGGCCGGGTACCCGTGGTCGACGGCCGGCCGAAGGCCCTCGGAAATCGTGGTTTTCTCCCAAAGGCCACCTTGACGACGTAGATTACATATCGGACATAAGGTGCAAGACTCCGACGCGACCTCGAAGGTCAGGAACGGGCCTCGCGCACCGCCTCCCGCACCGCCGGGGCGACCTCCTCGGCGAACAGCTCCACCTGCCGGGCCGACTCCCCCGCGGGACCGAGGACGAACGTGTCCATCCCGGACTCCAGGACGAACCCGGTGATCCGCTCCACCCAGGCGGACACGGGACCGCTCATCGGCTCGCCCTCCGTACCGGATCCGCCGATCGTGCCCCACAGGTTGTAGACACGACGGATCGAGGCAGGATCGCGACCCGCCTCGGCGGCCCCCTCGTCGATCCTCCGGTGCATCTCGGGCAGACGTTCCGGACCCGCGTACGCGTGCGAGGGCACCCAGCCGTCGGCCACCCTCCCGACCTCCTTGAGGAGACGGGGGCCCAGCACCCCCAGCCAGATCCCCATGTCGTGGACGGGCGCCGGACCGGGTTTGACCCCGGCCAGTCGGTAGTACTCGCCCTCGAAGCGCACCGAACGTCGATCGGACCACAGCAGGCGGATCACCTCGATCGCCTCCAGCAGGGCGTCGGCCGCCTCGCGCGGAGCCCGCCGAGGGCCGCCCATCGCCTCGATCGCCTCCCAGAACCCTCCCGCTCCCAGCCCCAGCTCGAAGCGCCCGCCGGACAGCACGTCCAGGCTCGCCGCGTTCTTCGCGATGAGGGCGGGCGGTCGCAGGGGCAGGTTGGCCACGTCGGGGAAGACCCGTAGCCGCTCGGTACGGGCCAGCACGGTGGCCATCAGCGCCCAGGTGTCCAGGTGTCGGCGCTGATAGGGATGGTCCTGGATGCCGACGAAGTCGAGGCCGCCGCGCTCGGCGGCGTCGACGACGGCCCAGGTCCGCTCCAGGGCCGAGGCCTCCGGCGTGGGGAAGACCCCGAAGCCGATCTCACGTCCGTAGTCGATGCCCATCGTCATACCTCCCGGTTCCGAAGGTCCTTCCCCGACCGCGCGACCCCCAAGCCGTCCTCACTCTCCGGAGGAGCGGTAGACCAGATCGACGTAGTCACGGTGACGGCCGATCCAGTCCCTGACGAAGGGGCACATCGGCAGGATGGAGAGCCCTCGCGCGCGTACGTCGTCCAGCGCCTCGCGGACCAGGGTGCCGCCCAGGCCCTTCCCCTCGAAGGCGGGATCGATCTCGGTGTGGGTGAAGGTGAGCATGTCGCCGGTCGGGATGTACTCGGCGAACCCGGCGAGCTCCCCGTCGGAGGTGATCTCGTAACGCCGACGGTCCGGTACGTCGGTGACCTCTGTCGCCATGGCGGCCCTTCTCTCGTCACGCGCGGAGGCCTCCGCGCAGAGCCATTGTCCCCGCCCGAGGCACCGCCTCCCCCTTGCGGCACGCGTCCGGTGGGCATAGGGTCTCCCTGACATACCGACCGGTCGGTTTAAGGAGTACGCATGTCCTCGCGGTTCGGCGGACGCACCGCCATCATCACCGGCGCCAGTCGCGGCATCGGTCTGGCCATCGCCCGGCGCCTCGTCTCCGAGGGGGCCCGTGTCTGCGTGACCGCGCGCGGCCCCGAATCCCTGGAGAAGGCGGTCGAGGCCTTGGGCGGTCCCGAGCACGCCATCGGCGTCCCCGGCCGCGCCGACGACACCGAGCACCAGGACACCGCGATCGCCGCCACCCTGGAGGCCTTCGGCGGTGTCGACCTGTTCGTCAACAACACCGGCATCAACCCGGTCTACGGCCGCATGGTCGACCTCGACCTGAACGCCGCGCGCAAGATCTTCGAGGTCAACGCCCTCTCCGCGATCTCCTGGGTGCAGAAGGTCCACCGGGCCTGGATGGCCGAACACGGGGGCGCCATCCTCAACGTCTCCTCCATCGCCGGGGTCAAGCCCGCCCCCGGGATCGGGTTCTACGGGGCCACCAAGGCCATGCTCACCCACATCACCGAGGAGCTCGCCGTCGAACTCGGCCCGGACATCCGGGTGAACGGCGTCGCCCCGGCCGTGGTCAAGACGCGTTTCGCCGAGGCGCTGTACGAGGGCCGGGAGGAGAAGGTCGCCGCCCGGTACCCCCTGGGCCGGCTGGGCGCCCCCGAGGACGTCGCGGGCGCCGCCGCCTTCCTCCTGTCCGACGACGCCTCCTGGATCACCGGACGCACCCTCGTCCTCGACGGCGGGGTGACCCTCACCGGGGGCATGTGAGCCCCCGCCCCTACCCCACCGGAAGGGCATCACCCCACGACCACGCCCGGATGGAGCGCGCACCGACGCCCCTCCGGGCTCCCACGAACGAGGAGAGCACATGAGCGAGGAGACCCCCGGTCTGGACACCGAACGGCTGCGCGCCCACCTGGACCGCGCGGCCCCCGGTCTGGTCTCGGGGCCGCTCACCGCCCGGATGATCACCGGCGGCAAGTCCAACCTGACCTACGTGGTCACCGACGGCGACGGATCCTGGGTGGTGCGCCGGCCTCCGCTGGGACACGTCCTGGCCACGGCGCACGACATGTCCCGCGAGTACCGGGTGATGACCGCCCTGGCCCCCACCGACGTCCCGGTACCGCGTACCCACCTCCTGTGCGAGGACACCGAGGTGCTGGGCGCCCCCTTCTACGTCATGGAACACGTGGCGGGGACGCCCTTCCGCACCCTCGACGAGATCGCCCCGCTGGGGGCCGACGGGGTCCGCTCGGTCGCCGAACATCTGATCACCACCCTGGGAGACCTGCACGCCGTCGACCCGGAGGAGGTCGGGCTGGGCGACTTCGGCCGCCCCGAGGGTTTCCTGGAACGTCAGGTGCGGCGCTGGAGCCGACAGTTGGAGGCCTCCCGCAGCCGTGAGCTGCCCGGCATCGACGAACTGCGCGACCGGCTGGCGGCCGGCCTGCCCGAGCAGTCGGCGCCCGCCATCGTGCACGGCGACTACCGGCTGGACAACGTGCTGATCACCGAGGACGGACGGCCGTCCGCGGTCCTCGACTGGGAGATGGCCACCCTGGGCGATCCGCTCGTGGACCTGGGGCTGATGCTCGTCTATCGGGAGCAGCCGGTCACCGGAGGTCGGGCGGCCGCCACCTCCGCCGAGGGGTTCCCCGCCTCGTCCGAGCTGGTCCGGATGTACGCCGACGCCACCGGTCGCGATGTCTCCCGCCTGGGCTGGTACGTGGCCTTCGGCTGCTTCAAACTCGCGGTGATCGCCGAGGGCATCCATCTGCGGCACACACAAGGACTGACCGTCGGCCAGGGGTTCGACGGGATCGGCGACGTCGTCGCCCCACTGGTGGCACGCGCGCACAGGGTACTGGAGGAGGACTAGGCATGGACTTCGCCCACGACGCCGAGACCGAGGAGCTGCGACGGCGGCTCCTGGAGTTCATGGACGAGCACGTCCACCCCGCCGAGGAGGTGTTCCGCACCCAGCTCGCCGAACGCGAGGACCGTTGGTCCGCCCCGCCCATCGTGAAGGAGCTCCAGGCCGAGGCCCGCGAGCGGGGGCTGTGGAACCTCTTCCTGGCCGGACATCCCGAACACGGAGGACTGCCCAACCTGCGCTACGCGCCCCTGGCGGAGATCACAGGGCGCAGCCCCGCTCTGGCCCCCGTGGCCCTCAACTGCGCGGCCCCCGACACCGGCAACATGGAGGTGCTGACGATGTTCGGCACCCCCGAACAGCGACGGCGATGGCTCGAGCCTCTCCTGGACGGGCGGATCCGCTCGGCCTTCGCCATGACCGAACCCGACGTCGCCTCCTCCGACGCCACCAACATCACCACCCGGATCGTCCGCGAGGGCGACGAGTACGTGATCGACGGCCGAAAGTGGTTCATCACCGGGGCCCTGGATCCGGCGTGCGAGATCCTCATCGTGATGGGCAAGACCGATCCCGAGGCCGACCGCCACCGGCAGCAGAGCATGGTGCTGGTACCGCGCGACACCCCGGGGCTGACCATCGAACGCGGGATGACCGTGTTCGGTTACGACGACGGCGACCACGGCGGGCACGCGGAGATCCGGTTCGAGAACGTGCGTGTGCCGGTCGAGAACCTCGTCGGCGGCGAGGGCGAGGGGTTCGCGATCGCCCAGGCCCGTCTGGGGCCGGGCCGTATCCACCACTGCATGCGTTCCATCGGCATGGCCGAGCGGGCCCTCGAACTGACCTGCCGGCGGGTGCTGGAGCGGGAGGCGTTCGCGCGTCCGTTGGCGGCGCAGGGCGTGGTCCGCGAGTGGATCGCCGAGGCCCGGGTCCGGATCGAGCAGCTACGGCTCCTGGTCCTCAAGACCGCCTACCTCATGGACACGGTCGGCAACAAGGGGGCCCATACCGAGATCCAGGCGATCAAGATCGCCACCCCGCGCACGGTGGAGTGGATCCTGGACAAGTGCGTCCAGGCGCACGGGGCCGCCGGCCTGAGCCAGGACCTGCCGTTGGCCGCCTGGCAGGCGGGGGTGCGTTCGCTGCGCTTGGCGGACGGGCCCGACGAGGTGCACCTTCGCTCACTGGCCCGGGCGGAGCTGCGCAAGTACGCGTGAGGTTCCGGGGGCGGGGGTGCGTGCGGCCCTCCGCCCCGGACCGGCCGGCCTCCGGTCAGGGGCGCAGACCGGCCAACAGCAGATCGGCGAAGTGGCGACCCACGTCCCGGCCCGTGAGCGGTCCGTCGTGGCGATACCAGGTGCTCAGGTGGTGCACCGAGCCGAAGAAGTAGTCCACGACCAGGTCGGCGGGCACGTCGTCCCGGAAGACGCCCTCGGCCCGGCCCCGTTCGATCATGGCGCGGAAGAGCTCGTGGTACTCCCGGCGTTCGGCGCGCACGCCGCGCTGCTTCTCCGGAGGGAGCTGGTGCATCGATCGGAAGAAGATCGTGCTGTCGTCGAGGTTGTCCACGCTGGTGACGATGACGTCGACGGCGGCCGCGTGCACCAGGTCGGCGACCGGTTCGTCGCGCGAGGCGATCTCACGGAGGTGTTCGGTCTGCATCCGCAGCACGCGGGCGTAGATCTCGTAGAGCAGATCGTCCTTGGAGCCGAAGTAGTGGTACATGGCGCCCTTGGTGACGCCGGCGGCGGAGACGACCTCCTGGACCGAGGTGCTCTCGTACCCCCGCTCGGCGAACAGGCGGGTGGCGGCGCTCAAGAGCCGTTCGGGCACCGAACCGTTCGGGGACCCCGTTCTGTCGGCCCCTCTCCCCTTCTCCACGCTCACCCCCGTGTCCCGCCCCCCGGCGGTGGTCGACCATCGACCGGGACAGCATACCGACCGGATGGTACCCGGCACGCGTACGCGGCGGCGGCGGGAGCCTCGGCCGGCCGTCCGGCCCGCGGTGTCAGCTCGACCGGACCGTCTCGACCCCGGGACGCTCCGCGGCCTTCCGGGCGACCGCGCGTTCGTGCGGGACGACCAGCGGGGTGCCGGTGCGGGGATCGGGGATCACGTCGCAGTCCAGGCCGAACACCGCGCGCACCCGGTCGGCGGTGACCACCTCCTCGGGCGGCCCGTCGGCGACCACCGCTCCCCCGCGCATCATCACCAGACGGGTCGCGAACCGCGCCGCCTGCGCCAGGTCGTGCAGGACCGCGACGACCGTGCGTCCTTCCCGGTGCAGTTCGGCGAAGAGTTCCAGGAGGTCGTACTGGTGGGCGATGTCCAGGAAGGTGGTGGGCTCGTCCAGGAGCAGGAGGGGGCTGTCCTGGGCGAGCACCATCGCCACCCACGCGCGTTGGCGCTGTCCTCCGGAGAGCGATCCGACGTGCGTCTCGGCCAGGTCCGACAGACCGGTCAGCTCCAGGGCGCGGGCGATGGCCTCCTCGTCCTCGGGGCTCCACTGGCGCAGCAGGGTGTGGTGGGGGAAGCGTCCCCGCGCGGCCAACGCCCGGACCGTGATGCCCTCGGGGGCCAGCGGGTTCTGCGGGAGCAGCGCCAGCCGTCGGGCGACCGCCTTGGGACGTTGGGAGCGCACGTCCGTCCCGTGCAGCAGCACCCGTCCGCGGACCGGCCTGTTCACCCGCCCCAGGGCCTTGAGGAGGGTGGACTTTCCGCAGCCGTTGGGACCGACGATCACGGTGAAGCCGCCCTCGTCGATCTCCAGGTCCAGGTCGCGGACGATCGGATCGCCCCCGTACCCCAGGGTGAGCCCCTCTGCCGCCAGTACCGGTGCGGTGGTCCCGCGCACGTCCTCGACGCTCACAGACTTCCCTTTCGCCATTCGCGGATCAGCAGATATCCCAGGTACACGCCGCCCAGGGCCAGGGTGAAGATCCCCACCGGCAGCCGTTCGCCGATGGGCGACTGTTGCACGGCCAGGTCGGCGCAGACCAACAACAGGGCCCCCACCAGGCCGGAGAGCACCAGGTTCGGCCCCTGTGCGGCGCTCAGCCGACGGGCGATCTGGGGCGCGGTCAGGGAGATGAAGGCGATCGGTCCGGCCACGCTCACGGCGGCGGCCGACAGCACCACGGAGAGGACGACCGCGCCGGTACGCGTGGCGGTGGCGCGGGTGCCCAGGGCCTCGGCGAGCTCGTCGCCCATCTCGTTGACGGTGATCGGCCCGGCCAGGGCGAGGACGAACGGTACCGCCAGGAGGACGACGAGCCAGATGGTGGCGGCGTGCTCCCAGGAGCGCGCGCCCAGGCTGCCGTTGATATAGGCCGACAGGACCCCGGCCTGGTCGCGGGCCATCACCGAGACCACGAAGTGGGTGAAGGCCTGGGCCATGGCGGCCACCCCGATCCCGGCGACGATGAGCCGCCCGGGGTGGCGCAGGCCGGTCCCGGTCACCAGGGCGACCACGACGATCGCCAGGGTCGCGCCGGCCAACGCGCCCAGGGGCACGGGGACGACGCCCGGCAGCATGAGGGCGGCCACCGCCGCGCCCGCCCCGGCTCCGGCCCCCAGACCGATCACGTCGGGGCTGCCCAAGGGGTTGCGGGTGACCGATTGGAAGAGCGCCCCGGCCAGGCCCAGGGCGACCCCCGTCCCGGCCGCGACGGCCAGTCGAGGGCCGCGCAGGCGTTCGAGGACGAACAGGTGGGTGGTCTCGCCCTCGCCGAACAGCGCGGCGGGAAGCCGGGTGAGGGGGATCCCGAGGCGGCCCAGGCTCAGGGTTGCCGCCGCGGCCACGAGCAGGACCGCCAGAAGGAGGGCGGACGTCACGAGCGATCGGGTGTGGACGGGCAGCGCGACGCGTCGCCCCAGGCGCAGGATCCGGCCGGTGGGACGTTCGTCCGGGCCGGGTGGCGCGACGTCGGGGCGCGGCCCCGTCGGGATCGTGCGGCTCACGTGTTCCCCTTCGTCCTGCGCAGTACGTACAACAGCACCGGGGCGCCGACGAAGGCGGTGACCACCCCGACCATGAGTTCCGTGGGGCGCACGATGGTGCGGCCCACGACGTCGGCGACCAGGAGCAGCGTCGGGCCCACCAGGACCGCGAAGGGCACCTGGAGACGGAAGTCCACCCCCACCAGGGCGCGCACCACGTGGGGTACGGCCAGACCGACGAAGGCGATGGGTCCGGCCAGTGCCGTGGCCCCCGAGGCCAGCAGGACCCCGGCGACCAGTCCGCCCCCGCGCGTGAGCGTGACGTTGGCCCCGGTGGCCACGGCCGCCTCCTCGCCCAGGGCCAGCGCGTTCAGCCCGCCCATGACGGCCAGGGCGATGAGGAGGCCGGGGACGATCACCGGCAGCACCGCGACGACGACCTCGGTGCCGCGCCCGGCCAGCGAGCCCACCACCCAGTAGCGGTAGCTGTCGAAGACGTCGGGCAGGCTCAGCGCCACCGCCTGCACATAGGCGGTGAGCACGGCCGAGACGACCGCTCCGGCCAGGAGCAGACGGACCATGCCGCCGTCGCCGCCCCGGGTGCCCACCGTGTAGGCGGCCAGCCCGGCCAGGAGGGCCCCGGGCAGAGCCCACCAGACCGTGCCGGTGACCGAGGTCGGGCCGAGGACGGCGGTGGCGGTGACCACCGCGGCGGCCGCGCCGGCGTTCACCCCGAGCAGGCCCGGGTCGGCCAGCGGGTTACGGGTGATGCCCTGCATGAGGGTTCCGGCCAGGGCCAGGGCCGCCCCGGCCACCATCCCCGCGAGGGTCCGGGGGATCCGGCTCTCCACCACGGTGACGGTGTAGGGGTCGGCCCCGCCGGCGAAGACCTTCCAGACCTCCGCGGGCGGGGTGGGCCTGCTGCCGGCGACCAGGCTGAGGAGGACCGCCCCCGCCAGCGCCGCGGTGGCCGCGACGAACATGAGCGCGGTGCGGGTCGGGGCGATCCGGCGCGGGCGTGTCCTGAGATTCACCGAGGACACGTTCAGTCGTCGAGACGGGCGGCGGCCTCCTCGATGAGAGGCACGTAGCGGTCGATGACCCAGGGGACGGTGAGCGGGTTGATCAGCGAGGAGGCCGTGACGAAGGAGTTGTCCTCGGCCGCGACCACGGCGCCCCGCTCGATCGCGGGGATGGCCACGTACAGGTCCTGGGCCTCGATCTCGGCCCGGGTCTCGGGGTCGGTGTAGAAGGTGAAGATCAGGTCGCTGTCGGAGAGGTCGGCGGCGTTCTCCAGCCCGATGAGGGCGGAGTCGGTGCCCTCGGTCTCGGGGAAGGTCTCCACGGCCGGGTCGACCTCCAGGCCGAGGCCGCGGACCATGGCCACGCGCTGTTCGTCGGGGAGGAAGACGCCGAGCGTTCCGGGGCCGTCGGTGTAGATGTAGGAGAAGGTCAGGTCGGCGAACTCGGGGTTGTCCTCGGCGGCCTGTTCGAAGCGGTCCTCGATCTCGGTGATGAGGACCTCGGCCTCCTCCGACTGGCCGAGCGCCTCGCCGATCGTCCGGATCTGCTGGTCCCAGTCGGTGCTCCAGGGCAGGTCGGGGTAGGCGACCGTGGGGGCGATGTCGGACAGGACGTCGTACTGCTCCTGGGTGATCCCGGACCAGGGGGCGAGGATGACGTCGGGGGCGAGTTCGATGACGGCCTCGAAGTCGATGTCGTCGGCGCCGGTGAACTGTCCGGGGAGTTCCCCGCCGGCCTCGGTGACGGCCTCGTGGATCCAGGGGAGGTAGCCGGTGTCGTCGCTGCCCCACTCGTAGCTCTCGATGCCGACCGGCACGGTGCCCAGCGCGATGGCGGTCTCGGCCGACCCCTGTCCGAGGGTGACGACCCGCTCGGGCCGCTCGGGGATCTCGGCGGTGCCCAGGGCGCTCTCGATCTCGACGGGGAAGGTACCGTCGGCGGAGGCGGGGGCCCGGTCGTCGTCGCTCTCGGGTCCGCAGGCGGCGAGGCCGAGGGCCAGGGCCGCGGTGAGTCCGAGGCCGCCGACGCGGCGCAGGGTGGGGTTCATGCTCACTGCTCTCTTCGTCATGGGGATGGGTCGCACCATGACCGGTGGACCGTTGCCGCGTAGGGGGGACACCCATGTTCGGGCAGCACTGAAAGACGCACATATCGTGCTGAACCCGACAGGAATGTAGGTTAGTCTAACCTAACCCCAAGAGATTTCAATATCCTCCCCGGGACAGAACGAGGACCGTGGGCCTCCCTCGAAGGACCCCTCGCACGAGGACGGGGCCGACGCGACCCCACCGCACCGACCCCGTGTCCCTCCTCGCCCGACCTCAGGGACGGCGGCCGGTGAGCACGCCGCTCGTCCTCTCCAGAAGGTCGATGTGCCGACGGGTGACCAGGGCCCCCGAACGTTCCGGTCCCAGGGCCCGCGCCGGGGGCAGCTCCAACAGGAACTCCGCACCCGACGCCGCCGCGCGCGTCACCCGGCCTCGACGGTCACGCTCGTACCGGCGCAGCGCCTCGGCCGGATCGTCCCCGGCCCCGGCCGCGCCGAGGACCTCGGTGAGCGCCCAGGCGTCCTCCAACGCCTGATCCGGACCGGGCGAGTCCGCGGAGGAGAAGGGGTGCGCCGCGTCGCCCAGGAGGGTGGCCCCGCCCTTCCCCCACACCTTCGGCACCCGGTGCCGCACGTACTCGAACAGCGCCGGCTCGACGCCGTCGCCCTGGTCCAGGACCGCGCGCGTCCACGGGTCGTCCCAGTCGGCGAACAGCCTGCGCAGCACGCCCATCGGAGAACGGGGCGCCCGGAGCCCGGGACGCCAGCGCACGTCGAACCACCATCGGACCAGACCGTCCCCGGCCGGCATGATCCCGCACTCGCCCTGACGCCCCCGGACCACGGCGGCGACCGTCCCCGACGCCATCTCGCCGGGTACGGCGGTCAGCCCGTGCCAGCCGGCCCGACCGGTCGGACGGGAGGGGTCTCCGTCCCACAGGTCGCGCCGGGCCGCCGAGCGCACACCGTCGGCCCCGACCACGACGTCGCCGGTGGCGGCGCTGCCGTCCCCGAACAGGGCGCTCACCGTACCGTCGAGGTTCTCCCGCACCCGCGTGCAGATCCGACCGGAGCGCACGGTGCCCTCGGGAAGACCGTCGGCGATCGTCTCCAACAGGTCCCGGCGGGGCATCGCGCGCCACGCGTGCCCGAAACGCGCGCCGATCGCGTCCGTGTCGAGCGTGTGCCGCACCCGCCCGGAGGGGTCCCTGACCTCGATCCCGTCCAGGCGACGGCCGAGGCCGGACACGTCCACTCCCAGGGCGTCCAGGGCCGCGACGCCGTTCGACCGCAACCCGATCCCGACCTCGACGGCCGGCGGACCGCCCTCGCGTTCGTGGACCTCCACCTCGTGCCCGGCCCCGACCAGCCCTCGGGCCAGGGCGAGACCGCCCACCCCCGCTCCGACGATGACGACCCTCATGACGGTTCCCTCCACGTTCGTCCTGATACCGACACCGTACTGACGGACCGGCTCCGCGTGCCGGTTCCACGGAGGATCGGGGAGGCCGCCGCCGGGCACGGCCCGACGGCGGCCCCGAGGATCAGTCGAACAGGTGGACGCGGGACTCCCAGGGGCGGAGCGGGGCGAGCACCCGTTCGGGCTCGGGATGGGTGCCCAGCAGCATCCGGCCCTCCGGTCGCACCACGTCCTCGACCTCCTCCACCGAGGCCTCCCGATCACTCCAGTTGGCCAGCACCAGAAGGCACCGTCCCTCCCACTCACGGGTATAGGCGAAGACCCGGGGGTCGTCCTCCATCAGCGGCGAGTAGCGCCCGTACACCACGATCGGGTCCTCGCGGCGCAGTTCGATCAGACGCCGATAGTGGTGGAAGACCGAGTCCGGGTCGGCCACCGCCGCCTCGGCGTTGATCTCGGTGCGGTTCGGATTCACCTTGATCCAGGGGGTACCGGAGGTGAAGCCCGCCTGCTCCGAGGCGTCCCACTGCATGGGGGTGCGCGCGTTGTCCCGGCTCATCCGGGAGATCCCGGCCATGGCGGTCTCGTGGTCGACCCGCCCGGTCGCCACCATGGTGCGGTAGTGGTTCAGGGTCTCCAGGTCCCGGTAGTCGGCGATGTCGTCCATGTGGGCGTTGGTCATGCCGATCTCCTCCCCCTGGTAGATGTAGGGGGTGCCCTTCATCATGTGGAGCGTGGTGGCCAGGGTCTTGGCCGACTCCACCCGGTACCGGCCGTCGTCGCCGTAACGCGACACCGATCGGGGCTGGTCGTGGTTGTTCAGGTAGAGGCTGTTCCAGCCCACCTCGCCCAACCCCTTCTGCCACCGGTTCATCGAGGCCTTGAACTCCACCAGATCCAGCGGGCGGGGGTCGAACTTGCCGCCCGGACCGTGATCCAGGTCCACGTGCTCGAACTGGAACACCATGTCCAGCTCCCGGTTGGCCGGGTTCGTGTGGATCCGGGCCTGTTCCACGCTCACCCCGGGCATCTCCCCCACGGTGAGCGTGTCCCGTCCGGTGAAGACCTCCCGGTGCATCTCGTGCAGGAACTCGTGCAGGCGCGGGCCGTTGATGGAGTGCTCGGTGAAGAGCCCGTGATCGCCGACGACCGGCCCGTCCGGCAGGGCCGGGTTCTTGGAGATGAAGTTGATGACGTCCATCCGGAAACCGTCCGCGCCCCGGTCCAGCCACCACCGGGCCACATCGTGCACCGCGTGGCGCACCTCGGGGTTCTCCCAGTTCAGGTCGGGCTGGGAGGGGCTGAACAGGTGCAGGTGGTACTCGTCGTCACCCTCGCTCCGGCTCCAGGCCGGCCCGGAGAAGACCGCGCCCCAGTTGTTGGGCGGTCCGTCCTCACGGCCGGGGCGCCAGAAGTAGAAGTCGCGTCTGTCGTCCTCCCCCGCCCGCGAGGCGGTGAACCACGGGTGCCGATCGCTGGTGTGGTTGACCACCAGGTCCATCACCAGACGTATGCCGCGTTCGTGCAGCCCGTCCCGCAGCCGGTCCCAGTCGTCCAGGGTCCCGAAGCGGGGGTCGATGTCGGTGTAATCGCTGATGTCGTAGCCGTTGTCGTCCCACGGCGAGGGGTAGACCGGCGACAGCCACACCACGCTTACGCCCAGGCGCTCCAGGTGGTCCAACCTCTCGATGATCCCGGGCAGATCCCCGAAACCGTCGCCGTCACTGTCGTTGAAGCTGCTCGGATAGATCTGGTAGACGACTCCGGACTTCCACCATTCGGCGCTGGGTTCGGGCATGGGTTCCTTCTCTTCTCGTGGTCGGCCCCCATTCAATCGCTCCGGGCACCCGTTGGGGAAGGGAATCGCGGCGGCTCCGCGCGGTGATCGCCGAGGTCGTAAATCCCTGGAGTGGACCGGTCTGGACCGGTAGGGTGCACGGGCCCTCACGACCGACGCGGGGGCGACGGAGAGGCGCCCATGGAGCACGGCGGAGCTGAAGCCGGGGAAGAGCCGGACCGGGACGTCGCCCGGGTTCGCGAACCGCTCGAGGAGGCCGGTCCGCGTGTGTGGTCGCGGAACTTCACCCTCTTCTTCGCCGCACGGGCGGTGGCCAAGACCGGGGACGGCATGCTCCCGGTGGCGTTGGCCGCGGGCCTGCTCGCGCACGGGATGGGGGCGAGCGGGGTCGGTCTGGCGATGGCCACCTTCACCGTGTTCTTCGTGGGGTTCGTGATCTTCGGCGGGGTGTTCTCCGACCGCTGGGGCGCGCGCTGGATGATGGTCGCCGCCGACCTGGTACGCGTGGTGACCCAGGGGACGGCGGCCGTACTGTTCCTGACCGGTCACGTGGTCCTGTGGCAGATCTGTCTGATCGGCGCGGTCAACGGGATCGCGGCCGGCGCCTTCCAGCCGGGGGTGGCCTCGGTGGTGCCGAGGGTGGTCCGGGACGTGCAGGGGGCCAACGGCGCGATCCGCACCGCCGAGGCGCTGGCGATGCTGATCGGCCCGGCGGTGGCGGGGGTCCTGGTGGCGACGGTGTCGGCGGCCGGGGTCTTCGCGGTGCACGCGGGCACCTACGCGGTGGGCGCTCTCCTGCTCGGTCTGATCCGGCTGCGCGAGCCCGCGCGACGGCGTGGAGAGGGACCCGGGTACCTCGCCGACCTGGTGGAGGGGTGGCACGAGTTCCGATCACGGACCTGGATGTGGTCGGTGATCCTGCTGTGGATGGTGCTCATGGTGACCTTGTGGGGGCCACAGATCCCGTTGACCTCCTCGGAGATCATCCTCGGGCACGGGGCACAGGTGTACGGTCTGGTGAGCGCCGCCCTGGGCGGAGGCACCGCTCTGGGCGGGGTCCTCGCCATGCGGATCCGCCCGCGCCATCCGTTGCGCGCCGGGACCATCGGGCTCTTCGGGGCCGGTGTGTACTCGGTGACGGTGGGCCTGGGACTGGGTGCCCCGTGGTTGGCCCTGGGCGCGGTGGTGAGCGGCGCCGCCATGGGTTTCTGGGGGGTGATGTGGATGACCAGCGTGCAGACGCAGGTCCCGGGGCCGGTCCTGGGACGCATCCACGCCTACGAGGTGGCCGGCTCGGTGGCGATGCTCCCGGTGGGCCAGGCCCTGGCCGGCCCCGTCGCCGCGGTGCTCGGAACGCGGACGGTGCTGTTGGCGGGCGGAGTGGCGACCCTGCTGGTGGGAACGGCGCTGTTGGCGCTGCGGCCCGCGCGCGAGCTGACCGCGGTGTCCCCGCCCCCGCCGAGGCCACGCGATCCCGACCCCTCCGATCGATCGTCGTCCCCGTCGGGTTGACGGACACGGCTCGGCCGGAGCGCCCCGAGAGCACACGAGAGACAGGAAGAGCCATGTGTCTGCACGGAACAGGTGAGACCGTACGTTCGCGCACCGGTGACGCCGCGCCCGGTGAGACGTCACCGCCCCGGGTCGGTGCACGGCCCCCGCACCGCGGCTTCGGTCACGTGGCCGACCTGAGCCACACCCTCGCCCCGGGCATGCCCTCCTGGGACGAGAACAAGCCCGTGCGGGAGACCCTCTCCCCTCCGCCCGCCGACGGGGAGTTCGGGTTCTACGTCCAGAAGTGGACCCTGACCGAGCACAGCGGCACCCACCTGGACGCCCCGGGGCACGTGATCGGCGGCGGGCGACTGGTCCCCGACATCGACCCGGCCGAACTGGTCGTCCCCGCGGTCGTGATCGACGTTCGCGAACGCGTCGCCGAGGACCCCGACACGACGGTGGGCGTGAACGACGTGACGGCGTTCGAGCGTCTGCACGGACGGATCCCCGAGGGCTCGGCGGTGCTCATGTGCTCGGGATGGAGCGAGCGCTGGTCCGAGGGCGACGACGCGGTCCGCGGTGTGGACGAGAACGGCGTATGGCACTTCCCCGGATTCTCCCCCGAGGCCTGCGAGTACCTGATCGAACGTCGGGGCGTGAGGGGGTTCGGCGTCGACACCCTCAGCTCCGACCCCGGCGTCTCGACCGACTTCCCCGCGCACGAGGTGATCGGGCGCGCGGACCGCTGGGGGCTGGAGGCGCTGACCGGGCTGGACCGGCTGCCGCCGCTCGGCGCCCTGCTCACCGTGGGCGTACTGCCCGGCCTGGACGCCTCGGGCGGACCCAGCCGGGTCCTCGCCCTCTGGTGAAGCCCCCCACGCCCCGGACGGCGGGTACCGCCGTCCGGGGTCCGTTCACACGCTCCGAGGCGGCGGTACCCGCCGTTCCGGTGTCCACTCCACCAGCATGATCGTGGCGTCGTCGGTGAAGCTCTCCCCCTGGTGATCGCGGATCGAGTGGATGAGACGGCGCAGGGTCTCGGGCGGTGGCTCCTCGGCGGCCGCGGCGCGGATCACGAAGTCCGCGAAACGCTCCAGGCCGAACATCCGCCCCTCCCGATCGTGCGCCTCGGTGACACCGTCGGTGTAGAGCAGGACCCGGTCCCCGGGCTCCAGCCTGATCCGATGGACGGTGCGGGGCGGGGTGTTCGGGACGAGGCCGTCCAGACCCAGTGGAAGCTCGGGCGTGCGGCACATGGCCCCGTCGACCAGGGAGCCACCGCGGATCAGAAGGGGCGCGGGGTGCCCGCAGTTGGACCACGAGAACAGGCCGTCGGCCAGGTTCAGGGTCGCGAAGACCGCCGTGCAGAAACGCTCGGGCAACCAGGTGACCAGGGCCTGCTCCACGCTGTCGGTCAACTGCGACAGGTCGGCTCCGTTACGGCGGGCGCCCCGGGCCCCGGCCATGGCCACCGAGGCGGTCAGCCCCGAGGCCAGATCGTGCCCCATCGCGTCGAGGATGACGACGTGCAGCTCGTCGCGGGTGACCGAATGGTCGAAGGCGTCGCCGCCGAGCTCGTAGGCGGGTTCGAGGACCGCGGTGGAGACCCCGCGGGCCGTGCCGAGGGTGCGCGGCGGCAGGAAGGCCCGCAGCATCTCGGTGCGCAGCCGCACCGAACGGGCACGGGTACGGCGCACGTAGGTGTCGCTGTAGGCGCGTTTGGACGTGATGACCAGGGCCAGGAGCGCGGCGAGCGTCTGGCAGCGACGCAGGGTCGGCTCGTCCAGGGACGGGGTACGGATGTGCAGGACGCCCATGCGGTCGGCCCCGTCCTTGAGCGGCAGCCACAGACTGAGCTCCTCGGCGCCGCCCTCGACCAACCTGAGGGCGTCGTACCGGTAGGCCTCCCCCGCGACGGTGGTCGCGATGTCGAGTATGGGCCCGCCGGTGAGCGGCACCAACAGGTGCTGTTGCAGGTCGACGAGGTGGACGGTGATCTTGCCCAGACCGATCGCCCTGCCGTAGCGGTCCGCGGCCTCCAGGACCTCGATGGGTTCGCAGGCGTGCACGGACCTGACGAGCTCCTCGAAGAGGAGTTCGCTCTCGCTGAGCGGGGTCGCCCCGTCCATACCGTCACCTCCCGGACCCCAGTCTCACACCGGGGAGGCCGGAGGACCGTGTTCCCCTCGGCGTGTCATTCGGAGGAGAGACCCGGGCGACGCGCCCCTTCAGCGCCCGGCCGGGACGAGACCGTCGCGGAACACCGCCGCCGCGTGGCCCGCGCCCCGCCCCGAGGCCCGTGCCACCACCCGGCCGCCGCGCAGCAGCAGGGCCTCCTCCGTCTCGTCGTCGGGTGCGACCACCCCGGCGAAGGCCGCCAGGTCCTGGTCGAGCGTGATGCGCGGGGCCGGGCGGGCGGAGGCCGGGACGGAGCGGGACAGCCGGACCCGGATCTCGGCCAGGGAGAGACGGACCAGGGGGAGGAGTTCGCCCGGTTCGGAGGTGACCGGGACCAACGTGACGGGGGTGCCCTCGGGCACGGCGCTCAAGGCGTCCTCCAACGCCTCCAGCCGGTGCAGCCCCAACACCAGGAGGACGCCCTCGGCCACCTTCGCCCGCCTCCTCGTCAGAAGGTCGGGGACGGTCCACGGCTCCCACGGTTCGTCGACCGGCCGGGCCTCCGGGACGTGGGCCAGGTGCGGCAGCGGACGCTCGTCCTCGAAGTCGAGTTCGGCGAGGTGCTCACATGCGCGGATGACGGTGAACGGGTCGGTGAACCCCGGCGCCGCGACGGCCAGGCGTCCGGCCCCGTGCAGGGTGGTGAGCACGCTCCGCGCCAATCGGACCCGCCGGCCGCCGGGACCCAACCGTTCCAGGGCCGTGCCCAGGAGCACCGATTCCACCGCGACGAGCTGAGCGAACACCTTTCCCAACCGAGGATCCGCGGTGATCTGGGACATGAACTCGGCCCCGGCCCGCTCGTCGGTGCCCCCGATCGGCAGCCGGGTGACCCAGGCCCGGGCGTAGGCGCCGAGCGCCTCGGTCTCGGTTGTGGCCCCGGCCCGCCCGGAGGGGACCTGTTCGGCCGCCTCGGCCAGGGCCGCGAAGTACAGGGCGCGCTTGCCCGGGAAGTTGGAGTAGACGGCCCCTCGGGTCAGGTCGGCCCGTCGTGCGATGCGGTCGATGCCGGCGTCGCGGAACCCGCGCTCGGAGAACTCCTCCCGCGCGGCGGCGAGCACCTTGGCCCGGTTGAGCTCCTGTCGTCGGGCCCTGCTGAGCGGCACCATGTCCTCCTCGCCACGTTCTCGGGCCCATCCTACGCCGCCCGGCCACGGCTCCCGGATGCGCGGGACATCCGCATGACGACGCCATGTGGCCGAGGCCGGGCGCTCAGTCCCGCAGGACCCGGTAGGTGATGTGGGAGACCAGATCGGAGCCGCGGGCGGCGACCTGCTCGAGGCGTACACCGCGCACCCCCTCGAACAACCGGGTGCCCTCGCCCATGATCACGGGGGTCACGTGGACGCGGATCTCGTCGATCAGACCGGCGGCGAGGTACTGGTTCACGGTCCGCGCACCGCCCGCGATGTCGATACGCCCTCCTTCGGCCGCCTCTCGGGCCAGATCGAGCGCCTCGTGGATCCCCCCGGTGACGAACGTGAACGTGGTGTCGGAGAGCGTGAGCGGTTCCCGCTCATGGTGTCCCAGCACGAAGACCGGCGCGTGGTAGGGCGGTTCCGGCCCCCACCACCCCCGCCAGTCGAGGTCGTACTCGCCCCGGTCGGGCCCGAACATGTTGCGCCCCATGATGTACGCCGCGGCTCCGGTCACCGCCTCCAGCTCCGCCGCGTTCGCCTCGGCGGCGTCGAACATCCAGCGCGTGATCTCGCCGCTCGGACCGTCTCCGAAGGGGGCCTCACGCCGTTGCCGGGGCCCGGCGGCGTACCCGTCGAGGGACATGGCCATATCGGTGGTGACGATGGACATCGAAGACCTCCATGTGTTCTCGGTGACCGATTCGGAGACTAACGAGGGCCTGAGACGTTCTCGACGACCACACGCCGACCCCCGGCCTCAGACCAGGGGGTCGGTGGCCTCGGCGACGGCGCCCTTGGCGGTGCGTCCGGCGCCGATGATCGTGGCCGAGGCGGCGCCGGTCCAGTCCCCGTATCCGAGCAGGTGCAGCCGGGGTTCGAGGACCGATCGGGTGCCCTCGACCGCCACCCGGCCGTCGGCGTCGAGCACACCGAGCGGGGCCAGGTGGCCCAGGGAGGGGCGGAAGCCGGTGCACCAGAGCACCGCGTCGAACCTCCGCTCGGTGCCGTCGGCCCAGAGGAGGCCGGTGGGCGTGAACCTCTCGAACATCGGCTCGGCCTCGAGAACGCCCCGGTCACGGGCCTCGCGCACGCTCGGCACGGCGACGACGTCGCCCAGGTCCTCGACCCCCTCGACCCTTCGCCCCTCCTCCGCCGCGCGCTGACGCCGGGTCGCGATGGAGAACAGTTCCCGGCCGTCGACGTCGTCCGGCAGAAGACGCGGCGGCCGGGAGGCGATCCAGGTGGTCTGGGCGACCAGGGAGAGTTCGGCGAGGATCTGCGCCGCGGAGTTGCCGCCGCCGACCACGGCGACGCGGAGTCCTGCGAACCGATCCGGGTTCCGGTAGTCGACGGTGTGCGCCTGTTCCCCTTCGAAGAGCTCACGGCCCGGCAGGGCTGGGACGTGGGGCGCGCTCCAACTCCCGGTCGCGCTGATCACTCGACGGGCCCTCCAGGTCCCCTGCTCCGAGACCACGGCGAGCCGCTCCCCCGAGCGCTCCACACGCCCCACCCGCACCGGGCGTCGGACCGGCAGATCGTAACGCCTCTCGTACTCGGCCAGGTAGCGGGCCACATGACGTGCGGAAGGGTATTCGTGCCCCTCCTCCGGGGGCATCCACCATCCGGGGAGCATGCTGTGCTCGGCCGGGGAGAACAGCCGCAGCGAGTCCCAGTAGTGCGTCCAGGAGCCGCCCGGGGAGGCCCCGGCGTCCAGGACGACGAAGTCGAGATCCTCACGGCGCGCGACCCGCCTCAGGAAGTAGCCGGCGGCCAGTCCGGCCTGACCGGCGCCGATCACCACGACGTCGACCTCGTGTTCGGGGGTTGCCATCCGGGTCCTTCCTCTCGATGCCCGCGATCGCCACAGCGACGGCCGACGCGGGGTTGTTCCCGAGAGGGCGATCCGAGAGAACCCGACGATCCCGTCTCACGTTCCGGTGCCCGGAGACGACTACAGGGTGAGGAACGAAGAAGGAGGCCGTGGAGGAATGGTCCAGAAGACACGACCTGGGGTGCGGTGAGGATGAGAACTCCGTTCGATGTGGCCGTGGAACGGCATGGCACGACCGTGCTGCGGGTGTGCCGTGCCGTCCTGGGGCCGGGGCCGGACGCGGAGGACGCCTGGTCCGAGACCTTCCTGGCCGCGCTGCGGGCCTGGCCCGATCTGGACGAGGACACGAACGCGGAGGCCTGGCTGGTGCGCGTCGCCCACCGCAGGGCGGTCGACGTCGTCCGTGCCCGGGAGCGGCGGGCGGTCCCCACCGACGAGCCACCGGAACCTCCCTCGGCCCCGGATCCCGCCGACGGCGACGAGTACGGGTTGTGGGAGGCGGTCGCTGCCCTTCCCGAGCGGCAACGGCTCGCCGTCGCCTACCACTACTTGGGCGGCCTCCCCCACGCGGAAACGGCCGCGCTGATCGGCGGCGGCGCCGACGCCGTACGTCGCGCGGCGGCGGACGGCGTCAAGAGCCTGAGACGGACCTACCGCGCGGCGGAACGAACGAAGGGGGCATCCCGATGACCGGCATGACGAACGACGACGGGCCTCGGACGACCGGTACCGGAGCGGACACGCGGACCCTGTTCCCGGTGGCCGACGGCGATCTGGCCCGGCTGCGGGCCCGCCTGTCCGGGGCGGCCGAGGACCTCGGTCTGCTCGAGGTCGCCTACCGCACCCTCGACACCCCCGTCGGGCCGCTGCTGCTCGCGGCGACCGAGAGGGGCCTGGTACGGGTCGCGTTCGAGAGCGAGGGGTTCGACGCGGCCCTGGAGACCCTGGCGGAGCGGGTCGGCCCACGGGTGCTGGAGGCGCCACGCCGGTTGGACACGGTGGCGAGGGAACTGGAGGAGTACTTCGCGGGCGGACGGCACGTGTTCGACGTGCCGTTGGACTTCGCGCTGTCGTCCGGTTTCCGCCGGGAGGTGCAACGCCGGCTGCCGCACATCGACTATGGCCGCACCCGCTCCTACAAGCAGGTCGCCGAGCTCGTCGGCAACCCGAGGGCGGTCCGCGCCGTGGGCACCGCCTGCGCGACGAACCCGCTGCCCGTCGTGGTGCCCTGCCATCGGGTCCTGCGCACCGACGGGGGTCTGGGCGGCTACATCGGCGGCCTGGACGCGAAGCGGACCCTTCTGGACCTGGAGGCGGCGGCCTGACCGGGAACGACCGAGGCCCGGGCCACCGTGGTGGTGACCCGGGCCTCGTGCGTTCGGTGGGCGCGAAGGGACTCGAACCCCTGGCCTATTGCTTGTAAGGCAATTGCTCTGACCAACTGAGCTACGCGCCCGATGCGTCGCGAGTGATCATACCCCTTCGCGGCGCCCGTTGTGCCCGGTTCCCTCCCGCCCGGCCGAGTGGACGGAGCCCGGGTAGGATCCCGCCATGCGCACCGACCCCCCGTCGCGTCCCTCCCCCGCTCATGCCCGCTCGGAGGCGGCCCTATGATCCCGATGCTCTGGGCCGGAGCCGCCGGCTGTCTCCTTTTCGTGGTGGTCTTCCTCGTGGACGGGCTCACCCGTCCGGGCTACGACCCCCTCCGTCACCCGGTCAGCGCCCTGGCGCTGGGGCCGCGCGGATGGATCCAGACGGTCGACTTCCTGGTCTGTGGTCTGCTCGTGGCGGTGTCCTCGGTGGCGGTGCCCTGGGCCGTGAGCTCCGGCTCTTGGGCGGTCTGGCCGCTCTCCGCGGCGATCGGCCTGTTCGGGGTCGGGCTGCTGCTGTCCGGGGTGTTCCGGATGGATCCGATGTGGGGCTACCCGCCGGGTGCCCCCGAGGGGACCCCGGAGGAGACCGGGCGCGCGCATCGTATCCACGACAATCTGGGCGCCGTGGTCTTCTTCTCACTGCCGGCGGCGGCGCTCATCGCGGCGTTCGCCCTCCAGGATCCGGTCTGGCGTTGGGGTTCGGGGGTCACCGGGGTGGTCGTGGGCGCGGGCACCCTCGTCTTCGCGAACGCCTGGGAGAAGGAGGCGCCGAACGCGGGGCTGATCCAGCGGGTCACCCTGATCATCGGTCTGGGATGGCTCGGTCTCCTCCTCGGCGCGGGTGCCCTGGGCGCGCTCTGACCGCGCGAGGATCCGGGGCGACTTTTCGCGTTCACCGGTCTTGACGTACCCCTGACGGCACGGCAGCCTCGAACGCACAGCCGTTCTCGGGTACACGACGGCGGCCGCGCCGTCACCCGGACGCTCCCCCACGTCCCCCCGTTCCCCCGTTCCCCTCCCGAGCCCCTTCGCCCCTGTCCATGGTGTGAGCGCAGTCCCGTGGTGCCGCGGCCGGGTCCGTCCGTACCCCTCCGCCCCCGCCCGAACGGCGGGGGCGTCACATCTCGCGGAGGGGCGCCACGTCCACTCCGCGCCGAGCGGGAAGGACCCGGATGGGACTGCCTGTGACATCGACCGGGACCCGGCGTGCGCGCCGGACCGGGCTCGTCTTCGGAGCGGCCGCGGCCCTGCTGCTGCCGACCGCCGTGCCCGTGGCCGCCGAGCCCACGCTCGACCTCGACGAGACGTCGGTGGTGGAGATCCTGTTGGAGGACCGCGACGAGCTGGAGCGACTCGTCGAACTGGGCGGCGACATCGCCCAGTTGGATCCGGTGGACGGGGGCGGCTTCGTCGCCCGGACCGTCGTCGGCCCCTACGACCAGGACGTCTACGCCGACTTCACCTTCGGAGACGTGGTCCACACCGAGTCCGACGCCGAGGAGCGTCTCGCCGAACGCGAGGCGACCATCGAGCGGCTGCGGTCGGAGGGCGACTCCGACGGCGAGGTGGGGATCAGGTCCACCGGCGAGGACCTGGAGATCCTGAGGGCCGACTACTTCGAGGGGCGCGCCGGCGACTTCCTGTCGGTGGAGGTCCGTTCCGCCCTCGGCCAGGACGAGGACTTCCGGCTGACCGTGGAGCGGGACGCCGGTCCGGGCACCGAACCCGGGGACGGCGGCTCCCAGACCCTGGCCCCCTTCGTCGACGTCGGCGTGTACCTGTACCACCGCGGCCAGGCCGAGGTGGAGGAACGCCCGGAACGGATCCGGGTCACCGACCCCTCGGGGGCCACCGCCGAGGCCGAGGTCACCGATTGGCTACCGGACCCCGAGACCCCCGGGGACCCGCTGCCCTACACCGACTTCGTCAACGCGTACATGACCCCGGACGAGCTCTACGACCGGATCCACCGGATCGCCGACGAGTACCCCGACATCGCCGAGGTCGTCGAGCTCCCCCATCTGACCGACGGCTACCGGCGGCACGCCCAGGCGATCCTCGGTGTGCGGCCCGACGGGCGGGGCGCCGAGCGCGGTGTGATCGTGGAGTCGCTCGCCTACGGGCACGAGGGCGGCAACGACATCGTCGTCGACCTGATCGACCACGGTGAGCCCGACGCGGCCCTGTCGGTGGACGTGGAGGGCGACGAGATCCTCGTCCGGCCGGCCACGGACGGGACCGGCGCGATCACCACCACGGCGGCCGAGGTCGTGGCGGCGGTCAACGCCGAGGCCGGCGATCTGGTCCGTGCCTTCACCTTCCGGGGCGACCCCGGTGAGGGGGTCGTGGAGGCCGAGCGGGTCCGGGCCGACGACCGTCTCGGCGCGCCCGAGGAGGTCTCCCGCGAACCGGCCACGGTGTACGGACTGCGTATCGGCGCCACCCGGGACGGCTCCAAGACCGGGGTCCTGGGCTACTCCCAGGAGCACGCCCGCGAGTGGCAGACCCCGCTGGTGACCCTGGAGACCGCCGAACGCCTGGTGCGCAACTACGGCGTCCACGAGACCACCACCGAGCTGGTGGACGAGCTGGACATCTTCCTGCTGCCCTCGGTCAACCCCGACGGCGCGAAGCACTCGTTCTACGACTCCCCGATGCAGCGCAAGAACATGGTCAACCACTGCCCGACCGACGGCCCCCGTGACCAGTGGGCCGTCCAGGGCGGCGGCCAGTGGGGTGTGGACATCAACCGCAACTACGGCACCTACACCCTGTGGGACGGCTACGCCGGGGCGTCCTTCGACTGCACCGGCGGCACCTTCGCCGGCCCCGAGGAGGAGGGGCCGCTGTCGCAGCCGGAGAGCCGGAACCTGGACTGGCTGGTCGACACCCACGACAACATCGCGTTCTCGATGAACATCCACTCCTCGGGCGACTACTTCATGTGGTCCCCGGGCGCCTACATCGCCGATGGACGCGTTTCCACGCCTCGGCCCTCGGCCATGGAGGAGACCTACTTCTGGGAGGCCTCGGAGAGCATCCTGGGCGCGATCAAGGGGCACCGGGGCACGGTGGTGACCCCGGCGCGCACCGGACCGATCATCGACGTGATGTACTCGGCGGCCGGCAACTCCGGCGACCACCTCTGGTACGAGCACGACGTCTTCGCCTGGAACTTCGAGCTGGGCCAGGCCGGCTTCCAGCCTCCGTGGGAGGAGGCCCACGCCCAGGGCATGGAGTACGCCGACGGGCTGTACGGGATGTTGGAGGTCGCGCTGGAGCACCAGAACGACCGCTATCGGCCGCGTTCGGAGGTCACGCCGCGTCCGGGCGGGTACGACGGTCCGGTGGAGATCTCCTTCGGGACCAACGAGACCGCCGAGATCTACTACACGCTCGACGGTGGCCGCCCGACCTTCGATTCGCCCCGGCTGGAGCTGACGGGCGTGCGCGGAGGGCCGGAGAGCCTGACCATCGAGGAGACCACCACCGTCCACTGGTTCGCGGTGGACGTCGCGGGCAACGTCGAGGGCGGCTACGACCCCGACGGTAACGCCAGGAACCACCGCAGGGGCACCTGGACGATCGAGTAGGGCCTCCGGGGCGACGGCCCCGCGGGGAGGGCGGAGGATCCTTCTCGTGGGGCCGTCCGCCGTGCGGGGCTCACCCCGCCAGGGCGCGGATCCGTTCCAGGTACTCGTCCACGTTCCGGGGCTCCGAGATGGGGGTCAGGGTCGACCAGCGCACGTTCCCCTCGGCGTCGATGAGGAAGGTGCCTCGACGGGCCACGCCTCGTTCGGCGTCGAAGACCCCGTAGAGCCGGGCCACCTCACCGTGCGGCCAGAAGTCCGACAGCAGGGCGAAGGGGAAGTCCTCACGATCCGACCAGGTGCGCAGGGCGAAGGTGGAGTCCACCGACACCGCCAGGATCGTGGCCCCGAGTTCGACGAACTCGGAGTGACGCTCGCGCAGTTCGGAGAGTTCTCCGGAACAGATTCCGGAGAAGGCCAACGGATAGAAGACCACCAGGGTCGGGCCCTCGTTCGACGCCGACAGGGTGGTGTCCCGGCCGTACTGATCCTGAAGCGTGAAATCGGGCGCGGCCGCGCCCGTGCTGATGACGGTCATGTCCGTTTCGTTCTGGTCGGAGCAGGCCGGATTCGGCGCCCGCCGCTCGGCGGGCGCCCCGTACGCGCCGCGCGCCCATGGGGGCGCGCGACGCCGCTCTCACCCGATGCGGGCGAGGTCCGTCACCGCTTGGGGACGACCAGTCGGGTACCCGACCAGTCCGCTCCGATGCTGACGGCACTGGTCTGCGACAGCCCCGAGGTGGTGGCCGCCTCGGCGACGTCGTTGGGGGACACGTGCAGCTCACGCCCGGCCTTCGGGGTCAGGACCAGGATGGTCCCCCCGTCGGCGATGGTGGTCACCGTGTCCATCAGCGCGTCGGTGAGGTCGTCTTCCTCATCGGACCGCCACCACAGCAGCGCGGCGTCGACATCGCCGTCATAGTCCTCGTCGACCAGCGCCTCGCCCGTGAGTTCGGCGATGGATGCGCGCAGTCCCTCGTCGACGTCGTCGTCGAAGCCGAATTCCTGCACCACCTGACCCGGCTTGAATCCGAGTCGGTCAGCCAAGCCGCGTTCGCTCTGTGCCTGGCCCGCGGTCGCGCTCACGAAAGTTCTCCTCCACAGATGGGTTTTCTCAATTTTGCCTGCACGAAGCAGTTGTCACAACGATGTCGGGCTCTTCACCGCCCGTCGCGTGGGTCCGTAACCATCGCTGATGGCCTAGTTCACACGCTAGTGCCTTTCCCCGTCAACGCGTGTACGAACTCCGTGGGCACGGGATGGGGTGCGCCTCGAAGGCGCTACCCGGACCTGAGATAGGACAGCCGGACCCTGCGGTCCGGATTGTCCACGTTCAGGTCGACGATGGCGATGGACTGCCAGGTCCCCAGTTCGAGCCGCCCGGAGATGACCGGGACCGTCGTCTGGGGCGCGATGTAGGCGGGCATGACGTGTGAGCGTCCATGCCCCTGGGATCCGTGCTTGTGGCGCCATCGGTCGTCGGCGGGCAGTAGGTCGTCGAGGGAGGCCAGGAGGTCGTCGTCCGACCCCGCCCCCAGTTCGATGATCGCCACGCCCGCCGTCGCGTGCGGGACGAAGACGTTGAGCAGTCCGTCGCCTCCGCTCTCGGCCACGAAGTCGCCGCATGCCCCGGTGATATCGGTGATGCTCTCCGATCCACCGGTGTGCAGCTCAAGGATCTGTGTCCGCATAGCGCCACCTTCGCGCAGCCGGGCCCCCGGTGCAACCATCCCGGGGGAAACCCGTGGATGACGGACGCTCCCGATGGGGGCCATACTCATCGACAACATGTGAGAAATCAGGCGAAACGAAGGGGAGAGGATGACCGCCTCGTTACGTCTGGGCCCCTTGCTCCGACACGTGGGGACCAGCACGGCGACGGTGTGGGTGGAGACGGACGCCCCTTGTGACGTAGGGATTCGCGTGTCCGGCCGCGGGGTCCGGACCTCCCGCACCCTCACGGTCCACGGCCACCACTACGCCGTCTGCGAAATCGAGGATCTTCGGCCGGGCGCGACCCTGCCCTACGAGGTCCTCCTCGATGGGATCCGGGTCTGGCCCGAGACCGATTCCGACGACGACCTCCCGCCCGCCGTCCTGCGCACCCTGGACGAGAAGGCGACCACCCGGCTGCTGTACGGCTCCTGCCGCACCCCCACGGAGGAGGGCTCCGCCGAGGAGGCGGAGCGCCACGGCCCCGATCTGCTCCGGGCCACCGCCCGACGGCTCGCCCGCGAGGAGGTCGAGGGCAACCTGGTGCTGCTGCTCATCGGCGACCAGGTCTACGCCGACGAGCTCCGAGAGCCCATGCGCGCCTTCCTGCGGCGTGTACGCGAGCGGGACCGGGACGGCGCGCCCGAGGACGAGGTGGTGCACTACGACGAGTACGCCGAGCTGTACCGCCAGGCCTGGTCCGACCCCCTGGTCCGCCGACTGCTCGCGACGGTCCCCACCCTGATGGTCTTCGACGACCACGACGTCCGCGACGACTGGAACACCTCGGCCGCCTGGCGCCGGTCCATGGACGCCCTCCCCTGGTGGCGGACGAGGGCGACCTCCGGTCTGGGCGCCTATTGGATCTACCAGCACGTGGGGAATCTCTCCCCCGCGGCCCGTGCCGAGGACCCCCTGTGGGCGGCCCTGTGCGAGCACCGTGACCGGGGTACCGACGCCGCCGACACCCTCGACTCCTTCGCTTCGAGGGCCCACGACGACCCCTCCTCCTACCGTTGGAGCCACCGGTACGACGTGGGCGGTGTGCGCGTCCTGATGCTCGACACGCGTTGCGGACGGGCTCTGGGCGAGGGGGACCCCTCCGACGGCTCACGCTCCATCCTGGGAGCCGAGGGGCACGACTGGCTGGACGAGCACCTCACCGGCGGCCCCGAACACGTGGTCGTCGCCTCCACCGTCCCCGTGCTGCTGCCGCCGGCCGTGCAGCATCTGGAGGCCTGGAACGAGGCCGTGTGCGCGGGAGCCTGGGGTCGGGCGGCCCGCGGCCCCGGGGAACGGCTGCGGCAGGCCCTGGACCTGGAGCACTGGGGCGCCTTCCAGTACTCCCTCCACCGTCTCTCCGACGCGATCTCCGAGGTCGCCCGGGGCGAGCGCGGGCCGGCGCCCGCCACCGTCCTGATCCTGAGCGGGGACGTGCACTTCTCCTACGCCGCGCGGGTCCGGCTCCGAACGGCGGGTGAGGACGGTTCCCGGGTGACCCAGTTGGTCTCCTCCGCGTTGTGCAACCGGCTCTCCCCCGTCATGCGAAGGGTGGCCGCGCTGTCGGCGAGCGCGCCGTTCCACCTGGCGGGCGCGATCATGTCCCGGGCCGCGGGGGTACGCCGTCCTTCTCTGACCTGGCGGCTGACCGATCGTCCCTACTTCGACAACACCATCGGGGAGGTGGACTTCGACGGTCGCGGGGCCCGCGCCCGCTGGTACCACTGCCCCGGGGGAGAGAACGGCGCCCCGCCCCGGGTCCGGTCGGTCCTGGAGTTGTGAGACGGGCCCCGAACACGCGAACGGCGGCGCCCCGGATCGGGGCGCCGCCGCGATGACCGTCGGACGGGGTCGAAGTCCGAGGCCGGTCCGCCTCAGGGCTTGTGCGAGGGCGGACGACGGTTGGCCTGGCCGCGACGCCGGTCGCGCACCCTCAGGCTCAGGGCACCGCCCTGTTCCAGGAGCCGGCTCGCCGCGCGGTGCACCGTGGAGCCCGCCCCGAAGGTCCGGGAGGAGGTGTCCTCACCCTCTGCTCCCTTTCCCTCCTCACCGAGGTGCTCGGGCTGCGGGATCAGCGCCGTGGGCTCGTTGTCGGCGTCGGCGTTCTCCTCCGGCAGTGCGTGCAGTCTGCGGGTACGTCGGAGTCCGCCGTTCTCCGCCTCGGCCTCTTCGGCGGAGGGGACGACCGGCTCGGTCGGGGCGGCGCGTTCGGAGTCGACGGCCTCCTTCCAGGCCCGGTCCCGCTCGATGTCCTGTTCCTTCTCCTGGGCCAGGCGACGGGCCCGCTCGACACGCCAGGAGCGGTAGGAGCGCGCCAGCGGCGTGGCGATCGGCCAGGTGACCTTGGCCGGGCGGGACAGGGCGTGCCAGAGGTAGGCGGTGGTGCCCCGGGACTCCATGGCCCGGCGGGCCCGGGTGATGGTGAAGAAGGTGGGCAGGGCCAGCAACAGTTGCGGCCAGGCCAGGGCCAGCGCGACGAACAGCGGGTACATCCCGCCGCCGGAGAGCGCGGCGAGCGCTCCGACCACCATCGGCACCAGGGCCAGCGCGACCCTGAACTGGACGAACTGTCGGTACCGGTGCAACGACCTGCGGGCCGAGACCGGCGGGGCCAGCCCCTCCGGCAGCGGTGTGGGGGGAACGACCATGGCCATGACCAGGGTCCCCACGCCCACGCTTCCGGCGAGCAGTATCGTCCATCCGGGGGCGGAGAGGTCACCGCCCACCAGGAAGTAGACCAGCCCGACCACCGGGAGCGGCGCCGGGATCCAGAACAGGACCCTTCTGCGGAGCTCCCCCTCCTGAGTGGGCTGAAGAACGTAATCGATCACCGGGCGCAGTACCCGGAACCTCTTCCTCGGTCGCTCGACCACAGCGTTGGACCCCCCAAGAACGTCGTGACGAAGCGGGGAGGGGAGCGGCGCCCGAGTATCCTCGTCGTCTCCGCGGCTCCTCCTGCGACCCGCCTGTATCAAAGCTATCCCTTTTCGCGTAGTCCCCGGGCGCACACGGGCAGTCACAGACATACCCGACGCCGGTGAAACTTCCTCAAGGGCGCTGTTCTGACAGACAACGATCAGGTTACGACGGATCTTTTCGGTTGTCGCGCTTTTGGCTGATATCGGTCATTCGAGTCATTCATTGCGGGTTTCGGACAACCTCCCGAGCGCCACCGCGACGCGGAGCACGAAGGACCCCCGGCCGTCCGAGGGCGGGTGCCCCGTGAGCTCGGCGATGCGACTGAGGCGATAGCGCACCGTGTTGGGGTGGACGAAGAGCATCCGCGCGGTGGCCTCCAGCGAGGAGGCGTGCTCCAGGTACACCGAGAGCGTGTCCAACAGTGGAGAGCCGGCCCCCCGCAACGGCAGATAGACCTCCTCCACCAACTGGCGCCGCGCCTCGACGTCCCCCTCCAGAGCGCGTTCGGGCAACAGGTCGTCGGCCAGGACCGGCCTGGGCGCGTCCGGCCAGGCCACCGCGGAGCGCAACCCGTTGACGGCCGCGCTGACCGAGGCGCCCGCCGAACGCAGGTCGGCCACGGCCGGCCCGACCACCACCGCCCCGGGCCCGAAGAGCCCCGCCAGCGGCTCGGCGGCGGCCGCGGGCAGGTCCTCGGCCGGATAGCGGTCCCCCACCCCCACCACCATGACCACACGGCGTCCCTGGAGTCCGGCGAGCACGTCGTGCCCCAGGCGTCGGGCGGCGGCGCGCAGGTCGTCCAGGACCTTGTTCCCGTCCTCGTCGCCGATGTCGCCGGCCATCGCGATCACGGGCGTGTGCGACCACCCCAGGGCCGACCCCCAGGTCTGGAGACCGTCCTCACGGTCCCCGTGCAGGAGCGCGTCGACGATCAACGCCTCCAGCCGGGCGTCCCAGGCGCCCCGGGCCTCGGCCGCGCGGGCGTAGACCTTCGCGGAGCTGAACGCCACCTCCCGGGTATAGCGCAGCATGGCCTCACGGAGCTGTTGCGCGCCCCCCGGGGCGGCCAGATCGTCGACCTGGCCCTCCACGACCTCGATGACCACCCTGATCATGTCGACGGTCTGTTGAAGGGAGACCGAACGGGTGAGTTCACGGGGGGCGGTGCCGAACACCTCCACGGTGATCGCGGGACGCCCCCGGCTCGGGTCGCGGAACCAGTCCACGAAGGCCGCCACACCGGACTGGGCCACCAACCCGATCCAGGACCGGTCCTGGGCCGACATCCGTCGGAACCATGAGAGCCGTTCCTCCATACGGGCGACGGCGGCGGTGCCCAGGGTCCCCATGGAGCGTTCCAGACGGCGTACGGTCTCCGCGCGGATCTCGTCCTCGGGAACTCCCCCGACCGGCTCGTCCGCCCCGTCCTCGGGCCCACGGGCCTCGGGCTGTTCGGATTCGGTGTTCACCGTCCTAGGTTCGCATCCCTCGAGGTCCCGCCTCCTCCCCCTCAGTACGTGTCGACCGTCACCCGCGTCGGGCGCGAGGACTCCATCGGGACCCGCGCGGGGGGCGTAACGTCGAGAAGTGACCTCTTCCACCGGTTTCGAGGGAACGAACCGGCTCATGACCATGTTTTGTGGATCCTCTACAAACGGGGTCGTGCGAACTTCGTGTCCCTCCCCATCCAACTGGTGATCTCCTACAGGGCAAGGTTGATGTCGTGCTTGTAATCGTTGCTCCCGGCCAAGGCGCCCAGGTGCCCGGCTTCCTCTCCCCGTGGCTCGAACTTCCCGGCATGACCGAGACGTTCGCCTCCTGGTCGGAGGTGACCGGTCTGGACCTGGTGCGCTACGGCACCACCGCGGACGCGGACGAGATCCGCGACACCGCCGTCGCCCAGCCCCTGTTGGTCGGCGCCGGCCTCGCCGCGGCCTCCGCCCTGCTCGGATCCCTGCCCGCCGCCCCCCACCAGGTGGACGCCACCGCCGGCCACAGTGTGGGCGAGTTCACCGCCGCGGCCCTCGCCGGTGTCCTCTCCCCCGAGGAGGCGCTGTCCCTGGTCGCCGAGCGCGGTCGAGGCATGGCCGACGCCGCCGCCCGTACCGAGACCGGTATGACCGCGATCCTGGGCGGCGACCGCGAGGAGGTCCTGGCCGCCATCGAGGCCGCCGGGCTGACCCCCGCCAACGACAACGGTTCCGGCCAGATCGTGGCGGCCGGCACCGCCGAGCGACTGGCCGCGTTCGCCGAGAACCCGCCCGCCAGGGCCCGCCTGCGCCCCCTGGCCGTCGCCGGCGCCTTCCACACCGAGCACATGGCCCCGGCCGTGGAGCGGGTGCGAAGCGCCGCCGAGGCGACGACGCCCTCCGACCCCACCGTCCGGCTGCTCTCCAACGCCGACGGCGCCGTGGTCGACAGCGGGGCCGAGTACCTGGACCGGCTGGTCTCCCAGATCTCCTCTCCGGTGCGTTGGGACGCGTGCACGCGGACGCTGTCCGACCTCGGGGTGACCGCGCTCATCGAGCTCACCCCCGCCGGCACGCTCACCGGTCTGGCCAAGCGCGCGCTGCGCGGCATCGAGCTCCTCGCGGTGAAGACGCCCGACGACCTCGAGCGCGCCGGCGCCCTCATCAAGGAGCACGCGGGCGCCCCCGCCGCGGGCACCACCCAGGAAGGCTGACCATGTTCCACGTCCCGAGCACCCCGGGCGGCGCCTCGATCCGCGCCTTCGGCGAGTACCAGCCCTCCAACGTGGTGACCAACGCCGACCTGGAGAAGCGCGTCGAAACCAGCGACGAGTGGATCCAGAGCCGCGTGGGTATCAGGGAACGCCGGATCGCCGGCCCCGACGACACCGTGGCGAGCATGGCGATCGCCGCCGGCGGCAAGGCCCTGGCCACCGGCGGGATGTCCCCCGAGGACATCGACCTGGTGATCGTCGCCACCTGCACCGTCCAGGAGCAGATCCCCAACACCGCGGCCACCGTCGCCGCCGCGCTGGGCATCTCCGCCCCGGGCGCCTTCGACGTCAACGCCGCCTGCGCGGGCTTCTGCTACGCGCTGGGGCTGGCCTCCGACGCGGTTCGGGCGGGCAGCGCCCGCAACGTCCTGGTCATCGGTTCCGAGAAGCTCAGCGAGTGGGTGGACTGGGACGACCGCTCCACCTGTGTGATCTTCGCCGACGGCGCCGGCGCCGCGGTGGTCTCGGCCTCCGAGGAGCACGGGATCGGGCCGGTGGTGTGGGGCTCGTCCGGCGAGCGCGCCGACAAGATCTTCCTGCGCGAGGGCAAGTACCTCTACCAGGAGGGGCAGGCCGTCTTCCGGTGGACCACCACCGAGTTGTACAAGGTCGCCCTGGAGGCCCTGGAGCGGGCGGGCGTGGAGCCCTCCGAGCTCACCGCCTTCGTCCCCCATCAGGCCAACCTGCGGATCGTCGAGTCCATCGCCCGCAAGCTGGGCGCGCCCCGAGCACTCGTGGCCCGCGATATCGTCACCGCTGGCAACACCTCCTCCGCGTCGATCCCTCTCGCGCTCTCGCGCATGGTCGAGCGTGGAGAGCTGCCGTCGGGGAGCATCGTGCTCACCCTCGGCTTCGGCGCGGGCCTGGTCTACGCCGCTCAGGTGATTCGCGTCCCCTGACCCGAGGAAACGGGGTCCCCGTGGCGCACGGGCCCGTTCCCGACATCGAACTCGTCAAGCAAGGAGAACAAGACATGGCCACCGAATACAGCGAGCAGGACATCCTCAAGGGCCTCGGCGAGATCATCGAGGAGATCGTCGGCACCGAGGCCTCCGAGGTCACCCCGGAGAAGAACTTCGTCGACGACCTGGACATCGACTCGCTGTCCATGGTGGAGATCGCCGTCGCCGCCCAGGACAAGTTCGACGTCGAGATCCCCGACGACCAGCTCAAGGACCTCAAGACGGTCCAGGACGTCGTCACCTTCATCCAGAAGTAGCCTGTCCGGGCCGCCGCCGACCCCTACCGGGTCACGGCGGCCCCACAGCCCCGACCCGGGGCGACCTCATCCGCCACGACTCCCGGCCCCGCCCGGGAACGACCCACGAGAAGGGCGATCGGATCATGCCAAAGACCGATGTCGTCGTCACCGGCCTCGGCGCCACCACCCCCCTCGGGGGTGACGTCTCGACCACATGGTCCGCGCTCCTCGACGGCCGGTCCGGTATCAGCTCGCTGCCGGAGGAGTGGCACGAGAAGCTTCCGGTGCACTTCGCCGGGCAGATCGCGCAGGAGCCCTCCGAGAAGCTCCCGCGCCCCCGGCTGCGTCGACTCGACCGCACCCAGCAGTTCGCCCTCATCGCCGCCCAGGAGGCCTGGGACGACGCGGGCGCCCCCGAGGTGGACCCCCTGCGTCTGGGTGTGGTGGTCTCCAGCGGTATCGGTGGGATCCTCACCATCCTGGAGCAGTACGACACCTTCCGTGAGAAGGGCTGGAAGCGGGTCTCCCCGTTCACCGTGCCCATGCTCATGCCCAACAGCCCCTCGGCCGCCGTGGCCCTGGAGTTCACCGCGCGCGCCGGCGCCCACGCCCCGGTCAGCGCCTGCGCCTCCAGCGCCGAGGCCATCGGCAACGCCGTGGACATGATCCGCGCCGGGCGGGCCGACATCGTCATCGCGGGCGGCACCGAGGCGGCGATCCACCCGCTGAACATCGCCTCCTTCGCCTCCATGCGGGCGCTGTCCACGCGCAACGACGACCCGCAGACCGCGTCCCGCCCCTGGGACAAGGACCGCGACGGCTTCGTCATGGGCGAGGGCGCCGGCATCCTGGTCCTGGAGTCGGCCGAGCACGCCGCCAAGCGCGGTGCCCGCGTCTACGCGCACGCCGCCGGTGTCGGGTACACCGACGACGCGTTCGACATCGTCCAGCCCGACCCCGAGGGCGCCGGTCAGGCCCGGGCCATCACCCAGGCGCTCGCCGACGCCGACCTCAAGGCCGAGGACATCGTGCACGTCAACGCGCACGCCACGTCCACCCCGGCCGGCGACGTCGGTGAGACCCGCGCGATCCGCGCGGCCCTGGGCGACTCCGTGGCGGACCGGGTCTCGGTGACCTCCACCAAGTCCATGACCGGCCACCTGCTGGGCGGCGCGGGCGCGGTGGAGTCGATCGCCACGATCCTGGCCCTGCACGACGGTCTGATCCCGCCGACGATCAACATCTCCGAGCTCGACCCCGAGGTGGTCGTGGACATCGTCCGCGACAAGCCCCGGGAGATGCCCGGCGGCGACGTGGCCGCCGTCAACGAGTCCTTCGGGTTCGGTGGACACAACATCGCCCTGGCCTTCCGCCGCGCCTGACCCCGCGCGCGATCCACGGCGACCCGATGGGCGTCACCCTCACCGGTGGCGCCCATCGTCGTATCCCACCGGTCCTCCCCTCGGGCGGTGAACGGGTGTGGCCCCGCGGGCCAAGAACCGTTGAACAGCCGCGAACAGGGCTTCAGGTCGGTGCCGTCCTCGGGCCACGATGGTGGTGTGTCCACCCTGCGCAACCAGCACACACGCCCGGGGCCCGACGCCGTGGAACGCGGATCGGGGTCCGGCCGCGGCCCTTCCTTCCGCCCCATCGTGGATCTGGACTCCGGCGCCGTCGTGGCGGTGGAGATCGTGGTCCCCGTACCGCGAGGGTTGGAACGGGCCGACGGGAGCGGGCGCGTGGCCTCGCTCTCGACCGAATGGCTCTCCTCCCTGGTCAGGTCCGGTGTCGGGGCCGAGAGTCCCCTCCCGCTGATCCTGCCGTTGCCCTCGGCGGCCCTCGCCGACCGGGCCGATCTGCCCTCCCTGGCCGAGAGCGCGTTGCGCCGGGCCGGTCGTCGTCCGCGCGACGTCACCCTGATGCTCACACCCGACCTGGTCGATCTGCCCCGTGGACGGATCCTGGCCGGGGTCGTCGGGCTGCGCGCCCGGGGGTTCCGGTGCGGTTTCGGCACCGCGATGGCCCGGCCGGATCTGGTGGTGGAGGCCGCTCCCTTCCTGATCCGGTTGGACCCGCGACTCGTGTCGGGGATCGACGGCGATCAGCGCAACGGCGGGATCGTGGAGGGGCTGACCCGGATCGGCCGCAGCGGCGGAGTGTACGCCCTGGCCGCCGAGGTGTCCCGAAGCGAGGAGGTCGTGCGTCTGCGCGCGTGCGGGGTCCGCTTGGGGAGCGGCGACTTCTTCGCCGATCCGGGTTGGCGCCCCGGCGAGAAGGTGACGCCGGTGCCCGAGCCGACGGCCGCCGCCCTGGACGACTCCGACGCCGGGCCCCGGGTCACCGAGTTCATGGTCCCCCCGGTCGACTTCGACGCCGAGTCCACCGGTGGGCAGGTGTTGGAGGCCTTCACCGGCGACACCGCGCTCAACAGCGTGGTGCTGATCGACCACCAGGACAAACCGATCGGGGTGATCGACCGGACGCGGTTCCTGCTGTCGGTGACCGGACGGTACGGCCACGCGCTGCACGCCAAGCGCCCGGCCCTGCGCCTGGCCGAGTCCCCTCGGACCGTTCCCGCCTGGACCTCGGCGATCGCCGCCCTCCGGGTGGCGGGCCAGGACCGTGAGCGTGTCTACGACGACCTGATCGTGACCAACCCCTACGGCCAGTGCCTGGGGGTCGTGCACGTCAGCGACCTCATCCAGTCCCTGTCCCGACGTTGAACGGCCGCTCCGGCCCACGACCGCGCGCGGGTCCCGTGCCCGGTGGGGCGCGGGACCCGTCGGTCGGCCGTGGTGAGGCGTTCAGCGCAGGGGTTCGGGCCCCTTGACCCCCGAGGGGCTGATCGTGGGCCGCGCGTCCTCGACGGAGCGATCGTCCTGTCGGGGAAGGGCCTCGGCCCGCTCCAGCTCCCGGCGCAGTCGCTCGCGGGTCTCCTCGTCGTAGAGGTAGTCCAGCTCGGGGCGGCGGGGAAGCAGACCGTCGCCGGAGGAGCGGCCCATGGCGCGACGACGCAACCACGGCACCAGGTACTGGCGTGCCCAGCGGCGGTTCTCCCGACGACGCAGGATGCGCGGAAGCTGGCGGGGCGGCGTGGCCCAGGGGTCGGTCCAGGACTCGCGCGGTCCCATCGGGTGTCCGAGCAGGTCGGCGACCCGGGCGGCGACGATCTGATGGCCGGCGCCGTTGGGGTGCAGGCGGTCGTCGCCCCAGGCACGAGGGTCGTTGAGGGCGTTGAGGGCCCACAGGTCGACGATCTCGGTGCCGGTGCGTTCGGCGACCGCGCGCATGTGCATGCTGAAGACCGCGATACGCCCCCGGTACAGGCGCAGGACGGGGATCCAACCGGTGTCGTGTCCGGCCAGGATCACGACACGGATCCCCGCGTCGCGCAGACGGCGTACGCCCTGCTCGAACTGTTCGGCCAGTTCGTCCAGGTCGTTGCCGGGCCGCAGGACGTCGTTGCCCCCGGCCAGCACGGTGACCAGGTCGGGCTTCCACTCCAGGGTCTGTTCGAGCTGTTCGCCGAAGATGTGGCGCATCCGCCGGCCGCGCACGCCCAGGTTCGCGTAACGGAAGTCCGGGGTCAGGGTGCCGAGGTGCTCGGCGAGACGGTCCGCGAAACCCCGGTACTCGCCGCCCGGTCCGCTGTCGTCCTCCATCCCCTCGGTGAGGCTGTCGCCGATGGCGACGTAGGACCGAATGACCTGCGGTCTGTCCACGGCACCGGCAGCGGGGGGATTCATCTCAAGGTCTGTCACGTCAACCAATCATCCGGATCGACCGCCCCACGCCTGTCGAGCACCGGGGCGAGGGAGCGGAAGTCGTGGCGGGTCGCGGTCTGCCGCTGCCCCGTGCGTGTCCGAGCGCCGTCGGTCCGGGACCGGCCGTGGACACCGGAACCGAACGGCGCTCGGGCGAGGAAAGTGCCCATCCAGCATACCCTCGCTCGACATCGGCGAGCCGGATTCGTGCGTGTCGGAGACCACTGGACCGCCCTGTTCGCCCTGGTTCTCGGCACGCGCCCGTACTCGTTCCGGGCGTCGTGTCGGAGAAGCGGGGTCTCTCTGTACGGGCAACGGACGAAGGACACGTGAAGAGCCTCAGGACGCCTATGGGGTAGCTCACATACCTTTTCGACATTTCGTTGAGCTCTCATCGTGGATCCCCTCCGTCACGGAGACCGCACACCGTGGTCACGATCCATCTTCCGTCGACCGGGTCCCCCGGGACTACCCATGTGCGTCCCGGGCACGTACGATCTCGTGAAGCACTCACGGCACCGTCGACTCCGACCCGCTGTTCCCCCACGCGACCCGCTCGGAGCACTCACCGGCCCGTCCCCCCTCAGGGCTCAGGGCGCGTACTGTGGTGCATCGAACCGAAGGCCCGTGCGGTTCCTCCCCAATTCACGTGCAGACACCAGGAGGTCGAGGTCCCCAGCGGATGAACGCCGTCTCTCCGATCTGCCTCGTCGACCTCGCTCCGGCACTGCGCTGGTCGAGGTCGCCGGACGTGGCACCCCTGCTCCGACACGACCGGCTCATCGACGGTTGGTGGCGCTCCCTTCCGGTCACCCGCGTCCTGGACATCGCCGGTCCTCCCTGGTTGGCTCACGGCCTGGCCAGGCTCGCCGTCGAGCAGTGGGAGCACGTCCCCCTAGAGGAGTTCCTCCCGAGTCTGCGCAGCAGACCCGTGGACTGCTCCGAACTCTCCGAACCCGTACGCGGCGCGGTCGTGGCCACCGCCGGCGACTGGGACCACCTGATCTCCGCCACCCCTCAGGAGATCTCCGGCTGGTCTCTGGACGAATGCGGTGTCCTCGACATCGTCAGCACCGTCGCCTGGCGTGCCCTCCAACCCTGCTGTGAACTGCCGAGCGGCCCCACGCCCTCTCCCGCCCTGATGCTGGAGGCCGTGCGCACCATCTCGAACTGGCTCCCCGACACCGCGCCCGAACACGTGCGCAGCGCCCTCGACTACCTCGACGCGGCCACCGGGGCGAGCGGTGTCCCGGACTCGCCCGAGGAGGGCGCGGAGGGGTCGAACCCGCCGCAGAGCCCGGCCACCCGGGCGATCCGCACCCTTCGCGCGCTCCGGGCCCATCGCGACCAGCGCGAGCGGGAGCGGTCCCCCGAGGAGGTGTCCGGCTCCGCGGCCGAGACCATGCCCTCCTCGAGCGACACCGTTCCGCCCTCCCCGAATCGGGTCGGCGGCGGCATGGTGAGCTCGGCGGCGATGATCCCCGGCACCACCCCGGCACCCGAACCCGAGAAGCCCTCCGGTTCGGGCCTGGGCGACCTGCGCTCCCAGTTCCGCAGCTCCCTGCTCGGCCCCGGACGCACCCTGCGCCGGCCCAGCTTCGGCCCGCCCAAGGCCATGCGCGACCAGCCCGAGGAACAGCCGCCCGCACCCGTCCTGGGACGCCACCCACTGGTGGACCTGGTCGAGGAGATGGTCCGTTCCTGGCCCGAGTTGGAGCGGACGGTGGCGGCCGAACGGCTCTTCGCCACCGACCCCATCAGCATCCGCGTCCTGTCCGAGCAGATCTCGGTGGACGTCACCGAGATCCGCGGCGCCCAGCGCAAGGTCGAGGAGCGGCTGTTGCGCTGGCTCGCCTCTCCCGAGGGCGCGGCCATCACCAAACACCTGCGCGAGCTGTCCGAACAGTTGGGCGCCGCCACCACCATCGACCGGCTCATCAACGCCCACCCCGATCATCCGGTGGACGTGCCCACGCTGCACACCCCGTTGTGGCGCGTGATCATCACCCTGTTCACCGATCGGCGGATGCACAACGGGTGGCTCATCGCCGACGACCCCAACCGTCTGCGCCTTCAGACCCGTGAGCTGTTGGGGGACGCCCCCGACCTCACCGAGGCCGGTATCCGGTTGGGTCGGATCGGTGTCCGCCAACAGGAGCTGCGCGCCTGGCTGTTGAGCACGCCGGGGGTGAGCCTGCGCGAGGGCCGTGTGCACGTGGACACCTCCGTGCCCGTGGAGGCCCCCGGTGGCGACCACTCCCCGGACGGGTCCGGGGCCACCACCGAGAACGGGCTGCCGATCCGCCGCCGCCCGGAGGCCCCGGCCCCCGAGCCCGCTTTCCCTCCGCCCGTACGGACCGGGCCCCCGCAAAGACCCGACCAGATCCAGGGGACGGCCCCGCCGCTGCGCGCGAACACGATGGCCCCGCCCGCTCCGGTCCCTCCGGTGGGGCTCGTCCACGACCCGCCGCCGCGCGGAGCCAGTGAACCGGCCCTGTCGGCCCGCTGTTTCCGCGCCCCGGACGGGCGTTGGTGGCACCGCATCGACATCACCGCCGATCACCTCAACGGGGCCCCGGTGGCGGTGCCCCCCGGGTACGCCACCCACCTGGGTCTCCAGCCGGGTCGTCTGCTGTGTCTGACCGCCCCGGGCGCCGATCTGTTGGTGCTGGTCTGGCGCGACCAACCGGCCTTCGACTCGTTGCGTCCGCTCCTGCGTCGGCAGGCGGCCCAGCCCGGCGACCGTATCTTCATCACGGTGACCGGGGATCGGTTGGACGCGCGCAAGCTGCCGGTGAGCGATCTGAGCGGCCACTCCCCCGCCGCCCGGGCCCTGCACCTGATCGGCTACACCGCTCCGGCGTCCACCGAGGAGGCCCTGCGCATCCTCTCCCGCCGGGTGACCGACAACGGCGACGAGTCGTTGGCCGAGCCCCGGGCGCTGCTCGACGTCCTGTCCCTGCGCGGCGACGAGGACATCGCCGGTGAGCTGCGTTCGGGCATGTTCGCCGCTCGCTAGAGCCGTCTCGTCGAAGGCCCGCGACCACGTATCGGTCGCGGGCCTTCGTCGTGCTCGCGGTGTTCACGGGCCGATTCGTCACGTTCCGGGCGTGACAGAGCACGAGGGAAGATGTAGGTTAGCCTTACCTAAGAGAGCTGAGGTGATCCTCCTGTCCCCGAACACCCTGGCCCCGTCCCCCGTCGAGCGGGCCCGTTCCGTCCTGGCCCGCCCGAACCCGGCGACCGTGACGACCTCCGAGGCGTCCCTGCACCTGACCGGCCCCGCCTGTCACACCGGCCCCGACGGCGAGGTCACCCTGCTGATCCCGGACCGGCACCGTCTCCTGGCCCTGCTCGGCCCCGAGGGCCACGAGGTCACCATCGAGTTCACCGACACCGCCCCCGTCGACCTGCGCGACCGGGTCCGCTCCCTGCTCTGGATCAACGGGAACCTGCGGCTGCCCTCCGCCCGGCGGGCCCGGGACCTGGCCCTCGAGGCGGTGGAGGACGATCCCGACGAACGCCTCCTCGACCTGGGCCACGGACGCACCATGGTCGTCCTGGAGCCCCACCTGATCATGTACTCCGACAACGACGGCTGCCACCTGCTGTCCCCGGAGGAGTTCACCTCCCTGCGGGCGGACCCCTTCGACCGCTGGGAAGGCCCCTGGCTCCGCCACCTGGAGCGGGACCACGGCGACCTGCTGCACGCGGTCGTCCGCCATTGCCCGGTCCCCCTGCCCGAGGGCCGGCCACGTCCCCTGGGGGTGGACCGCTACGGGCTGCGCCTCCGCATGGAGGGGTCCGATGGCGACCACGACGTGCTGATCCCCTTCCACCGCCCGGCCCGCACCCCGCACGAGGTCGCGCACCGGGTCCACGAACTCGCCCACTCCCCCCCCTCTGGTGAGACCCCGGGCCCGGCGCACTCGAACGATACGGACGCCCATCGGCATCGCCCTCAGGCCGCGTAGAAGCCCTCCGTGAGTCCGACGGCCGCGAAGAGACCCCAGCTCGTGACCTGGTAGAGGGACATCGCCACGACCTGCGCGATCAGCAGGCGACGGCGCATCACGCTCGCACGGCGCGTGCACACCAGAACGAAGTGGGTGACACCGACCGGCGTCATCAGCAGCCACACCGTGGGCCACAGCCAGAAGAAGACCCACGGACCCCACCAGGCGGGGTGGTCCTGGGAGACGAGGAACAGGGAGCCCTGGGTCACCAGGGCGACGCCCAACGAGGCGAGGGCGGACAGCACCCACACGGGGATCCACCAGGCGGAGGTCGATCGTCGAACGGAGGCGCCGGACACGGCGACGGAGGGGGCCATGGCGATATCCTGCCCCACCCCCTCGCGGCCCCGGGGCGCGGGGCCTCATGAGGAACGACGGCGGGCCGGGACCTCATGAGGTCCCGGCCCGTTCGCACGTCGGATCGGATCAGACGTTGAAGCCCAGCATGCGCAGCTGGTCCCGACCGTCGTCGGTGATCTTGTCCGGACCCCACGGCGGCATCCAGACCCAGTTGATCTTGACGTCGCGCTCGAACTCGTCCAGGGCGCTGTTGGCCTGGTCCTCGATCACGTCCGTCAGCGGGCAGGCCGCGCTGGTCAGGGTCATGTCCAGGGTGATCGAGGAGTCGTCCGCGTTCACCCCGTACAGCAGACCCAGGTCCACGATGTTCACCCCGAGCTCGGGGTCGATGACGTCCTTGAGCGCCTCTTCGATCTCCTCGGCCAGCTTCTCCTGTTCAGGAGAGAGCGGAGCGGCCTCGGGCTTCTCGGCGGTCTCGGTCGTCGTGCTCTCGTTCTCGCTCATTCAGGCGCCTTCCTTCTCCAAGGACTGCGAGACCGCGTCCTTCCAGGCCATCCACCCCAGCAGGGCGCACTTGATCCGGGCCGGGTACTTGGACACGCCGACGAACGCCACCGCGTCCTCCAGCACGTCCTCGTCGGGTTCACCCTTGCCCTTGGACTGCATCATCTCGGTGAACGCGTTCAGGGTCTCCATCCCCTCGGCCACCGACCGGCCGATCAGCAGGTCGGTGAGCACCGAGGTGCTGGCCTGACTGATCGAGCAGCCCATCCCCTCATAGGAGACGTCGCTGACGATCGCCTTCTCGTCCAGACCGGTCGCCCCGGAGGCGGGCGTCAACGCCACCCGCAGCGTCACCTCGTCCCCACAGGTGGGGTTGATGTGGTGCGCCTCGGCGTCGTGCGGATCCCGCAGCCCTTTGTGATGCGGGTTCCGATAGTGGTCCAGGATGATCTCCTGGTACATCGCGTCCAACTGCATGATCAGGCAGAATCCTCGATTACTAGGCCCGGGTCCCGAAGAACCTCTGGGCGGCCCGGATCGCCTCCGCGAGCGCGTCCACGTCCTCCATCGTGTTGTAGAGGTAGAAGGACGCGCGCGTGGTCGCGACGATGCCGAGCTTACGGTGCAGCGGCCAGGCACAGTGGTGGCCCACCCGCACCTCGACCCCCCTGTCGTCCAGGACCTGGCCCAGGTCGTGCGGGTGGATGTCCTCCACCGCGAACGACACCGCGCCGCCCCGGTCGGCGATCTCGTTCGGCCCCACGATGCTCGCGCCCTCGATCGCCCCGATCTGCTTCAGGGCGTATTCGGTGAGCGCGCGCTCGTGATCGGCGACCAGATCCATACCCACCTTGGACAGGTAGTCACAGGCCGCGGCCAGACCGACGGCCTGCGGGGCCATCGGCACACCGGCCTCGAAACGCTGAGGCGGTTCCGCCCAGGTCGAGTGGTCCATGTGCACCACTCCGATCATCGAGCCGCCGCTGATGAACGGAGGCATCGCCTCCAGCAGCTCGCGCCGTCCCCACAGGACACCGATCCCGTTGGGGCCGAGCATCTTGTGACCGGAGAAGGCGAGGAAGTCCACGTCCAGGGCGGCCACGTCGACCGGCATGTGCGGCACCGACTGGCAGGCGTCCAGCAGCACCAGCGCGCCGACCTCGCGGGCCCGCGCCGTGATCGGGGCGACCGGGTTCACGGTGCCGAGCACGTTGGACTGGTGCGCGAAGGCCACCATCCTGGTGCGCTCGTTGACGATCTCGTTCAGGTCCGACAGGTCCAGGCGACCCTCGTCGGTCACCGGGAACCAGCGCAGGGTCGCGCCGGTGCGCTGACAGAGCTGCTGCCAGGGCACCAGGTTGGCGTGGTGCTCCATCTCGGTGACGACGATCTCGTCGCCCGGGCCCACCTTCAGCCGTCGCAGCCCGTCCTCGGCGGTGGCCGCGTTGCTCATGGCGTAGGCCACCAGGTTGATCGCCTCGGTGGCGTTCTTGGTGAACACCACCTCGCCCGAGTCGGCACCGATGAAGGACGCGATGGTCTCACGGGCCGACTCGTAGGCGTCGGTGGCCTCCTCCGCGAGCTGGTGCGCGCCCCGGTGCACCGCCGCGTTGTGGCGTTCGTAGAACTCACGCTCGGCGTCCAGCACCTGACGGGGCTTCTGCGAGGTAGCCCCGGAGTCGAGGTACACCAACGGGCGCCCGTCACGGACGGTCCGGGACAGGATCGGAAAGTCCTCCCGGATCGCCGCGACGTCGAGCCGTCCCAGCTCGCGATCACTCATGTGTTACGCGCCCGCCTTCACGAACCGCTCGTAACCCTCGGACTCCAGCGCGGCGGCCAGCTCGGGGCCACCGGACTCGGCGATGCGACCCTCCGCGAAGACGTGCACGAAGTCGGGCTTCACGTAGTTGAGGATGCGGGTGTAGTGCGTGATGAGCATGACGCCCATGTCGTTGGCCGCCTGGGCGCGGTTGATGCCCTCGGAGACGATCTTGAGCGCGTCGACGTCCAGGCCGGAGTCGGTCTCGTCCAGGATCGCGACCTTCGGCTTGAGCAGCTCGAGCTGAAGGATCTCGTGACGCTTCTTCTCACCACCGGAGAAGCCCTCGTTGACGCCGCGGGCGGCGAAGGAGGAGTCGATGGACAGGTCCTTCATCGCGCCCTGGAGCTCCTTGGAGAACTGCCGGAGCTTGGGGGCCTCGCCGCGCACCGCGCTGACGGAGCTGCGCAGGAAGTTGGACATGGAGACGCCCGGGACCTCGACCGGGTACTGCATCGCCAGGAACACGCCGGCGCGCGCCCGCTCGTCGACCTCCATCTCCAGGACGTTCTCACCGTCGAGGAGGACCTCGCCCTCGGTGATCTCGTAACGGGGGTGGCCCGCGATCGCGTAGGCGAGGGTGGACTTGCCGGAGCCGTTGGGGCCCATGATGGCGTGGGTCTCACCGGAGTTGATGGTGAGGTCGACGCCCTTGAGGATCTCCTGCCGCTCGTCCTCGCTGATGAGGACGTCGGCACGCAGACCGCGGATTTCGAACTTCGTCATTTCAAGCCTCAGGAATTCTTCTCATCCAGCGAGACGAGCACGTCGTCGCCGTCGATCTTCACGTCGTAGGTGGGAACCGGCCGGGTCGCGGGCGGGTTGATCGGCGCCCCCGACTTCAGGTCGAAGCAGGAACCGTGCAGCCAGCACTCGATGGTCCCGTCCTCGACCTCGCCCTCCGAGAGGCGGACCTCGGCGTGCGAGCACACGTCGCGCAGCGCGTAGATCTCACCCTCGGTGCGCACCAGCGCGATGGGCGTCTCGTCGTCGGTCTCGATCCCCAGGACACCTTCCTCGGGGATCTCGTCGAGCTCGGCGACCTTGGTCCAGCCGTCGGTCTCACTCATGTGCGGCAAGCTTTCGCTCGACCTTCTCCATGACGTGATCGCGCAGGTCCTCGTCGTCGATCCGGTTGACGATGTCCAGGAAGTAGCCCCGGATGATCAGACGCCGGGCCTCCTCGGCGGGGATGCCGCGCGAGCACAGGTAGAAGAGGTGGATGTCGTCCAGCCGACCGCTGGCGCTGGCGTGTCCGGCCCCCTGCACCTCACCGGTGAAGATCTCCAGGTTCGGCACGGAGTCGACACGGGTGTCGTCGGTGAGCTGGAGGTTCCGGTTGTGCTCGTAGGAGTCGGTGCCCTCGGTGCCCTCGCCGATGATCACGTCACCGATCCAGACCGTGTGGGCCCCGGCGCCGCTGAGCGCGCCCTTGTAGTCCACGCGGGACCGGGTGTGGGACAGGTTGTGGTCGATCAGCGAGCGGTGCTCGTGGTGCTGGTCGTCCCCGGCGAAGTAGAGCCCGTAGAGCTCGGCGTTGCCGCCGCGGCCCTCGTAGGACACGCGCGGGGAGAGACGGATCAGGTCGCCGCCCAGGGTGATGACGACCGACTTGAAGCTGGCGTCCTTGCCGATCCGCGCGTTGTGCTGACCGACCTCGACGGCGTCGTCGTCCTGCTCCTGGAGGTTGACCAGGGTGAGCCTGGCGCCCTCACCGACGTGGATGTCGAGGGTGCCCGCCCGCACACCGGTGCCGGTGGCGGTCATGATGATCGTGGCCTCGGCCATCGGCTGGACGTCGATCACCATCTGCTCGAAGGCGGTGCCGCCCAGACCCTTGCGGTCGATCGTGATCGCCTTGTCGGCGACCAGCGAGCGCGGCACGGTGACGACGGTGGCCTGCTCGAAGGAGCTGTAGGCCTGCGCGATCACGCGGTCGACGGGCAGACCCGCCTTGCCCAGACGCTCGTCGTCACGGCCGACCTTCTCGACGGTGACGCCCTCGGGGGCGTCGATGACGAGCTCGTCGGTGCCGTCGGCGGTCCCCTTCCAGTCGTGCAGACCCTTGAGGCGGCGCAGCGGGGTGAAGCGCCACTCCTCCTCGCGCCCGTTCGGGACGGGGAAGTCGTTCACGTCGCTGGAGCCGTGCGTGTCGAGCTTGGAGACCGGGATCTGTCCCAGGCCGTGGCTGTGCGCCTTGGGCTCCGTGTTCGTGGTCGTCAACTCAACCCACCGATCCTTCCATCTGGAGCTCGATCAGACGGTTCAGCTCCAGCGCGTATTCCATCGGGAGCTCCCGGGCGATGGGCTCCACGAATCCTCGAACGACCATGGCCATGGCCTCTTCCTCGCCCATCCCCCGGCTCATCAGGTAGAAGAGCTGGTCCTCGCTGACCTTGGAGACGGTGGCCTCGTGCGCGAGCTCGACGTCGTCCTCGCGCAGGTCGTTGTAGGGGTAGGTGTCGGAACGGCTGATCGTGTCGATCAGCAGGGCGTCGCACTCCACCGAGGACTTGGCGAGGTGCGCCCCCTCCTGGACCTGGATCAGGCCGCGGTAGGAGGAGCGACCGCCACCGCGCGCCACCGACTTGGAGACGACCTTGGAGGAGGTGTTGGGCGCGCAGTGCACCATCTTGGCGCCGGTGTCCTGGTGCTGACCCTCGCCCGCGAACGCGATCGAGAGGGTCTCGCCCTTGGCGTGCTCGCCCATCAGGTACACGGCCGGGTACTTCATGGTGACCTGGGAGCCGATGTTGCCGTCGACCCACTCCATGGTCGCGCCCTCTTCGGCGATGGCGCGCTTGGTGACCAGGTTGAAGACGTTGTTCGACCAGTTCTGGATGGTCGTGTAACGGCAGCGGGCGTTCTTCTTGACGATGATCTCGACGACCGCGGAGTGCAGCGAGTCCGACTTGTAGATCGGCGCGGTGCAGCCCTCGACGTAGTGGACGTAGGCGCCCTCGTCGACGATGATCAGCGTCCGCTCGAACTGACCCATGTTCTCGGTGTTGATCCGGAAGTAGGCCTGGAGCGGGATCTCCACGTGCACGTTCTTGGGCACGTAGATGAACGAGCCACCGCTCCACACCGCCGTGTTGAGCGCGGCGAACTTGTTGTCGCCGGCCGGGATCACGGAGCCGAAGTACTCCTCGAAGATCTCCGGGTGCTCCTTGAGCGCGGTGTCGGTGTCCAGGAAGATGACACCCTGCTCCTCCAGGTCCTCGCGGATCTGGTGGTAGACGACCTCGGACTCGTACTGAGCGGCGACACCGGCGACCAGACGCTGCTTCTCCGCCTCGGGGATGCCCAGCTTGTCGTAGGTGTTCTTGATGTCCTCGGGCAGGTCCTCCCAGGAGGTGGCCTGCTTCTCCGTGGACCGCACGAAGTACTTGATGTTGTCGAAGTCGATCTTGGACAGGTCCGCGCCCCAGTCGGGCATCGGCTTCTTGTCGAAGAGCCGGAGCGACTTCAGACGGAGCTTGGTCATCCACTCCGGCTCGCTCTTCTTGTCCGAGATGTCCCGGACGACCTCCTCGTTCAGACCACGACGGGCCGTGGCCCCGGCCTCGTCGGAGTCGGCCCAGCCGTACTCATATGTTCCGAGCCCTTCGAGCTCGGGGTGCGCGACAGAAGTCATGCGCGGACTCCTCCTGGACTCAGACGTCCTTGTGGTGTTGCGATCCTCCGCTCGCCGTACGGCGAGCGGTGTTGGTCGCGGGGACGTGGTGCTCCCCGCCGTCGCCGTCTCCCCGGGGGGTGACGTGTGTGGTGCACACACCGTCGCCATGGGCGATGGTGGCCAACCTGCGCACCGGGGTGCCCAGAAGCCGCGCGAAGGCCTCGATCTCGGCCTCGCAGAGCTGCGGGAACTCGGCGGCCACGTGCGCGACGGGGCAGTGGTGTTGGCACAATTGGTCGCCGCCTCCGGGGGCCGGAGCCCGGCCGGCGGTGGCGGCGTAGCCGTCGTTGGAGAGCGCCTCGGCCAGTAGCAGGACACGTCGCTCCGGGGGAACCGCGTCCAGCATGGGCTTGTAGCGCCGCTCCAGGTCGGCGACCTGACTCTGGGCGAACTCCCCGACCGCCTCGGGTCCGGCGGTCCTCGCGAGGAAACGCAGGGCCTCGGTGGCCAGGTCGTCGTAGGCGTGCACGAAGGCGTCGCGTCCGGCCTCGGTGATGGCGAAGACGCGGGCGGGGCGCCCTCTGCGTCGACGTCCGTGCACCGGTCGGGCGTCACGGGCCTCGATCATGCCCTCGCCGGCCAGGTGGTCGAGATGGCGGCGGATCGCCGCCGGGGTCAGACCGAGCCGCTCGCCCAGGGCGGACGCGGTGATCGGACCCTTCTCCAGAATGAGCCGGGCGACGCGGGCGCGGGTACCGTGGTCGGGCCCGTTCAGGGGACGGGGGGCATGGCGTGCCTCGGACATGCTCCTCCCCCCTCGTTCGCTACCGGCTCGTGGTTTTGACAACATCAGTGTGGCTTAAATAAGTCCACCGAGGCAAACCCGATACGATGCGCTTCATCACGAAGGTCAGGCTTGCCTAAGCTGGAGATTCGCTCGAGCCGGCCGCCCGGAGCCCTCTCACGAGCGGTTTCCTCCGCACGTGCTTTCTCGAATGACAAGACTCGGGTCTCGCCATTCGAGCGAATTTTTCTCAGGGGGCACCGTGTCGACTCCGCGGGGACCAGGGGAAACGGGTCAACGGATGTGAACAACGGGAAAGCGGGCGGAGCCATTCCCCCGGAACCCGGTCTCGTCCGCCCCACGATCCCCCGAGCCCCGGATCACGCCTCTCCCCCTCCGGGCGGGGTGGTGAAGCCCGGCACCGGGACGCACGTAAACTCAGGCCCCATGGACACACCCGCCCTCGAGGTCGTCGACCTGGTGAAGCGTTATGGCGCCACCACGGCCGTCACGGGCCTCTCGTTCACCGCGCGCCGCGGCGCGGTGACCGCCCTGCTCGGCCCCAACGGAGCGGGCAAGACCAGCACCATCGAGATCTGCGAGGGTTTCCGTCATGCCGACGGGGGCAGCGTGCGGGTCCTCGGTCGGGATCCGGTGACCGACGCCGCCGAGCTCAAGCCCCGCGTCGGTGTGATGCCGCAGTCCGGCGGGGTGCCCACCGGTGCCAGGGCCGCCGAATGGCTCCGCCTCATGGCCTCCTTCCACGCCCACCCGATCGACCCCGACCTGCTCTTGGAGCGGTTGGGGCTGACCTCGGCCGGTCGTACCCCGTTCCGCCGCCTCTCCGGCGGCCAACAGCAACGCCTCTCCCTGGCCTGCGCCGTCGTCGGCCGCCCCGAGATCGTCTTCCTCGACGAGCCGACCGCCGGTCTGGACCCGCAGGCGCGCATGGCCACCTGGGACCTGGTCTCGGCCCTGCGCGCGGCCGGTGTCGCGGTCATCCTGACCACGCACCACATGGAGGAGGCCGAGCGTCTCGCCGACCACGTCGTGATCATCGACCACGGCTCCGTGGTGACCGAGGGGACCCCGGCCGAGCTCACCCGCGGCCGACGCGACGTGTGCTTCTCCACCGAGACCCCGATCGACTCCGAGGCCCTGCGCGCCGCCCTGCCCGATGGCGGCGAGGTGACGTCGATCGTCGCCGGCGGCCGTCACGAGTACACCGTCGCCACGCACGCCGCCGAGGCCCCCGGGCCGGAGTTCCTCGCCACGGTCGCCGCCTGGTGCGCCTCCGCCGGCGTCCTCGCCGAGGACCTGCGTGTACGACGGCGTACCCTCGAAGACGTCTTCCTCGAAACCACCGGCCGGGAACTGCGCGACTGATGACCGAGCACACCTATGGCACGGCCGCTCCGACGGCCTCCGACACACCGACCCTCGCCTCCGACCCCGGATTGTTCACCCCGAACCCCGGGGCCGCGCCGATGTGGCGGATGGTCGCCGCCCAGGCCGGGATGGAACTGCGGGTGATGCTGCGCCACGGCGAGCAGTTCCTGCTCACCATGGTCATCCCCGTGCTGTTGCTGGTGGGTCTGAGCCTCACCGACGTCCTGAACGTGGGCGAGGGGCCCCGGGTCGACACGCTCGCCCCCGGCATCCTGGCCCTGGCCGTCATGTCCACCTCCTTCACCGGGCTGGCGATCGGCACCGGCTTCGAACGGCGCTACGGGGTCCTCAAGCGATTGGGGGCCACCCCCCTGTCGCGGTTCGGCCTGCTGGCCGCCAAGACCCTGGCCGTGCTGGCCGTGCAGACCATCCAGATCACCGTCCTGACCGTGGTCGCGCTGTTCCTGGGCTGGTCCCCCGCGCTCTCCCTCACCGGGGTGCTCTCCGCCGTCGCCCTGGTGCTCCTGGCCACCGCCGCCTTCAGCTCGCTCGCGCTGCTGATGGCCGGAACACTGCGGGCCGAGGCGACCCTGGCCGGCGCCAACCTCGTGTACGTGCTGATGCTGGGGCTGGGCGGCGTCCTGTTCCCGACCACCGGCTTCCCCGCCGTGATGGAGCGGGCCGTGTCCGTCCTGCCGATCACCGCGCTCGCCTCGGGGCTGCGCGACGTGCTCTCCCACGGGGCGGCCCCCGGGCTCGGCGTCTTCGCGGTCCTGGCCGTGTGGACCGTCGTGGGCGGCCTGGCCGCCTCCCGCCTCTTCCGCTGGGAGTAGGCCCGGCACCGGCCCGTACCGCGCCACGGCCGTAGTCTGTCGGCCATGACGATCGACATCGACACCGTGACCAAGATCCTCCGTGAGACCGCGGAGACGGTGGTCCTCCCCCGGTTCCGTCGACTGGCCGAGGGCGAGGTGTCCGAGAAGGCGCCCGGCGACCTGGTCACCGTGGCCGACCAAGAGGCCGAGGAGATCATCTCCCGCAGGCTGCGCGAGATCCTCGACGTGCCGGTGGTGGGCGAGGAGGCCGCCTCCTCCGACCCCGGCCTGACGCGGGCCCTGCTCGCCGAACCCCGGGTCTGGGTGGTCGACCCCCTGGACGGGACCCGCAACTTCGTCCACGGCGACGAGAGGTTCGCCGTCATGGTCGCGCTGGTCTACCGGGGTCGGTCGATCGTCTCCTGGATCCTGCGCCCGACCCTGGACCGTGTCCACGTCGCCGAGCTCGGCTCGGGGGCCTGGTGCGACGGGCGCAGAGTCCGACGCGAACCCGCGCCCGCCGACCCCGCTCTTCTGCGCGGGGCGGCGCGGGGCCGTTCCCTGTCGACCGCCGAACGCGCGCACGTGGAGGGGTCCGCGCCCGCCCTCGCCGGGCTCGAGCGGGGATCCGGCTGCGTCGGCGTGGACTACCCCCGTCTGGCCGAGGGCGGGCTGGACTTCATGCTGTTCTCCGGGACCCGGCCCTGGGACCACGCCCCCGGAAGCCTGCTGTTGACCGAGGCCGGCGGGGTCTGTCTCCGTCCCGAAGGAGAGCCCTACCGGCCCGACGGCGAGGGTCGTCTCCTGCTCACCGCCGCCGACGAGCGGACGTGGCGGACGGTACGGCCCATGATGATCCCCTGAGGGGGCGTACGCGCCTCCGAGGGATCGAGAACGGCAGGACGACCACCGCCACCACGACCAGGACCCCGCCCGCCGCCGTGTAGGCCGTACTCGGCGGGACCAGGGTGAGGAGCGCGCCGATCGCGGCCCCGCCGGCCGAGGACCCCGCGTTATGGGCGGTGTTCACCCAGTTCCCCGCACGCGTCCGGCGGTCCGCCGCCACCGACTCGTCGGCGAGCAGATAGGAGGTAGTGATCAGGGGCGCTCCGACGACACCGACCACGAAGAGCAACGCGGTCAGGGCTGCCACGCCGGGCGCGAACGTCGCGGCGGCCACTCCCCCGCCCAGGGCCAGAGAGATCAGGACGAGCCTGGTCCGGGAACCGGCCCGCCAGGAGACGGCCCCGTAGAGAAGGCCGCCGATCACCCCGCCGGCGGTCTGGAGGGCCTCCAGGAACACGACGGTCTCGACCCGCCCGTGCTGCTCGGCGAAGGCGACGTTGATCAGCGCCGTCGCCCCCAGAGCGATACCGGCCGCCCCGGACAGGGCGACCGCCGTGAGAAGGCCGCCGCGGGCGACGGGACGCGGCGTCACGTCCGTATCCAGGGCCGGGGCCGGGGCCGGGGCCGACGACCTCTCCGGGGACCTTCGGGACAGCGAACGCGCCACCGGAGAGGTGACCAGCCCCCACGTTCCGGTCGACACCAGCAGAGCGCCGACCACCAGACCGATCGGGGGCGGCCACCACGGCAGAAGGGCTCCGAGCAGGAGCGGACCGCCCAGGAAGATGAGCTCCTCCACCACCGTGTCGAGGCTGTAGGCACGTTGGAGCAGGGCCCGCTCGGCGATCAGGTGGCTCCACAGGCTCCGGGTGACCGGCCCCAATGGCGGCGCGCAGGCCCCGGCCACCGCCGCGAGCGCCACGAGCACGCCGGGGCCCGTTCCCTCGCTCCAGGTGGTCACGGCCAGACCGAGCAGGGTCAGGGCGAACAGGGCCGCCATCGGTGGCAGGGCGGCGCACGGGCCGTGGCGGTCGATGAGACGGGCGCGCAGCGGGGACAGGGCGGCGACGGTCGCGCCGAAGACCCCGACGACCACCCCCACGTGGGCGTAGGAGCCGGTGGCGTGGACGACGGACAGGACCAGGGCGAGCGAGACGAGGCCGTAGGACGATCGGCCCACAAGGGCAGGGATCAGGAGACGGCAAGCCCCCGTGACACGCAGGACGGCACGGTAGGAGGGGCCCGGGGCAGGCGAGGACATGGTGTTCTCCATGGAGAGGCGGCGCGCGGGCGCCGCGGAGGTGCGTGGACGCCGAAGGGCCGCGACACGGTGTCGCGGCGGGGCGTCGATCTACGCACAGAGGGAGAACACGGTCCGGACTCTAACACGGTCCCCTGGAGGGGTCAGCCGACCGGGACCAAACGCCACTGCTGGTGCGGGTGGCCCTCGTCCTCGGCCGGGGTGAGGAGCGTCCGGTTCTCCTCCTCACCGTCCTGGTTCCCCAGGGCCTGCCCGTCGGCCCGGTTGACCAGCCGGACCACGCCGTCGCCCACCTCGATCACCCGCCACTGCTGTTCGGGGGCGCCGGTGCGGCTGAGCAGCGAGGCACCCTCACCGGTCTCGGGATCGGGGGTCGCTGGGAACTCCAGCAGCTTGCCGCTGGCCACGCCGAGGATCTCGTAGAAGCCGTCGTCGACCGGGACGAAGCGCCACTGCTGATGCTCATCGTCGTGGCGGTCCCACAGGTGGACGTGCGCGCCGTTGTCCTGCGCCGCGCCCGCGACGTCCACGGCCCGCCCTCCGTGCACGCTGAGCAGGGCGTAGGAGACCTCGGGGTCGATCCCGGCGGGGTGGGTCTCCTCCTCGGGCTCCTCCTCCGGTTCCTCGGCTTCGTCAGGGGCGCCCTCGGGCTGGACGAGGATGCCCGAGACCACGCACATCTCCTCGACCTGGGCGCGGTTCTCGGAGACGAACACACCGGCGGTGTAGCCGCCGAGACCGGCGAGCAGAAGCAGGGCGGTCGCCCCGGCCAGAACCGGCCACCGGGGCGGTTCCCGGTCCTGGAGGTCGTCCGGGCGGGCGCTGCTTCGGGACATGGCGGGGCTCTCCTGCGGGCGGGGACGTTCCTTCGGGATGAAACCGAACCATTTCACACCACATCCCCCACCTCACGCACGTTCGGGGGCCACGATCGATCGTGGATAGGGTGATCGCCCATGGAGAGCATCGGAGTGCCCTGGTTCATCGTGGTCCGCTATCTGGGCCCTCCCCTGTTCCTGGTACTGGTGGGCGGCGTCCTCCTGTGGTGGCGTCGTCCCGCGCGGGCGTGGTTGGCCTGGACAGCCCTCGTCGTGAACCTGTTCGCGGCGGCGCTGCCGTTCCTCTGGCTCGGTTTCCAGACCCTCTTCGGACGGGGGGACCTGACGGTGATCGGCCTGGTCATGACCCTGTTGCAGCCCGCGCTGGTGGCGTCGGCCTGGTGTCTGCTCCTGCTGGCGCTGGTGTGGGAACCGCGCGTACCGGCGCCCGCTCCCGTCGAAAGGGACCCGGGGGAGGCCGACCGGACACCGGAAAACGTAGGATGACCCATTATGCGTTCTCGGACCGAAGCGACGGCCGCCCCCACCCGCGGTAACCTGCTGGACTCTCTGCCCCCGGTCTGGCTGGTACTGGTCGGCATCGTCTCGGTCCAGACCGGCGCCGGGGTGGCCAAGAACCTGTTCGACGCGCTGCCACCGGCAGCCGTGGTGTGGCTGCGTCTGCTCACCTCGGCGATCCTTCTGGTCCTCGTCGCCCGGCCGGTGCTGCGCGCACGCACCCGGGCCGACTGGATGGTGGTCGTCGGCTACGGCGTGGCCCTGGCCGCCATGAACTTCTTCATCTACCAGGCCTTCGCCCGCATCCCCCTGGGTATCGCGGTCACCATCGAGTACCTGGGGCCGCTGCTGATCGCCATCGTGGGCTCGCGGCGCCGTGTCGACCTGGTGTGGGCGGGGATGGCCGGGCTCGGCGTCGCCGCCCTCGGCGTGGAGTTCCGCTCCCTCGACCCGCTGGGCGTGCTGTTCGCGGTACTGGCCGCGGTGGCCTGGGCCGGCTACATCCTGCTCAGCGCCGCGACCGGACGTCGCTTCGACGGCACCTCCGGCCTGGCCATCGCCAGCGTGGTGGGGGTCCTGGTCATGGCCCCGGCGGGGATCGCCGAGGGAGGCGCCTCCCTGCTCGACTGGCGTCTGCTGTTGTTCGGTCTGGCCGTCGGAGTGCTCTCCTCCGTGGTCCCCTACACCCTCGAACTGAACGCCCTGCGCCGTATGCCGCCCCGCGTGTTCGGCGTGCTGATGAGTCTGCAACCGGCCGCCGCCGCGTTGGTGGGTCTGCTCCTGCTCGGCGAACTGCTGACCGTGTGGCAGTGGGCCGCGGTCGCCTGTGTGATCATCGCGAGCGCCGGTTCGACCCGGACCTCCTCCCGTGAGGCCGCCAAGGCCTCGTCCGGCACGCAGGGGGAGGTCCGCCGCGACGATTCGTAGGGCCGGGGAAGGCAAGGGCGTGGGCAATGCCCGACCACGGGTCCGGCCCTACGACCATCGATTCGGCAGAACACCTTCATGTTCAGGGCAAACCACGAGTGCGGAGCGTTTCCGCTTCGAGGCCGGCGGTAATTGTTGCCGGTGGGTAGGCCGACCCGTTCCTGCACCCGCATTCGAAGGGGAACACCCATGCGTATCGTCGCCAAGCTCGCCCTGACCGCTTTCTTCGCGGCGGGACTCCTCGGTATGGGCGCCGGCGCCGCCTCGGCCGGTGGCCACAACTCCGAGGTCTATCAGGCATGTATCGATGAGCAGAACGCTCTGGGGCTGATCAACCTGGACCTCAACCTGCTCAGCCAGTGCATCGCCAACTACAACGCTTGACGCACCTTCGATAGATCGGTGCCCGGAGCCGCCCCTCACCTTGCGGGGGCGGCTCCTCCCATGTTCTCTCCCCCTTCTCCCCCGCGCCATCGACACGGCCGGCACGGCCGCGCGGACCTCAGGCCCGTGAGGGCTCCGGAGCGCGCCCGCCCGCACCACGGGTCGGGGTCTGAGAACGATGGGAGTATCCCCGTTCGGTTCCAAGGCCGAAGTAGTGACGGAAGCTGTAGATCAAGGGGTTCCAGCTCGCGGGATCGATGTGATGCGTTCCCGGTACGATGACGCCCTTCTCCGCGTGGACGCGCACCACCCGGGCCTCGACGATGACGTGCTCGCCGGAGTCGTCCGCCCGCACATGCCGGACCTTCGTCTCGAGTTGCAAGGGGCACTGGGCCACCCGAGGCGGACCGACCAGGACCGATCCCGTCGCCGTCAGGCCCGCCGCGCCGAACTTGTCGGCCTCGAAACGGCACCCCGGCGGTTTCCCCTCCGGAACGGGATCCCGCCCGGTCAGCGGAGCCAGACGCTCCACACGTTCCCACAGGTCCGCGGAGGGCATGTTCACCACCATCTCGGGGCGCTCCTCGAGGTTGCGGGCTGTCTGTCCGGTCGCGCCGAGCCCCACGACGAGAAGCATGCCCAGGGCCCACAGTGAGGAGATGGGCGCCAGGTTCGGCGTCCCATCCTCGTTCAGCGTGGACACGAGGGCCACGGGGGTGCCGAAGTAGAGGACGCGGGGTTCGATTTCGCGGTGGGATCCGGGGTCGACCGATGGGTTCCGGTGCGTGGCGGTGGTCATGGACGGTGACGTTAACGACCGGACGTTTCGGCGCGGACCGAAACGTCGATGGGGACAATGGACCCATGGAAACCGAGCGTGTCGCCCCCGGGCTGGCGAAGATCGCGGCTCTGCTGGCAGATCCGACCAGAGCCGGGTTCTGTCTGGCCCTGTTGGACGGACGGGCCTGGACCGCGGGAGAGCTGGCGCGCCACGTCGGAGTGGCGGCCTCCACGACGACCGGGCACCTGAACGCCTTGGTGGCGGGCGGACTCCTGCTCCAGGAACGGCAAGGGCGCCATCGTTACGTTCGCCTGGCCTCGCCCGAGATCGCCGAACTGGTCGAACGCCTCGCCGCGTTGGGGCCGGAGGCGGCTCCTCCGTCACCCTCGCTGAGGGCACGCTCTCGCGGGCGTCATCTGGCTCTGGCCCGGACCTGTTACGACCACTTGGCCGGTCGACTGGGCGTACTGATCACCGAGGCGATGATCGAGCGGGGCCTGTTGTCCGAGGGGCGGGGGCTGGCGTTGACCCCGGCCGGGGAGGAGTGGAGCGCGGAGCTGGGGCTGGCGACCGCACCCGGTGCCCGTCGTCCGGCGGTGCGTGCCTGCCTGGACTGGACGGAACGCCGTTTCCACCTCGCCGGCGCCTTGGCGGCCGCGTTCTGCTCCCACGCGTTCTCCTCCGGATGGATCGTCCGCACCGGCGTACCCCGTGCCGTCATGGTGACCCCGGAGGGTTCGGAGGCCTTCGGAACCCTGTTCGGCCTCTCCTCCGACGCGCTGAGCGCCCCGGAGGGGACGGCTTGAGCCGGGAACGGCCGTCGCGACCGGCCGGGCCGAGAGACGAGAAGGGGTCCTCGGCCGTCGGCCGGTGAACGTCTCCTTCCGAGAGATCCGGTGGAGAGACCGCCTCACGCGCGGATCACGAACATCCCCGACGGCTCGTCCGCTCGGAGCCCGGTGTCTCCGCAGGTGGCGGCGGACGGCGGGGCCACGTCGGACGACCCCGAACGATGTACTACAGTCTGTCGTATGTTTGCTTCCCCGGCCGCCGTGACCACGGCCGCGCACACCCTTCCCCCGCTCGCGGCGGACGAGATCGACGACATCGTCCTCCTCGGCGTGCCCCTCTGGGGATGGCAGATCGCCGTGGCGCTCGTGGGCGTCCTGGCCCTGGCCCTCCTGGCCCGCACCATCTGGAACCCCACTTCGCGGTCGCTGCGCGCCTGGGCGCTGGGCAACGTCGCCGTCAACGCCGGGATCGCCGTCACCGGCGCGACCGTGCGGGTCACCTCCTCGGGGCTGGGCTGTTCGGAGTGGCCCAAGTGCACGCCCGACAGTTTCGTGCCCATCGACACCGGTCACGCGGCCCTGAACGCCGCCATCGAGTTCGGTAACCGGACGCTGACCTTCGTGGTCCTGGCGGTCGCCGTGATCACCCTGATCGCCGTCCTGCGCATGACCCCGCGCCGCAAGGACCTGTTCCGGCTGGCCGTGATCATCCCCTTCGGCGTCCTCGGTCAGGGCGTGGTCGGCGGCATCACCGTGTGGACCGACCTGCACCCGGCCTCGGTGGCCACCCACTTCCTGCTGTCGATGGTGATGGTCTTCATCACCGTCGCGCTGTACGTGCGCTGCCAGGAGCCCGAGGGACGGCCGCGGATCGTGGTCGGCCCCATGCTGCACACCGTGAGCATCGGCCTGGTCGTCGTCGGCTTCCTGCTCCTGATCGCCGGCACCGTGGTCACCGGTACCGGCCCGCACGGCGGGGACGCCGCCGCCCCGCGCTGGGCGCTGGACCTGCCCTCGGTCACCCGGGTGCACTCGGCCCTGGCCTGGCTCACCCTGGTCGGCGCCGCCGCCGCGGTGATCCTGGCCTTCCGCGGCGGCGCCGGGGCCCCCGCCCGCCGTAACAGCGTGATCCTGCTGGTGATCGTCCTCCTCCAGGGCGTCCTGGGCTACACCCAGTACGCCCTGGAGCTGCCCGAGGCGCTCGTGGTGCTCCACGTCCTCGGTTCGGGTCTGACCTGGGTCGTGATCTCCCGCCTGTACTTCGCCACCACGCGGCTGACCCCTCCGGGCGAGGAGGTCAGCGAGGAGGCTGACCGTGCCGGGGAACGTAGCTCTGTTGAGCCTGCGCCTGGGCGATGACGTGCGCGAAGTCGGCGCGACGTAGGAACCCGGAGTCGGTGGGCGTCTCCGCCCAGCCCGGGGTCACCGGCCGGGGCACGTGCCCCAGGAAGGTGTCCCGGGCCACGTGCATCAGGGCCAGGAACGAGTCCCGACTGACCTTCCAGTCCGTGCGGCGCACACCGGCGTCCATCTTGCGGTGCAGCAGGGCCAGCTCGGTGGCGGCCAGCTGATAGTCCTTCATCGCCGCGCGCCCCCGGGCACCGGCGTTGCGCGCGGCCCAGTCCCTGGCCTGACGGCGCCCGCTCATGGAGCTGAGCATGGTGATGTCGGCCGGGGTCACCAGGCCGGTGGAGATGTAGGGCGGAAGGTAGCGGTCGATGGCGGCCACCTGGCTGCGGCGGTCGCGCGCGGCGATGGCCAGCAGGCCCATCAGCACCACGAACAGCACCAGGTAGGCCAGACCCAGGCCGTACCAGCCGAAGATCGTCGACGCGTTCCACATGCCGTGCAACAGCACCGCCAGCACCCAGCCGGCGATCGGGGCGAGGAAACGTCCACCGCCGGTGCGCATCGCCGCGTAGGCCACGCCCAGGCCGGTCATGGCGGTGTAGATCGGGTGGCCGAAGGGGGCGACCACCCCGCGGATGGCGAAGGTCGCGACGAGGCTGCCGTCGAAGAAGGCGCCGAGAAAGTACAGGATGTTCTCGGTGAAGGCGAAACCGGTGGCCACCATCCCCGCGTAGACCACGCCGTCGGTGAAGGTGTCGATCTCGTTGCGGCGCCGCCAGAGCAGCAGGAGCAGGACCATGCCCTTGGCGCTCTCCTCGACCACGGGGGCGACCATGGAGGTGCCGAGGAAGTCGCCCACGCTCTGCCCGAACAGGGGCACCATCAGGTAGGCGATGCCCCAGCTGTTGAGCAGCAGCGAGGCGAGCACCGCCACCCCCGCGCCCCAGACGAAGGCGAAGAAGAGCACCCAGCCGGGCTCGGGTTCGAGCCGGTCGAGCATGAGGATGAGCGGGACGAGGATCGTGACCGGGACGATCGCCGCGACCAGACTCACCACGAAGCCCGTGGCACCGTCGATCCCGGCGGCCGCTCCCCCGGCCATGGCCAGGATCCACAGGTACCCGAGCATCCCGAGCATGCACACCACGCTGATGGCGGTGCCCAGGATGAGGGTCATCGAATAACGGGATCTGCGGCCCTGGAGAATGGCCTTGCTGTCGAGTCGGGGCATGAGCACAGATCGTATCGTCTGCCGGGCTCGCGGGCGTGCCGTCCGCCCCGGTCGGGGGCGGTATGGTCCCCCTCCCACGTGCGACAGGATGGTGGGGAACGATCGAACCCGTGAGGAAGGCCTCTGGCATGGAGAAGGACATCACCCCGCGCAGGACCGTCTCCGGTTGGGAATGGACGCTGCGGGTGGCGGTCCTCGCCTCCGTGGCCGCCCTCGTGTGGGAGTTCGTCACCGCCGGACGGCTCGTCACGTTCGACGCGACCGCCCTGCCCCTGCACAACGGGGGCGCCTACGCGGTGCACGTGACCGCCGCCGTCCAGCTCTTGGCCGCGGCGATGGTGTGGTTCGGGGCCGGCCGCGGCTCCGGCGTCGATCTGAACGTCCTCCTGCTGAGCCTGGCCGCCTTCGCCCTGGGCTTCGTCCAGGCCGCGCTGGGCACCTACGGCCCCCTTCAGGCCCATGTCCCCCTGGCACTGGTCCTGGTCGCCCTGGTGGTGTGGGCGGCCGTACTCGCGTGGAGCCGCCGCCCCGTCTCCTGACCCTCACCCACGAACGACGGCGCCCGCCCCGAGGATCCGGGGCGGGCGCCGTCCGCGTCGTTACGGGACCGCTCAGCCGAGCAGTCGCGCGATGAGGGGGTCGATGGTGACCGCCGTGAACAGCAGCGCCAGGTAGGCGTTGGAGAGGTGGAAGAAGCCCATGGTCTTGAGCTTGGCCCCGCTCACCCCCGCCATCGAGCGGCTGAGCAGGCGGTGGGCCTGGACCACCAGGAGCGCGCCCAGGATGAGGGCGACCGCACCGTAGAACACGGTGGTCCCCGCGACCGGCCAGAAGATGAGCGAGACGATGACCGTGGCCCAGCTGTACAGCACCGTCTCCAGCAGCACGCGACGGTCGCCGGCGACCACCGGGAGCATCGGCACCTTGGCGGCGGCGTAGTCCTCGCGGTAACGCATGGCCAGGGTCCAGGTGTGCGGAGGCGTCCAGAAGAACACCACCAGGAAGAGGACGAACGGCGCCCAGTCGAGGCTGTTGGTGACCGCGGCCCAACCGATGAGGACCGGCATACAGCCCGCGATGCCGCCCCACACCACGTTCTGCGCGGTACGACGCTTGAGCAGCATCGTGTACACGAAGATGTAGAAGAGGATCGCGAAGACCGACAGCGTCGCCGACAGCACGTTGACGAACACCAGGAAGCCGACGGTGGAGCCGATCGCCAGGGCGAGCCCGTAGATGAGGGCGCCCTTCGGTGTGACCAGGTCCATCGCGCCCGGACGCTGTCGGGTGCGACGCATCTCACGGTCGATGTCACGGTCGATGTAGCAGTTCATCGCGTTCGCGCTGGCCGCCGACATGGTGCCGAACAGCAGGGTGGCGACCGCGGTCCACAGCGGCGGCACACCCCCGGCGGCCACGAACATCACCGGGATGGTGGTGATGAGCAGAAGCTCGATGACGCGGGGCTTGGAGAGAGCGACATAGGCACGGACGTAGTCACCCAGGGCGGCCTTACGGGGGGCCTCGGGGGTGGGCGATCCGGCCTGCGGGGAACGGTTGGTGAGTGTCATGGGTGCCGCGTCCCCACGGCCGGAAGCACTCCTGTCCCCTGGGGGGCCGGCTCGGTTTCAGACACGCGGATACCTCGACAACTCTTAGGGAATTTCGACACTGCTCGCCACGCGGGGTCGATCGGACCGACAAAGCGTCAGGATCAGCGAAAACCCCGTCAACGACATACTGTAGTACTTCCTCGCGCGCACCGGAGACCTGCCCCCTGGGTACGGGTGCCCCGCCGGCCGGGACCTTCGGCCCGAGACCTCGCCGCCCCTCGGGTGTACAGAAGGGTCGCACAAGCCCCACCACGCTTCCAGCGTGCCACGCGCCCCACCGAGCGCGGGGATCCGGCCCCACGCCCCCTCCACCAGCCGGTGCGGGAGGTGTCGGGCACCCACATCCCCTGCCGCGGACGATAGGCTCGCAGACGGCCCCGTCCGTGTTCCACCGACCTCGTGCGAACACGGACCGGACACGTGCTTCGGGGCCGCGTGACGTCCACAGCCCGACGCCGAGCGACCCCGCCCTCGCACACCCCTCTCGGCCCGCCCCACGAGCGGGTCGTCCGTCGATCCCGGCGGACAACAAGTACACACGACCACCACCCGCCCCGGAAACGGGTGCCTCCGGTGCCCGAGAAGGAGAACGAAAGTCCGTGAACGCCCACACCCCGCAGAATCTGGAGTGGTCGGACCTCGACCTCCGTGCCGTCGACACGGTTCGGGCGCTGGCGATGGACGCGGTAGAGAAGTCGGGTAACGGTCACCCCGGTACCGCGATGAGCCTCGCTCCCGCCGCCTACCTCCTCTTCCAGAAGGTCATGCGCCACGACCCCGCCGCCCCCGACTGGGTCGGCCGGGACCGTTTCGTACTGTCCATCGGACACTCCAGCCTCACCCTGTACATCCAGCTCTACCTCGCCGGCTACGGCCTGACCCTGAAGGACCTGGAGTCGCTGCGCCAGTGGGACAGCCTCACCCCGGGTCACCCCGAGGTCGGCCACACCCCCGGCGTGGAGACCACCACCGGCCCGCTCGGCCAGGGTGTGGGCAACGCCGTCGGCATGGCCATGGCCGCCCGCCGCGAGCGCGGCCTGTTCAACCCCGAGGCGGGTCCGGGCGTCAGCCCCTTCGACCACCACGTCTACGCGTTCTGCTCCGACGGCGACGTCCAGGAGGGCGTGAGCCACGAGGCCAGCGCCCTGGCCGGCACCCAGAACCTGGGCAACCTCATCATGATCTGGGACGACAACCAGATCTCCATCGAGGACGACACCCGCATCGCGCACAGCGAGGACGTCATGGCCCGTTACCGGGCCTACGGCTGGCACGTCGAGGACGTCGACTGGACCGCCACCGGCGAGTACGTCGAGGACGTCGACGGCCTCTACCAGGCGATCCTGCGCGGCAAGGCCGAGACCGACCGTCCGACCTTCATCCGTCTGCGCACCGTCATCGGCTGGCCGGCGCCCAACAAGCAGAACACCGGCGCCATCCACGGCGCCGCCATCGGTGCCGCCGAGATCTCCGCCACCAAGGAGATCCTGGGCCTTCCGGACGAGCCGTTCGCGGTCGAGGACGCCGTCATCGAGCACACCCGCAAGGCACTGGACCGGGGCCGCGAGGCCCACGCCGCCTGGGAGGTCGCCTTCGACGCCTGGCGCAAGGGCGCCGGCGAGCACGGTGAGCTCTTCGACCGGCTCCAGTCGGGCAAGCTGCCCGAGGACTGGGAGGAGTCGCTGCCCTCCTTCGAGGCGAGCGAGAAGGGGATGGCCACCCGCAAGGCGAGCGGCGAGGTGCTGAGCGCGGTCGCGCCGATCCTGCCCGAGCTGTGGGGCGGCTCGGCCGACCTGGCCGGTTCCAACAACACCACCCCCAAGGGCGAGCCCTCCTTCCTCCCCTTCGACCGGGCCAGCGGCATGTTCCCCGGCAACCCGTACGGTCGCGTGCTGCACTTCGGCATCCGTGAGCACGGCATGGGTTCGATCCTCAACGGCATCGCCCTGCACGGCCCCACCCGTCCCTACGGCGGCACGTTCCTGGTCTTCAGCGACTACATGCGTCCGGCCGTGCGACTGGCCGCGCTCATGAAGCTGCCGGTCACCTACGTGTGGACCCACGACTCCATCGGTCTGGGCGAGGACGGCCCCACCCACCAGCCGATCGAGCACCTGTGGGCGCTGCGCGCCATCCCCGGCCTGGACGTGATCCGTCCCGCCGACGCCAACGAGACCGTCGTGGCCTGGCGCAAGGCGCTGGAGAGCACCGACCGTCCCACCGCGCTGGCGCTCACCCGCCAGAACGTCCCGGTCCTGGACCGCGAGGTCCACGCTCCGGCCGAGGGCGCGGCCCAGGGCGGCTACGTGCTCGCCGAGGCCGAGGGGGGCACCCCCGAGGCCATCGTCATCGCCACCGGTAGCGAGGTCTCCCTCGCGCTGGAGGCCCGCGCCGAGCTGGAGCGGGCCGGCACCCCCACCCGCGTGGTCTCCATGCCGTGCGTGGAGTGGTTCGAGGAGCAGAGCGAGGAGTACCGCGAGCAGGTGCTGCCCTCCTCGGTGCGCGCCCGCGTGTCGGTCGAGGCCGGTATCGCCATGGGCTGGCGCTCCTACGTCGGCGACGCCGGCGTCTCGGTGAGCCTGGAGCACTTCGGTGCCTCCGCGCCCTACCAGACCCTCTACGAGAAGTTCGGCATCACCTCCGAGGCGGTCGTCGCGGCGGTCCGCGACAGTCTGGCCAAGGTCGGACGCTGACGGAGCGGTCCCGCCGGGGAGAGCTCCCCGGCGGGGCCGCCGCCCGTGCGCGGCGCGGGCCCAGGACAAAGCGCAGGGAAGGCGTGAGAAGGACATGAGCACCGCACTGAAGGATCTGGCCGAGGCCGGGCAGTCCATCTGGCTGGACGACATCAGCCGGGACCGACTGCGCACCGGCAACCTCGCCGAACTGATGTCGACCCACCACGTGACCGGGGTGACCTCGAACCCCACCATCTTCGACAAGGCCCTCGCCGAGGGCGACGCCTACGACGAGCAGGTGCACGCCCTCGGGGTGCGCGGTGTCTCGGTGGGCGAGGCCGTCCGGATGCTGACCGCCTACGACATCCGCTGGGCCGCGGACACCCTGCGCCCGGTGTACGACGCCACCGACCGCGTGGACGGCCGGGTCTCCCTGGAGGTGGACCCGCGTCTGGCCCGCGAGACCGAGCGCACCATCGCCGAGGCCCGGTCGCTGTGGTGGCTGGTCGACCGTCCCAACCTGATGATCAAGATCCCGGCGACGGTCGAGGGTCTGCCCGCGATCACCCAGGTGCTCGGACACGGCATCAGCGTCAACGTCACCCTGATCTTCTCCCTGGAGCGCTACCGGGAGGTCATGGAGGCGTTCCTGGAGGGCATGGAGCTGGCCCGCGCCAACGGCCACGACCTGTCCCGCATCCAGTCCGTGGCGTCCTTCTTCGTCAGCCGCGTCGACAGCGAGGTGGACAAGCGACTGAAGGCCATCGGCACCGACGAGGCCGAGCGTCTGCTCGGCCGCGCCGCCATCGCCAACGCGCGGCTGGCCTACCAGGACTACGAGCAGGTCTTCTCCGCCGACCGTTGGAAGGTGCTGGCCGCCGAGGGCGCCACCCCGCAGCGTCCGCTGTGGGCCTCCACCGGGGTGAAGGACCCGTCCTACTCCGACACCCGCTACGTCACCGACCTGGTGGCCCCCGGCACCGTGAACACGATGCCGCAGGCCACCCTCGACGCGACCGCCGACCACGGTGAGATCACCGGGGACACGGTCCGGGCGCACTACGCCGAGGCCCAGGCCGACATGGACGCCCTCCGCGAGGCCGGTGTGGACATGGCCGACGTCGTCCTCCACCTGGAGAACGAGGGCGTGGTCAAGTTCGTGGACTCCTGGGAGAGCCTGCTCGGCCGGCTGACCATGAAGCTCGACGAGCTCGCTTAGGTCGCATCCACGGGCCTCCGTCGCACCGGAGCCCGTGCGGCCCTCGAGGCACCCTCGTCACCGCCCGTGCCCGTGCGCGATCCGCGCGGGCACGGGTGCCCGTCCACCGAGGCATCGGCCACGCTCGACAGGAGAAAGAGACTCTTGAAAGAACCGGTGATGCCGGGAGCGGTACCCAACCCGCTCCGCAACGCCCTGGACCGAAGGCTCCCCCGGATCGCCGGGCCCAGCGTGCTGGTGCTGTTCGGCGTGACGGGCGACCTGGCCCGCAAGAAACTGCTCCCCGCCATCTACGACCTGGCCAACCGGGGCATGCTGCCTCCGGGCTTCGGTCTGGTGGGGTTCGCCCGCCGGGACTGGGAGGACCAGGACTTCGCCCACGAGGCCCACGAGGCGGTGCGTCAGCACGCGCGCACCCCCTTCCGTGAGGACGTGTGGCGCCAGCTCAGCGAGGGCATGCGGTTCGTCCAGGGCGACCTGGACGACGACGCGGCCTTCGACGAGCTCGCCCGGACCGTCCACGAGCTGGACGCCGCGCGCGGCACCGGAGGCAACTACGCCTTCTACCTCTCGCTGCCGCCCAAGCTGTTCCCGACCGTGGTCACCCAGCTCAAGAGGTCCGGTCTGGCCGAGCCCGAACAGGGCGAGGGGACCGGCGGGGTCACCCCGTGGCGGCGCGTGGTCATCGAGAAGCCCTTCGGCCACGACCTGACCAGCGCCCGCGACCTCAACTCCGTGGTGGACGACGTCTTCCCGCCGTCGGCGGTGTTCCGCATCGACCACTACCTGGGCAAGGAGACGGTCCAGAACATCCTGGCGCTGCGCTTCGCCAACACCCTCTTCGAGCCCCTGTGGAACCGCGGCTACGTGGACCACGTGCAGATCACCATGGCCGAGGACATCGGCGTGGGCGGACGCGCGGGCTACTACGACGGGATCGGCGCCGCCCGCGACGTCATGCAGAACCACCTGCTCCAGCTGCTCGCGCTCGTGGCCATGGAGGAGCCCGTCTCCTACAGCGCCGACGCGATCCGCGCGGAGAAGGAGAAGGTGCTCTCCGCGGTCTCCCTGCCCGAGGACCTGTCCACCGGCACCGCCCGGGGCCAGTACGCCGCCGGTTGGCAGGGCGGCGCCGCGGTGCGCGGCTACCTGGAGGAGGAGGGCATCCCCTCCGACTCGGTGACCGAGACCTACGCCGCCCTCAGGCTCGACGTGGGCACCCGCCGCTGGGCCGGGGTGCCCTTCTACCTGCGCACCGGCAAACGGCTGGGCCGCCGCGTCACCGAGGTGGCGTTGGTGTTCCAGGCCGCTCCGCAGCAGATGTTCGCGCGCTCCGACATCAGCGAACTGGGGCAGAACGCCCTGGTACTGCGCATCCAGCCGGACGAGGGCGTCACCCTGCGCTTCGGCTCCAAGGTGCCCGGCGCCTCCATGGAGGTGCGCGACGTGAGCATGGACTTCACCTACGGGCAGTCCTTCACCGAGGCCAGCCCCGAGGCCTACGAACGGCTCATCCTGGACGTGCTGATCGGCGACCCGCCGCTCTTCCCCCGCCAGGAGGAGGTCGAGCTGTCGTGGCGCATCCTGGACCCGGTGGAGGACTACTGGGCGAAGGAGGGCCGCCCCGAACAATACGGTTCGGGTACCTGGGGGCCCGACTCCGCCCACGAACTGCTCGCCAGGGACGGCCGCCAGTGGCGCCGCCCATGACCGCCCGCGTCGGGAGGAACCGATGACGCTCTACCTGCCGCGCACCACCACCGCGCAGATCACCGAGGCGCTCATGTCCGAGCGTCTCAGTGTCGGCGGCGGCGCGATGAACATGGTTCTGACCCTGGTCATCGTCACCGACGAGGCCGACCACTACGACGCCGTCCGGGCCGCCACCGAGGCCGGACGCGAACACCCGTCCCGGGTCGTGGCGCTGATCCGCCGCGACCCCAAGGCCGAGCCCGCCATCGACGCCGAGATCCGCAGGCCCGGCACCTCCGGCCCCGGCGAGGCGGTGCTGCTGAGGCTGTACGGGCCCCTGGGCGAACACCCCGACTCGGTCCTGACCCCGCTGCTGGTTCCGGACGCGCCCGTGGTGGTGTGGTGGCCGGGCCAGGGGCCGCTCGACCCGGCCGACGATCCGGTCGGCCGTCTGGCCCAGCGCAGGATCACCGACGCCCTGCGCGCCCCGAACCCGCTGGAGGACCTGATGGAGCGGGTCGCCCACTACCGTCCGGGCGACACCGACCTGACCTGGACCCGGCTGACCCCGTGGCGTTCGCTGCTGGCCAGCGCCATGGACCAGCCGTGCGGCTGGGTGAACTCGGCCCGGGTGACCGCCGAACCGCACTACCCGAGCGCCGAACTGCTGGCGTCGTGGCTGTCCGAACGCCTCGACGTCCCGGTGGAGCGCGCCACCTCGCACGGCCCCGGGCTGACCGAGGTGTGCCTGAGCACCGACCAGGGGGACATCACGATCTCCCGCAGAGACGGCCAGGTCGCCATCCTGTCGAGGTTCGGCCAGCCGGACCAGACGGTGGCCCTGGCCCGACGCGGCGCCTCCCAGGCCCTGGCCGAGGAGCTGCGCCGACTGGACGCCGACGAGACCTACGCGAGCGCGGCCCGCCACCTGGGCCCGATGCTCGCCGGAAGCGGAGCATGAGATGAGCGAACCGGAGATCGTCCGCACCATCGACGCCGAGCAGCTCGCCCAGAGCGCGGCCTCGCGGTTGGCGAAGCTGATCGTGAGCGCCGAGACCGAGGGGCGCGACTTCCACCTGGTCCTGACCGGTGGCGGGGTCGGCATCCGCACGCTCGCGGCCCTGCGCGACGAGGCGCTGGCCTGCGGGATGAAGTGGTCCCACGTGCACCTGTGGTGGGGCGACGAGCGTTTCCTCCCCGAGGGAGACCCCGAGCGCAACGAGACCCAGGCGCGCGAGGCCCTCATCGCCGACATCGACATCCCGGCGCACCAGGTGCACCCGATGCCGTCCTCCGACGGCACCGACCACGCCGAGGCCGAACGCGCCGCCACCACCTACTCGCAGGCCCTGGCCGTGGCCGCGCGGGGCAAGGGCCCGGTGCCCGAGTTCGACGTGTGCCTGCTCGGTCTGGGCCCGGACGCCCACGTGGCGTCGCTGTTCCCCGGTCTGCCGGGCGTGCACGAGGACGAGGCGGCCGTGGTGGCCGTCCACGACTCCCCCAAGCCGCCGCCCACCCGGATCAGCCTGACCCTGTGCGCCATCGGCACCGCCCGCCAGGTGTGGGTGCTGGCCGCGGGTGAGTCCAAGGCCGAGGCCGTGCGGCTGGGCCTGTCCGACGCGAGCGTGGACCGGGCCCCCGTGGCCGGAGCGCGCGGCGCGGAGCGGACCGTCTTCTGGCTGGACCAGGCGGCCTCCGCGCAGCTGTAAGCCCTCCACACGAAGGCGCCCCGGTGGGAGTTCCCCCCGGGGCGCCTTCGCGTTCCCCGCTGCCGTCAGGCGGCGGAGGGCGGGGGTTCCGTTCTCTTCGCGGAGAGGGCGAGAACCGGCGGGGCCAAGAGGAAGAACGCTCCGAGACCGAAGATCGCGAACGTGTGCCGGTACGGTTCCGCCCCCAGGAGGCCGTAGAGGACCAACGCCCCCATCGCCGCGACGAACAGACCGTAGGGCACGGTCGCCCAGGCCGAGAGCCGGCGGTCGAAGCGGCCGTCCCGCAACACGAAGAGGTGGACCAGCAACAGGACCACCATCACCACCGCCAGAACCAGCGAGAACCCGTGCCCCTCCCGCTGGTGGGCGAGCTGGAAACGCGACAGCAGGAACAGGAAGAGCCCGCAGTTCAGCAGGGCGATCGTGCGCAAGAGACCCTCCCGGGATCGATCGTCAACCGTTCAAGGCCCTCAGCAGAGGCGCGACGACCTTCATGCCCCGCGACCACGTTCATCAGGACATCCGCCGCCGGGCTCACGGCTCGACCCTCTTCGAGGCCGGCAGGAAGAAGGAGACCACCGAGAGGGCGAGACAGAGATGGGCCGCCACTCCCAGAGGGATCAGTCGCAGCAGTGGAGCCCCCGCGGTCAGGAAGAACCAGGCCCCGAAAAAAAGAAGGGGGACGTTCAGCACCCATAGACCGATGACGAACGCGCGAGCATAGCGTTCGGCCTCCGGGAACCTCCTCCCCACCCACCCCGATGAGAGTCCTATCCAACAGGCCGCCATCTGCCAGAAGGCCAGAATGGCCAGCCAGACATGAGCGCCGCTCCCATAAGAGCCCAGCCCGTACTTGTGATCGAGCGCCAGTATCCCGAACACGGCGAACAGGGCCGGGGCCATGAGAGCGGTGACCAGGGAGAACACGTTCATGTCACCGCGGGTGGGGGGCATGGGTGGAAACGCCACAACCCATTCGGCCCAGGTCGACCTCGCCTGGGAGATCGTTCGCCTGGCACCTCCTTCGTCACGCGCCACGGTCGGCTCCCCTCATCTCTGCCGCTCTCCCACATTCACCACGACGATCTCCTCGGTTCAATATCTGTAGAGCTCCCAGAAGGAGAGCGCGAGCACGGAGAGGAGCACCAACAAGACCACCAGGCGTTCCGCCGGCTTGATCTTTCTTCCCCTTCTCTCTGCGATCAGGAATCCGAGCATCACCGTGAACGAAAGAGAGGCGAGAAGATACAACAAGAGGGGCAAAGCAGATCCTTCCCTTGTTCTTCGAAACAGAGAGATCCGAGCACCCAGGAAGCGACTTCAGAACGGGACACGAGACGGCCCACCGAGAACCTCATTCATCACTCGAACCCCGACCATACGTCGAATAATTCCAGATGGTGAACACCAGCAAGAAGATCCAAACGATCAACCAGGAAAAGAACGTCCAGTTGAAGACTCCCCGGAAAATATAATAGCAAGACAGCATCGCGGTGAAAAAGACGACCATCGCAACACTGACGAAGACCGGCTCCTTTTCCGACTTCAGCCATTTCACATCAGATCCCCCGATCCAGAGAAGCGAATTTCCATTCGATCATCACTTCACGAAGAGCGATGCGCTGTGACATGAGACCCGGCGGCCATGGCCGCCGGGTTTCGTGAACCGGAAAGTGTTATGAAGCCTCGCTCAAAGGGAACTCGTGGGGATCAGACCCTCGTAGACGTTGTTGATGTCGTGCCTCGAGAGCACCCCCTGGTAGAGGTGGACGTCACCGAGGTCGCCGGACCAGAGGTCGGAGAGCCCGCCCTCGGACCAGGAGCCACCGATCGTCACCGGGCCACCGGTATGCAGAGCCTCAGAGATCTCCACCGTCCCTTGCGCCACACCATCGACGTAGAGGGTCGCCTGTCCCAGGCTGTGGTCATAGGTGGCGGCCAGATGGGTCCATTTCCCGAGCCAGGCCCGGTGGGACGACCGGGCACGGTGCCATTCGCTCGCCCCCGCACCGTCCGCCGAGGCCACCTTCAGCACCCAGTTCCCACCACCCGGAGCATGCTCATAGCCGAGGGTGAAGGCGCCCTGGGCCAGCGCCACGGAGTCGTGGTCGACCTCGTCCAGTCGAGCCCAGGCGGCCACGCTGTAGCTGCGGTCGGTCCGGATCGCCGGTCCCTCGGTGATCAGGTGTTCCCGTTCGGCCACGTTCAGGCTCACACCGGGGGCGAAGGTCACGTCGTTCATGGCCTGATTCCAGGCGGTCAGCGGGTCCGCGTGCAGGGTGGCGTCCAGGCCGTGGTCGGAGGCGTCGGCCGCGATCGTGCCCTCGGTCTCCTCCAGCATCCAACGCCCCTCGAGCGCAGTGGGGCGGTTGGCCAGCTTCCACACCTCGGAGCGCGCCTCCCTGTCGCCGGCGAGAGGTTCGTCGAAGACCTGCCTGTCCCAGATACGGACGTCGTCGATCGCGCCGGGCCACTGGTGGGTCAGCTCCCCCTCGTGCTTTCCGCCGCCCAAGAGGAGTTCGCCCTCGGCGTTCCAGGCACCGGCATGCTCGACACGGGACCGCTCCACACCGTCGACGTACAGGGCGATCTCACCACTGTCGGCATCGTGGATCCCGAGCAGGTGGGTCCACACCTCGGTCTCCACCGGGGTCGTGGCGTCGGCGTAGGTCCATGTGGCGGGGTCACCATCGTTCGACGCCATCGCGAAGGCCCAGCTCTGGGCGTCACCACCCTGATAACCGAGTTGGAAACCGGAACCCGACTCCCCTGCCTGGGCAACGGCGGTGGCGTTCCCGGTCGGCAGCTCGTCGAGGTAGACCCAGGCGGAGACCGAGAACGATCCGCTGGTGTCGACGACCGGTCCGTCCGTGGCCAGCATGGAGTTCCCACCGACCTGGGCGGCCGTTCCCTCCAGCCGGTAGGACTGACCGGTCCGGGCTCCGACACGACCGCGTGTCCACTCCAGGTCCTGGAGCGCGGTGGCCGTGCGGCTCCGATCCATCACATCGGTGCTCGTGATGCCCTGGCCCTCGTCCAAGGGGAAGTAGGCCACCGGATCCGAGAGCGGTGCGACGGTGAATCGGTACACCGGCTCGCACGCCGAGGAGCTGCCGTGGGTGTCGGTGGTTCGAGCGTGGATGAGGTTGGGGCCGTCCCTGGTCGGGGTGATGGTCACCGTCGCGCTCGCGCCCGGCTCGTCCAAGGTGATCTTGGTCGAGCAGGAGGCGTCGTTGACGCTGTAGTGGTAGGCGGCCGCAGAGGCCACACCGTTGTTGGAGAAGGTGAACTCACCCGCCCGGCCGATCGAGCCGTGGGCCCTGTCTCCGGCCGGGTAGTCGGTAGAGGTCACCTCGGGCCCGGAAGCGGGCCTGACCGAGGTCGTGTCGAAGTCCGCCCGCTTCTCGGCGGCCACCGGGGAGACCGATGCCAGGGAGAGGGCGAGGGCGCCGACGGCGGAGATCGCCGTCGCGCGGAGCAAGGGGCGACGCATGAGGATGCCTGTCCAGGTTCATGGGAGATGTGAGAACCCAGCGCATGAGACTCGCCTCTGGGAACTGGATCAGGACATTAGCCGGCATCTATAGGGCTCCACAATCGCTTATCGCCGCACCTCGAGGAAAGTGGAACCGGGAACCACACCTGACATGCGGGATCCTTACACCGACCACATCCGGCCACGTCAACGTGTAAACCAAGTCGGATCTACACGATGCGCACCCCCTCATCTCCGCAGATGAACGCATGGTCAGATCCCCCTGACGGAGCGTGGACGAGGAAACACCCCCAGCCCCACCGCCACACACAGGACCTCCTGGCGACCCGACCCTTCCCACACGGAGGACTCGGAGCAAGGCCCCGAATCCCGCGACATGACCTCCGACTCACCCGCCGCGGTGGTCGAGAAGGCGACGATCATCAGGGCTACCACATCCCCCCGACCCGGACACCTCATACCCCTAGACCGATGAACACCCCCAGCCCTCCAGTCACAAAAAGATAACCGACCAGAAGAAGAGAAACCACCGGGAAAACAAAACGAAGCCTGCGATGAAGGTCGACGAACCGGAACCCTCTCTTCCCCGCCAGGAGACGACCCTGCAGGAAAAGCAGACCCAGATCCAACAACCCGGCAGCAGAAAACTACCCCCTCAGCGATGCGGCAAATATAGCGACACCCGAAAGAACCAGCGCCAATTCAACCTGAACCTCACGAACAAAGGATCCAATAATCCCGAACACCAACGGCACAGTAAAAATCATGAAGAAAGACACTGCAAACCTGATACACGAAAGCCAGATCGCATCCCGAGCAGTGGCACTTCCAGAATAAACCTTCACCTCGATTTCCAGCAAAAGCCTAGAAAGACTTCTACTGCTTTTCGCGAACAATCCACAAACATACTCATCAAGGCGCAGGAGGCCGACTTCCCCCAGGCGCAATCTGGAATCCTCCAAGTTCAATACCCCTAGATCCCAAGAGGCCCCCGACGCCCTCCCCACGGGCTACTACAGGAACTCGACATCGCCCTCGCGGCCAGCGATCCAACCGCAACCGAGCCACCCCCACACCAGCACCCAACATAAATCACCAGTGAACAACAAACCCACTCAAGAACCAGTAATAGACAAAAGATGCAATCCAAATCACCGGAACATACAAGATATTCAAATGCAAGGAAGTCGATATATCGCCATCACTCTTTACAGCATCGGACCTACAGACTTCTTCGATCCTCCCGGCAGCCCGAGAAGCACTGGGGCTTCCAAAAATAGAGGAAATAATGGAACCCCGAAAAGCCGAGACATCCAATATATCACCATTCTTCAACTCAATCAGAAGCGCCCCTCCGCCGACCCAGGCTCGATCAATTCGACCAGCCCCCATACGAGTCTTTGTCCAATATCCACGCAACACCACTTCGCCATCCTCCAAGGAAACATTCCTCCAGAACACCACCTTCAACTCAACCCAGACAAAGAAGGCGAAAATATTCGCCATAACAAGGACCCCTGAAACCCCGAAGCCCTCACCGATCACAGCCAAGGAGAAAAGGAGCCAGACAAGGAATGTCACAACCGCCCCGAGAAGCAGCGTTCCGACACTCCGAAAAACCTCTCTTCCCTCAGCCAAAGCTAGTTCCTCGCAAACGGGTTCCCATACGGAACAGGATCCCCAAATGTAGCACCACTGGCGATATTAACAGCATAACCAGCAGAGGGAATACCCAGTCCAAGGTCAGTTCAGGTGAGGTCCATCTCGTGGAGCACTTCGCCGTTCTGTGACCCTGCGAACCCGTCCCGCGTCCGCCCACTGGCGCCCCATAGCCATCCCGACATCGCCACGCGGACCCCCATGACCCCGGGCACGCCCTATCGCCTTCCGGCCATATCGGCCGATTCAGCCAAAGCCCCTTACCTAAAAGGCATGAAACGCAACAATTTGTCACATGACCAAGGCGGGGTGGATCTGGGTAGCAGCGGCAAGCTTCGGGCCCAAGCATCGCAGTCGCTCATGAATGCTGGACATTCCTCAAAGGAGGTGCGGCGGGTCTTGACGCGGTGGTGGGCGGTGGTGGCCCGGTATCCGCGCTTGCTGGTGTTACGGCGTGGTTCGCGACTGATCCCGGCCGATCAAGTGGGCGAATGCGTACGCATTCGCCTCGTGTGTGGACGAGCGCGATCTCCTCGCGTTCAGCAAGGGCAAGCATCCGTCGTTCTTGCATGAGCAACCCATGCGACCTGCGGTTTTGCTACGATTGTATGACACCACCCCAGGCAGGACAGCTCATCAAGAGCGGTGACCCCAATAATTCAACCTCAGCAACGGTCAACCCCAGGCCAAAATTCAGTTAGACCCCCAAAAACCCGAAGAAAATTGAATAAACAACAAGCGAAAAAACAATAGAAGCAGCCCCCAAGATCAAACTTGCTCTATATTCAATCTCCACAAAATCCCCTCCAACACTCCCACCCCCCCTCTTTTTGCCCTCCACTAGAAAAGCTCCTATTTTTTCACCCACAGAACGAGAAGTGGCCCCGCCTGCAATCAGACTGAAGAGCGACTCGGAAAAAGCCGCACTGTCGAAATTAGTTCCGTCTTTCAGTTTTACAGAAATTCTGTTATCGCATTCGATTTCTTCAATCAGCGAAACCGGAATTGAATACTTCTTGAAGTAATTCACCACTTCAACCCTACCCCCCTCCAGTCGAATAAAGACATCAAAGGAGTATTTGACATTGAGCCAGACCAACACACCGGAAAGGAGTGAAATAAGAAGCACGTCCGACCAGCCCGAAGCACCCCCCATGACCACAATCAGCAGGACAACGAAGAACAACAGGGCAAGGCCTACATGCAGCACGCACAGCCACGGATTTCTAAGAGTCATGACCGTTCACCGAACAACGAGGTACGCGACATCTGCACTAGATCAATACTTTCCATGACCATTGAAAGTCATAAATTGAGCGAAATTGTGTCCGTAATTTAGGGCCGTGGCACCCACATCAGTGACCGAAGGACCGGCTTCGTACCTACCACTTCTCCTTTGAGGGTTGCCAGACCTAGGGCTCTGCACCCACCTCGACGTGGTGGTGCGAACAATATTCGAAGAAAACATTCCCTTAAAACTGCCGGACACAGTTCTTGCATAGGCGCCTCCAGCAAATGCCCATGCGAGATTCTTTGCGGTTTTCAATGGATCGAAACCGTCACCTAGATAGTGATCCACGACTCCCCCTACGGCAGCCAAGCCCAGCCCAGCAAGAAGACAGCTCCCCGCGCTTGCAAGAATACAAACCCCGAGACCAACCCCCAATGCAATGGAATCCCAATTATCATTGACCCAATCACCTGAACGCTGCCAAAAATTGGAATCGTTGCTTGACTTCGCCTCGTTGAGAGCCTGGTCCTCAACCGAAACAGTTGCGTTAACGAACGGGTTCTTCTTGGGAACCGGTGGCTTGACCACCGTCCTCCAACCACTCCAGCCCGACCCCGCGCTATAGTAGTTGGTTCTGGATCCAGATGAAGAGTTCCAGTACTGAGTGTGCGTGATCTTTCGCCACCCAGTGTTCGGACGGTAGTTCCAGGTTTGGACGTGACTCTTCCCGCCCTTCTTGTAGTGAACGGTGGTGTTACCACCGATCTCCATGCAGATGCCATCGGCCGGGGTACACGCGGATAGACCAGATCCGTCCCAGTACGTCGCCGGGCTGTTGTTGGCGTAGGCGTAGCCGTTCATGGTCTGGGCATCGACCAGGTCCATCAACGGGTCCACGGAGATGAAGCGCCCTAGATCGGCGTCATAGGCACGTGCCCCGAGCTGGGTGAGTCCGGTGGAGGCATCGATCATGCCGTCGACGAAACCGCGCTCACCGGGCCATGTGCCGGTGGTCCCTCGATCCTGGCCGAAGACGGTCATCCGTCGTTGGGAGACCTCGGAGAAGACGGCGTCCACGGAGATCTGTCCCGTGCCGTGGTGGTCGGACATGATCCAGTGCAGGGAGCCATCGTTCTCCCGTACGGCCACGGTCTCACCGGCGTGGGAGAAGTACCGGGTCGCCTCCTCGGTTCCCGCGGCTTCGTCCCAGGTCACCTCCATCCCCGGCAGGTACAGGGTGGTCGCGCCATTGGCCCGGCGCAGCAGACGCTCACCATCGGCGTCGTAGACGTACTCGGTCGTGGACAGATCGCCCGTGACCTTGGTCAGCTCGCCCTCGGGCCCCCACTCCAGACTCTGATCGTGATCTCCGCTGTTGCGGGAGACCATGTTGCCGGCCTGGTCGTACTCGTAGGAGTGGATGCTGTTGCCGGTGCTACCGGCCTCGTTGACCTGGGTGATGGCGTGGGCCGGACCCTGGCCTTCGTCGGGGGTGGTGTAGTCACGGGTGATACCGCCGCCAGGGCCGTGCTGGATCTCCTGGACCCGGTTGCCGATGGCGTCGTAGGTGAACTCGTGCCAGTACGGGGCCGCCCCGCCCAACTCGCTCACCTGCGGCTCGGCAGCACACGCCTCCTCCCCCGTGGTGTCGGGAGTCCAGACCTGGGTCAAGCGGCGCAGGTGATCGTAGTCGAAACACTGCACATCCGACGCACGCTCGGGGCCGGTGGGCTCATCGTTGATGGAGAGCAGGTTGCCGCGGTCGTCGTAGTCGTAGGTCTGAGTCGAGAGCGAGCCCTGTCCCATCTGTGGGACGACGCTGGCATAGGCGAGTCGATTGGTTTTCTGATCAAAGTTAAAGTTCTGCCAGGTCTTATCGGCGCCCAGGACCCCACGATGGAACTCGCGTTGGGCGAGGTTGCCGATCTTGGAGTAGACGGTCTCGGTGACGATATGGTCCGCCCCTGAGAGCGTCGTGGGATTGCCCAGCTCGTCATAGCCGTGCTTGACCCCTTCAGCGCGCAACGCCCCGGCGGCAGGCATGTCGATGGCTTGCACACTGCCATCGGGGTAGTAGGTGGTGCGGAAGAGATAGTTGCCCGCGAGTTCGCCCTCGCTGGAGGGAATGTTGATCTGGTGGGCGCGGGGCCGATCAACCGGGTCATAGCCCATCACCCTGGTGGTGTAGGCCTGCCCCTCCTCATAGCGGATGGAGGCACTGAGCTGACCGATGGCCACGGTGTCGAAGGTCCACTCGGCCCGCAGGTCACCATCGCCGTCACGCAGTTCGGTCCGGCGGCCCAGTTCGTCGTAGACGGTGGCCAGACTTTGTCCGCGTGCGTCGGTGGTCCGCACCAAGCGGTCCAGATCGTCGTAGACCATATGGCTCACCCCGGTGTCGGGGTCGGTCTCGGAGACTTTGCGGCCACGTAGGTCGTAGTCGTAGGTCCAGGTGTTGCCGCCCGGGTCGGTGACCGTTTCCAGTTCGGTGCGAGCAGTGTAGGTGTAGAAGGTCGAGTCGAACTCTCCCTCCGCAGCAGGGCCGTGGTGCTTGCGCAGCTCCACGGTGTTGCCGCGCGCGTCGGTGATGGCAGTGGTGCCGGTGCCGCCTTCGGGTTCACTCACCAAAGTGCGGTCACCCTGGTGCTGTGTGGTGGTGCGGAACTGTTCCACCCCGCGTGACATCTGGACGTTGTCGGTGGCACGGTCGGCCCCGTCATAGACGGTGCGCATCCAGCGGGGAATCTCATCGTGGTTGGCCACCACGAACAGCTCCCCGCCCGGGTCGTCTTCGTTGAAGTAGGGCTCACGGGAGATGATGGCGTTGCCGCGGCTGTCGTAGAAGGTGTCAGTCAGCACCCGGCCGCCACCGGGGGCGGGGGCCTGGCTTTGACGCTCGCGAAGTAGCCCGTCCAGGATCTGGTGGCTGGTGGTGTAGCGATCCTTCGCGTTCAGGGTGTGCGTGGTCACGACGGTGGGTTCGTCTTTGGACAGGTGGTACTCGAACCGCATCGACGGAGAGGAGGATCGCTCGCGGGGCCGGTCGGCCAGCCACACTTCGGTCATCCGGCCCAGAGGGTCATAGACCAGCTCGGTGCGGTTGCCGTTGGCATCGGTTTCGGCGATCGGTTGAGAGCGTTCGTCGTACTCGACCGCGCTGGTGTGTCCCAGAGCGTTGGTGGTCTCCACCTTGATATCGAGGCCACCGGTGACAGCGGAGGTGTAGGCGGTCGTGGTGGTATTGCCCTCGGCATCGGTCACCTCAAGGGCGCGCCCGAAGTCATCGAAGGTCGTCTCGGTGACCGTCTGGTAGACGGGGGTATCGCCGTCATAGTCGGCCACACGCTGGGTCTCGGTAGGTCTGGCCCGAGTCGGCGAGTCTCCGAATCCTCCCCCGTCGTAGAGGGTACGGGTGTCGGAGACCACGTCGTCGGGGTAGGAGGCGTCCTGTCCGCAGGCCGCGGTCACGGTCTGGGTGCGTGCCACCGGGTCGAGCAGGTGCAGGCCGGTGTTACGGGTGTAGGTCGTGGTGGTGCACCAGTCATCATCGGCGAGGTCCACATCCCCCTGATCATGGACCGAGGTGACCATGCCGTAGTCATCGAAGGTGTTGACCGTGCGAGTCTGGCGGAAGGACCCGTCGGCCAGGGCGGTGTAGGTGTCGACTTGTTCGGTGTTGGTCAGATGGGCTTCCAGGTCCCAGTCATGGGAAGTGGAGGCGGTGCGTTTCTTCCACGGTGTGGTGATGGTCTTGGAGACCACCTCCCCGTCCACGCCGTTGCGGACGATGGTCTCGCGGGTCTGGCCGTTGAAGACCGGATCATCGTTAACGCTGGTGCCGGTGGAGTCGACCACCTTGGCGCTGCGAGTCCCGGAGGGTTGGTGGTCGCCGTGCATGCCCTGGTAGAACAGGTGCTCGATCTCGGTACGGGTCTCGTCCGGGTGACCGGAACGTTCGATGACCCGATCGAAGCCGCGCCACTGGGACCAGGTGCGTTTGTCCTCGTCCACGAACCCGTCGTCGTCCATGTACGCCCAGGCCGGGTCCCCCACGTAGTCGTAGCTGGTGATCACGTCCGGGGAACCGCCGACCAGGTCGACCTCGACCAGGTCGGTGACCACGTACTTGGCGAACCAGTCGGTGATGTCATCGGCCCCGGGGCGGTGAGAGCGCACCACCGGGTAGCAGAGTCGGGTGTTGGTGTGCGCCTTGGGCTCCTTGCCTTCCTCACAGTCGGGTTCGGCGTAGGACACGTCCACCTGGGCACCGGTCTCGGTGTAGATGGCGGTGATGCGCCACTTGTTCATCGGCGCCAGGCCGTCTGTGGTGGAGTCGATGCGGTTGGGCATCGGGGTTCCGGCGAAGGTGACGGCCGGTTTGGTCTCACTGCCCTCGCCGGTGTGGCCGGTGTGGGTGATGGAGTCCAGCCACAGGGCGGGGTCGGTGCCGTCCCCCGGTTCGGGGAAGGAGTGCTCCAATTCCCAGGAGTCCACGGTCACGTAATCGTCGCCGTCGTGGAGCTGGGTGGTGATCTTGTTCAGCTTCTTGGTGGTCCAGAACGTCGGTGAGTGCTGCCCTGCGCAGTCCTTCTCACAGTCCTGATCCAGTGGGGTGTCGGGCCAGTACTCGGCGTTGGATTCCTTGCGGTCGGCCGCCTTACAGCCGAAGTCGGTGTCCACGCAGCGTTCGCTCACGGTGTAGAGCACCTGGGCCGGGGCCGTGGCCTGAGCGGCGTCGTCACGCAGCCCGTAGGCGGTGCGCTTGAGGTGGCCGCCGCGATCGTACTCGACCGGGTCTGACTTGAAGTTGAGGCCGTAGTTGTTGGTCTCGGCCTGGTAGTAGTGGGCCAGAGCGTTGCCCTGCACATCCACCACGTAGTCCAGGTTCCAGCGCCATGCCTGGTCACACCAGGCATCGTCCAGGTTGGACTTGTAGCAGGGTTCACCGGAGTCGTTGCCGAAGACCGGCACGGTCCAGGCCGAGTTGGTCTCCTCGTCCCCCGAGGAGTGGCCGGGCAGACGGTTGAGCCCGAAGTAGTACTGGGTGCCGTCAACGGTGGTGACCTTCCAGTGTTCCCCGTCGTTGTCCCCGTTGGTGGCTCCGGTCAGGCGTTCGACCTTGGAACCATCATCGTTCTTGAGGGTCCAGTCACCATCGTCATAGACCAGTTCGGTGGAGCGCCCTCCCAGATTCAGCGTGGCGTTGTGATGGGACCAGCACTGATCGGGGATATCGGTGTCGTCCTCCTGACAGGTCTGATAGCGGCGTTCGATGTAGCCGGGGTGGTAGTCGAACCCCTCACCGATCCAGGAGGTCTGGTTGTTGGTGCCCGAGGTGCGCCCGTCCACCGACTGGGAGGAATAACCCAGGCTGATCTCAGGCTGGAGGCCACCGGCCACGTTGGGGGTCTGGATCGGGTAGTTCCAGGAGAATCCCCCGGACTGGATGCCCACGTTCCAGGTAGAGGAGGGACTCAGAGAGGTGGCCGAGTAGTCCCCTGTGCCCTCCTCTCCGTCACCGGAGGCCACCGCGGCCAACAGAACTCCCCCACCGGTGGCCGGGGCCAGAGCGGTCAACGTTTGGGTAGTGGCGTCGTTATCCGACTCCAGCTCGTGGGTGGACCAACACCCCGTGCCTTCTTCGCACTCGCTGAGCGCGACCAAGTCCAGCCGGGAACCGTAGTCAGCCCCATAAGCGGAGGCGAAACCCGAGTAGTCGACCTCCACCCGCACCGGTCCGGCCTGATCGAAACCGTCCGTGCGGGTGGCGCGCAGCGCTAGTCCGGACAGGCCCAGATCAGCGGCCTCGGCCCGATCCAGTACCTCCACCGCGGCAGAGGCCACCGGACCGGCCGGAGCGCTTTCCTCTTCGGTCTCAGTGAGCTCTTCGAGGTCACTTTCCTCAACCGGTTCGGCTTCACTGTCCTGCGCGGGCTCCGAACTCTGTGGTTCGGCCTCGGCCTCGGTCGGCTCCTCAGCACTCTCGCCCGCAGACTCTTGTGTCTCTTCGTCCGCCTCTTCGGTCCCGGGTTCGGCCGGGACCCGACGCTCGTTGGTCGGCCCCTGCTCCTGTTCCTCCTCAGCCGTCTCGGATTCTGCTGCCTGTTCGCTCTCCTCGGGCAGCGGGGAGAGCCAGGACTCGAATTCCTCGGCGTCCGCACCTCCCACTCGCACCGGCTGCTGATCAGCGCTGCCGCTGAGGGCGTGTGGCGCCAAGTCGGTCTCGTCGAAGACCACGCTGCCCGGTTCAGGCCAATCAGCCTGGTCCAGTGCGGAGATCGCGGCATCGGCCACGGTGGCGTCGACCTCGATCACCGGGGCCGGCGCCGGGCTTCCGTCCACGGACTCTCCCAGATCCACGTCCGGGCGGGTGTTGTAGGCCAACGCGGAGGCAGGCAGCGCCGAGACCAGACCGGTCACCAGCAGCAGCGAGACGAAAGAGACGAGTGGTTTGCGGCCGCGACGAGGGGTGACGGCCCGGGGGATGTCAGACACAGCGGGTTCCTCCCGCCCGGCAGGTGCGTGCCTGCCGGGCAGATCAAAGGGCTCAGGTGGGGGGCGGTAGGTGTCAGGAGACGGGCAGGTATCCCAACATCACGCCGCTGATATCGGCCTGGGTCAGCACGCCCTGGTACAGGTGGACGTCACTGATGTCCCCGGCCCAGGGATCGAAGAACTCCTTCTCGAACCGGGCCCCGCCGATCATCACCGGACCGTTGGCGTGCCAGGCTTCGGGAACCTCGACCGGTTCCTGGGGGACACCGTCGATGAACAGGGTGGCCTCGCCGAGAGTGTGATCGTAAGTAGCCGCCAAGTGAGTCCACCTACCGAACTGCGGACTGTGTTCGGACAGGGAACGGTGCCATCCGCTTGCGCCTGTTCGGTCTTCGGGCGGCAGTTTCATCACCCAGTTGTCATAGTCCAAGGTGTGCTGGTAGCTGAGGTAGAAGGCGCTGTGGTCGGTGCCGTTCTGAGCCACCGCGGTGGAGTTGTGACCGACTTCGTCCAACCGGACCCAGGCCGCGACGCTGTAGCTGCGATCGGTGCGTAGGGCGGGGCCGTTGGTGTGCAGGTGCTCTTCGACCGTCACGTCCAGGCTGACGCCGGGAGCGAAGGTGACCTCGTTCATGGCCTGGTTCCACGCGGTGAGGGGATCGGCCTCCAAGGTGGCGTCCAAGCCATGGTCGGAGGAGTCGGTCGCGATCGTTCCCTCCGTCTCGTCCAACCTCCATCGCCCTTCCAAAGCGGTGGGACGGTTGGCCAGCTCCCACACCTCGGAACGAGCCTCTTCGGTTTCGACGAAGGGCTCGTCGAAGACGACGCGGTCCCATACACGGACGTCATCGATGGCGCCTAGCCAGGTTCCGATGTGATCACCGCGGTACTTGGCACCGCTGATCACGAAGTCACCTTCGGCGTTCCAAGGAGTCTCCTGTATCGCAGTGCCTTGTTTGTCACCGTTCACGTACAGAGAGACTTCACCGGTTTCAGGGTCGAAGGTGCCCAACAGGTGTGTCCACACACCGATCTGTGCTTGGTCGGTGGACAGTGCCCGGTGGGTCACCTGAGTGTCATCCGCGTCCCGGGGGGCCTGTTTGAAGACCCAACGTCCGCCTCCGGAGTGCTGATATCCGAGATAGAAACCACTGTTACGGTCTCCGTCTTGGGCAATGGCAGCGAGGTTCTCGGTCGCTCCCTCCTCCAATCGCACCCAAGCCGACACTGAGAAGGCCTCACTGGTGTCCACCACCGGACCATCGGTGCGTAGATGCCCGGAGGCCGGGTTGAACTCCACCGCCGTGCCCTCCAGTCGCTGGGTGCCGTTTTCGATGGGGCCTACTCGCCCGCGCACCCAATCCACATCACCGGTGGCCTCCAGTACGCGATCTCCGTTCATGACATCCTCGGTCGTCGTGCCCTGGCCTTCGTCCAAAGGCAGGTAGGAGACCGGATCGGTCGGCGGTGCGACCGTGAAGATGTACACCAAGGCGCATTCGGAGGAGTTGCCGTAGGCGTCGGTGATACGCGCGTGGATGAGGTTGGGGCCGTCCCGGCGCGGAGTGATCGGCACCGTTACCGATGCTCCCGGTGAATCGAGTTCGATCTCGGTGGCACACGTGGCGTCGTTGACGCTGTAGTGGTACGAGGTGGCCTGGTCGACCCCGTTGTTGGTGAAGGTGAACTCACCCGCACGACCCACCGACCCGTGGAGTTCGTCTCCGGCCGGGTAGTCGGTGGAAGTGACTTCGGGTCCGGTGTCGGGTTTGGTGGTGTCGATCTCGATGAAGCACCACGAGGACCACGGTCCCCAGTTGGAGCGGTCATGGCCGCGTACCCGGTAGGCGATGAGTTCCCGCTCGGGAAGGTTTCTTGCGGTCGCCGGCCGATAGCTGCCGCCCGACCACTTACCGACCGTCACGTACGCGGAGTCGGCCGTGCCCAGACGTTCATCGACACCGGTGAGCTTCCACTCGAACTGGGACTTGACCTGCTGGCCCACCCAGTAGGAGTCCCGGTCCCGGATCTGGGCGTTGAACCTGACCGTGGTGTCGTTGATCAACCGAGGCTGGGTGCGGTCGGTCTGGCAGACCCCGCCCAGGGAGTCGGAGATGGTGGAGGTGACCGGCTTCTCCGGTGGGTGGTTGTAGTTGACCACCAGCACCGGCGGCTTGTTCTTGACATCGAAGCGGCGCCAGGCGGCGGTCCCGGACTCGTTGCGTTCCTTGAGCCGCAGGTAGATGTGGGAGGCGTTGTTGTTGACCCCCCACCGATAGGCGGTGGTCGCGTCGAACTCCACACCGCTGGACGAGGGACAGGTGGCCCAACCGCCACGCACGTTCTGGGTGTCCAGGACCCCTCCTTGAGTGGAGGGCTGGTTGTTCCAGGTGGTGTTGCGGTTGAAGGCTCCCACTCGCTGCAACTGGATGTAGGAGTTGCTGTTGCAGTCCCACGACCAGTCGACCTCGGTGCGCAAGGTAGCGGAGTTGATGATGGTGTTCGGATGGTTGGTGCGCCCCATCACGGTGAACTGGAAGAACGCCCGGCGGGTATAGACCCGGTCCCACTCCACCCGCCCCACACCGACGCTGTCCTCTGAAGATCTGTTGAAGTAGGACTGGTTGGGATAGGCCCGATCCACGTAGGCCCAGTTGGGACGGCTCGCGCTGACTGAGGGGTCGATGTAAATCGGGTATTCGGTGGCCTCGTCCACCAGCATGGCCTGATCCGGGATCAAGCGGATCCGGTCGATCTCCACCGAGGTGTCCACCAACTCCATCCGGGCACCAGAAGGCGCCGCCACTGTCGGGTCCTCTCCCTGGCTCCGCTCTTCCTGCCCCGTGGAATCCCACATGGCCGGGGCCTGGGCTGAGAACACGCTCTGCCCACCGGCATCACCGGTCGCGTCGAGATTGCCGTGCTCGTCGGCGCTCATGGTCACCCCGGTGGTGTCCAACGGCAGTTCCAGCTCGGCTAGTTCGGCGAGTTGGGCGGCTTCAGGGGTGTGCACGACCAGGACCTGGGTGAAACCCTCCACTCCCGCGGTCAGGACCAGATCCACATCCGGCAGCACGTCAGGGTAGGTGGCCCGGTCCCCGTCCAGAGTCGGCTCTGGGAGCTCTTCGACCCATCCCAGAGAGACGCTGTTGGAACCGATCCCGATACGGGCCATCTCCTTATCGCCACCGCCGGAGAAGGCGATGTCCATACCGGCGGCCCGAGGACGCACGATGCCGTCCTCGGCCTTGACCAGTGTCGTGTCGATGTCCACCCAGCCATCGGCGGAGCGGGTCCGCACCGGAAGCGCGGAGATCTCCGCGGTCAAAGATCCGTCCGGGTTGGCCAGATGACGGGTCTTCTCATCGGTCAACCCAGGGATCTCCACCGGTTCACCGCTCTGCTCGGCCAGAGCCAGAGCGTCGAACTCCTGCTGCTGTTCGGAGTCGGACGGATCCGGTGGATCGGGTTCCGCGGCCACCGGCGGCGTGAACATCAGGGAGAGCACGAGAGCGCCGGCGGTGGAGACCGCCATCGCACGGGTCAAGGGGCGACGCATGGGGGATGCCTGTCCAGGGTTGTGAGGGATGTGAGGACCCGAGGACCGACGACCGCACCCAGGGGCCAGATCAGGACATTAGCCAGTGCCTATAAGCCGCCACAATCGAGCGTCTCTCCAGCCGAACGAAAGTGGAACCAAGAACCACTTTGACATGCGGAATCTTTATGTTGTCCACATCCGGCCACGTCAACGTGTAAACCGAACCGAAGTTCCCCGTTGAACGCCATCCCAGAGGACACCCGACCCCACTCTCATCTCGACAGATGAACACATGGTCAGAGACCCGCGACGGACCGTAGGAGAAGAAAAGGTCTCATCGTTCACCTTCGGGACAACGGATGATCCGACCCGTCCGTCCTCACTGCGGCCCGCGTGGAACCAGGCATCCATGGACTCCACCTTCGACGGCCCGACCACGGAAGGGGCGATGTCCATGTCGATGTCCTCTCGTATCAAGCGCACCGGAGAGCGCCTCCTGCCTCCGGCGACCCGGGAACGACGGGCCGCCGAGCAGCGGGAGGCCGACGCCCGCGCCGCCGAGGAACGACGCCTGGCCAAGATCGCCGCCCGCCGTCGGGAACTGCGTGAGAACGACCCCGAGGTGGCCCCCTTCGCCCTGGACGAAGCCGAGTATCTGGGCCGGACGTTGGACCGTTTCACCTCGGTGGGCGCCTCCGCGCACAACCTCGCGCTGGTCACCGCCGCCCTCGAACACGCGGGGTTGGAACACTTCCTGGTGAGGGGGCGGTCTCCGCTCCGACACGTGGTCGGTCTGCGGAGGCGTGACCGCAAGCCCTTCCTGGACGCCATGCGCGAGCTGTATCGCAGCAGCGCGGTCTTCGCGATCAAACCCGGGGCCGGCGGGGTCGTGGACTCCTTCTCCGCCTACGTCGACGGAGCCTTGGACGAACGGATCAAGTCGGGGTTGATCATCCGTTTCGCCGAACCCCTGCTCTCCCCGACCGGTCGTGTACTGGGCGGCTTCGAATACGGCTGCGACGTGCAGTTCTGGCGTGATGGAGCCCGACTGTCGGAGCGCGAGGACTTCGAGGAGATCCTGGGGCGCCTGCGAGTACAGGCCCCGCCGGAGGTGCTCGCCGATTCCCTGGTGGCGCCCACCCGCAACAAGGTCGCCGATGTGCTGCCCTCCTCCCACAGGAAGCCGGCCACGCTGACCGTCGCCGGTCGAGAGCACCCCACCTTCGAGCCCTTCACCTGGAAGCTCACCGACGAGGTCGACTTCCCCATCGACGTCGTCTACACCTGGGTCGACGGCGACGACCCCGAGCACGCCGCCAAGCGCGCCCGTCATCGCGGCGAGACGGTCGGCGCCGACGGCCGCGCGACCAACGCCTCCCGGTTCACCGATCGCGACGAGCTGCGCTACTCCCTGCGGGCGCTGGAGATGTACGCGCCGTTCGTGCGCCATGTCCACCTGGTCACCGACGACCAGGTGCCCCACTGGTTGGACACCGAGGCCGAGGGGATCACCGTGGTGGACCACCGGGAGATCCTCGACCTCGAAGCGCTACCGACCTTCAACTCGCACGCCATCGGTGCCCGTCTGCACCACATCCCCGGCCTCGCCGAGCGGTACCTGTACTTCAACGACGACGTGTTCCTGGCCCGCCCGGTGCAGGCCGAGAGGTTCTTCCACGCCAACGGCATCGCGCGGGTGCCCTTCTCCCCCTTCCAGTTCGGTATCGGGGAACCGGTGACGGGCGAACCCGCGCCGAATTCGGCCGGCAAGAACGTACGTGAGCTGTTCGCCCGGGACTTCGGCCGCCACATCACGCACAAGTTCAAGCACACCCCTCACCCGCAGATCAGGCAGGTGGCGTTGGAACTGGAGGAGCGTTACCACCGAGAGGTGGAGCGCACCACCCGTTCCCGTTTCCGGTCGCTGGAGGACGTGGGGTTCGCCGCGACCATGCACCACCACTACGCGATGTTCACCGGACGCGCCGTGCCCGGCGAGTACCGCATGCGATACGTGGACATCGGGGCCCCGGACGCCACCGACAGACTCGCGGCCTTGGAGAAGGCCGAGGAGGTCGACTTCTTCTGCCTCAACGATGTCGCCACCCCGCCGGAGAGACGGGAGGCCGCGACGCGCATGGTCCACGACTTCCTCCGGGACCGTTTCCCGTTCCCCTCCCGCTTCGAGAAGGCGCCTTCCGGCGCCTCCGTCACGGAGGAACCGGAGTCCCTGGCCGCCGTCCCCGTCTGACCGAGGCTGGGGCCTATCCCTGCCAGGACCGGGGGGTCAGGCAGGCTCGGGGGTGCGCCGGAACACCGGGACGACGATGGCGGCGACCACCACGTGCGACAGGACGAGGACGACCTCGGTGGCGACGGTGGCTCCGACCGACAGGGACGGCACGAAGGACAGCAGGGTGAAGAGCACCGCCACGACCGTCCATACGAGTCGTCCGCGGCTCGCCCCCAAGAGGCGTTCGGCCAAGGCCAACGCGGCCCACCCGAGCAGGGCGAACACCGCGGTGAAGAGCGCGAAGTGCTGGACGCCGACGACCGCGGTCTCCCCATCGGGGCCGATGATCTCCATGTTCGCGCCGAACAGGGGCGCGAGGAGGATGAGGACGATGTTGGCGACGGTGGCGGCGACCACCCCCAACAGACGCGGACGCCAGGTCGGGGCGGAGGTGCGGGGTTCGGTGACGGTCATGGACACTCCTTCGGGTCGTTTCGGAACGTCTACGACCGTACGGCCCCCTATCGAGACTTTCTATGCGCGAAAAGCTCCGATCTATCAGTGATCGTCTTTCCGAAGGGGCATCGCGGATACGTTGAGGGCATGGATGTACTCAGCGATGTCGTCTCCACCGTGCGCACCGGACACCCCCGTTCGGCCCGGGTCGAGTGGTACGCCCCATGGGGCATGCGTTTCACCGGCTCGGAGCCGCCGGGGTCCGGCTTCCATGTGATCCTCCAGGGCTCGTGTCGGTTGTTCATGGACGGGCGGCCTTCGATCCCCTTGGGCCCCGGTGACGTGGTCTTCCTGCCGAGGGGCGACGAACACTCCCTGGCCAGTGGCCCCGACGTCTCCCCCGCCGACCTGGGCTGCGTGGACTTCCTACGGCGGCGGGACGGACTGTTGAGTCCCGCGCCCGGTGAGCCCGTCCCGAACCTGGTCTGTTCGGAACGTCTGCCACAGCCCTTCCAGCGTTTCGGTGCCGCCACCTCAGGCGCCCTGGGAAAGGAGGGCGCGAGTGAGCTGTCCTGCGTCACGGTGAGCGGCTTCTACCACTCCGGAGGTGCCCGTCCCCATCCGTTGCTCGCGGACCTGCCTTCCGTGGTCCATCTGGCGGCCCGCCCGGATCGACGTTCGGAACTGCCGCTGGCGGTGGGGCTGCTCGGTCGGGAGCTGGGCTCGCAACGTCCGGGCGCGGACACCCTGGTACCGCACCTGTTGGACATGATGCTCGTGTACATCCTGCGCACCCACCTGGAGGAGTGCACGGGTGAGGAGGGAGAGAGGCGGGGTTTCACCGAGGCGCTCCGGGACCCGGCCGTGCACGCCGCGCTCCGGGCCGTCCACCTGAATCCGGCGCACCCTTGGACCGTGGAGGGGTTGGGCGAGCGCGCGGGGTTGTCCCGGGCCGCCTTCTCCCGCCGCTTCGGTTCCCTGGTGGGCATGCCGCCCCTGACCTACGTGACCTGGTGGCGGCTGACCCTCGCCGCACGGCTGTTGCGCGAGACGGACACCTCGATCGACACCATCGCCGCCAGGGCCGGTTACGCCTCCCGGTTCGCGTTCGCCGGAGCGTTCAAGCGGGAGTTCGGTGTCCCACCGGCCCGTTATCGGGAAGAGGAACACGAGGAGGCCCCCTCCCCCGGCTCGCCCGTCGCTCAGACGAATATCACGTAGCCGAGAAGAAAGAGCAGGCTGTACGAGGCCAGAATGCCGAGGAATGTGGAAAGACCCCATCGATAACGCTCTTCGGCGTGGGCGTCGTCCGTCTCGGGAAACGGATCGACCTCTCGGCGATCTCCCGTTCGAGTGCCCTCGCCACACCTATGAAGTTCCGGTACCCCGGGATCAGGGACATGAGGGAGTCGGGGAAGGCGATGCGCCTCGAGATACCTCCACCCCTACGAGATACCTCCACCCCTACGGGCGGGGCCTGCGGGTGCTCAGGGTGAGGGCGGTGAAGGCCACCGCGCAGGTCAGGGCGTAGGGTCCCGGGCCGAGGAAGAGGGAGAGCGGGGCGGCTCCGAAGGCCAGGGGCGCGAGCCCGAAGAGGGCGAGAGCCGCCGTGAGGACGGCGATCGCACCGCAGGCACGTCGAGGCCAAGGGGAGCGGGCCCGGCGGGGGTCGATGAGCGTCAAGGGCACGGCCGCGATGGCCAGGGCGATGAGGACGGGGACGAACATCCAGGCCAGGTAGCCGGGTGTGGGGTTCCGGGCCTCGCTCAGCAGGAGGCCCCCGGTGACCGTCAGGTGCGCCGCGCCCAGGAGCAGTCCGGTACCGGAGGCCGCGTACGCGAGCCACACAGGGGGCGTGGTCCTCGTGATCGGTTCGTGCGACCGTTCGGTGTCCATGCCGCGCTCCCTCGTTCGGTGTCGTCCTTCTCCGATTCTCGCTCGTCCGGTGCTCCCGCCCCGTGGGAGGGGCCATCGGTACTCGGGAGGGAGGCTCAGGAACCCGTGGGGCAGACGGTGCCCTCCTCGGGGAGTTCGCCCCGGAGGAGGTAGGCGTCGACGGCCTCGTTCACGCAGGGGTGGCCCTTGGCGTAGGCGGTGTGGCCGCCGCCCTCGTAGGTGAGCAGGGTCGCCGTGGCCAGCCGGTCGGCCATCTCCCTCGCCCACGTGTACGGGGTCGCCGGGTCGCCGAGGGTGCCCACGACCAGGATCGGCGGGGCCATCGGCGCGGTGACCCCGATGGGGGCGATCTCGGTGTCGGGCCAGTAGGCGCAGGGCAGTTTGCGCCAGACCTCGTCGCCGCCGAAGAGCGGGGAGAGGCGGGTGGCGCGGATCGCGCCCTCCTGGTAGTCGCGCACGTCGGTCGGGGCGGCGTGGTCGGCGCATCGGACGGCGAGGTGGGCCGATTCCTCCATCCCCGGGGTCTCGTCACCGCCCCGGCGCAGCAGGCCGAGCAGGTAGTCGTGGACGAAGTCGTCGCGTTCGCCCTCGGCCAGTCGGGCGAGCAGGCCCGCGGTGTCGTACCAGAGCGTCTCGGTATAGAGGGCGCCGCGCAGCAGGTCGAGGAACCCGTCCCGGTCCAGGGTGCGGTCCGCGACACGGAGGGGTTCGGCGTCGATGCCGTCCAGGATCCCCTCCATCTCCCGGAGGGCGGAGTCGGTCCCGGTGAAGGGGCACGGCTCGGCCCGGTCCAGACAGAAGGCGACGAAGGCCTCCCAGGAGGTCTGGAGTCCGCCGGTCTGTTCGACCGCCTCGGAAACGACGTCGCGTTCGGTCTGGACGGCGCCGTCCAGGACCAGGGCGCGGGTGTTCTCCGGGTACATCTCGGCGTACAGGGCACCGATGTAGGTGCCGTAGGAGAAGCCCACGTAGTTCAGTCGTTCGTCGCCCAGGGCGTCGCGCATGATGTCGAGGTCGCGGGCGACGTTGACGGTGCCCATGGTGGCGAGGAAGTCGGCGCCGGCCTCCTTCTCGCAGGCGGCGGCCAGGGCGTGGGCGCTCTTCTCCATGTCGGTGAGGAGGTCGCCTTCCACCTCGGCGGCGCCGATCCGGTCCGCTTCGGACAGGGGGCGGTCCATGACGCGCAGGAGGGGGCAGGAGAACCCTTCGCTGTCGCCGACGCCGCGCGGGTCGAAGGAGACCAGGTCGAAGGAGTCTCGGATCTCCCGCCCCAGGGGCAGGGAGCCGGCGAGGAAGGTGTCGACGCCGGAGACCCCGGGCCCGCCGAACTCGAAGACCAGGGAGCCCCGGCGCCCGTCGGCCGGCCCCTGGGCGGGGTGGCGGACGAGCGCCAGGTCCAGGGTCCGGCCTTCGGGGTCGCCGTGGTCCATGGGGACGGTGACCGTCCCGCATTCCAGACGGCGGAGCCAGTCGGGATCGCCTTCGACGGTCTCGGTGGCGGCGAGTTCCTCGGGGGTCAGGCACGGTTCCCAGGCGATGCTCTGTCCGTGGAAGGGGTGGTCCCCGCCGACGTCGGCGTGGGCCGTGATCGACGTGGCGACCACGACCACCGCCAGGGCTCCGAGCCCGAACGCCCCCGTCTTCGTAACGCGCACCCGCACAACCGACCTCATCCGTGACCCCCGACGACCGAGATTCACATACTCTGAGTGATCGTCGAGACACGCATGGCGAACATGCCGACAAGCGGGTCAATAGTCCGTTCTGGTGTGTTTTACCCGGGTGGGAGAGGGACGTGCCCTCTCCCTAGCGGGTCCTCACCACTCCCAGGCGGGGCAGGACAGCCCCTCCTCGGGCATCCCGCCCGTCAGCAGGTAGGAGTCCACCGCCGGGTCCACGCACGGGTCACCGTAGGCGTAGGCGGTGTGGCCCGTGCCCTCGTAGGTGAGCAGGACCGCGGAGTCCAGCTGCCCGGCCAGCTCCTCGGCCCAGGTGTAGGGGGTGGCGGGGTCGCCCAGGGTGCCGACCACGACGATCGGCGGGGCGTCGGGCGCGGTGAAGCCGCTCGGCGCCTCCTCGGTGTCGGGCCAGTAGGCGCAGGGGAGCTGCTCCCAGACCAGGTCGGAGCCGAAGAGCGGGGAGTCCACGGCCGCCTCCTGCGCGGCGCGACGGTAGGCGTCGGCGTCGGTGGGGTCGGTCCGGTCGGCGCAGTTGATCGCCGTCAGCGCCGCCTCCTCGTCCGCCCACGTCATGCCGGGCTTGTCCGACCAGTCGTCGGATTCCTCCTCGTACTCGGCGAACGTGTCGTCGTAGAGGACGTCGAGGTACTCGCCCGCCCCCTGAGTGTCCTCGTCCAGAGCGGTCAGGGTGGCGGCCAGCAGGTCACCGGAGTTCTCGTAGTAGAGCTGCTGGGAGATCATCGACATCAGGGTCGCCCCGTCCACCTCGACGTCCCGCGCCATGGGCGGGTCGGCGTCGAGGTCCTCCAGCAGGTCCGCCATCCACCCTTCGGAGGCGGCCGGGTCGGAGAAGGGGCACTCGCCCGCGGCGGAGCAGTCCTCGACGAACAGGTCCCAGGCGTACTGGAAGCCCTCGGCCTGGTCGACGGCGACCTCGACGTTGGGACGCTCGGTCTCCACCGCCCCGTCCAGGACCAGGGCGCGGGTGTTCTCCGGGTACATCTCGGCGTACAGGGCACCGATGTAGGTGCCATAGGAGAAGCCCACGTAGCTCAGCCGCTCGTCGCCCAGCGCCTCACGGATCAGGTCCAGGTCGCGCACCACGTTCACCGTGCCGATCGCGGCGAGGAAGTCCTCCCCCACCTCTTCGGCGCAGTCGTCGGCGTAGTCGCGGGCGGCCTCCTCCAGAGCGCCCAGCTCGGCGTCGCTCACCCGGGTCGGGTCCTCGACCGCGCTACGCGCCTCGTCGAGGGCGAACCAGTCTCCGCAGGCGAAGCCGCCGCTGTCACCGACACCGCGCGGGTCGAAGGAGACCAGGTCGAAGGCGGAGAGGATCGGGTCGTCGAACATGGGGAAGTCCAGCAGGTCCACCCCGGTCTCGCCCGGCCCGCCCGGGTTCAGCACGAGGGAGCCGATCCGGTCCTCGTCCGCCCCCTCGGCGGGGCGTCGGACCATGGCGAGCCCGATGGTCCCCTGACCGGGATCGGCGTGGTCGAGGGGGACGTCGAGGGTCCCGCACTCCAGCGTCTCCAGCCATTCGGGGTCGCCGTCCCACTCGGGGGCCTCGGCCAACTCCTCCTCGTTCTTGCAGGGCTCCCAGTCGATGGTGCCCAAGGCGAAGTCGGCGGGCCCGCCGTCCTCCTCCGGAGCGGCACTCGGCGGGGCGCATCCCGCCAGGAGCAGTGTGGCGACACCGCCCAGGACCATGACACCCGTGAAACGCACGTTCTCGATTCCTCTTCCGCTCTCGCGCCGTCCGCGCGGCCCCCGTGTTCCGAGAGTCGCGCATCGGTGCTCCGGTGACGCGCGGGGAATGAGACGTTCCACCCCCTTCGGAGGTTGCGTTCCCGGTATGGGAGGAAGAGCACGTTCGGTGGTGAAACCGTCGAAGGGAGATCCGCCGATAGACCCGTGCCCTGTTCAGAGCCCTCCGACGTCGGTGCCGAGCAGGGCGGGCGGCGCCGCCGGATCGACCTCCACCACCATGGGCCGGTGGGGGTCCCCGAAGCGGATCCCCTCGTTCGCGGTCTCCCCCGTCGGGCCCTGCGCGATCCAGTCCACCAGCTCCCCCGCCCTGGTCACGTCACGGCCGGGCCGTGTCAGCGCCAGGAGCGTTCCGGCCACGTCGCAGCGGACCGCCAGGTGCGTGGTCGCGGCGAACACGCTCTGCGCCCAGCCTCCCGGGCTCACCGCGCGGAGCGGCCCTTCGGGGGTGCGGCGCCGTCTCCATCCGGGGGCGGCCAGACCCACCACGCGATCGTCGAAGGCCAGGGCCAGGCCGGGACGTTCACGGGCGGTGAGGAAGGCCTGTCCGTCGGCGAGGGAGGGGTCCCACCACACCCGGCACCCGGTGGAGGAGGCCTCGATCAGGGAGCGCGCCGCCAGGTCCAGCAACTCCACATCGACCTGGTCGAGCGCCGGCCCCCGCACCACGTCGCGCAGCGCCCCGTCGAGGGGTTCGTAACCGGACAGCACCAGCGACCAGTCCGGGCGGGCGCGTCCTCGAAGCTCCCGACGCCCGTGCTCCAGGCAGACCACGGCCCGTTCCCTGGCCAGTTGGTAGGTGGCGCAGGCTCCGGCCCCGCGCGCCGCCTCGGCCAGTCCCAGGCTCATCGCCTTGGTCCCGGTGGTGAAGTCGACGACGACCGGCCGGTCCCCGTCGCGTTCTCGGTCGATCCACGCGCCCACGCTCCGGGTCACCGCGGCGGGGTCGAACCCGTCCACCGGGTCGGCGGCCAGCCGCACCCGATCACGGTAGCCCTCCGAACGCAGGGTCGCGTCGTCGGGCGCCTCCGCTCCGGGGTGTTCGACCGCGTACAGCGTGCGGGCCGCCGCCTCGCGCACCTTGGTGCGCAGGCTCTGCCGGGAGGGCAGGACCAGGGCCCGGGAGGGGCGGTGGGCGTGCAGGGCGGTCAGGGCGCCCAACCGGCTGCCGCCCAGCGGGGTGACGAGCAGGGGCCCCTCCTCCGGCGCGGGATGGCGCGGTCGTGGGGCCGGCGGTGTGGAGGGCGTGCGCGGGTCCTCCGGATCGGTGGCCTCTCGGGGGCGAGGGGGGCTCTCGGGCAGGAAGGCGCGGCGCAGGGCCTCGAACGTGGTCATCCTGGCCAGGAACGCGTCCAAGTGCCAGACGTGGACGTTGCGGGCCGACAGGGCCGGGTTGTAGGCGGTGAGCCGTTCCCGCAGGTCGTCGACGGGCGGCCCCGCGTAGACGAAGAGGATCCGGGCGGCGCCGCCGAACACGCGGCGGGCCTTGGCCACGGTCCATCCGGCCCGGGCCACCACGTCCTCGGCCCGGCTCTTGACCTCCACGCACAGCACCCGGTGCCGGTGGCGGAAGAGGACGTCGAAGTCGGCGATGGAGCCGCCCGGCCGGTAGGGGTCGACGATCCGGCGGGATCCCAGTACCTCGGTGTCGTCGCGGCCGCGGGTCAGGCGGCGCAGGTGGGACAGGACGCGCCCCTCGGCGGAGATACCGTTCACCTCGCCTTCGGGGAGCCTCGGGTAGGCCTCGCGCAGGGCGTCCTCGCCGCCGCGCAGGTAGATCCGCACCGGCTCGGGGTCGCGCCGTTCCGCCCAGTGGGCGCCGTGGATCGCGGCCAGCGTGCTCAGGTCCGGACCGGGGTCCTCCCGTGACGGGGCGCCGTGCGGGTCGAGGTAACGGCGCAACCCTCGGGATCCGGGAGGGAGCGAGCGTTCGTGGTGCAGGGCCGCGACCACGCTCATGATCTTGGTCCCCCCGGTGTAGTCCAGGTACCAGGGGCGTCCGTCGAGTTCGCGGCGGATCCGTTCCAGGACCGCGGTGACGGCACGGGGGTCGTGCGGATCCGGGCCCACGCTGAGCGCGCGCGCCGAACGGTCGTCGTGGAGGCGGTGGACCGCGTCGACGACGCGGTGGGCCACCGGCGAGGTGCCGTCGCTACAGACCAGGAACAGCCGTTCCACGGGCAGCGTCGACGAGGCCAGGAGGGCCGGTGTGGGGTTCTGGCCCACGAGGACGATGGCGGCTCCGGGTGCGTCCACGTTCTCCTCTCCCAGGGGATGGGGGCGATCCGTGCGCCGATCGTCTCCGGGTGGTCGCGGACGCCCCCACCGTACTCATCCGGGGGCGGTCGACGCCAAGGGGAGGGGGCGGGCCCCGCACACCGAATCGGAGACGACCACGAAGGAACGGCAGGCGGTGACGACCCCTCTGCCGTCCCGGACCAGGTCGGAGGGGACCAACAGGTCTCCTCGTTCGGGATGGGCCGAACTGACCACGGACGAGACGATGAACCACACCCCTGCCCGGGGTTCGGGCAGGTTGGCCGCCCTGGTCCGTCTCTCGGCCATGAGGGGGATGCCGTCCAGGTCCCTGAGCGGCACCCGCGCCGCCTCCACCCTGGCCGGGCGGGGCGCGCTGGGCCAGGTGCGAATGACCCGGGCCTCCTCGTCGACCACTCTCACCTCGTGCGGGGTCAGGTTGATCACCCTCATACGGCGGCCTCTCGATCTCTCTCGTTCCGGTGGACCCCCGCTGCCGGCCGGTCCGGTTCTCACCGCACTCTCTCGGACACATCCGTGTGACCTCGACGGAACGGACCCGTGTTCCCCCTGGTACCCCTGTTCCGTCCTGACCGATTCACGAAAGGAAATGGCGTTCCCGCTTTTCGATAATGGCCATCGACAATTGACTTTTCACCCTCATCGGCCCTATTTTGTTATATGACCTCCCGCTGACCCGGGGGTGTCGCACAGGGTTCGCGACTCGTCCGCACGTCTTCCCGGAAGGGCTGGGGAGGCATCCCGGCCCCGGAGTATCCGGGGAGAAGAGTTCGTGAGCAAGCACCACTGCTCCGCCTGGGAGTTGTACGGTTCGGCCACCTTCCTGCGCGTGTTCACCCGCGTGCTCGGATGCGGGCCGTGCTCCACCGACGGAACCGCCCAGGGCTGCGCTCAGCACACCCAACAGTTCTGGGACTACATCGACCTGTGCGTCGAACACTGTCCGTGCTCCGAGCACGGCGGCGATCCGCACGGGGTACTCGCCGTGCGCATGGGGCGGGCCAGGCCCGGCCCCGACGGGGTGGACCGTACCGCCGCGCACCGGCTCCGCGACGCCTTGGACGACGTGCGCCGTGACCGTTCGTACAAGAACCTGCGGCGGGTCTACCCGCACCCGGCGCCCAACGGCAAGGCCCGCAGCGCCTTCTCCGAACGCCCCCGCCGGTGGGCCCAGCGACGCGACGTCTCCCACGTGGCCACCGACGTGGTCGAGCAGGAGGCCCTGGCCATGCTGGTGCTCACCGCCGGGCGCGGTAACCCCGCCGCCGACCTTCCCGAGGACATCACCCCCGGTGAGTCGGTGTCCTTCACCGAGGACGGCAGCGCCGTTCCCGTGGCCGACCTGTACGGACGACCGATGACCGTGGGAAAGGAACCGCCGATGGTCTCGACCGCCACCGGCGACTACCTGTTGCGCAAGCTGGCCGAACTCGCCTCGGGCAAGGACGCCGACCCGGGGCGCACCCCGGACCAGCGGCGCCGCCTGCTGCTGCGCGGGCTGCTGCCCGAGCTGACCGGAGAGGATCTGGCCCGTCGTCTGACCGGTGTCCTGGGCCGGATGTCCACGCTCATGCCCGCGCACTTCACCCTGGTGCAGCACGCCCGCGGCCGTGCCCGCAGCGCCCCCTACACCCCGGTCCCCGAGACCTCGCCGTGGGAGGAGGACGGCGATCGACGCGAGGTGTTGCGCCGTGACGAACAGCGGTGGTTGTCCTGGCTGGCCCGGGAGCTGACCGCCGAGGCACAGGCCCACCGGGCCGCCTTCGACGCCGACCCCACCGGCTCGCTCGACCTCCTGCTGTGCCGGTTGCTGGTGGAGGGGCCCGCCGTCCCGGAGCGGTGGCGCGACGCGCGGGAGGACCCCGACCTGCGGGCCGACCTCTTGGAGGCGCTGGCCGAGACGATCACCTCTCGGGGCTGAGCCCCGCCCGCCGGAACCGCTCGGTCAGCGGCGGCAGGACCGGGTACTCGGCGAACCCGCCCGCCGACATCACCGCGGTCTCCTCCCAGGGGAGGCGCCGCCGCCACCGGGTGGCCAGGCACAAATCGACCGCTTGGTCGACCTCCCGCCACCGTTCCGGGGAGGGCTCCCCCGGAAGGCGGTGGGCCACCAGCGCCGCGGAGAAGGCGTCGAGCAGTTCCCGGACGCGGCGTTCGTCGGCGTGGACGACCCCGGCGTCGGGTCGCAGCGACAGGTCGGCGGCGCGGGCCCCTCGGTCCACCAGGTACAACTCGGGGCGCAGGTGGACGCTTCCCATCCCCAACGAGCGGCCCATCCCGATCTTGTGCGCGTGTTCGGGATCGTTCGGGTCCCCTCCGTCGACCGGATTGTCGAGGAGCAGGGCACGCATGAGGGCCCCGAGTTCGGCGTCGGTGAGGTTGGTGAAGGTGATCCGGGAGCGCAGGACGAGCCCGTCCCGCAGGGGGACGATGTCGCGGTGGGTCCGGCCGGGGCCTCCTCCGCCCGGCGGCGGTATCTCGATCCCCAGCTCCCTCAGGGAGCGCGCGTCGTAGGGGAAGGGGCCCGTCACCGGCCGGTGACGGTGCAGGTAGATCTTGTATCCGCCCAGGCGCACGTCCCCTTCGTGCGACCAGGTGACGATGTCGGGGCGCTCCCCCTCGTCCGCGTTCGGCCCCTGCACCAGGTAGTTGGCGAAGCAGCCGCGTCGGGGCGAGAGCAGACGTACCCGCAGGACCGTGCCGTCGGGGTGGTCGGGGTCGGTGAGGTCGGCGGCGACGTCGTCCGCGACCGCGTTGCCGAAGGACACCCTCCCCTTGAGGGCCCCGGCCTCCCCCGCGAACACGTCGACGTCGCCGAACATCGCGCGGCACACGTCCACGGTCCGACCGGCCCGGTCGGGGTCGTCGTCCCCGGGCCGCAGGACCGCCTCCGGGACGGCCCTTCGGATCGGGTTCTCGTCGCCGACCGCGATCCGGTAACCGCCCGAACGGCCGAAGGACACGACCCGGTCGGAGGGGTCCACGTCGAACCAGACCGGTTCGAGGCCCCGTCTGGGCAGGCCTCCGCCCCTCCCCCCGGCCACCGGGGGGCGTTCGGGGTCGCCTTCCTCGGTACCCAACGTGTCGGGGAAGGCCGCCCGTTGGTAGTCGGTGATCTGGGCCGCGGACTCGAACATCTCGATCAGGGCGTCGGGGACGGGGCGACGTCCCCTGCTCCGGTCGGACGGGAGCGGGAAGAGGTAGGCGTTGCGCCGTCTCTCGGCCGCGACCCCGGTCAGCACGATCAGAGCGGGGACCACCTCTCCGTCGCCCCGCCCCCGTTCGAGGTGGGCGCGGGCCTCCTCCTCGGTGGGGGCGACGGCCGCGACCCCGTCACGGCCGGAGCGGTGGACGGCGTACACCCGGCGGTACTGTAGGCGCCCGTGCGACGCGTGGGTGGTGGGGACGTAGGTCCCGTCCCGGGGCGGATCGGGGAAGTGGTCGACCCCGAAGTCCCAGGTCGCGAGGCTCTCCCGCAACACACGGAAGGGCAGTTTGAGCGCCCGTCCCCGTTCGCGTCCGAAGGGGGTGGCGGGCACCTCCACGACGTACCAGCGCCCCTCCCGAGGGGAGTGGTACAGGAAGCCCTGCGCGGTGCGGGTCCCCGATCGCCGACGACGGTAGTGCTCGTGCTGTCGGGCGCGCACCCGGCGGGAGCGCGCGGAGGCGTCGGCGCCGCCCTCCCTCACCGGGGCGCGGAAGAAGAGCATGGGGGTGTCGACCGGGCCTGTCTCGCCACCGGTGAGCATGCGCAGCGTGTTGCGCACCAGTCCGCGCAGGGAGGTGCCGGGGATCGCCGGCAGGAGCCGGTCCCCGTCCGGGAGCCGGAAGGAGCGCGAGGGCCCCTCCCCCTCCCCGGTCCGGCCCACGAAGATGGGTGTCAGGGTGGTGAGGGTCAGTTCGATCCAACCCGTGTTCGTGCCCGGGACGGTGCGGTCGTGGGAGCGCGGCAGGTCGTGGGTGTCGTACCCGTCGTGCAGGACGGCGGCGGGAACGGGGGCCTCGGCCAGCCGGACCAGGCCGTAGGGCGCGGTGGCCCGGCCTCGGGGGCGGGGGGCGGTGTTCCGAGAGACGCGGGCCGCGATGTGTCGGGGGTCCATCCTCAGCCCTCTTCGATCTGATCGCCGGTTCCCACGTCGAACTCCGGCCCGGTGGGCTTGGTCCCGTTGTGGACGCCGGTGAGCCGGTGGAAGGCCACGCCGACCGCGCCGGTGTCGGGGTCCGCAGCCCAGTACTCGCGGACGGTCAACCAGGTCCCCCGGCTCTCCAGCGCGGCCCGGTCCGACCCGGAACGGTGACGGAGGCGACCGGAGAACACCGTCCAAGGGGCGGGCAGGACCGCCTCGTTGCCCGAGGGTTCCCGGGTGATCGCCATCGGTGTCTCCCCCTCCAGGGTGCGTCCGTGGTCGTCGCCGGTCCAGCCCTGAAGGAGGAAGGAGCGGTCGCGCGGACGCAGCCACTCGGGCCCTTCCTCGGTGGAATCGATCGCGATCCATCCCGTGTCGGCGGCCTCGCCCAACCGGATCTGGGCGTGCGCGGAGAAGACCAGGACCTCCAGGATCCGCCACCGGTCGACACCGGGGTCGAGGGAGGGAGCGGACAGATGGGCGGTGCCCGGCCCGTCCGAACGGCGCCAACGGTCTCCGGGGCAGGAGCCGGTGATCCGTCCGTCGCCGAGTTCGGCCAGGAGCCATTGGGGGCCGGGGCCCGCTCCGGACTCGTCCAGGAGTCGACAGCGCCTTCCGTGGACGAACACGTCGTCCAGGACCCCGTCGACCTCCTCCGTGTCGAGCCGGTCGACCTCGACCCCGAACGGGGCGGGCGGCTCGTGGGCGTGGGGGCTCATCGTGATTCGTCCTCCTCCGGTCCGGTGAGACGCGTGTGCAGGGCCCTGACCCAGCGGCGTACGACGTGGGCCCGTTCCCCCTCGGGGTCGGCGAACACGGCCATGAGGTCCACCGGGTCCCCCTCGTCGTCCCCTTCGGTCTCCACTGGGGACGAGGGGTCGCCGTAGGTGGTCAGGACCGCCCGGGTGGCGACGAGCCCCCCGTTGCCGCCGCCGGTCCCCGCGCCCGCTCCGTCGAAGGGTACGGTCGCCAGTTCCCGCACCAGCAGGGCGAGCAGCCCGCGCACGGCGTCGTCGGGTCCGATGACGTCCAGGACGACCTCGGCCGAGCCGCCGCAGTGCGCTTCGGCGGTGAACAGCCGGCCGTCGACGGTGTCTCCGAACAGCGCGTCCACGGTCCGACGCGCGGTGGTCAGCGGCGCCCCGCCGGCCAGGACGGGGACGGACCGCAACCGGACACGGGAGGGCACGGCCTCGCCGTGGTGGGTCGCGGCGGGTTCGGGGGAGGAGGTCCGCGCGGAGTCCGCTCCCCACCAACTCCCGTGCCAGGCCCGCCACCGTTCTCCCGGGGCGCCCAGGTGTTCGGCCGCGTCCCGCGCCAATCGGCCCCCGATCCGTTTGAGGAGCGCGAACAGGGCCGTGTCCCCGAGTACGGGTTCGACCCGTGTCGCCCCCGTGTCCGGATCGGTGACCACGGGGCGCCGACGGTGGGAGCGGTCGACCCCGGGGCGTGTGTCCTCCGCCGGATCCCCGCCCACCAGGAGCAACCCGGGCCGCAACCCCTCCGGTCCGGTGGGGGGCCCGGCCGGCGGGGCGGCGCGTTCGGCCACGTGGAGTTCCATACGGAGCTCGGCGCGACGCGCGCGATCCGGGAGCGCCGCCCGGGCGGCCACGTGCGCGGCGACCGCGTCCCGGCCGTGTTCGCGCAGACCGAGGTCCACGAGGTCGGCCAGCCTTCCGGGGTTCTCGGTGAGCGCCTCGACGCCCTGCCGGTGGCGTTCGGCCCAGTCGCGCGCGTGGAAACCGGACCACCCGCGCGCGTCGGTGAGGTCGTGGCGGCGCGCGGCCCACCGGGTGGCGCGGACCGCCCCGTAGCCGCGTCCGGTACGGGCCCCGATCCCGAGCCCCGGTCCCTCCCCCTCCAGACCGCGGGTCGCCAGGAGCAGCAGGCTCAGGAGTCGGGCCTCGTGGGCGAGAGCGGGGACCCACAGGCGCAGGTGACAGGTGAACAGCGTGCCGGCGGGCAGGATCTCCCGCCTCCACATACGGCCGGGGAGGGCGGCGCCGGTGTCGGGGGCCACCCGGATCCCCGTCCGCACCGTCACCGGGATGGCCTCGGCCCGCTCGGCGTGGGCGTCGTCCAGGTCCAGGGCGCTGGGCGCGAAGACGGGGCCCCCGCCGCCGAACAGGCCGACGGCCCCCGTGTGGTCGGCGCGGGCGGTGAGCTCGTGTCGCAACAGCCCGGCGAGGGTGGTCGCCCTCAGACGGGGCGCGTCCGTGATCGGATCCCGGTCCAGGGGCAGGACCCCGTCGTTCTCGCTCCCGTGCCCCGACACGGACCGCGCCGCCCCGATGTGGGCGTCGGTGAGCAGGCACAGCCGGGCCGTCAGTTCCCAGACCACCGCGGTCGGTCGAGGTAGGTCGGGGTCTCTGGGCACCTCCGTCATCGTGGTCCCTCCTCGCCCCGGCGGGTGCCCTCCCGCGGGGCGCGCACCGCCTCCGCCAGCCACGAGGCGACCCACAGCAGGCACAGCCGTGCCGCGTCCCGGCGTTCCCACCGTTCGGCCCGCTCCGACAGGCCGCTCGGGCGTTCCGCCGGCGGCAGGCCGTCGGCCAGGGCCAGGTCCACGGCGGCGATCCCCCGCGCGTAGGCCGACCCGTGGGCGTCCTCCGGGCGCGAGGAGGCCCACCAGCGAAGGGCCGCCTCCCCACCGGAGAGTCCCGCGAGACGGCGGTGGAGGGCGTCCCCCGTCCCGGCGGAGGCGTCCAGGGTCGCGCGCAGGGCGGTGAGCGCCTCGTCCGGGGAACGGCGTGGATCGGAGATCACCTCTCGCAGCCGACGCAGGGTTCCGTGAGCGGACGTGGAAAGGGCGCGCGCCGAGGCGCGCGCGTGGTCGCGGACCGGGCCGACGGCGGCGTTCCAGAGCAGGGTGTCGTAGAGATCGTCCGGCCACCGGTCGTGGTCACGGGGGTCGGGCGCCGGCAGGACCCGACCGTCGGTCAGGGTGACGGTGCCCTCACGCCGTTCGGGTCGGGGGGCCGAGGCCTCCGGAAGCGGCGCGGCTCCGGGCGGGGGCGTGGGAAGGAGGACGAACTGGCCGTACCCGTCCACGGCCCGCTCCCCCAACGTGTGGGACTCCAGCTCCCGGACCAGCTCCGGGGTCGGCGCCCGACCGGCCCGGAGTCGGACCACGGATCCGGGCGCGGCGGCCCAACGCTGCGCCATGGGGCCTCGATAGGCGCGGTGGTAGGCGCCCACGAGGACCGGTTCGACGTGGGCGGCCACCACCTCGGGAGGATCGGCCTCGGACACGCGCCGCTTCCAGAGCTCGCGTACCGCCGGCACCAGGGCGTGCGGACGATGCTGCCCCTGCTCCCCCACGGTCAGGGCCGGGGAGATCAGCAGGAGATCGACCTCTCCGCCGTTCCACAAGGGCGTCTCCGGCCGGTCCACCCGATCCGGGGACAGAGGGCGGTCGGGGTCCACCGGGCCCACCTCGACCCCGCCGTGGGCGCGGGTGCCGGCCGCGCCCAGGGTGAGGGACCCGCGGGCCTCGGCGAGCACGTCCAGGATCCGTTCGGCGAGCCCTCGCACGAAGTCGGGATCGGGGCCGCGCAACTGCCACCGGGCCTCGAAGACCTGCCCCGGGTCCAGGCTCGTGGTGAAGAAGGGCATGCCCCGGCCTCGCTCCCCCGAGCTCGAACGGCCCAGGTAGCGCTCGGCGGTGGTGTCCACGCTCGCGCGCCGAGAACGGTCGACGGTCACCGGCTCCCTGAGCGCCCGGTAGGGGACGCCGGGGGCGTCGGTGCCGCCGGCGAACGCGTCCACCAGGGTGTCGCCGTCCTTTCCCGGAACGTACAGGTGGGCGGGGGCCGGGAGGGCGACCACCGCTCCGCCGCCCCCCTCGATCCTGGGGTGGGCCGGGGCGAAGCGCACCCGGTCGCCCCGCGCCACCCACTCGGTCAGCTCGCGTTCGCGTCCGGCCCTGGACAGCGCGGCCGCCAACATGCCCCGTTGGGCCCGGCCGCTCACCACGCCCTCGGAGTCCACACGCAGCGGATCATAGGAGGTCCGTACCGCGACCGAGTCGGTGAGGACGTAGCGCAGCGGAAGGTAGGCGATGGTCTCCTCGGTCGGGCAGGTCATGGGACGACCTCCCCGTCCCCCGACCTCGCGATCCCGGCCTCCGCCAGGGTGGTGGCGTGCGGGTCGGGGTCCTCGGGGAACGCCAGCCGCACGTCCACCCGACCCCTGCCACGCGTGGCCTTGAGCCCGATCTGAGCGGTGGCCAGACAGGCCATCGCCAGACAGCGCCGGTCGTCGGGGGCGGGCGGAACCGACCAGGTCAGGGCGGCGGTCAGGACCAGGCCGGGCGACAGGACGCGGTCGGTGCGCAGCCGGCCCGCCTCGGGCGCCCCGTGAGGACCGATCTCCACCCCCGATTCCAGGGTGGTGTAGGCCTCGGTGACGGAACGGCGCAGCCGGGAGCGCAGGGGTTCGGACCGACCGGCCAGGGCGTGGGCCACCGCTGACCGCACCTCGTCGCCGGTGACCGCGTGCCCCACCCGCAGGATCCGATCCCTCCCGTGGGAACGCCCCCGGCCGAAGAGGCGGTGCACCGTCCCCGCGAACTCCGGGAAGACCGCGGAGGCGGAGACCGCGCCGGCCCTGAGACGGGCGGCCAGCCGGTGGCGGGGCAGATGGGGGAGGCCGTGCTCGTCGGTAACCACGTCGGTGTCGGCGGCCGTGCCATCGGCGCTGGAGCCGACGAACAGGGCCGGGGAGACCAACCGCACCAGGATCCGATCCGGTACGCTCATCGGCCCCCTCCCCCGCCCCGGCACGAGGTCTCGGCCAGCCCGGGATCCGCGTACAGGTCCATGACACCGACCGCGTCGAGCAGCTCCCCCCTGCTCCAGTCCTTCGGGAGGGCGACGGGACGCCCGGTGGCGCGAGCCCGTCGGGCCAGTTCGGGGGCGGGATCGGCCCCCGACTCCAGCAGCGGGACCAGGGAGGAGACCAACCAGCCCCGGTTCCGGGCCGTGTCGTCGGCGAGCGGGCCGCCCGCACGCAGATAGCGGTCCAGGAAGCGGAAGAACTCGCCTCCGCTCATCGGACGGGCGGTGCGCGGAGGCTCCTCCCGCAGGTCCGCCTCCAGGCGCCTTCGTACCCGGTCCACCCCGTCGAAGCGGGTCGTCCAGGCCACGGCGTGCTCCTCGGCGGCGGCCGGATCCTCCTCGATCCGCGCCGCGCGGTCGTCCTTGGCCATACGGCACATCGTCTCGCACAGGTCGTAGCCGAGGGAGAGGGGCGCTCCCACCGGTTGCACCGCGATCCCGACACCGACCGTGGGCACGAAGGTGACGTGACGCCGCCCGCCCCTCACCACGGTCCGTCCGCTCATGCCGCGCGCGGTGGCCAGGACACGGTGCAGGGCCGCACGGGGGTCCTCCGGGTCCTCGATCCGTTCGGGGTCGGCGTCCAGCCACTCCATGGCGTACCGCGTCATGCTCAACGCCAGACGCGCGTCGCACAGGACGGTGAGGTCGTCCCCGGCCACCACGATCGGGCGGACCGGCAACCGGACCGGTCCGGGAGGCTCGTGGTCGAGGGTGATGCGGCCGCCGTGCCACCGGTCCGGCACGTACGGCGCCTCCCCCGGGTCGACCCGGACCGTGGCCGCCACCGCCCGCACCAGGGCGCGGGCCAGCCCCTCGGTGAGGCCGACGATCCTGGTGGACAGGGAGCGCTGGGCCAGGGCCCCCGACCCCGGGCGGTCCGGATCCCCGACCCGGTCCCGGTACTCGGCCAGGGTCGCGCCCAGACCGTTGACGTCCACGTGGACCACCGCGACCCGGCTCACCCCGCCGTGGTCGCGGCCCAGCCGGTCCACCTCCATCGGCAGGGCCAGGTTCGGGTCTCCCGAGGCGGTGACCGCGTCGGTCAGCCAGGCGCGGCTGTGCTCCCGGTGCCACCGGCGCCCGATCCCCCGGGCCCGGACCACGTCGGCCGCCACCCGATCGTGTTCGGAGCGGCTGCTGTCCACCGATTCGGCCGGTCCCCCTCCGACCGAGCAGATCGCCGTGACGCCGTAGCCGTGCGCCGGGGTGTGCAGGGCCGACATGTACCTGCGGGCACGACGCAGACGCGCGGGCAAGACGGCCAGCGCGGTGTCCAGGTCGGGCGCCTCCGGCCCGCCCCCGTCGGCCGGCCCCCGCGCGCCGAAGGGCACGAGGGCCACCACGGGGGTGAGTTCCCCGGCCCGGTCCCGGAGCCTGCGTGTGTAGCGGGAGACGAGGTGGCGGGCGCTCTCCCGGTCCGGGAGGACGGCGGTGAGTGCGCCTCCCGCGTCCCGCAGGATCAGACACCGCTCGGGGATCAGGTCGGCCACGCCGTGGACGGGGTCGGAGGTGTCGGTGAGTTCGGCGACCAGGGCCGCCCGGCCGACCGCGTCCAGGATGCGCCGACCGCTGTAGACGTAGTCCTGGATCCCTCGAAGGTCGACGCCGACGAGGACGCCGTCTTCCGGGGGAGGTTCCTCCGGTCGCGCGTTCGATGTTCTGTGGTGGACGGGGGCAGGGGTCACCGTGGTGTGTTCCTCGTGTCTCCGGGGTCGGAGGCGTGTACGGTCCAGAGGCCCTTCGCGGACGGTGGTACCGGCATCACCACGGATATCAGGAGACGCGCTCCACCGTCATCTCGGTGTCCCCTTCCGGCCATCCCCGGGATCGCCCACGGACGGTGACTGTCCGAGAGACCACCTTGACGGGCCCGCCCCCGCACCGCTCAAGGACCCGCCGGACGCCTCTTCGAGAAAGGCCGCCGATGCCGACCCCACACCGCCCCGAACCACTCCGGCTCTCCGATCGGGAACGCCCCTCCGCGACCAAGCTCACCGGCCCCGCCCTGGTCCCGGACGATCTCGTGGCCCCCCTGCTCGACCTGGCCCGTTCCCTGCGCGAGCGCCCCGGCGGCCCGCCGACCGTTCCCGGCGAGAGGACCGGCTGAGACATGAGGAAGGCTCCCACCCCCGTCCACGGGGTGGGAGCCGACGGTACACGGCGGCGCGGTGTCCGCCGTGTACCGCACCGATCCCCGCCCGCCGTCCTCGAGCGGGAACCGGTGGTCGTGGGGTCAATCGAACAGGGTGCCGCCGAACTCCTCGGGCTCGGAGGCGGAGCGGACCGAGGCGAGGTCGACCCTGCCCCCGATCCGGCGCGGGCGGTTCGGCTCGGCGTTCCCGGCGCGGGGTGCCGGGACCTCGACCGTCACGCGGCCGCCGGTGACCGTGTCCACCCGGACCGCCCCGAAACCCTGGGCGGTGTACTTGCCGATCCCGGAGAGTTCGAGCAGCTCCAGAAGGACCTCGAAGGTCGGTCCGGGCCGTCGACCTCCCGTCCCGTGGTCCAGCCGGAGACCGCCCAGCCAGCCCAGCACGGTGCGTTTCTCCGCGTGGGCGTGTTCGGCCAGTCGGACGTCCTCCCCGGGCAGGGGGCTTCGCCGGACCCGGGCCAGCTCGACCAGGGCCTCCTCCAGCCAGGGGGTCGCCAGATCCCTCGGAGCGAAACGGGCCACCGCGCCCAGGGCCCCGCTGCCACCGACGATCTCCCCGCCCGAACGGTGCACCGCGCCGAAGAGACGACGCGGGGTGGGCCAGATGTGCGGGATCCGTTCGCCCGCGTTGTCACGCGTGGTGGTCACCACCGGGGTCAGCGCGTGCACCTCGGCCCCGCGTACGGTCACGGGGCCGGGCTCGGAGGTGAGCATCTCGGCGTAGGAGCGTTCGAAGGTCGGGGTGACCGAGAGCGGCTCCAGGAGATGGTCGCCGATCCGCTGGGGCACACCGATCAGATCGGCGGGGTCCAGCGGCGCGGAGACGTCGTCCAGCCAGGTGAGGGTCCAGTGGTACAGCCGGTTCCCCAGGGGCAGGGGCCAGCCGTTCATCGCCCAGCGTTTGGCGGCGGTGTGCTCCCGTTCGGACTGGGGCCACCAGTGGTTGAGCAGGCCATGACAGTCCTCCGGGCGGATCGGCCGTGCCGTGTCCGCTCGATCCCTCAGGATCACGGTCCACCGTCTGGGCACCGGCCCCACCCCTTTCCGCGGTCGTGACGGCGGCCGCCCGCCGTGCTCGCCCTGCCGGGTACTCCTCTCGGACAGTCCCGGCCCGCCCCGTACGACGATCCCTCCGGTACGGGATCGCGGGACGGCCGCGACCATGGTGCCCGCTCGGGGCGACTTTTCCACATCTGCCTCGCCAGAAAGAGGTGGACTCTTGTCCATCACCCGTCGCGGGGACCACAATGAGCGGGCCCATCCTCCATCTCGAACGGAGCGCTCATGCCCCGCCCTCGCCACACCCTGGACCTGGACGTCCTGGACCGGGAGGCCCTCCTCGACGCCATCGACGGGGTGTACCGGGCTCTGGCCGCCGCCCGTTTCGACGTTCGAGGGCGACTCCTGGTCCCCGACGAGGCCGAGATGGAGCGACTGGAGGAGCGGGCCCGCGAACTCGGTCTGTCGGCCTCCGACCCGCACGACGCCCGGGAGGATGTTCCCGGCACGCGGACCCTGGAGCTGCTGTCGGGCGGACACCTCGCGCCCGGAGCGCGCTACCTCTACACCGAGACCGTCCCCGAGTCGGAGATCGCCGAACCCGACGAGGTCGGGGAGGGCGAGGAGGAGGTCGACGGCTGGGTGGGCACCGATCTGGCCGTCGTCTCCTGGGAGACGGACGGTCTGCGCGCCTTCGACTTCGCCATGCGGGACGATCCCGCGCGGTCGGGGTTCGAGGAGGCGACCACCACCGGCCGGGTCGAGCACGACCTGCCCGCCGGCACCCTCACCGTACGCTCGCGGACGCGGTTCCCCACCCCGGGAGGCCTACTTCGAGAGGGCTCCCGGATGCTGCGCGTCGACGTCGAGGTGACGATCGACCTGCCCGGCTGGTTCGCGGCCGCCACGGGCGAGAGGGATCTGGAGCCGATCCGTCTGGAGGTGTCCCATCCCCTGGTGGGCGTCTCGGGTCGGGCCGTGCCCGGAGCCGAGAGGGAGGGGCGTTGGCCGGTGGAGGCCTGGCTGGACGTGCGTGGACGCGGCCTGGCCCGCCCCCTCGTGGCGGTGACGACCTGGGCGATGCTGCGTTCGCTGCGCCGTTCACCGGACCGGCCGGTCCAGGAGTGGACGGAACGGATGCGCCGGGAGTGGGCCCGTATCGCGCGAGGGCTGCCCGGTGTGCCGGCCTTCCTCGACGAGGTGACGGCCGCGCTGGCCCGGGCCGGGGAGACCGGATCAGTCACGGTCGGCCCCTCGGCCGGTGAGGGAGCGGACCCGCATCTCGGCGAACCGGGCGTTGCCCCGCTCGGAGGAGAGCAGACTGCACACGATGGCGCAGAGGAAACCGACCGGCACCGCGACCAGCGCGGGGTTCTCCAGGGGGAAGACGTTGATGTCGATCCCGACCGGCAGGAGTGACAGGCTCTCCCCCGTGCGCGGGTCGACCTTGCCGGACACCACCGGTGAGAGCAGCATGAGCAGCAGGGTGGCCGCCAACCCACCGTAGATACCGCCCTCCACCCCGGCGGTGTTGAACCGGCGCCAGAACAGGGTCAACACGATGACCGGCAGGTTGGCCGCGGCGGCGATCGCGAAGGCCAGCCCCACCAGGAAGGCGACGTTCTGCCCCTGGGCCTGGACCGCCAGGGCGATGGCGACCGCCCCGATCACACAGGCCGAGAGACGGGCCACCCCCATCTCCTGGGACTCGCGCGGCCGCCCCCACATGAGGATGTGCCCGAACAGGTCGTGGGCGATCGAGGACGAGGAGGCCAGGGTCAGGCTGGCGATCACCGCGAGGATGGTGGCCAGGGCCACCGCGCAGATGAGGGCGAGCAGCACCGCGGCGCCCACCGGCCCGGCGGCCCTGCGACCCAGCTCCTCGGCGAGCAGCGGGACCGCCGAGTTGCCCGAGGGGTCCGCCGCCATGATGCGTTCGGAACCCACCAGGGCGGCCGCGCCGAACCCCAGGGCGAGGGTCATCAGGTAGAAGGCGCCGACCAGGGCGATGGTGCGGTTGACCGAGGAACGGGCGGCCCTGCCGTCGGGGACCGTGTAGAAACGGATGAGGATGTGGGGCAGCGCGACCGTCCCCAGGACCAGCGCCAGGCCGAGGCTGATCAGGTCCATCTTGTCGAAGAAGGTCCGTGCGCCCTCGCCCGGCACCTCGACCCCGAACCGCAGCCCGGGTTCGAGGAAGGCCTGTCCGTGACCGCTCGCCTCGGCGGCCCCGCTCAACAGCGCGCGGGGGTCGAAGGAGAACACGGCCAGCACCATGACGGTGAGCAGCCCGGTGGCCGAGAGCAGCACCACGGCCTTGATGATCTGCAACCAGGTGGCGGCCTTCATCCCGCCGTACATGACGTAGACGATCATCAGCACGCCGACCAGGACGATCGCCCCCGTCCGCGCCTCGGCCGCGCTCATCCCCAGGAAGGTGCCGCCGTCGCGCAGCCCCAACAGGAGGGACACCAGGGCACCCGCTCCGACCATCTGGGCGACCAGGTAGAACACGCAGACGGTGACGGTGGAGATGGTGCAGGCCAGCCGGACCCGCATCCGGCGCATCCGGAAGGCGGGCAGGTCGGCCATGGTGAAACGGCCGGTGTTGCGTGTCAGTTGGGCCATGGGCAGCACCAGGAGCCAGGCCACCAGGAAGCCGATGGAGTACAGGAGACCGTCGTAGCCCTGGAGCGAGATCATCCCGGCGATGCCCAGGAAGGAGGCGGCGGACAGGTAGTCCCCGGTCAGGGCGAGCCCGTTCTGGGTTCCGGAGAAGCCCCGACCACCGGCGTAGAAGTCCACGGCGCCCTTGGTGGTGCGCCTGGCACGGACCGTGATGACCAGGGTGACCAGGACGAACAGGGCGCACAGTCCGAGGGTCCAGAGGTGGGTGACACCGAGCGACCCCACGATCGCCTCGGTCGGGTCCGCGGGCAGGGAGGGCATCAGTCGATCACCCGCCCCTCGACGTCCTCCTCGAACCCGACCCGGAGCTCCTCGGCCAACGGGTCGAGGGTGCGGACGGACAACAGGTGGAAGGCCCAGGCGAGCAGGAAGGTGAGCGGAAACTGCCCGATTCCCAGGAGCAGCGCCACATTGATCGGCCCCATAATCGGAATCCCCATGAAATCGCGCGCGTAGGCGGAAAGAAGAAGATAGGACATGTAGCCACCGAGGAAGAGCACGACCAGAATGGCGGTCTGAACGGCGAACCTCCGCCGGAGCATCACGAAACGCGGATCGATCGACACACGTTCGCAGACGCGTGCCGTATCGGCCTCGAGCCCGCCACGGGAACGCGTCTCCCCTCCTCCGGGCCGGTGTCGTTCCCCTTCTCGCACATCACGCCTTTTCGGCGTGCCCTCCATGTATTCGACCACGGTCGTCCCCCAACGATCGCTCCCGCCACCGCGGACGGTCCGGTTCGTTCCCGCGCGCCGTTCCCCCACGGCGCACGGCCCTGCCCGAACGCCGTCTCGGCGTCCGGCGCACGGGGCGGATCGGTCGTCTCGATCCGGCGTGTTCGCGTTCGTATCCGCCGGTCACGCCCCGATGGGCCATCACACTAACCACAGCCCGCCCGCCGTGTTCACAGAATGCATAAAACGGCCGACCGGAGAATAACCGCACCGAAAATAGGGAATCGGACGGAACACCTTCCGAAACCACGGCGGAACCCATCGGGGCCCGGCGCCGCGCGACGGGGATCACAACCGAACACCGTGAACGGAGGGCCTGGTCACCCGGGGCACGCGCGTCGCTCGAAGGCGCAGCGACCCTTCCGTCTTCGCTAGGCTTCGGGGCGACCCCGAACACCAAGGCGGAAGGCCGGCTCTACACCGGCCTCCGCTTTCGTACAGGTGTATGATCACGGGGTCCGCACTGTTCACGCCATATCGAAGGGAAATCCCCGCCGTGGTCACCGAGGTCTTCACGCGCAAGTACTGCGATCCCCACGCCGTTCGCGAGGAGAAGGTCGAGGCGACTGAGGTCGTCCAGTTCGCCTGGGAGGGCTCCGTTCGCGAGGTCGACGCCTGCGATGAGTGCTTCAAGGAGCACGAGGCCCGCTTCGAGCCCCTGGTCGACTACTCCCGCCCGGTGAAGAAGCGTCGCGCCACCAAGAAGGCGTCCCCGGCTCCGGCCGAGACCGCCGAGACGGCCGAGAGCGCCGACGCGGACAGCGACGACAAGTAGAACCCATCCCCCGCCGCCCCGAGGGAGCGGTGGGACGACGGCCTCATCGCGTCGACGCGCGAAGGGGGCGGTGACCGCCATCGGCGGACACCGCCCCCGTTCTCGTTCTCCGGGCCCGATCAGGGGCGGCCGGAGACGAGTTCACCGTCCTTCCACACCGCGGCCACCTGGGGCACCCCCGGCCGGTAGGCCAGATACAGGTGGTTGGGGGCGTCAAGGAGGGTGAGGTCGGCGCGGGCCCCGGGGGCCAGGTGGCCCACGTCGGTACGGCGCAGCGCCATCGCCCCGCCTCGGGTGGCCGCCCAGACCGCCTCGTCCGGGGTCATCCCCATGTCCCGCACCGCCACCGCGATACAGAACGCCAGACTGGAGGTGAAACAGGAGCCGGGGTTGCAGTCGCTGGCCAACGCCACCAGGGCGCCCGCGTCGATCAACGCGCGCGCGTTCGGATAGGTCTGGCGAGTGGAGAAATCCACCCCCGGCAGCAGGGTGGCGACCGTGGGCTCGGGACGCTCGGCCGCCCCGGCCAGGGCCTCCACGTCCTCGGCCGACAGATAGGTGCAGTGGTCCACCGAGGCGGCGCCCACCTCCACCGCCAGCCGGACGCCCGGCCCCTCGCCCAACTGGTTGCCGTGGACGCGCGGCAGCAGTCCGCGTTCCATCCCGGCGGTGAGCACCCGCCGCGAGGCCCGCTCGTCGAAGGCCCCGCGTTCGCAGAACACGTCCACCCAGCGCGCCAGAGGTGCGCAGGCGTCGAGCATGGGGCCGGTGACCAGGTCGAGGTAGCCGTCGGGGTCGTCGGCGTACTCGGGGGCGACCACGTGCGCGCCGAGGAAGGTCACCTCGTCGGTGACGCGGGAGGCCACCTCCAGGCAGCGCCTCTCGTCCTCGACCGTGAGCCCGTACCCGGACTTGACCTCCAGGGTGGTGGTCCCCTGCCCGTGGGCCTCGCGTACGAACCGGCGCGCCCGCTCCTCCAGTTCGGCGTCGGAGGCGGCCCGGGTGGCGGCGACCGTCGTTCGGATCCCTCCGGCGGAATAGGGTTCCCCGCTCATCCTGGCCGCGAACTCGCGGCTGCGGTCCCCCGCGAAGACGATGTGCGAATGGCTGTCGACGAAACCGGGGATGACGCAGCGTCCGGCGGCGTCCACCCTGGCGTCGGCGGCGGGCGCGGCGGCGCGCGCTCCCGCCCAGGCGATACGTCCCTCCTCGATGACCAGGGCGGCGTCGGAGATCTCTCCGAGCGCCCCCTTCCCCAGGGACGGGTCGTTGGTGACCAGGGTGGCGATGCCGTCGACGAGGACGGTGCCGGCCCCTCCGGTCCTGTGGTGGCTCACAGCAGCTCCTTGATCGCGGAGTCGAGTTCGCGTGCGGTGTCGGGGACGAGGGTGTGCGCGCCGTCGCGGACGATCCAGACGCCGTCGACCATCACGTGACGTACGTCGGCCGAGGTGGCCCCGAAGACCACGGCGTCCACGGCCCGGTCCGGGTCGGCCCCGGCCAGACCCACCCCGTCGAGGGGGACGTTGACCAGGTCGGCCCGGGCACCCGGGGTGAGCGCCCCGGCGTCGGTCCAACCGAGCCCGGCGTGCCCGTCGACGGTGGCCGCGCGCAGCAGCGCACCGCCGTCCAGGGTGCCCCTGCGGTGGGTGCGCAGACGTTCGTGCAGTTCCACCCCGCGCGCCTCCTCGAACAGGTCCGTGCGGGCGTGCTGGTCACTGCCCAGGCTCAGCGGTACCGGCCTCGGGCCGGCGACGAGGTCGCCGGTACGCGGCAGCCCGTCGGCGAGGTCGCGTTCGGTGGTCGGGCACAGGCACACGGCGGCGCCGTGCGCGCGGACGGTGTCGACGTCGGCGTCGGTGAGGTGGGTGGCGTGGACCAGGGTCGTGCGTTCGGTGAGCGCTCCGGCCTCGGCCAGGACCCCCGTCGGGGTGAGGCCGTACGCCGCCAGACAGGCGGCGTTCTCGGCCGGTTGTTCGGAGACGTGGACGTGCAGGGGCATCCCTCCGGAGTCGGCGACGCGCGCCACCTCGGGCAGGTCCTTCGCCGGTACCGCCCGCACCGAGTGGGCCGCCACACCGGCTCTGGCGTGGGCGCCCTCGACCCGGGTGCCGCGGACCCGCTCGGCCCAGGCGTCGACGGTGCCGTCTCCGAACCTCAGCTGGGGGCCGGTCGGGGGCGGGTGTCCACCGTCCTCGCCGAGCCCGCCGGCCAGATAGCACACGTCCAGGAGCGTGATCCGGATCCCGGCGTCGGCGGCGGCGGACGTCAGCGCGTGCCCCATGACACCGGGGTCGGCGTAACGACGTCCGCCAGGGGCGTGGTGCAGGTAGTGGAACTCGCCCACGCACGCCACCCCCGCCAGGGCCATCTCGGCGTAGACGGCCCTGGCCAGCCGGTGATAGGACTCGGGGTCCAGCCGTTCGGCGGCGCGGTACATCACCTCCCGCCAGGTCCAGAAGGAACCGCCGTCGGCGTGGGTACGGCCGCGCAGGGCCCGGTGGAAGGCGTGGGAGTGGGCGTTGGCCAGCCCGGGCAGGGTGAGCCCGGACAGGCGTTCGGCGTCGATCGGGGGTTCGGTACCGGCGGTGACCGAGGTCAGCCGGCCTCCGGGGTCGACGGTCAACAGCACGCCGGCCTCGGCGGTGGGGCCGCCCGTCCACGCGTGTTCGCACCAGTAGCGGCGCTCCCCCGGGATCCGGGGGCCCTCCGGAACGCTCACGCGCCCCCTCCCGGCGTCGAGAGCAGGTCGGCGAGGACGTCGGCCAGAGCCCGGACCCCGGCGTGGCGGTCCTCCGGGTCGGCCCACTCGTGGGGCGAGTGGGAGACCCCGGTGGGGTTGCGCACGTACAGCATGGCGGTGGGCACGTGGGCGGACAGCACGCCCGCGTCGTGACCCGCGCCGGTGGGCAGGATCGGTACCGGACCGTCCGCCTCGGCGACGCGTTCGCCCAGGGTGGCGGCCAGACGGTCGCGCAGGGAGTGGGAGAACTCCACCAGGGGCGTGGTGGACTCGGCCGCCATCGTGTGGACGACCCCGTGGTCGCGCGAGGCCTTCTCCGCCGCCTCGCGTACGCCCTCCACCACCGCGGTCAACGCCGCCTCGTCGGCGGCCCGGGCGTCCAGCCAGGCGCTGACCAGCGAGGGGATCGCGTTGGTGCCGTTGGGGGTGATGTGCGCCTTGGCGACGGTGGCACGGGCGTCGTGACTCTCGGCCAGGGCACGCGCCGCCAGGATCGTGTGCGCCAACGGCAGCATGGGGTCGGCCCGATCGACCAGACGGGTGGTGCCCGCGTGATCGGCCCGACCGGTGAAGTCCATCCGCCAACGCCCGTGCGGCCAGATCGAACCGGCCACGCCGACCGCGTGCGGGGTGTCGGCCAGGGCACGCCCCTGTTCGACGTGGAGCTCGACGAAGACGTCGAACGACTCGGCCAGGCCGGGGTCGGGGCCGATCCCCTCCGGGTCCAGACCGGCCGCCTCCATCGCGGCCGCCCAGGTGACACCCGAGGCGTCGGTCAGGGAACGCGCCCGGTCCGGGTCGATACCGCCGGTGGACAGGCGGCTGCCCAGGCAGGGCACGCCGAACCGGGCGCCCTCCTCCTCGACGAACACGCCCACGGCCAGCGGACGCTCGGGGACGAACCCCCGGGCTCGGAGCTCGTCGACGGCGGCCAGGGCCGATACCACCCCGAGGGGTCCGTCGAAGGCGCCCCCGTCGGGGACCGAGTCCAGGTGGGAGCCGGTGGCCACGGCCCCCGGCCCCGGGGCGCCCCACCAGGCCCACAGGTTGCCGTTGCGGTCGGTGCGCACGTCCAGACCCCGGGCGGCGGCCGCCTCGGTGAACCAGGCGCGGGCATCGGTGTCGGCCCCCGTCCAGCTGTACCGGTGGTAGCCGCCGCCGTCGGTGGAGCGTCCGATGGGGAGCAGATCCGCCCAGAGACGGTCGAAGCTCACTCGCCCTCCCTCATCGGCACGCGGATCCCGTGGGTCTCGGCGACCCGCTCGGCCTTCTCGTAGCCGGCGTCGACGTGCCGGATGACGCCCATGGCCGGGTCGTTGGTCAGGACCCGGTCGAGCTTGGCGGCGGCCAGGTCGGTGCCGTCGGCGACGCTGACCTGGCCGGCGTGCAGGGAGCGGCCCATGCCCACGCCGCCGCCATGGTGGATGGAGACCCAGGAGGCGCCGGAGGAGGTGTTGACCAGGGCGTTGAGCAGCGGCCAGTCGGCGATGGCGTCCGAACCGTCCCGCATGCCCTCGGTCTCACGGTAGGGCGATGCCACCGAACCGGTGTCCAGGTGGTCGCGACCGATCGCCAGCGGCGCGGAGATCTCCCCCGAGGCCACCAGCTCGTTGAACCGCTGTCCGGCGGCGGCCCGCTCGCCCTGACCCAGCCAGCAGATTCGGGCGGGCAGCCCCTGGAAGGCGACCCGTTCCCGGGCCATGCGGATCCAACGGGCCAGGTGCTCGTTCTCCGGGAACAGGTCGAGGACGGCCTGGTCGGTGCGGGCGATGTCGGCCGGGTCGCCGGAGAGCGCGGCCCAGCGGAAGGGGCCCTTGCCCTCGCAGAACAGCGGTCTGATGTAGGCGGGCACGAAACCGGGGAAGTCGAACGCCCGGGTGAAGCCGCCCTCGCGCGCCTCGTCCCGAATGGAGTTGCCGTAGTCGAAGACCTCGGACCCGGCGTCCTGGAAGCCGACCATCGCCTCCACGTGCGCGGCCATGGACTCGCGGGCCCGGAGGGTGAACTCCTCCGGCTTGGCGGCGGCCAGGTCCTTCCAGTCACCGAAGGGAACCCCGAGCGGCAGGTAGGCCAGCGGGTCGTGGGCCGAGGTCTGGTCGGTGACGATGTCGATCGGCGCGCCCCGGGACAGCAGCTCGGGGAAGACCTCGGCGGCGTTGCCGAGCACCCCGATGGACAACGGTCGGCGCTCGTCGCGGGCGCGCACGGCCAACTCGAGCGCCTCGTCGAGACCGTCGGCGCGCACGTCCAGGTAGCGGTGCTCGATCCGGCGGTCGATGCGGCTGCCGTCGCACTCGACCACGATCGCCACGCCGTCGTTCATCGTGACGGCCAACGGCTGGGCCCCGCCCATGCCGCCGAGCCCCGCGGTGAGGGTGATCGTTCCGGCCAGCGAGCCGCCGAAGCGCTTGGCCGCGACGGCGGCGAAGGTCTCGTAGGTCCCCTGAAGGATGCCCTGGGTACCGATGTAGATCCACGAACCTGCGGTCATCTGCCCGTACATGGTGAGGCCCTCGGCCTCCAGACGCCGGAACTCGGGCCAGTTCGCCCAGTCGCCCACCAGGTTGCTGTTGGCGATCAGCACCCGGGGCGCCCACTCGTGGGTGCGCATGACGCCCACCGGACGGCCGGACTGCACCAGGAGGGTCTCGTCGCCCTCCAGGTCGCGCAGGGAGGCGGTGATCCGGTCGAAGCTGCGCCAGTCGCGGGCGGCCTTGCCGGTACCGCCGTAGACCACGAGGTCCTCGGGATGTTCGGCCACCTCGGGGTCGAGGTTGTTGTGGAACATCCGCAGGGCGGCCTCCTGCTGCCAGCCCTTGGCCGACAGCGTGGTGCCGCGGGCGGCGCGGACGGTACGTGCCTTGCTCATCTGTGTCTCCTTCGGGGGGTCAGGCGAGCGGAGTGACGGACTCGACGGTGTCGACGACCGAGCCGTCGGCGACCAGGGCCGCCACGGCCGCGATCTCGGGGGCCAGGTAACGGTCGGGGCCCGGGCCGGCGACCTTCTCCCGCACCAGACGCACCACGGCGCCGGTGGCCGGCCCCGGCTCCAGCGGCGAGCGCAGGTCCAGGGCTCGGGCCGCAGTGAGCAGCTCCACGGCCAGAACGTTGGTCAGACCGTCCACCGCGCGGCGCAGCTTGCGGGCGGCGGACCAGCCCATGGACACGTGGTCCTCCTGCATCGCCGAACTGGGGATGGAGTCGACGCTGGCGGGAACGGCCAGCCGCTTGAGCTCGGAGACGATCGCGGCCTGGGTGTACTGGGCGATCATGTGCCCGGAGTCCACACCGGGGTCGTCGGCGAGGAAGGCCGGCAGCCCGTGGGAGCGGGACACGTCGAGCATGCGGTCGGTGCGCCGTTCGGCGATGGAGGCCACGTCGGCCACGGCCACGGCCAGGAAGTCCAGCACGTAGGCGACCGGCGCCCCGTGGAAGTTGCCGTTGGACTCCACCCGACCGTCGTCGAGGACGACCGGATTGTCGATGACGCTGTCCAGTTCGCGCCCGGCCACGAGCAGGGCGTGGGAGAGCGTGTCGCGGGCGGCGCCCGCGACCTGCGGAGCGCAGCGCAGGGAGTAGGCGTCCTGGACCCGGTTGCAGTCCGGGCCCCGGTGGGAGGCGACCACCGGGGAGTCGGCCAGCAGCGCGCGCAGGTTGGCGGCGGAGGCGGCCTGCCCGGGATGGGGACGTAGCGCCTGGAGTTCGGCGGCGAAGACCCGGTCGGTGCCCAGGAGGGCCTCGACGCTCATGGCGGCGGTGATGTCGGCGACCTTGAGCAGCCGCTCCAGGTCCATGCAGGCGATGGCCAGCATCCCGAGCATGCCGTCGGTGCCGTTGATCAGGGCCAGGCCCTCCTTGGCGCCCAGTTCCACCGGGGCGATGCCGGCCTCGGCCAGCGCCTCGGCGGCGGGACGGAGCGTTCCGGAGGCGTCGCGGACCTCGCCCTCGCCCATCAGGGCCAGCGCCACGTGGGACAGCGGCGCCAGGTCGCCCGAGCAGCCCAGGCTGCCGTACTCGTGGACGATCGGGGTGATCCCCGCGTTGAGCAGCCCGGCCAGGGTCTCGACCGTGACCGGCTCGACCCCGGTGTTGCCCGAGGCCAGCGTGCGCAGACGCAACAGCATCAGGGCGCGCACCACTTCGCGCTCCACCTCGGGGCCGGCCCCGGCCGCGTGCGAGCGGATGAGGGAGCGCTGGAGACGGGCGCGCAGATCGGGAGCGATGTGTCGGATGGCCAGGGCGCCGAACCCGGTGCTGACCCCGTAGGTGGGGGTCTCGGCCCGGGCCAGGGACTCGACCCGCTCCCGGCCGTGGTGGACGGCCTTACGGGTCTCCTCACCGAGGACGACGTGGGCGCCGTCACGGGCGACGGCCAGGACCTGGGCCGGGGTGAGCGGGGCTCCACCGACGGCGACGGAAGAAACTGCTGTGGACATACCCCCATTCGACCTCTTCGGCCACCGCCTCGGAAGTGCCGGCACGCGGGTTCCGTCCGAAATCCCGGACAACCTCGCCGTGTACCTAGCGGATCACTCGAACCTCACATCTGAGGCCGGGGGCCGCCGCGAGACGCACGTCGCCCGTGACCAGGGAGCAGTCCAGGGCTTCGGCCACCGCGACGTAGGCGGCGTCGTACGCGGTGAGGTTGTGCCGCAACTCCCACACCCTGTCCGCGACGGAGCCCACCACATCGACGTGGGTGATGGCCTGTAGGCCATAGAGCTTACGAGCGGACTCGGCGTCGCCCGGAGCGACCTTCCCTCCGAGAACCAGCCCTCGGAGAGAGTTGAGAAGCTCCAAGGGCTGATAACTCGGCGCGTACCACTCACTGTCCGCTCCGACCACCCTGCGAGCCAGGGTGGACGTGTGATCTCGCGACCCCAGATAGAGATCGATCAGGACCGATGTGTCGACGACGATCACGCGGCTCCGTCCTCGGCCCGGGTCACGCCGTCTCCTCGGGCCTCACGCACCGCGGCCACGATCTCCTCCATGCTGAGATCGGCGCCGGGCAATGGTGTCTGTTCCACGATCTCCCTGTTCCGAGCGAACCGTGCCTCCTTCTCCAGAACACCGAGCAGGTAGGACTGGAGCGACCGGCCCGACCTCTTGGCCTCCGCGGCCAGGATGTCTCTGACCTCTTCGGGCACGTCCTTGATCTGAATAGCAGCCATGGCGCCATGGTAACAACAATTCACCCCAATCGGGGAAACAAAAGGCGCCAAATCACAAGCATTCTAGCGCCATAATGAAGCAATTCAGGTTCATGAGACCATCGGGGCATGAGTCATGTTCCGGCGGCCACACGGGCTCTACGGCTGCTGCGTTTCCTGGCCGCGCGGCCCGGGCCGATGTCCGCCTCGGCGATCGCCTCGGGGATGGGCCTGCCTCGCTCCAGCGTCTACCAACTGCTGGAGGCCATGGCCGAGGAGGGGTTCGTGACCCACCTTCCGGAGGAACGCCGGTGGGGCCTGGGCGTGGCCGCGTTCGAGATCGGCTCGGCCTACCTGCGCCACGACGGGATCGAACGGCTGGCCCGCCCCCTGCTGCACCAGCTCACCGAGACGACCGGGGCCACCGCCCACCTGGGCGTCCTGCACGGCTCCGACACCCTGTACCTGCTCAAGGAACAGCCGCCCCACGCGCCCACCCTGATCACCGGGGTGGGGGTACGACTGCCCGCCCACCTGACCGCCTCGGGACGGGCGATGCTGGCCCGGCTGCCGCGGGCACAGGTGCGCGCGCTGTATCCGGGGGCCGACGCCTTCACCGATCGCACCGGGAAGGGGCCGCGCACCCCTGGAGAACTGCGTTCGATACTGGCCGACGAGGGCCGCCAGGGGTGGTCGATGGAGGACGGACAGGTCACCGACGGCTACCTGTCCGTGGCCGCGGCCGCCTCCGACCACAACGGCACCCCGGTGGCGGCGATCAGTCTCACCGTGCCGAGCGCGCGGCCGGTCACCCCGGGGGCCCTGGCCGCGCGGGTGCGCGACGCGGCCGGGGAGCTCACCCGGCGGATGAGCGGACGCGTGTCACCGTAGGGGCGCGCTGCGCTCGACGATGGAGGGCAGGGGCGCGGTGCGCTCCACCATCCGCAGGATGTGCTCCTTGCGGTCCTTGGGCACCTGCACGTAGAACTGCGTGGCCGCCTCGGGGTCGGCCTCCAGATCCAGGGTCTCGGCGCTCTCGGCCCACCCGGGAAGCTCCGGGTCGGTGCGGTGGGTGTCCAACGCGAATTCGATGAAGTACAGGACCCGGCGACCGCCGATGTGCACCTCGCGGATCCGGCGGATCTCCTCCCAGGAGACGAAGGTGCCCTCTCCGGGGAACCACCACTTGCGTTCCTGGAGGAGGGTGACGCCGTCGCTGTCGGCGCTGATGCCCTGACTGGTGATCCGCTGGGGCAGACCGCGCACGAGGAACACGTTGCTCCCCGGGCCGAGGAAGAACATGACCAGGCCGGCGATGGCCCAGAGTGACACCGAGCCCACCGTGGCCTCCTCACGCGTCACGTGCCACAGCATCGAGCCGACGACCAGCAGGAATCCGAGGGTGAGGGACGCGGAGAAGTAGGCGGCGGTCATCCACATACGGGCGTTGGGCCCGCGCAGGCTGACATAGCGGCGCAGGTGGGAGACGCTCGCCGGTGGCCGGGTCAGATCCGAGGGGACGCCCCGTTCGTCAGGGGGGACGTCCGAGGGTTCGGGGGAAGCCATACCCCCATTCTTTCAAGCCTTCGGTGTGCTCGGTGCGCCGGCACACCCCGTTCCGTCGGCCTTCTCACGGGAACGGGCGGTCCGACCGAACCGTCGGTGTCCGACGGCGTCGGACGCTACAGTCCTGCCATGAGACGCGGCACACGTGAGTACGAGACGGCCCTCCTGGTGAACGGGGAGGTCCTGGTCCAGGACGGGGTGGTCTATCGGGGCCTGACCATGCTCCACGAGGAGGGCGAGGACAGGTTCGCGCCGTTGGAACGGTGGGCGAAGGGGGTGGCCGAGAGCCTGGGGGAACCGGTGACCTGGCGGGCCAAGGCCAAGAACGAACCGGAGGAGAGGGGGACCGCCCAGCCGGGCGAGGTCCCTCAGAATCGCCTCGCGCTCTGAGCGCCGCACTTGGCGCACTGGAACTTGCGATCGTCGCCGAGGATCCAGTCGTGGTCTCCGCCGGTGGGGCACGTTGACATCGACACCAACTCCTCAGGAAGGGGACTTCGGGGGTGTGTCGGTCATCGTAGGCCCCACCAACCACACCGGTCCCCGGAATGAGAAAATCGATACCCGACTCGTATACGCGCCCGATCCCCGGACACACGTCGGGGCCCGCCCCCGAAGGCGGACCCCGAACGGAACACGGTGATCGCGAGGATCAGTTCTGGGAGGCTTTCATGTGGGCCTCCACCGCGGCGCGGTCGGCGCGCAGCTTGGCGAGGGCCTCGTCCAGGATGAGCTTGCCCTCCTCCTCGCTACGACGCTCCTTCACGTACGCCAGGTGCGTCTTGTAGGGCTCGGTGCGCGGCGGCGAGGGCGGGTTGGCCTTGTCCTTGCCCGCGGGGAAACCGCAACGCGGGCAGTCCCACTCGTCGGGGACGGCGGCCTCGCTGGCGAAGCTGGGGACGACCTCGTGCAAGTTCGCACAGTAGAACGGAACCCGGATCCGCGGAGCGGCCTCGCCCCGCTCCGCCTCGCCCATAGGGCCGGCTCCGACTCGGCTGCCACGGATGGCACTGCCACTACCCACGAAAAACTCCTTCGGCGAACTCGCTCACCGACGACTCGGGCGAGCTTGACTAGAACGAGGGGCCGGCGCGGCCGGTGGCGCGCTACCCGCGGTTGATCAGCAGGCCGAGAACGACGATCGTCACGATCCACACGACCCCGACACCGATGGTCATCCGGTCGAGGTTGCGCTCGACAACGGAGGACCCGCCGAGCGAGGAGGTGACACCCCCGCCGAACATGTCGGAGAGACCACCGCCCTTGCCCTTGTGCATCAGCACGAGGAGGACCAGCAGCACACTGAGAAGCATCACGAAGATGGACAGACCGAGGATCACACGCTCACCCGTAGCTCGACCCCGCAGCGGGGGGATGGACTCCTCGGCCCCCTTTCCCCACCCGCACCGACAACGACATGGGGGTGCCGTCCGGGAACGGGCCACGGAAGGAGGAGACCGGGGACGTTATCGGATTTTACCGCGCCGGCGTCGACACGGGAGGAGAAACCGCGAGGCACGGCCATCCCCTCAGCGAAGTCTAGCCCGAACGACGCACCTGTCGGACACCCGCCCCGTCACGCTTGGACATCGGAGCGTGACGAGGCGGGGAAGACGAGACGTTCGGTCAGCCGTTCTCGCGGAAGCGGATCACCTTGGCGAACTCGTCCGCCTTCAGGCAGGCACCGCCCACCAGGGCGCCGTCCACGTCGGCCTTGGCCATGATGCCGGGGGCGTTGTCGCCCTTGACGGAGCCGCCGTAGAGGACGCGCACCGCGTCGGCGACCTCGGGCGAGTACAGCTCGGCCAGACGGGCACGGATCGCCGCGCAGACCTCCTGGGCGTCCTCGGGGGTGGCGACCTCACCGGTACCGATGGCCCACACGGGCTCGTAGGCCACGACGATCTTCTCCGCCTGCTCGGCGGTGATCTCCTTCAGAGCGCCGTCGAGCTGGGCCAGGACGTGCTCGACCTGGGCACCGGCCTTGCGGACCTCCAGGCCCTCGCCCACGCACAGGATCGGGACGATCCCGTTCTTGTAGGCGGCCTTGACCTTGGCGTTGACCAAGGCGTCGTCCTCATTGTGGTATTCACGACGCTCGGAGTGGCCGACCAGGACGTAGGAGCACTCCAGCTTGGCCAGCATCGCACCGGAGATCTCACCGGTGTAGGCGCCCTTGTCGTGGGCGGAGATGTCCTGGGCACCGAAACCGATGCGCAGCTTGTCCCCGTCCACCAGCGTCTGCACGCTGCGGATGTCGGTGAACGGGGGCAGGACGACGACCTCGGCGTTGTCGTAGTCCTTGTCGTTCAGGGCGAAGGCCAGCTTCTGGACCAGCGCGATCGCCTCGAGGTGGTTGTTGTTCATCTTCCAGTTGCCCGCGATGAGCGGCATGCGCTTGGCCATCGTCGTCCCTTCCTCGAAAGTCTTCTCTTGTTCACGGGGCGGGGGTCGTACCCGTCGGGCCGGGACCCCGTACCGGCCCGACGGGGATGACGTCAGGCGAGGGCGTCGATGCCCGGAAGGGCCTTGCCCTCCAGGTACTCCAGGCTGGCGCCGCCACCGGTCGAGATGTGACCGAAGGCCGCCTCGTCGAAGCCCAGGGCGCGCACGGCCGCGGCCGAGTCGCCACCACCGACGACGGTGAAGGCGTCGGAGTCGATGAGCGCCTGGGCCAGGGCCCGGGTGCCCCCCGCGTAGGGTTCCATCTCGAACACGCCCATGGGGCCGTTCCAGAAGACGGTCTTGGTGTCGGCGAGCTTCTCGGCGAACAGGTGCCGGCTCTTGGGGCCGATGTCCAGCCCCATCCGGTCGGCCGGGATGGAGTCGACGTCGACGGCGGCGTGGGGGGCGTCGGCCGAGAACTTCTCGGCGGCCACGACGTCCACCGGCAGGACGATCTCCACGCCCTCGCGCTCGGCCCGCTCCAGGTAGCCGCGGACGGTGTCGAGCTGGTCGGCCTCCAGAAGGCTGGAACCGACCTCGTAGCCCTGCGCCTTGAGGAAGGTGAACACCATGCCGCCGCCGATGAGCAGACGGTCGGCGGTCCCCAGGAGGTTGTCGATGACGCCGAGCTTGTCGGAGACCTTGGAGCCGCCCAGGACCACGGCGTAGGGGCGCTGCGGGTCACTGGTGAGCTTCTTGAGCACCTCGACCTCGGTCAGCACCAGACCGCCGACGGCGTGCGGCAGACGGGCCGGAAGGTCGTAGACGCTGGCGTGCTTGCGGTGCACGGCGCCGAAGGCGTCACCGACGTACAGGTCGGCGAGGCGGGCGAAGCGGTCGGCGAGTTCACCGCGCTCGGCGTCGTCCTTGCTGGTCTCGCCGGGCTCGAAGCGCACGTTCTCCAGCAGGGCGACCTGGCCGTCCTTCAGCGCGGCGGAGGTCTCCAGGGCGGAGTCTCCGGCGGTGTCGGTGGCGAAGGCGACCTCGGTGCCGAGCAGCTCGCCCAGACGGGCGGCGACGGGGCGCAGGGAGAAGCGGGGGTCCGGGGCGCCCTTGGGGCGACCCAGGTGGGCGGCCACGATGACGCGGGCACCGCGTTCGCGCAGCTTGTCGATGGTCGGCAGGGCCGCGCGGATGCGCCCGTCGTCGGTGATGCGGTCACCGTCCAGGGGCACGTTCAGGTCGGCCCGGACGAACACGCGCTTTCCGGAGACGTCGAGGTCGTCGATCGTCCGCATGCTGGTCTCCTCGTTGGGGTTGGTGGGGTCTGAAGCTCCCGGACGGTGGGCCGGGCGGGCGTGGACGCGACGGCACCCCCACCGCGCGGGGCGGAAGGGGTGCCGGGTCACGCGTGTGCGGCCACGAGTCGTGGGGACCCGTGGTTACAGGCCGGCGCCGACCAGCTTGGCCAGGTCGACCAGGCGGTTGGAGTAGCCCCACTCGTTGTCGTACCAGCCGAGGATCTTGACGGTGTTGCCGGAGACCATCGTCATCTTGGCGTCGAAGGTGCACGAGGGCGAGGTGCCGACGATGTCGGAGGAGACGATCTCGTCCTCGGTGTAGACGAGCACGTTCTTGAGCGGGCCTTCGGCCGCGGCCTTGAACGCGTCGTTGACCTCGTCCTTGGTGACCTCACGGTCCAGGGTGACGACCAGGTCGGTGGCGGAGCCGTCCGGAACCGGGACGCGCATGGCCATGCCGTCCAGCTTGCCGGCGAGCTCCGGGATCACCAGGGCGGTGGCCTTGGCGGCACCGGTGCTGGTGGGGATGATGTTCTGCGCGGCGGCGCGGGCGCGACGCAGGTCCTTGTGCGGGAAGTCCAGGATGACCTGGTCGTTGGTGTACGCGTGCACCGTGGTCATGAAGCCCTGCTGGATGCCGAAGGCGTCCTTGAGGACCTTCGCCATGGGCGCCACGCAGTTGGTGGTGCAGGAGGCGTTGGAGATGACGTCGTGCGAGGCGGCGTCGTACTTGTCGTCGTTGACGCCCATCACGATGGTGATGTCCTCGCCCTTGGCGGGGGCGGAGATGATGACCTTCTTGGCGCCGGCCTCGATGTGCTTCTTGGCGTCCTCGGCCTTGGTGAAGATGCCGGTGGACTCGACGACGACGTCGACGTTCAGCTCGCCCCAGGGCAGCTGGGCCGGGTCGCGCTGGGCGAGGACCTTGATGTTCTTGTCGCCGACGCGGATGAAGTCGTCGCCGACCTCGACCTCGCCCTGGAGGGTGCCGAGCACGGTGTCGTACTTGAGCAGGTGCGCGAGCGTCTTGGTGTCGGTGAGGTCGTTGACCGCGACGATTTCGATGTCGCTGTCGCCGGCGGCGACCGCGCGCCAGAAATTGCGGCCGATCCGACCGAAGCCGTTGACGCCTACACGGATGGTCACGGAACCAATCTCCTCATATATCGCACAGCAGTTTCACCCGTACGCCCGCGCTCGGGACCCCGACCGGTACGGTCCGGGTCGACCACGTTGAACAGCGTGAACGTGTAACAGGTGTTCACAAAGAGCCTATCGGAGTGCCGGCGGGAACCCGTTCGCCCCCCTCGGCGGACAGCCCTTCCACTCCTCGTGGAGTCGCACCCATCCTGACACCGTGAAGCGGAGAGGTCTATACCATTTTCGGAAGTTATCCCTGAGTTTTCCCAGTTAACAAAGGTGCACACGATCGCCGATCGCGCGTTCGGGGCCGTTCGTGCTCCGACCGGCCCCGACACCGGGTCAGGGGACGAGCATGTCCGGAGTGAGGTTCGCCTCTGTTCCCTCGATGCCCAGGTCGCTCGCCCGCTTGTCGGCCATGGCCAACAACCTGCGGATACGACCGGCGATGGCGTCCTTGGTCAGCGGCGGCACCGAGAGCTGGCCCAGCTCCTCCAGCGAGGCCTGCTTGTGCGCCAGACGCAGCCGTCCCGCGGCCACCAGGTGATCGGGCGCCTCCTCCCCCAGGATCTCCAACGCCCGCTCCACCCGCGCTCCGGCCGCGACGGCGGCACGCGCGCTACGACGCAGGTTGGCGTCGTCGAAGTTGGCCAGACGGTTGGCGGTCGCGCGCACCTCACGGCGCATCCGCCGCTCCTCCCAGGCCAGAACACTCTGGTGGGCGCCCAACAGGGTCAACAGAGCGCCGATGGAGTCACCGTCACGGACGACCACCCGGTCCACGCCCCGCACCTCACGGGCCTTGGCGTGCACCTTGAGCCGACGAGCCGCCCCCACCAGCGCCAACGCCGCCTCCGGCCCCGGGCAGGTGACCTCCAGCGACATCGAGCGTCCCGGCTCGGTCAACGAACCGTGCGCGATGAAGGCACCGCGCCAGGCCGACTCCGAGTCGCAGGCCCCGCCCGCCACCACGTGCCGGGGCAGACCGCGCACCGGACGACCGTTGTTGTCGACCAGACCCGTCTGCCGGGCCAGGGACTCGCCGTCCTTGATCACCCGGACCACGTACCTGTTGCCCTTGCGCAGACCGCTCGGGGAGAGCACGACCACCTCGGACTCGTGGCCGAAGACCTCCGAGATGTCCTTGCGCAGGCGTCGCGCGGCCGCGCCCGTGTCGAGCTCGGCCTCGATCACGATCCGACCGCCCACCAGGTGAAGGCCCCCGGTGAAGCGGAGGATGGTGGACACCTCCGCCTTACGGCAGCATGGCTTGAGGATCGCCAGCCGGCTCAACTCGTCCTTCACCACGCCGGTCATCGCCATCGCTGCGATCCTCCCCTTGAGCTGCCAGGAACCCTGGTGTCGTACACCGACACCGGTACCGCCGTCCGGACCCCCGAGGACCGGGCGGCTTTCTCGTCGCAGACTACGTGACGCGGGCCTTCCCGCCGACCCCTGGACGGCGTGTTGCCGATCCGCTGTCCCTGCTCACAGGCGGCGTGTCGGCCTTCGTGTCGGTGTGCGGTCAATTGCTCCCCCGACTTTCAGGGGGCCAACAGCGACTCCAGGTGGTCCCGGAGGACCACCGCGTGGTTGTGTCTGGTGTCCTTGGCCGCGTAGAGCAGGGTCACCGGACCCCGACGGGCGGCCTCCAGGATCGGTTCGAGCGCCTCGGGCCGCTGTTCGAGTTCGGTGCGATACCGCTCGGCGAACTCCGCGAAACGGTCCGGGTCGTGTCCGAACCAGGAGCGCAGCTCCGGGTCGGGGGCCACGTCCTTGACCCACCGGACCTCTTCCAAGGTGCTCTTGCGCACCCCGCGCGGCCAGAGCCGGTCAACGAGGAAACGCGGACCGGGAGGGGCCTCCCCCTCCCGGTCGGGATGTTCTTCGGCGTGGATCTCGTCGTAGACGCGTTCCAGGTGAACGCGGTGCTGTTCGGCCATGCGGCCCCCTTTCCCCGGGGACCGTCACGACGAACCCGTCAATCCACCAGGATTCGCTCCAGAGCCGTGGCGAACAGGTCCGGATCGTGCCGGGGGCCACCGTCCCCCATGCTCAGCTCGGCCAGCTCCAGACGCCCTCCGAGCTCGCCCACCACCGCCTCCAACGGCAGCGGGTCCTCCACCGTCCCGGTGTCGGCCAGCACGACGTCCACCCCCAGCTTGGGGGCGTGCTCGCGCAGCACCTCCAGGTAGGTCTCGGGCCGGAAGTCGTCGGTCTCGCCCTTCTGGGGCGACAGGTTCAGGGCCACCAGCCTCTTGGCCCGGGTGGTGACCAGGGCGTGCGCCAGATCCGGCACCAGCAGGTGCGGCAGCACACTGGTGAACCACGAACCGGGCCCGAAGACCACCCAGTCCGCCTCGCGTACCGCCTTGACCGCCTGCGGACTGGCCGGCGGCTCCTCCGGAAGCAGGGAGATGGATCGCACCCGACCACTGGTGCTCGCGCAGGCCACCTGGCCGCGCACCGTGGTGAGCTCGTGCGGACGCTCGGGGTCCACCCCCTCCACCTCGGCGGAGATCTCCAGCGGGGCCGAGGACATCGGCAGGACCCGACCGTGGGCGCCCAACAACTGCCCCACCCAGTCCAGCCCCGCCACCGAATCGCCCAAAAGCTCCCACAGGGCCACGATCAGCAGGTTCCCGACGGCGTGGCCGTGCAGCTCGCCCTCCGAACGGAAACGGTGCTGGAGCACCTGGGTCCAGGTGTGCCCCCATTCGTCGTCCCCGCACAACGCCGCCAAGGCCATCCGCAGATCACCCGGTGGCAGCACCCCCAACTCCCTGCGCAGCCGCCCGCTGGATCCGCCGTCGTCGGCGACGGTCACGATCGCGGTGACGTCCGTGGTCACCCTGCGCAGCGCCGACAACGAGGCGTACAGGCCGTGCCCGCCCCCCAGCGCGACCACCCGTGGTGGCCGCGAGTCGTCGTCCCCGTCCGGCCCGTCCGGCGCGGTGCTCTTCGCCATGCCTTCGGCCTGCCCCCTCGTCCCGTGGTCCCTCGGACACTCCGGCCCCTACCGTCACTCGACGGCGTACGAACGATCGACCCGCCACCGTGCCCCGTCGGACCCGGGCCCTCCCGGGCCGGGGCCGATGGCGATCGGGCCAATGTAAGTGAAGACGCCACTCTTGGCGATTCGGTTCACCACACCGGGCGGACGTGGATCACTCCCTTCCGACGTCCCGGTGGACCACGTGCACGTCCACCCCCAGACCCCGCAACCGCTCGCCGAACTGCTCCGCCATCGCCACGCTGCGGTGCTTGCCCCCCGTGCAGCCCACCGCGAACGTCATGTAGTGCTTCCCCTCACGCTGATAGCCGGCGATGATCAGCTTGAGGACGTCGACGTAGGACTCCAGCATCTCCTTGGCGCCGTCCTGGGAGAGCACGTAGTCGCGCACCGGCTCGTCGCGCCCGTTCATCGGCCTGAGCTCGGGCACCCAGTGGGGGTTGGGCAGGAAACGACAGTCCAGGACCAGATCCGCGTCGACCGGCAGACCGTGCTTGAAACCGAAGGACACCACGTTGGCGCGGGTGCGCACCTCGTCGCTCTCACCGAAGAACCCGATCACCCGGGCCTTGAGCTGGTGCACGTTGAGCTGGGAGGTGTCGATGACCAGGTCGGCCTCGCCCCGGACCGCCCGCAGCGTCTCCCGCTCCAGCGAGATGCCGTCGGTGAGCCGCCCGTCGCCCTGGAGCGGGTGGGGGCGGCGCACCCCCTCGAACCGACGGACCAGGGCCTCGTCGGAGGCCTCCAGGTAGAGGACGCGCGCGACGATGTCGCGCTTGCGCAGCCCCTCCACCGTGGACAGCAGGTCCTCGGTGAAGGCCAGCGAACGCACGTCCACCACCACCGCCACCCGGGGCACCGCCCCGTGGGTACGGCCCGCCAATTCGATCATCGTGGGCAGCAGCCCCGGCGGCAGGTTGTCCACCACGAACCAGTCCAGGTCCTCCAGGGCCCTGGCCGCCGTGCTCCGTCCCGCACCGGACATCCCGGTGACGATGACCACCTCGGGTGGCAGTTCCCCACCCAGTTCGACCGTCATGTGTCTCCTCCCCCGTCCGTCTTCCGGTCTCTCGTCGCCCCTGAACCCTCGTCACCGGCTCCGGTGGGGCCACCGGAGAGGTGCTCGTGCACGGCCTCGGCCAGCTTGGGGCCGATACCGGGCACGGCCGCGATCTCCTCGACACTCGCCGAGGCCAAACGCTTCACGGAACCGAACTCCTTGATGAGGGCGCTCCGCCGCGCCGGACCGAGCCCCGCGAGCTCGTCCAGGCTGCTGCCGGTGAGCGCCTTGGCACGTTTCTGCCGGTGATAGCGGATGGCGAAGCGGTGGGCCTCGTCACGCACCCGTTGCAGAAGATAGAGCCCCTCCCCGTTGCGGGGAAGGATCACCGGGTCCTCGTCGTCGGGCAGCCACACCTCTTCCAGGCGTTTGGCCAGCCCGCACACGGCCACGTCCTCGATCCCCAACTCGTCCAGGGCGCGTCGCGCCGCCCGGGCCTGGGGAAGGGCGCCGTCCACCACCACCAGGTTGGGCGGATAGGCGAACCTACCGGGGGTCGGTTCCTCTCCCCCGGTGCCGGCCCCCTGGTCGTCGGGGCCGCCCATCCTGGCGACCTCGCCCGACCGGGAGCTCTCCTCCAGATAGCGGCGGAAACGCCGGGAGACCACCTCGTACATGGCCGCCACGTCGTGCTGTTCCGAGCCGCCCACACCGCTGCCGCGGACCGAGAAGCGGCGGTACTCGGACTTACGGGCCAGCCCGTCCTCGAAGACCACCATGGAGGCGACCACGTGCTCGCCCTGGAGGTTGGAGATGTCGAAGCATTCGATGCGCAACGGCGCCTCCGGCAGATCCAGGGCCTCCTGGATCTCGTTGAGGGCCCGGCTCCGCGTGCTCAGATCGCCCGCGCGGTGCGTCTTGTGCCGGGCCAGCGCCTCACGTGCGTTGCGATCGACCGTCTCCATCAGGGACTTCTTGTCCCCACGCCGCGGCACCCGCAGGTCGACCGTCGATCCCCGATGCTCCGACAACCAGACGGCGACCGCCTCCCGATCGGAGGGCTCATGGGAGACCAGGACCTCGCGCGGTACGGAGGTGCCCGTGCCCTCGGTCTCCTCGTCCCCGTCCAGCGCCCCGTAGATCTGGCGCAGGAAGGTCTGCATCAGCTCGCCCGTGTCGGCGTCGCTCACCCGGTCGACCACGTAACCGCGTCGCCCCCGGATCCGTCCGCCGCGCACGTGGAAGATCTGGACCGCCGCCTCCAAGGGGTCGTCGGCCATGGCGATGACGTCGCAGTCGGTGGAGTCGGGCAGGACCACGGCCTGCTTCTCCAGAGCGGCGCGCAGGGCCTCGATGTCGTCGCGCAGACGCGCGGCCCGCTCGTACTCCTGCTCGCCGGCCGCCTCCCTCATCCGCCCTTCGAGCTCCTTCAGGAACCGTCCGGTGTCACCGGCCAGGAAGGCACAGAAGTCCTCCACCAGGTCCCGGTGCTCCTCCGGTGAGGCACGGCCCACGCAGGGGGCCACGCACTTGCCGATGTAACCGAGCAGGCAGGGGCGACCGCTGTTGCGCGCCCCGCGGAAGACCCCGGCCGAGCAGGTGCGCACCGGAAAGACCCGCAACAGCAGGTCGACGGTCTCCCGGATCGCCCAGGCGTGCGAATAGGGGCCGAAGTAACGGACGCCCTTGCGCTTGGCGCCCCGCATCACCTGAACGCGCGGGAACTCCTCGTTGAGCGTCACCGCGAGGTAGGGGTAGCTCTTGTCATCGCGATACTTGACGTTGAAGCGCGGATTGTACTGCTTGATCCACGAGTACTCGAGCTGGAGGGCCTCGACCTCGGTGCCGACGATCGTCCAGTCCACGTCGTCGGCGGTGGAGACCATCTGTTGGGTACGCGGATGCAGGCCCGCGAAGTCACGGAAGTAGGAGGACAGCCTCGACCTCAGGTTCTTGGCCTTGCCCACGTAGATGACCTGGCCGGACGCGTCGCGGAACCGGTAGACGCCCGGCTCGGTGGGGATCGATCCGGGCGCGGGTCGTAGGTGAGGAGTCGCAGCCATGCCCCCATTCTGATGTGTCACGGCGACAGACGGCCACTCGTCGGCGCGAACGGCACAGTGCCGCGTCTCACTTCCGGGTGCTCCTTCCCGCAAACGTCACGATTGGGTATCCACATAGTCTAGGTTGGGCGGGTACCGACGGACTTCCCGACGTAAGGGACCTCGACCCGGAAAGACCGCGTTCTCGTCCCAAAGGACTCGAAAACCTCTTTCATCGGGCCTTTTCAGCATCAAGGAGGAGACCTTGATGGCCACGTTCGCCCACTCCGGCACGTGGACCGCGACACCCGCGACACCCACCCTCCCCGAGGCGGGGATCCCTCCCTCCTCTCGGCCCGACACCCGGGCCCGCACCCGACGAACAGACGAACGACAAGGGGGCTCCACATCGTGACCGTCGAGCACTGGATCGCGATCGGCATCGCCATTGCGCTCTCCATGGCCCTGGTCTTCGCGTTGCACTGGCTGCTCAACCACAAGTTGGGCAAGATCTGGCCGATGGCGCGATACGTGGTCTCGCGATCCGCGGTGACCGCCTACACCGCCGCGGCCGTGGTGGGCGCCAACCTGGCGCTGCCCAGCGTGGGCGACGTCGGCTGGAGCACCTACCAGACCATCCAGCACGCGATGCAGATCCTGATGATCGGCACGCTGACCGCCCTGGGCATCAGCCTCGCCTACGCCGCCACCGACATGGTGCTCCAGCGCCTGTCCGCGAGCAACGGCGACGCCGACCGCCGGGCACGCCGCCTCCAGACCCAGGTCCGTCTGCTGCGCCGGGTCATCACCTCCATCATCGTCGTCCTGGCGATCGCCGCCATCCTGTTCACCTTCGACGCGGTGAAGGCGCTGGGCGCCGGACTCCTGGCCTCCGCGGGCATCATCGGTATCGTCGCCGGTGTCGCCGCCCAGTCGACCCTGGGCAACCTGTTCGCCGGACTCCAGCTCGCCTTCAGCGACGCCCTCCGCATCGGCGACGTGGTCGTGGTCGAGGGCGAGTGGGGCCGGGTCGAGGAGCTCAGCCTGGTCAACGTCACCATCAAGATCTGGGACGAGCGCCGCCTGGTGGTCCCGGTCGCCAACTTCACCACGACCAGCTTCGAGAACTGGACGAAGTCGGGCACCAACATCACCGCCAAGGTGCAGCTCCCCCTCGACTGGGAGGTGCCCATCGCCGAACTCCGCGAGGAGGCCGGCCGTCTGATCACCTCCAGCGATCACTGGGACGGGCGCAGCTGGTCCTGCCAGGTCGTGGACATCAGCGAGAGCGGCGAGGTGATGGTGCGCGTGGTCGCCACCGCCGCCGACACCGGAGCCCAGTGGAACATCGCCTGTGAGATCCGCGAACATCTCATCACCTGGCTGACCACCCACTACCCGGAGTCCCTGCCGCGCAAGCGCACCGAGTTCGTCGGCGGCGAGGAGGACTCCTCCTACGCCTCGCGTTTCCCCACCTCGGCCTTCCGCCGCAGCGTCGCGGCCTCCGCCCTGGCCCACGACGACGCGGGCGACGCGCGTTCGGGCGACCCCGAGGAGGTCTGACCCCCTCCCCGACGTACGAAGCGGCCCCGTCGAGTCCGACTCGACGGGGCCGCTTCGCGTCGACGTCCACCGACCGTGTCAGTCGAGGATGATGTCCTCACCATCGATGGTGACCGTGAAGGGCTCCAACGGCTCCTGGGCCGGCCCGGTGACCGGCTCGCCCGAGGTGATGTCGAACTCGCTTCCGTGGCACAGGCAGCGGATCACCTCGTCCTCCACCTCCTGCACGGTGCATCCACCGTGGGTGCAGGAGGCGCTGAACGCCTTGTACTCGCCCTTCTCGGGCTGGGTGACGACCAGCTTGCTCTGACTGAAGACCGCCCCGCCGCCCTCGGGCACCTCGTCGACCTGACCGATCACGTGACCGCGGCGTATCTCCTGGGGGTCCGGAGGTTCGCCACAGGCGCTCACAGCGGTGACGGCCGCCGCCGCGCCCGCCGTACCGAGCAGACGCCGCCTGCTCACCCCGCACCCGCATGTCCTCTTTCCGGCCACGACCGAACGCTCCTCACCTGCGCCTGACAGTCCACTACGAACTGTAGTAGCCCGCCCGGAGTGCCCGATCCCGCCCCTCACGTGGCAGGGCGGCCGGGTACGGAGCGGGGCCCGCGTCACCGGAGGGCGACGCGGGCCCCGAACGGACCGAAGAGAGGGTCAGAGCATCTTGGCGAGGAAACGACCGGTGTAGGACTCCGCGACCGCGGCGACCTCCTCCGGGGTCCCCTGGGCCACGACCATGCCACCGCCGGAACCGCCCTCGGGGCCCATGTCGATGACGTGGTCGGCGGTCTTGATGACGTCGAGGTTGTGCTCGATGACGATCACCGTGTTGCCGCTCTCGGTCAGCCGGTCGAGCACGCCCAACAGCTTGCGGATGTCCTCGAAGTGCAGACCCGTGGTCGGCTCGTCCAGCACGTACACGGTGCGCCCGGTGGAACGGCGCTGAAGCTCCGCGGCGAGCTTGACCCGCTGGGCCTCACCGCCCGACAGGGTCGTGGCCGGCTGCCCCAACCGCACGTAGCCCAACCCCACGTCGCTGAGCGTCTGGAGGTGGCGGCGGATCGCGTTGATCGGCTCGAAGAACTCCAGGGCCTCGGAGATGGGCATGTCCAACACCTCGGAGATGTTCTTGCCCTTGTACTTCACCTGAAGGGTCTCCCGGTTGTACCGGGCTCCGTGGCAGACCTCGCAGGGCACGTACACGTCGGGCAGGAACTGCATCTCGATCTTGAGCGTGCCGTCGCCCGCGCAGGCCTCGCAACGGCCGCCCTTGACGTTGAAGGAGAACCGGCCCGGCTGGTAGCCGCGGGTCTTGGCGTCGGTGGTCTGCGCGAACAGCTTGCGCACGTGGTCGAAGACCCCGGAGTAGGTGGCCGGGTTGGAACGCGGGGTACGACCGATCGGGCTCTGATCGACGTGCACCACCTTGTCGACCTTGCCGGTGCCGTTGACCCGCAGATGCCGACCGGGCACGTCGCGGGCGCCGTTGAGCTCCTTGGCCAGGGCCTTGTACAGGATCTCGTTGACCAGGGTGGACTTACCCGAACCGGACACACCGGTGACCGCGGTGAACACCCCGAGCGGGAAGGTCACGTCGATCCCGTCCAGGTTGTTCTCCCGCGCCCCTCGGACCACCAGTTCGTGGCCCTTGGTGACCGGCCGCCTCAGCTTGGGCAACTCGATGGCGCGCCGCCCCGACAGATAGTCGCCGGTCAGCGAGTCGGTCGAGGTGAGCAGCTCGTCGACGATGCCCGAGACCACGACGTGGCCGCCGTGCTCGCCCGCGCCGGGGCCGATGTCCACGACCCAGTCGGCGGCGCGGATGGTGTCCTCGTCGTGTTCGACCACGATGAGCGTGTTACCGATGTCGCGCAGCCGCTGGAGCGTCTCCAACAGGCGGGCGTTGTCGCGCTGGTGCAGCCCGATGGAGGGCTCGTCCAGCACGTAGAGGACGCCCACCAGCCCCGAACCGATCTGGGTGGCCAACCGGATGCGCTGGGCCTCGCCGCCCGAGAGCGAACCGGACGAACGCGCCAGGCTCAGGTAGTCCAGACCCACGTCCAGCAGGAACCCCAGCCGGGCGTTGATCTCCTTGAGCACCTGGGAGGCGATGACCATGTCCCGGTCGGAGAGCGTCAGGTCGGCGAGGAAGGCGGCGCTGTCCCGCAGCGACATCGACGCGACGTCGGCGATCGAGCGACCGCCCACGGTCACGGCCAGCACCACCGGCTTGAGCCGGGTCCCCTCACAGGTGGGGCAGGGCACCGTGCGCATGTAGCCCTCGAGGCGCTCGCGCGTGTGGTCGCTCTCCACCTCGGAGTGGCGGCGCCGCACCCAGGGGACGACCCCCTCGAACTCGGTGTAGTAGGAGCGGCTGCGCCCGTACCGGTTGCGGTAGCTGACGTGCACCTGGGTGCCGTGCCCCTCCAGGATGGCCTTGCGCGCCTTGCGGGGCAGACGCTCCCAGGGGGTGTCCAGGTCGAAGCCGATCGCCTCGCCCAACGCCGTGAGGATCCGCTCCCAGTAGCCGCTGTTGGGCCCGCCCGACCAGGGCGAGATCGCCCCTTCGGCCAGGGTCTTCTCCGGGTCGGGGACCAGCAGGTCGGCGTCGACCTCCATGCGGGTGCCCAGACCGGAGCAGTCGGGGCAGGCGCCGTAGGGGGCGTTGAAGGAGAAGGAGCGCGGTTCGAGTTGTTCGAAGGAGAGGTCGTCGTAGGGGCAGTACAGGTGCTCGGAGAAGACCTTCTCGCGCTCGGGGTCCTCGGCGTCCAGGTCGACGAAGTCCAGCACGATCGTGCCGCCGGCCAGCTTCAGCGCCGTCTCGATCGAGTCGGTGAGCCGGCCCGGGGAGCCGGGCTTGACGCTGAGCCGATCCACGACCACCGCGATGTCGTGCTTGTCGTAGCGGCCCAGCTTGGGCGCCTCGTCCAGCCGCACCGCCTCGCCGTCGACCACCGCGCGGGTGTAGCCCTTGGACTGGAGTTCCTTGAAGAGTTCGACGTACTCGCCCTTGCGGCCGCGCACGACGGGGGCCAGCACCTGGAAACGGGTGCCCTCGGTCATCTCCATGACCCGGTCGACGATCTGCTGCGGGCTCTGCCGGGCGATCTCGCGGTGGCACTCGGGGCAGTGCGGCACGCCCACCCTGGCCCAGAGCAGGCGCAGGTAGTCGTAGACCTCGGTGATGGTCCCGACCGTGGAACGCGGGTTGCGGCTGGTCGACTTCTGATCGATGGAGACCGCGGGCGAGAGGCCCTCGATGAAGTCGACGTCGGGTTTGTCCATCTGGCCGAGGAACTGGCGGGCGTACGCCGAAAGGGACTCGACGTAGCGGCGCTGGCCCTCGGCGAAGATCGTGTCGAAGGCGAGCGAGGACTTGCCCGATCCGGACAGCCCGGTGAACACGATCATGGAGTCGCGTGGCAGATCCAGGGACACGTCCTTGAGGTTGTGCTCCCGTGCTCCACGCACCACCAGTTGTTCGACCATCGAGTGAGACATCCTTCGGCTGTGACGCACCGGACGTCCAACCACGTCGCGTGACGTCGGTTGACCCGTGCGGCTTCGCGGTACGGCGGTCGCGGACCCATCAGGGCCGCCTCGGCCTCGGGGCCGGGCCGCTGAGGGGAAGCGGGGAGGAGGAGATCCCTACCCCGTCCGACAAGACCAACGATCGCCCATGACGGTTTCTTCCACCAGAAGAGAGTGGTGGTGCCCATGACGCTCCGGCGTCAGAACACCACCACTATAGACGAACAGCCGTTCGAAACGACGAGGTTCGGCTCGATCTCCTCGATCGGATCCGGCCGGATCCGGCCGGGGTCAGGAACCCTCGATCGCCTCGCTCTCGGTCTTCTTCTTCGAGTCCGAGCGGGACTTGATCAGGCTGCCGACGACGGTGATGGTCATGATGCCGATGATGACGGTCAGCGAGGTGCCGATGCCGATGTCGATGACGTGGACGCCGTTCTCGTGCAGCGCGTGCAGGATCATCTTCACACCGATGAACACCATGATCGCCGACAGGCCCCAGCTGATGTAGGCCAGACGGTCCATCAGCCCGGCCAGCAGGAAGTAGAGCTGGCGCAGACCCATCAGGGCGAAGGCGTTGGCGGTGAAGACGATGTAGGCGTCCTGGGTCAGACCGAAGATCGCCGGGATGGAGTCGACGGCGAAGACCAGGTCGATGACGCCGATCGCGACGATCACCAGCAGCATCGGGGTGACGTGACGACGGCCGTCGAGCTTCACCGTGAGCTTGGCGCCGTGGTAGTCGTCGGTGACCGGCCAGAAGCGCTTCACCAGACGGACCGCGGGGGTCTGGGTGAAGTCCTTCTCCTCCTCGTCGCCCTTCACGTGGTCACGGACGATCTTGTAGCCGGTGTAGATGAGGAAGACGCCGAAGAGGTAGAAGACCTCGCTCCAGGCGTTGATGACCTGGGCGCCCAGGACGATGAAGACGCCGCGCATGATGATCGCCAGGACGATACCGACCAGCAGCACCTCGTGCTGGTACTTCTTCGGCACCGCGAACGCCGTCATCAACAGATAGAAGACGAAGAGGTTGTCGATGCTCAGGCTCTTCTCGGTGACGAACCCGGCGAAGTACTCCGCGCCCGAGGTCGCCCCGCCGAAGTACATGAGACCGAGGCCGAACACCACGGCGATACCGATGTAGAAGACAGCCCACCAGGCGGCCTGCTTGATCCCGAATTCCTTGGGACCCTTGGTCTTGCTCCAGGGGTGGTCGACGATGATCAGATCCAGCGTCAGGATCAGGATCATGGCCGCGATCGTGGCAGCCCAGACCCACAGGGGAACGTTCACGGACGGATTCTCCTCCGGTCGGTGCGCGCGAGCGTTGTGCGCGCACGATAACGAACCGGAGGTCTCTCCCGCCCACACCGGAACGGTGTGGACCGACGGAACCGGGAGCACGCCCTTGTACTCCGTGATGACGGCGCCGCCGCGACAGGGATACTCCCCTCACGTGGTGAAGTAGGCGCATGAAGCGCACCCGACCAGGGTACGCCACACGAGCCGAAGATCAGCATGCCATCAAAAGATCGGTAAGGAAAATCGCCGGCCCGGTGGTACCGGGGCCACCCCGGGGACACATTCACCAGACCGTTCCGCCGGCCACCGCCCCGTCCGAAGGCGACCGGGGCTCACCCCCGCGTCACCGCCTTGTACAGAGCGCACGCGGCCTCCACCGCGTCCTCCTCGTCCGGCAGGTTCCGGGCCGCCTCGCGTGAGCGCGCCCGCAGATCGGCCGCGTACTCGGGATCGTCCAGCACACGCCCCACCGCCGCGGCGAACGCCCCGGCGTCCCCCGGCGGCACCATCTCCACCGTGCCCTCGTACAGGTCCGGGATCCCACCGACCCGGGTCGCCACCACCGGAAGCCCGGCGCGCAACGCCTCCATGATCACCAACGAGGGCCCCTCCCAGCGCGAGGGCAGACAGAACAGGTCCGCGGCCGCCAACAGATCGGCCACGTCGCTCCGACTCCCGAGCATGCGCACGTCCGCGTCCATCTCGGCGGCGGTGTCGTGCAGCCTCCCCCACAGAGGACCGTCCCCGGCGATCGCCACCACCGGCTCGGGCGCGCGGTCGGCGATCGCGGGCGCCGCCTCCAAGAGCACGTCCAGCCCCTTCTGCTCGGCCAAACGCGCCACGGTCAACAACAGAGGGCGTTCCGGGGTCACCGCCAGATCCCGACGCGTCTCCTCCCGCCCCTTGATCGTGCCGCCCGTGTCCGGAGCCGCCACCACCGCCGGTCGGGCGTCCGCGGCGCCCGCCGCGCGCAGCCGGCGCACCAGGTCGCCGGAGACCCCCGTCACCAGATCGGCCCTGGCCGCCACGATCCGCTCCAGCACGGGGAAGGCCGCCGACAGCGGCCCCGAGACCGAGGGCGGGGCGTTGTGCGCGGTGACCACCAACGGGCGCGCTCCGGCCAGGGCGCACAACGCCCCCGCCCGCATACCGTGCGCGTGCACCACGTCGGCCCCGCCCAACAGGGCCCGCAGCCGCACCACCGCCCGCGGATCGTTCCACGACGGCGACGGGCCGATCCGCACCTCCGAGAACCGCATGCCCGCCTCGGAGAAACCGAACTCCCGATCGGCCTCGGGCGGCCCGACCACCGCCACCCGGTGACCCCGCCGACGCAGCCCCTCCCCCAGCGAGCGCACGTGGCGACCCACACCTCCGGTACTGCTCCCGATCACCAACGCGATCCGGTCGTTCACCGCGTCCCCCTCCTACGTTCGAGTACGTTCCGGGCCCGATCGGCCACCGCTCGCACGGCGGTGCGGTCCACCAGGACCGCGACCGAACCGAAGACCACCAGCGCCGCGCATCCGGCGCCCATCGCCGCGACCACCGCGGCACCGGTGCCCCCCTGCGGAGCGATCTCGGCCACGAACCGGCCCACCGCCGTACCGGCGCCCCCGCCCAGTACCGCGGCGGCCAGGGAGCGGGGCAGCCCCACCAGACAGGCACGTCCGTGCGCGCGGACCACCCCGACGCACAGCAGGGCCGCCGCCAGACTCAGCCCGATGGCGGTACCCGCCCCCAGGCCCGCGATCGCCCACCCCGTCGGCGACGCCGAGACCAGCGCGACCGCGCACACCATCACCACGACCCAGCCCACGACCTGCGCGGCGGCGGCTCGACGACCGTGGTGGGAGGCGTACAGGGCACGACCGAGCAGGGCCACCAGCGCGAACCCCACGACACCCGGCGCGTAGGCGAGCAGGGCCCGCTCCAACGGCAGGGGATCGACCTGGGCGAACACCGACGCCACGGGGCCGGCCGCGCCGGCCAGAGCGGTGCCCGCGGCGGCGGTGATCACCACCGCGGCCTTGGCCGAGGCCGACACCAGCCGGGCGAACCCCTCCCGGTCGTCCTCGGCGTGGGCCACCGTCAATTCGGTGAAGGCGCTGGTGGCGATGGGCACCGCGATCACCCCGTAGGGCAGTGTGAACAGTGCCCACGCGTAGCTGTAGAGCACCGCGGCCCCGGCGCCTCCGCCCCAGTTGGCCAGCGCCACCGCCACCAGCAGCGACACCTGCATGGCCACCAGGGGCAACAGGGAGGCCATCGCCAGGGCCCGCACCCTGGCCCCCACACCGGGCGGGAAGGTCAGACACGGCCGCGGCCGCAACCCCAGCCCCCGGGCCGGCACCAGGGCCGTGACGAACAGCGCCACCACGCCCAACGTGGTGCCCAACGACAGGACGAGCTCCGCCGGAAGCGGCAGCCCCGCCGGATCCCGACGGTGCCCCTCCCCCAGGGGCACGAAGGCCAGGTAGGCGGCGATGACCACCAGACTGGACACCAACGGGGCCAACGCCGGCCCCAGGAACCTGCGGTGCGCCTGCAACACCCCGTACAGCACGGCGGCCAGCCCGTAGAAGACCACCTGGGGCGCGAACACCATCAGCATCCGGGAGGCCAGGGAGAGCAGAGCGGCGTGGTCGCAACCGCCCGCCCCGCCCAACATCAGCGCCATCGCCGGCACCGAGGCCAGGGCGAGCAGCGCCGCCAACGGCAGGGAGAGCAGCAGTACCCAGGTGATCAGCGCGGACGTGGTGTGGCGGACCTGGTCCCTGTCGCCGTTGCGGACCGCGGCGGCCAGCACCGGCACGACCATGGCGGTCAGGGCCCCGCCGATGACGATCTCGAACAACACCGCCGGCAGTTGATTGGCGGTCACGTAGGCCGTGCCCAGACAGGTGTCGCCGACGGTCTGGGAGAAGACGACGGTACGGCCGAAACCGGCCAGCCGCGCCCCCACCGTGACCACGGCGATGAGCGCGGCCGCGGCGGCGACCCCCCGGGTCACCTCGCCGTCACGAACCGGCCGGTCCTCACGTACCCCGCCCACCCGTCACCTCCGGAGCGTTCCTCCCCCAGCGGTCCAGACGGCGCAGCGCCGGCACCCGCTCGATCACCCGGGAGAAACTGGTGACCTCGCTGGCCAGGGTCAGACCGACCACCCCGCCCAGCAGTGCCGCCCGGACCGGGCGCGAGGCCTGGGCCACCGCGGCCACACCCAGGGCCGCGCCCAGGGCGTTGGCCCCGGCGTCGCCCAACATGGAACGCTCGGCCAACTCATCGGGCAACAGTGCCGCCGAGGCGCCCAACACCGGGCCCACCAGGGGCGCGGCCGGGGTGACCAGAGCCGGTGCCGCCGTGAGCAGCGCGAACTTCACCGCGCGGCCGGGACGCAGATCGAACAGGTTGATCAGATTGGCGCCCGCCGCGATCAGGGCCCCGTCCATCAAGGTGTCCAACGGACCCCGACGCAGCAGGGCGGCGGCCACGATCCCGGTCGCCCCGATCCCCGCCATCTTCACCGCCCCGGTCGTGACCTCGCCGCGACGCAACGCGCCCAGATGGCCGCGCAGCCCCTTGGCCCGGTCCGATCCGGCCAGATCATCGTAGGCGCCGAACCCGGCCGCGCCCGCGGCGGCCACGATCGAGGCCGCGCGCACCCGCGGGGACACCCCCGGGGCCAGCGCGGAGGCCGCGCACACACCGGAGGCCAGGGCCGGCCCCTCCTTGAGGGTGACGGTCCTCCCCCGGAAGTTGGTCCGCCGCCAGGCCTCGGAACGTCCGGGCCCCCGGGTGATCAGACGGTAGGTGGAGCGGGCGGCCAGCCCGCCCAGGACGACCCCGGTCAGCCCTCGGGCGGCCAGGGTCGGGATCCGGTCGAACACGACGGTCACTCCTCCTCTCCGGAGGCGGAGCGACGGGCCTCGTCCTGTTCGCCCGAGGAGGCGTCGGCCTCGGGGGCCTCGGGGTCCTCGCTCGCGATCGGTCCGGGCAACGGTTCGGGCAGGAAACCCGAGACGCCCTCGCCGATGCCGTAGGCCCCCCGGGTCCCCTCCAGGGCCCCGGCCAGGGCCAGCACCGTGACCACGTCACCGGTGGGTCGACCGGCCACGTCCACCGTGCTGTAGGGGGCCTCCTCCGCCAGGGCACGGGCGATCAGACCGCCCTCACCGGCGGCCTCGGTGCCCCCGGCCAGGACCGTGGGGCCCACGGTCTCGCTCAACGCCGTGGTGAACCCGGTCAGGAGGGTGTTGGCCGCCTCGCTCTCCCCTTCCGGAGCCCCGGCCGGGGCGACCACCAGCAGGGCGTCGGCGGACCGGGCCGGGTTCCCCCGCACGCTGATCAGGCCGCCCTCCTCGAAGGCGGCCAGGACGGCCTCGGCGCCCTTGGAATCGTCCTCGTCGGAAGGGCGGGCGCTCTCCTCGACGTCCTCTTCGCGGGGGCCCTCGCTCGCCCCCTCCTCAGGGGCCTCGGGGGTCTCCGTCTCCTCGTCGAGCCCGACGGCCAACGCCCGACCCAGCTCGACCCCCGCCTTGTCGTAGGGGCCGCCGGTCAGGTCCTCGGGGGTCAGGGACACCTGGAGGGCGAGCTCGTCGACGAACGTGGCGCCACCGTCGTCGACGAAGGCGTCCTCCAGGGACACCCGCCCTTGGACGTCGGCCCCCGCCGCCTCCGCCCGTTCCTCCAAAGAGGCCACCATGTCCTCGTCCGCCCCGGGAGCGCCGATCACGACCAGGCCGACGTCGCGCAGCCGATCCTCCAACACGTCGTCGCCGACGGCGTCGGCCAGACGGTCGGCCCCCTCGTTGAGCCGATCGGCGCTGTCGCGCTCGGCCCTGAGCTCCTCGCTCTGCCCGCGCAGGTCGGCGGTCTCGGACTGGAGCGTGTTGAGCAGCGGGTCCTGGAGCATCGTGGTGCCCAGGACCAGCCCGACGGTGAGCGCCAGGAACACGGCGACGATGGACACCAGGTGGTAACGGAAGTCGATCACGTGAACAGCCCCGTCAGCGAGTACACGAACGCGTCCCAGCGCGCCGCGAGAAAGGTGAGGTAGACCTGGCCGGCCGGTGAGCAGTAGGCGGCGACCACGATGGTCAGAAGGCACGCGGCCACCAGGCCCAGCAGTGCCCACGGAGAGATGCGGGAACGGTACAGACGGCTCACGCCCTTGGCGTCGACAAGCTTGCCGCCGACCCTGAGCCGGGTGAGGAAGGTGCTGGCCATCCCGGCGCGACCCTTGTCGAGGAACTCCTCCATCGTGGCGTGGGTGCCCACAGCCACGATGATGCTCGCCCCCGCCCCGTCGGCGAGCATCATCGCCACGTCCTCGCTGGTGCCGGTCGCGGGGAAGACCACGGCGTCGTGCCCCAGGTCCCGCAGCCGTTGCAGTCCGGGCGCCCGACCGTCCCGATAGGCGTGCACCACGAGTTCGGCGCCGCTGCTCAGGGAACGGTCCGAGACCGAGTCGAAGTCGCCGACGATGATGTCGGGCCGGTATCCGGCCTCGATCACCGCGTCGGCTCCGCCGTCCACACCGATGATGACCGGGCGGAACTCGCGTATGTAGGGTCTGAGCGCCGCGATGTCCTCGCGATAGTGGTAGCCGCGGACCACGATGAGGACGTGTCTTCCCTCCATCGCGGTACCGATCGCCGGGATCCCGATCCCGTCCAACAGAAGATCGCGCTCGCGTTGCAGGTAGGCCATGGTGTTGGCGGCGAAGGCCTCCAACTGGGTCGCCAGACCGGCACGGGCCCGGTGCATGGCCTCCTCCACCGTCTCCCGGTCCTGGAGGACGCCTCGGGCGACGACCTCCTCTCCCCGATAGAGGGTGTCGCCCTCCAGACGCAACCGTTCCCCGTCGCGCACACGGGTGAAGACCTCGGGATCGACGTCGTCCAGCAGGGGGATCCCCGCGCCCACGATCAACTCCGGCCCCTGGTTGGGGTAGCGGCCGCTGATGCTGGGGGCGACGTTGAGCACGGCGCCGACCCCGCAACCGACCAGCGCCTCGGCGCTGACACGGTCGAGGTCGACGTGGTCGATCACGGCGATGTCGCCGGGGCGCAGCCGCTTGGTCAGGTTCTTGGTACGACGGTCCGAGCGGACGGGAGCGACCAGCCCGGTGGAGGTCTCCGCCCGAGAGCGTCGGAATCGCATGACTGTCGCGCTGAGCGCATCCGATACCTTCATCGCTGGCATACTGTCAGAACTCACTCACGTAGAGTTACAACAGTCGGCCGATCGGCGTTTTCGGGGCAAAACGTCGCCGGTGTCCGCTCAGGACACCGGCGACACCCCCTCAAGCCCTCGGATACGCCCGATCCGGGTCGGCGTTGCCCAACAGCTCCTCGGCATGGGCCCGACCCAGCTCCGAATCCTCCAGACCGGCCAGCATCCGGGACAACTCGCGCACCCGACCGTCCCGATCCAGACGGACCACACCGCTCTCGGTGACCAGCCCCTCCGTGGACTTCTCCACCACCAGATGGGCGTCCGCGAACGCCGCCACCTGCGGCAGGTGCGTGACCACGATGACCTGGGCACGACGGGCCAACCGGGCCAGACGCCGCCCGATCTCCACCGCCGCCTTACCGCCCACCCCGGCGTCCACCTCGTCGAACACGAACGTGGGCACCGGATCCGCGCCCGCGAACACGACCTCGATCGCCAACATCACCCGCGAGAGCTCACCACCGGAGGCACCCTTGTGCAACGGCAACGGAGCCGACCCCGGATGCGGGGCCAACAACAGCTCCACCTCGTCACGACCGTGCGGGCCGAACTCCTCCCCCGTGGTGATCCGCACGCTCACCCGGGCGTGCGGCATCGCCAACGCGGTCAACTCCTCGGTGACCGCCTCCCCGAAACGCTCGGCCGCGGCCTCACGGATCTCGGTGAGCTCACCGGCCGCCTCGGCCATATCGGCCGCCAACTCCTCGACCTCGGCCCGCAACTCCTCGATCCGCTCGTCGTCGCCGTCCAGCTCCGACAACCGCGCGGAGGCGTTCTCCGCCCACGCCAACATCTCGTCGGTGGTCTCGCCGTACTTGCGCGCCAACTGCGTCAACAGGGCACGACGCTCCTGCACCACCGCCAGCCGGGCCGGATCGGCCTCCACCGACTCGGCATAGGAGGCCAACTCGGTGGCCGCGTCGGTGATGATGTAGGACGCCTCGTCCAACCGGCTCCCGATTGAGGCCAGATCCTCATCGTGCTCACTGACCGAGGCCACCGCCTGCCGGGCCGCCGACAAGAGCCCCACCACGTCGGCCTGCACGTCGGCCGCGGCCGGATCGCCCGTGAGCGCCTCGTGCGCGGTGGTCGAGGCCACCCGCAGCCCATCGGCGTGCGCCAGCCTCGTCTCCTCCGCCGACAACTCGGCGTCCTCACCCGGCACCGGCTCGGCCGCGGTGATCTCCTCCACCCCGAACCGGAGCAGATCGGCCTCCTGCGCGCGCTCACGCGCCCGCTCCACCAACTCCTCCAGCTCCGCCGCCACCTCCCGGTGCCGCCGGTAGGCCACCGAATAGCGCTTCAGGACCTTGACCAGGTCGTCCCCGGCGAAACGGTCCAACGAGGACCGCTGCCGCTCGGCCCGCAGCAACCGCTGCTGATCGGACTGACCGTGCACCGCCACCAGGTCGTCGGCCAGATACGCCAACAGACTCACCGGCGCCGAACGCCCGCCCAACGTCGCCCGCGAACGGCCCTCCGCCGACACCGTACGGTTGAGGATGAGAACGTCGTCGTCGATGTCGCCACCGGCCTCCAGGACCCGGGTGGCCACCCGACCGCCCTCGGGAACGGTCAACCGGCCCTCGACCACCGCGCGACCGGCGCCGGGCCGCACCCGCTGCGGATCGGCCCGCCCACCGAAGAGCAACCCCAGCCCGGTGACGACCATGGTCTTACCCGCGCCGGTCTCACCGGTGACCACGGTCAGACCCGGTGACAGCTCCAACACGGCGTCGTCGATGACACCGAGGCCTTGGATGCGGACTTCTTCGAGCACCGATCCCTCTCCTGAATAGTTGACGCCCTGTGCGTGTGCCTACGCCGGCACTCAGCGTTCGTGCTCGACCCGACCCCGCCAGCCGGCGACCGGGAGGCCGAACTTGGCCACCAACCGGTCGGTGAACGGGGCGCGATGCAGCCTGGCCAGACGGACCGGCGTATCGGCACGGGTGATCTCGATTCGTGCCCCCACGGGCAATTCGACCATACGCCGTCCATCACACCAGAGCACGCCCGGCGTGGTGTCCGGAAGCACCTCCAACGCCACCGTCGCCTCCGGCCCCACCACCAGGGGACGGGCGAACAGGGCGTGCGCGCTGATCGGTACGACCATGAGGGCCTCCACGTCCGGCCACACCACCGGACCGCCCGCGGAGAACGCGTGCGCCGTGGACCCCGTGGGGGTGGCGCACACCACACCGTCACAGCCCCAGCTGGACAGGGGACGCCCGTCCACCTCCAGGACCATCTCCAACATGCGGCGGGAATCGGCCTTCTCCACCGTGGCCTCGTTCAACGCCCAGGACCGCACCGGCGGATCCCCATCGCCACGGCCCCCGTTGAAGACCGCCACGTCCAGGGTCATCCGCTCCTCCACGACGTAGTCGCGGTTGACCACACTGCGCACCGTGGCCCCCAGGTCCTCACGCTCGGCCTCCGCCAGGAAACCCACGTGCCCGAGATTGACCCCCAACAGCGGCGCCCCCGCGGGGCGGGCCAGCTCCGCGGCGCGCAACAGGGTGCCGTCCCCGCCCAGGACCATGACCAGCTCCACCCCGTGAGCGGCCACCTCCGGAGCCACCGCCTCCACCGGGGACAGCTCACAACCCACGGCGGCCAACTCCCGGACCTCGTCCTCGAGCATCCGGACCGTCAACCCGGCCCCGCTGAGCCGCTCATGGACCAACCGCGCGCTGCGCACGGCCGCCGGCCTCCCGGTGTGCGCCAGCAGGAGAACACTGCGTCCGCCGGTCATCGCCGTCCCCTCACGTTCACGCCCCGACAGGGGGTCTGGTGCAGACCGGATGCCTCGTGCGGACCCGGCCGGGTCACGTTACCGGACTCCTACGACGAGCGGCCACGCCCCCTCAGGACGGCCCCTCCTCGATCGCGCGCTCCAACCGGGCCGGATCCAACGGGTCGGCCCCGGCCCTCATCCACAGGAAGTACTCGACGTTCCCCGAAGGCCCCGGCAACGGACTCGCCGCCACGTCGACCACGCCCAGACCCAACGTGAGCGCGTGCGCGGCCACGTCCGTCACCGCCTCGGCGCGCAACGCCGGCTCGCGCACCACACCGCCCGCGCCCACACGATCCCGCCCCACCTCGAACTGGGGCTTGACCATCATCACGAAGTCCGCACCGGGATCGACGCAGTCGCGCAACGGCCCCAGCACCAACTTCAGCGAGATGAACGAAAGATCGCCCACCACCAGATCGGGACGGGGCTCGTCGATCTGCTCGGGGGTCAACTCACGGACGTTGACCCGCTCCATGACCTTGACCCGCTCATTACTGCGCAATGCCCACGCCAACTGGCCGTAACCGACGTCGACCGCCGTCACATGGGCCGCCCCACGACGCAACAGCACATCGGTGAACCCACCGGTGGAGGCGCCCGCGTCCAACGCCCGACGACCGTCCACCGACAGTTCGAAGGCGTCCAGGGCACCGATCAGCTTGTGCGCGCCACGTGAGACGTAGGGCGGTTCGTCGGAGGGCGTGCGCACCACGATGGGTTGGTCGGTCCCGACCTGGGTGGCGGCCTTGGAGGCGACCATCCCCGCCACACGGACGAAACCGTTCTCGATGATCTCGGCCGCGTGGCCTCGGGAGCGTGCGTGACCGCGGCGGACCAGTTCCGCGTCGAGCCGACTACGTTTTGCCATGGTCACCTAGGGTACCGGGCGTTATCGCGCGCCTTGGGAGCCCTGCCCGAGAGCTCCCAGGACACCGGACAGTTCCTGCTGGAGGGCGTCGAAGACCGCGACGTGCTCGTGGGTGGGCAGCGCGTCCAACTCCGCCAAACGCTCCCGCGTGGCGCCGAGCGTACGCTCCGCCAAGGCCTCGGCCTCCTCCTCGGTGCTCATCGAGGCACGCCCCCCCTTCCACGTCCACGACCGGACGCCCTCTCACGACCGTCGTCCCACCACACTCGGAGGGACCCTACCCGAACTACTTCTTGCCGCCCTTGCCCTTGGCCCCGCGCTTGGGAGCCGTCTTGGCCCTGGCGGTCTTGGCGTTGCCCGCCCGGCTCTTGGCGCGGGTGGCCGAGGCCCCCTTCGAAGCGTCGGAGGCCTCGCTCTCCGCGGCCTCCTCCGACCCCTCGTCGGAACCCTCGGAACGCTCCTCCCCGGCCGAGGACCCCTCGACCGCGGACTCTGAGGAAGAGGGCGCCGTCTCCTCCACCGGCTCGGAACCGACCGTCGACGCGGCCGCCTCGGAGTCGGCCGCCACCGAAGCCTCCGGCGCCGGCACGGGCTCCCGCCGGTCATCCTCACCCTCGACCGGGGCCGGCGACGTCGAGGAGGTCTCCCCGCGCGAGGCCGCGACCCGCTCCACCGGCTGACGAGCCGCCATCCTGCGCTCCAACTCCGCGACCCGGCGCACCACACGCTCGTACTCCGAGCGCGGCACCATGTCCATCCGCTCCAGGGCGCTCTCCACCTCGGCCCGCACCAGATCGGCGATGGCCGCCCGGTTGGCCTGACTGGTCTCGATCAACTCACCGGCCAGAGCCTGGATGTTCTGCCCCAGACGCGGAGGCGGACCATCGGCCTCCGCGACCTGCGGCGAGACCGAACCGTTCGCCTTCAGCAGGGACTTGGCGGCCGCGACCGCCTGCTTGCGGGAGAGTTCGGTGAGGCCATTGGCGGCATCGAGATAGGTGCGTACCGCGTCGACGACCATGATGACGTACTCCTTGATGGGGCCGAAGGAGAAAAGGAAAGGGAACGAAGGCAGGAGGGAGGGGCCTCGTGCTCCGGGGATCGACACCAACGCTACCGGGCCCGGCGCTCCCATGACACGCGAACCGACCGACCCGCCCTCCGCCCTCTCCACCCGGAACAACGGCGGAACCATCCCCATATAGGGCATCATGAGCCTATGAGCAGCATCGACGCGTGTCTGGACGGCATCGCCCGAACGAACGAGCGTATCCTCGCCCGCCCCGAGGCCGAACGCCGCGAGCACATACGCGAACGCACCATCAGCGTGATCGTCCCCGACCTGGGAACCGCCTTCGACATGCGCCTGACCGTCGACGGACTCACCGACATCGTCCACCGCCCGCTCACCTCCCCCGGCGGCCCCGCCCAGGTCAAGGTGACCGTCTCCGGCGACGACCTCGTGGCCCTGGCCGAGGACCGCCTGGACCCGGCCAAGGCCCTGGTCAGCCGACGTCTCAAGGTCAACGCCAGCGTCGGCGACCTCCTGCGCATGCGCCGCCTCCTGTGAAGGACGCGCCCGGGCCGAGAACACCGCCACCGCCCACGTGAGCAGAGGCACACCCGCCCTCCCCGAGCGGGAGGGCCCCGAGCGACCGGGACCGTGCCCCCTTCTCCCCCGACCGCCCACGACCGCCGCCCGCGGGAGGGTACCTTTCTGGGATGCCACGCCGACCTCTTGACCTGGCCCCCTTCCGGGGACTGCGCTACGCGGCCCCCGACGTCGATCGCTTCATCGACGGCGATTTCGACCTCTCCCGCCTCCTCGCGCCGCCCTACGACATCCCCGACGCCCGCGAGGCCCGCGAACTCCAACGCTCCGACCCCTACAACGCGGCGAGGGTCACCCTCCCCTACGCCCTGTCCCGGCACACCGCCGGCGAGGACACCACCGCCCACCGCTACCGGGGCGCCGCCGAACGACTCCACGGCTGGATCTCCGACGGCCGACTCGTCCGAGACCCCGAACCCGCCCTGTACGTGTACGAACAGGTCACCCCGAACGGCGAGACCCAACGCGGACTCATCGGCGCCCTGCGCCTCCCCGACGACGACACCGACCCGAGCCCCGTCCGCCCGCACGAGAACGTGGCCGAACCCCCGGTCCGCGACCGCTTCCTCCTCATGGACGAGACCCGCACCAACCTCGAACCCATCTTCCTCATCTACCGAGGCGGCGGCGGGGCCGCCACGACCATCACCGAGACGATCCCCCCACGGGAACGCCCTCTGATCTCCACCCGCACCGCCGACGGCGCCCACCACCGGCTCTGGGCGATCACCGACCCCGAACTCCACCGCCGTGTCTCCGACGACCTGGCCGCACGCTCCGCCCTCATCGCCGACGGACACCACCGCTACGCCGCCTACCGGCGCCTGCGCTCCGCACACGAGGAGGCCGACTGGGGGTACGGGCTGGCCCTGCTGGTGGACAGCGACACCCACCCGCCCCGACTCGGCTCGATCCACCGTGTCCTTCCCGGGCTGGACACCGAACGAGCCCTGGCCGCCGCCCGCACCGTCGCCCTGGTCGAACCCGTCCCGGCACCGGACCCCGCCATCCCGAACCGCACCAAGGCGCCCGCACTCCTACTGGCCTCCCCCGAAGGGGAGACCCACATGGTCCACGGGTTCGACGAGACCACCTTGGAGCAGGCCTCTCCCGGGCATTCCACCGCCTGGCGACACCTGGCCACCGCCGCCCTGCACGAGGTACTGCTCCCGCTGTGGCGTTACCCGGAGAGGCGGGTCCGCATGGTGCACGACGACCCGCACGAGGCCGTGGAACTGGCCCGCGCCACCCGAGGCACCGCCGTCATCGTCCCCCCTATGCGGATCGACCAGATCTACGCCCTCACCGACCAGGGCGAGCTGACCCCGCGCAAATCCACCTCCTTCGGCCCCAAACCACGCACCGGCCTGGTCATGCGGACCCTGGACTGACCCGCCCCGGAACCCGCCTCGCCGACCGGCGGGGCGGCCTCTCCACCGGCCCTCCCCGCGATATTCGCCGGCGCCGAGACCATCACCTCTGCCAGGCTGAACATCCACCCCACCCGAACAGGAGCGACGCCGTGTCCACAGCCGACCCCGGCACGGACCCCGAGGGTCCCAGAACCCGCGTGAGCCTGGCCCGAGACCTCGCCCGACTGGGCGTCCGACCCGGCCTGACCCTCCTGATCCACTCCTCCCTCCGCTCCCTGGGGTGGGTATGCGGATCCGAGCAGGCCGTGGTCCAGGCGCTGACCGACGCCCTCGGGCCCGACGGAACCCTGGTCGTGCCCACCCAGACCTCGGACAACACCGACCCCTCCGGATGGGGCGCGCCCCCGGTGCCCGCCTCGTGGTGGCCCACGATTCGGGAACACACCCCCGCCTTCGACCCGCTCCACACACCCGGTTCCCACATGGGTCGTATCTCCGAGGCCGTGCGCACCCGCTCCGGCGCCGTACGCAGCCCCCACCCCCAGACCTCCTTCGCCGCCCTGGGACCCGACGCCGAACACCTCATGCACCCCCACCCGCTCGGTTCCGCCCTGGGAGAGCGCTCTCCCCTGGCCCGTCTGGAACAGAAGCGGGCCCACATCCTGCTCCTGGGCGTGGGATACGACTCCTGCACCGCCTTCCACCTGGCCGAATACCGGATCCCGAACCCACGCCGCGCCGAGACCTCCTGCGCGATCGGCACCGAGACCGGCCGCCGGGAATGGGTCACCGTCACCGACGTGGACCTGAACGCCGACGACTTCCCCGCCCTGGGCACGGCCCTGGAGGAGACCGGAATCGTGACGACCGGCCCCGTGGGCGCCGCGACAGCACGCCTCTTCCCTCTGGCCGAGGCGGTGGGTTTCGCCACCTCCTGGCTGAGCGAACACCGCCCACGCTGAGACACGTGCGGGCAGGGCCACACCGCCCCGTCCGGAAACGGGACCACCGGGGGACACCGCGGACCGCACCGGGAGGAAGGGCCCCGTCCACGAGGAGCCCGGACCACGGGAAACGAGACGAAGGCCATGGCCTAGCCTGGAGGCGACCACTCCCACCGCACAGAAGACGGACCGACCTCCATGTCCCTCCAGGCAGCCGACCGCCCGCTCGACGAACTCCACGACGCGATGCTCCTGGACCTGGACGGGGTCGTCTACATCGGCCCCGAGGCCGTGCCCGCCGCCCCCGAGGCCATCGGCAAGGCCCGCGCCGCCGGCGCCAAGGTCGCCTTCGTCACCAACAACGCCGGCCGCACCCCCGCGCGCATCGCCGAACACCTCACCCAGCTGGGCGTACCCGCCCTCCCCTCCGACGTCGTCACCTCCGCCGAGGCCGCCGCCCGTCTGGTCGCCGAACGCCACCCGCAGGGCTCCGACGTCCTGGTCGTCGGCGACACCGGCCTGCGCCAGGCCGTACGCCGCATGGGGCTGCGCCCCGTCACCGTCGACGACCCCTCGGTGGTGGCCGTGGTCCAGGGCTACTCCCGCTCCATCAACCGCGACCTCCTCGACCAGGGGGCGCTCGCCGTGGCGCGCGGCGCCTTCTACGTGGCCGCCAACGCCGACGCCACCGCGCCCGGAGAATGGGGCCACACCCCCGCCAACGGCGCCTTCGTCCGTGTCATCGCGCACGCCACCGGGGTCGAACCGGTCGTCGCCGGCAAACCGATGCGCCCCCTCCACGAAGAGGGCATGCTGCGCACCGGCGCCACCGACCCGCTCATCGTCGGCGACCGCCTGGACACCGACATCGAAGGGGCCACCACCCACGGCGCGGCCGGCCTGCTGGTCCTGTCCGGGGTCGCCACCCCACGGGACCTGGTGGCCGCCCCGCCCCACCGACGCCCCCGCTACCTCGCCTGGGACATCTCCGGGATGAACCGGACCCACCCCGCGCCGGAGCGGAACGGCGAACAGACCCTGTGCCGTGGCTGGACCATCACCACCACCGACGGAACGGTACACGTCTCCGGTGCCGGAGAACCTCTGGACGGCCTGCGTGCCCTGTGCGTCGCGGTCTGGTCGGACGAGAAGGTCGACCCCAGCGGACCGTCGGTCGTCGAGGCCCTGCGCGCCCTGGGCCTGTGACCTCCGCGGACGGGCGCCGCCCCGGCCGGGGGTCATCGGCGCCCTCACCGTTCCCCATCCCCGATCGGGGACACGGAGGCCACCTCCACCTCCAGGACACTGCGCACCCCGAGGGCACCCCGCCAGATCCGACGGCGTAGAGCACCCGTGGCCCGGACCACCGAGCCCCGACGCCACCCCGAGACCCGGTCCACGATCCGCTCCTCGAAGGAGACCAGGGTCAACGAATCGACCCTGCCCGTCGCCCCCGGACGGCTCGGATCACGCGGCCGGGCCACCCCGATCCGCCAACTGACCAGCCGATCCCCACTGGGCAGGGTCCGCACCCTCGGCGGCGCGGTGATCCGACCCACCACGACCACCTCGTTACGGTGGCCTCGGTCCCGATCGGGCACCTCCGGTACGACGGAGACGGCCGTCGGACCGTCCCCCTCGTCCGCCCCGGACACCACACCCCTCCGTCCCCCGTCACCGGGTGGCGGACCGGAACAGGAGACGGGGGCGAGTCGACGGGGGCCGGAGGGACCGGCGATGGAGAGGGCGCCGATCGCAGGGGAGAACAGCGAGAGAAGAGCGTCGAGAACCGGGGCGAGAAGACGTCGAATGGACACGAGGGACTTCCTAACGTCGAGGAACACCTGACGCGCGCGCTGATCCCAGGATCCCCGGAACCACCCCGGCGGAGAAGACCCGAATCGAATCTGTGGACAACCTCCCGACCCCGCCCCGAACAGCCATGACACCCTTGTTCTAGAGTCGGACCCGGCCCGGCGAACGGGCCGCACATCGTTCGTAGAAGAGGGGTGCCCGCCGTGCACAAGGACGTGGACGTCAGCGAACCGCCCGAGGGGATCGTCCCGCTGGGGGACGAGATCTATGCCATCGACACGATGCTGGCCGGTTACCCGGGCGTCGTGTCGGCCTACCTCATCCGCACCGAACGGCCCTGCATCGTCGAGGTCGGCACCGCGGCCTCCGCCACGGTGCTGCGCGACGCCGTCGTCCGGCTCGGCCTGGCCCCCGAGGACCTGGCCACCATCGTGGTCACCCACATCCACCTGGACCACGCCGGCGGAACCGGCGACATGGCGGCGCTCTTCCCCAACGCCGAGATCGTCGTGCACGAGCGCGGCGCCCGCCACCTGGCCGACCCGAGCCGGCTGATGGCCAGCGCCGCGATGGTCTGGGGCGACCGGCTGGAGACCCTCTTCGGCCACATGAGCCCCACCGAGGCGACCCGCATCCGCGCGGTCTCCGAGACCGGAGAGATCGACCTGGGCGGCGGCCGTCGCCTGGTCTCGCACTACGCCCCGGGTCACGCCAAACACCACATGGGCCTGGTCGACACCGGCACCGGCGACCTATACGTCGGTGACGCCCTCGGCGTCTACAACCCGCTCACCGGGGACCTGCGACCGGCCACCCCGCCGCCGGACTTCGACATGGACGCCTGCCTGCGCACCCTGCGGCTGTTCGGGGACATCGGCGCCCAGAGGCTGATGTTCTCGCACTTCGGCGCGTTGACGGAGGTCGAGGCCACCATGGACCGCGCCGAGCGAGAGCTGCGCCTGTGGGTGGAGACCGTACGCGACTCCCACGACACCGGAGGCGACCTGGACCACGCCATCGCGATGGTGCGCGACAAGGTGATCTCGCGCTACCGCCCCAACCCGCCGGAGGCCTCCCCCGGGACCGTCGCCGTCCTGGACACCCTCAGCGGTCCGGAGGCCAACGTGAGCGGCATCGTCCACTGGCTGGATCGGCTCGCACGAGAGCAGGAACAGGCTCGGAAGAAGGCCGAGGAGGAGCGGGCCTGACCCGCGCGGGGTCCGGGCACCGGAGAACCGGACGCGTTCCCCGGACCCCGCCCGCCCCGGTCACACCGTGATCGGGTCCGAGGCCACCTACGTCGGACCCTGCTCCGGAGCACCGGGAAGCCCGAGGGCCCGGATCAGATACGCGTACAGCCCATCCGACCAGGACAGTTCCTCGTCCGACGGCAGACGATCGAAGGCACGTGCCTCGACGGTCTCGAACAGCCCGGTCAACGGCTCCACACCCAGGACCGGGGCATGGGTGACCACGGTGACGTGCCCACCGGCGAGCACATAATGACCCGCCACCCGGATCTCCCCCAGAGTGGCGCCGGCCTCCTCCCGAGCCTCACGACGCGCCGTGGCGTACAGGTCCTCCCCCGGTTCACGATGCCCGCCGGGGAACTCCCACCCCCGCCGGCGGTGACGGACCAGGAACGGTCGTTCCCCCACATAGGTCAGGCAGACGACCGAGTCGTACTCCTCGGGGAGCTCCCCCAGACGCACGAGAGCGCCGCCGAGCGGCTCGAAGCCGTTCGGCGGCGCTTCATCGGAGTGATCCGAGATACCGATCAGTCCCTGTCGCGGTCCCGGTCGTCCTCACGACCCTCGTCCTCGGAGGGGGCCTCTCGGACCTCCTCTTCGGGACGGTCATCGCGGGTCTCGTCCTCCGAGCGGTCCTCGCTCTCGGAACGCTCCTCGGAGTCGGGGCGCTTCTCGGGTTCGGGACGCTCTTCGGAGTCGTCCCGACCACCGTCGTCCTCACGCTCGTCACGACGGTCGTCGCTCTCACGGCGCTCTTCACCCTGGTCGCCGCGGTCCTCGGAGTCGTTACGACGGTCACGAGGAGCCTCGACGAACTCCTCGGACCCACCGTCCTCCTCGACGTCGGTCCAGACGATCCCGTCCTCGACGTCGATGTCGACCAGCTCCACACCCTCGAGCACGGCCAGACGCTCATCGGCGTCGGTCACGCCCTCACGGTCCACCGACGAGGCCCTCGCGAAGTACTCACGGGCGTCGTCGGTGCGTCCCAGCTCTTCGAGGACGTCGGCGTAGGCGTAGAACAGACGCGCCACATACGGGCGGGCACGACGTTCCTTCAGCTCCGGCACCTGGAGTTCGGCCAAGGCGGCCTTGGTGTCGCCCATGTCGCGACGGGCACCGGCGGCCACGATCCGCAGCTCGATCCGGTCGGCGGTGTCCAGGTTCCCCGCGGCGGGGTCGGAGGCGATCTCCAACGCGCGCTCGGGGCGCCCCAGGCCACGCTCACAGTCGGCCATGACGGCGAGGAAGTTGTCCCGACCGCTCATCCGCCGCGCCGCGCGCAGGTCGGCCAGGGCCTCCTGCCACTTGCCGACGGTGTAGGCCGCGATGCCCGAGGCCTCACGGACCGTGGACAGTCGAGAGGCCTTACGGCGGGCGTAGGCCGCGTGCTGGTAGGCCTTCTCCGGGTCCTCGTCGACCAGCATGCCGGCCGCCACGATGTGCTTACCGATGAGCTCGGCCAGGGACTTGGGCAGCGAGTGCAGATCGCGCTTGATCTCGCCGTCGAGCTGGTCGTAGGTCGCCTCTTCCGGGAGGGACGGGGCGATGTCGGCCGGGTCGCGGTCCTCACGCGGTCCACGACGGTCGTCTCGGCGGAAGTCACGCCCCCGGCCGCCGTCACGACGATCGTCACGACCCCGATAGCCGCCACGGTCGTCACGGCGATCCCGGCCGCCCTGGTGACCGCCACGACGGTCGTCACGACGGTCACGATCCCCGCGGAACCCCCCGCGGTCATCGCGGCGGTCACGGTCTCCACGGAAGCCGCCACGGTCGTCACGACGGTCGCGATCGTCACGCCGGTAGCCACCGCGGTCGTCACGGCGGTCACGGTCACCCCGGAACCCACCGCGATCGTCACGACGGTCGCGATCGTCACGCCGGTAACCGCCACGACGGTCGTCGCCCCGGTCGTCACGGCCCCGGTGACCGCCGCGGTCATCGCGACGGTCTCCGCGGAAGCCGCCACGGTCGTCCCTACGGAAGTCACGACCGCCATCACGGCGCTCTCCACCGCGAGAGTCGTCCCGACGGTCCCGGTCACCCCGGTAACCGCCGCGGTCGTCCCCGCGGAAACCGCGGTCCCCGCCACGGGAGTCGTCCCGACGATCGCGATCGCCTCGATAGCCGCCACGGTCATCACGGCGGTCCCCGCGATATCCACCACGGTCATCACGCCGATCGCGGTCGCGGAACCCACCGCGGTCGCGATCGTCACGCCGGTAGCCACCGCGGTCATCACGACGGTCACGGTCACCCCGGTAACCGCCACGACGGTCGTCGCCCCGGTCGTCGCGACGGTCCCGGTCGCCACGGAACCCACCGCGGTCATCGCGATAGCCCCCACGACGGTCGTCACGGTGGCCACCGCGATCGTCCCGACGGAAGTCACGACGTCCTTCGCGGCCCCTGTCGTCACGGGAGTCCCTGTAGCCGGACCGGGAACGGGACTCCTCACCCCGTCCGCGACCGCCAGGCCCACCGGAGCGGCTACCGCTGTGGTCGTTTGCCCCGGAGTCCTGGCGGTCTCCCGATCGGCTGTCCTCAGTCATCCAACCCGTCCGTCAACAATCAAAAGCGCTGCCACCTCGACCAGTAGCAGCGCACAGAAGTACTCGTACCCTCCAGCTTACGACATGGGACGAACCCGCATCACCAAAGCCGACAGCCGGGACGGTGTGCTTGTCCACAACACAGGCACAAAAAAAGGGGGGCACCCCAAGGCACCCCCCAACACACAAAAAAGAAAGGGACACCCCCACAACAGGGGCGCCCCTTCCTCCAAGAAAAACCGTGGCAGCGACCTACTCTCCCACCCCACCACAGGGCAGTACCATCAGCGCAAAGAGACTTAACGACCGGGTTCGGAATGAGACCGGGTGTGACCCTCCAGCAATAACCACCACGGAAACCAACCCCCACACCAACACCCACCAGGCAGGCACGGGGAAAAATCCGTGAAAAATGTGCGCGAACATCCAATTATCTGCAGCGGACAAGCCCTCGGCCTATTAGTACCGGTCAGCTCCACCCCTCACAAGGCTTCCACACCCGGCCTATCAACCCCGTCGTCTACAGGGAGCCTTACCCTCTCAAGGAGGCAGGAGACCTCATCTCGAAGCAGGCTTCCCGCTTAGATGCTTTCAGCGGTTATCCCTCCCGAACGTAGCCAACCAGCCATGCCCTTGGCAGGACAACTGGCACACCAGAGGTTCGTCCGTCCCGGTCCTCTCGTACTAGGGACAGCCCTTCTCAAGTCTCCAACGCGCACAGCGGATAGGGAC
>NZ_BAZE01000005.1:0-270050 GCF_000710955.1 Nocardiopsis alba
AGCAGGGTGTAAGGGTGACACGCCCTCCCACCCCGACCACAGGGGGTGACGGGGTACCTGCCCTCCCCCTCACCCCCTCGAGGGCCCTCGTTCAAGAGAAGAGCCAGAACGAACACGGCCGGGCCAAAACCGGACACTCGGGTGCCCGAAAAACCTGCGACACAAACCCGAAGTAGCTAAAGGGTTACTCCGGGTATGGAAAGATCGTGGGCATGACCTCGTCCACCACATACAAGATCCTCGCCCCGTTGGCCGCGGCCGCGGTGGCCCTCGGGGGGCTGGCGATGATCGACCGGCTCCCCGAGCCCGCATCGGCCGTCACACAGGCCCTCTACACCTCGTCCGAAACCCCGACCGAATCCTCGGACCCCTCCGACGATCCGGCCCGTTCCCCCCAGGCCGCCGCCACTCGTGTGGACGGGGTCGCCCACCAGACCGGGGCCCTCACCGAGGCCCAGAACACCCGCGTCCTCGACTACTGGACCAGCGAGCGGATGGCGTCGGCCCAGCCGATCACCAGCCTGCTCGACTCCACCCTCGACCTGGCCTCTCCGGGCGGCGCCACCGAGACCGAACCGCAGGCCTCCCGCCCCGACAGCGACGGCGAGCGCTGGAACGACGGCGGTCTGGTCACCCGCACCACCGGCAAGGTGTACCTGACCATGGACGGACGCGACTTCACGTGTTCGGCCTCGGTGGTGGACTCGGCCAACAAGAGCACGCTGGTCACCGCCGGCCACTGCGCCAAGGACGGCCGCGGATCCTGGGCCCGCAACTGGACCTTCGTGCCCGGCTACGCCGACGGTGAGAGCCCCCATGGCAAGTACACCGCCCGTGACCTGATGGTCCCGCCGCGGTGGGCCGACAAGGCCGACGACAGCTACGACTTCGCGATGGTCGTGCTGAACAAGAACGGTTCCACCGCGGTGCAGGACGAGGTCGGCGCGCAGCGGATCTCCTTCGACACCTGGACCGACGAGCGCGCCCGGCAGGGGGTCCAGGTGTACACCTTCGGCTACCCCTCGGCCTCCCCGTTCGACGGCAGCTCGCTGCACTACTGCTCGGGCCGGACCGTTCCGGACACCGGCGGCACCACCGCCAACGGCGTGCGCTGCACGATGACGCAGGGCTCCAGTGGCGGCCCCTGGTTCTCCGACTTCGACCCGGCCACCGGGCAGGGCACCATCTCCTCGGTGGTGAGCTTCAAGTACGCCGACGACCGCAACACCCAGTACGGCCCCCGGTTGGGAGCCGAGGCCCGGCAGCTGTTCGAGCACGCGAGCGGGGTCTGAACCGCCCTCCTCTCGAACGGCGTGAACACGGCCGGCGGCCACCCTCCCCGGGTGACCGCCGGCCGTTCGTCGTCCGCCCTCAGGCCGGATCGCCCCTACAGGTCGATGCCGGTGAGGACCATGACGCGCTCGTCGGTGAGGTCGGTCATCGCGGCGCGCACGCCCTCCTTGCCCACGCCCGAACCCTTGACGCCGCCGTAGGGCATCTGGTCGGCGCGGAAGGTCGGCACGTCGCCGATGACCACGCCGCCCACCTCCAGCTCGCGGTGGGCCCGGAAGGCGGTGGGCAGGTCGCGGGTGAACACCCCGGCCTGGAGGCCGTAGTCGCTGTCGTTGACGGCGGCGAAGGCGGCGTCGGTGTCGGCGACGCGCTGGACGACCAGGACCGGCCCGAAGACCTCCTGACGCACCACCTTGGCGTCGGCGGGGGCGTCGGCCACGACAGTGGGGGCGACGGTCACCCCGTCGCGGGCACCTCCGGTGAGCACGCGGGCGCCTCCGGCGACCGCCTCCTCGACCCAGGAGACGACGCGCTCGGCGGAGACCTCGTCGATCAGCGGGCCGACGTCGGTCTTGGGGTCGGCGGGGTCGCCGGTCCCGAGCGTCTCCACCTCGGCGACCAGGCGCGCCACGAAGTCGTCGTGGACGGCGTCGGTGACCACGACGCGCTGTACGCCGATGCACACCTGCCCGGCCTGGTTGTTGCCGAACAGCGCGATGCGCTTGGCGGCGTGCTCCAGGTCGGCGTCGTCCAGCACCACGGCGGCGGCGTTACCGCCCAGTTCGAGGGTGACGTGCTTGTGCGGAGCGCGTCGCTGGATCTCCCAGCCGAAGGCGCCGCCGGTGAAGGAGACCACGGGCAGGCGCTCGTCGACGATCAGGGAGGCGGCCGACTCGTTGGGCATGGGCAGCACCGAGACCATGCCGCGGGGCAGGTCGGTCTCGGCGATGATCTCGCCGAGGATGAGCGCGGTCATCGGGGTGGCGGGCGCCGGCTTGAGGATGATGGGGGCGCCCACGGCGATGGCGGGGGCGATCTTGTGCGCGACCAGGTTGATCGGGAAGTTGAACGGCGAGATGCCCAGGATCGGGCCCTTGGGCACGCGCCGGATCAGGGCCATGCGGCCGACGCCGCCGGCGTCGGTGTCCAGACGCTGGAGCTCTCCACTGTCCCGGCGGGCCTCCTCGGCGGCCCAGCGGAAGACCGACACGGCGCGTCCGGCCTCGGCGCGGGCCCACTTGATGGGTTTGCCGCTCTCGGCGGTGATCACCTGGGCGATCTCCTCGGCGCGTTCGCCGATCCGCCGCTGGATGTGGTCCAGGGCGGAGGCCCGCACGTGCGCGGGCAGGGCCGCGGCCTCGGCGGCGACCGCGTGGGCGGCGGCCACGGCCTCCTCGACCTGCTCCGGGGTGGGCACGGAGACGGTGCCCGCGGCCTCGCCGGTGTAGGGGTTGAGAACGGTCATCTCGGTGTCGCCGGTCGCGGCGGTGCCGGCCAGCCAGAACGGGTGCGTGGTCATGTCGGCGACGCTAACCGCCGCTCCGGCCGGTCCGCCTTGTCCACCCTTGCCAAACGAGGGCCCGCTCTTGGCCACAGTGGAGTAGTGGCCGGTCTCCGAGGCCGGATCGTCGGTGCTCGGCGGCATGATGGCCGTCCACGACCCGGGAAGGGACCCACAGGATGAGCGTCGGCCTCTACTACACCGCCCATCGCGACACCCCGCTGTCCGACGACGAGCACGCCGTCCTGACGAGGATCGTGGACGAGGGAGAACGGGCCCTGTTGGAGGAGGCCCGCCACAGGCTCGCGGAGTGGTGGGAGAGCGGTGAGGTCCCCGAGGACCTCGTCGGCCCCGGGGAGATCTTCGAACCCCTGGCCCCGTACTCGATCGGTGAGCGCCCTCGCGAGCTGTTCGCCGGGTCGAGCAGACTCTCCTCGCCACGCGCGGGGTTCGAGACGCTGATGGCGCAGGTCCGCCACTACCTGGCCGCCCTCACCCGGCTCCGCGAGGCCCTGCCCGACGCGGAGTGGCGGGTGCACGTCGACGACCTGGACGTCCCCTGGGTCGAGGGACGCTACGTCCTGGAGGCGAAGATGTGAGCGTCGGGCGATGATCTTCGGTCAACCGCTGGCGTCCGGGCGATCCTTGGTGGACAGTGGTGGGTGAGGGTCCCGTCGAGGTGTTCGGTCGGACCCTCGGGTCCACCGCAGTCGACGGGAAACCCGGGAGTGCCCATTGCCGCTGGTCCACCGCACGCTCGTCACCGTCCCGGGGGACGACGGAGACCTGGTCGCCGTCACCTCCTCCGTCCTCTCACGGTGGTTGAGCAAGCGCGGTAGTTCCGGCGCGCGCGTGGGTTTCGACGTCTCGGGGCGGCACGATCTCAGCAACCGTTCCCGCGCTCTGGTGGTACGGCACGACAACGCCGACGAAGGCCTCACCTTCCTGCGTCTGACCACCGAATCCGAGAAACCCGACGGGCTGTGGCGCACCCTGATCACCGTGGTGGTCGACCCGGCCCTGTCCCCGAAACGGCACCTGTGGCTGGACATGACGGTCGACCCGGACCCCGGCACGCCCTCGGAGATCTCCCGGTTGGACGTGATGCCTCCCGAGGCGGCGCGCATGCTGTTGGACGCGGTCGACGCCCACGACGGCGCGTGCCCGATGCCGTCCGTGCCGCGCATCGTGCGCGGTCGTGACGAGGCCGACGTGGCCGCGCTGCACGCCTCCGTGCTCGATCCCCTTCGGCGGGCGGCGATCGTGGCGACCGGGGCTCCCCCGGACGTGACCGTCGCCGACTGGCGCGACTCCATGGCCGGGGCCCTGGCCCGATGTACCGGCATGTGCGCCGGATACGTGCTGGACGCGGCCGCCCTGGAACGGATGGAGCGGCTGCTCCCTCCCGGGCTGGACATCCCCGACGGCGGGATGCGCACCTTCCTGCCGGGGGTGGACCCCGACGACGAGGAGGACGCCTCACGCCACCCTCGGATGGGTCCGGCCACGCTGGACACCGCCCGGCAGGGGCCCCGGGTCCGCAACTGGGTGGGGGCGACCCTGGCCCGAGGCGTGCGCGACAGCGCCCTGGCCCAACGGCTTCCGGGGCCGCTCCGGGCGATCGACGCCCTGTTGAGCGAGGAGACCGACGATCTGCGTCGATCCCGTGCCTCGCTTCCGCCCGCCCCTTCCCCCGTCCGACTCCAGAGCCCGGATACGGAGTCTCCGCCGGTGCCGGAGCAGGCCGAGGCGGTGGCCCGGGAGAGACAGGCGCGAAGACTGCGCGAGGAGGTCCGCAGACTCAACGCGCGGCTCGCCGAGCTGGCGGAGGAGCACCACCATCTGCTCGCCGAGACCGCCGACCTGACCGAGGAGCTGGACACCGAACGCGAGAACGCGCGGCTGGCCCGCTACGAGGCGCGGTGGCTGCGCGAGCGGATCCGGGAGGAGGGGCTGTTCCGGTTGGCGGCCTCGCCCGCGCCGCGCGACCCCGAGCGGCGACCGCCCACGGGCGTGCCCGAGTTGTTGGAGCGGATCACCGACGACACGGCGCTGCCGCACCTGTTCTTCACCATCGAGGACCACACGGTGTACGAGCTGGCCGACAGCCGTAAGGAGAGTCTGTGGGTGACCCGGGCCTGGGAGGCCCTGACCGCCCTGAACGACTACGCCCGCTACCAGTTCGACAACCCGGGGAGCGGTCTGGGCTTCCACTCCTACCTGCGCGATCAGCCCGACGGCTATCGGGTGATCCCGGTCAAGCGGTTGGCCTCGCAGGAGTCGGACCACGTGCGCAATCGGGGCAAGCTCAACGAGAAACGTCTCTTCCGGGTGCCGACCGAGGTGGATCCGACCGGTCGGGTCCCGATGTACGCGCACATCAAGCTGGACATCGAGTACGGGATCTGCCCCAGGCTGTACTTCTATCCCGACCTGGGTCCGGACACCACCAACCGGGTCTACGTCGGCTACCTGGGCCGGCATCTGCCGGTCCAGCAGTCCAACTGAGCGCCGGTCAGATCACCTCGTGGCCGAAGAGGCGGGCGATCGGGTCCAGGTCGGGCGCCCCGTGGCGTTCCACCATCTCCTTGAAGCGGATCTCCTTGTCTGCGCCGAACCGGCGGACCTTGGCCGCATAGGTGTCGACGGTGAGGAAGGTCGGCGGGTCGGTCTTGCTGTGGAACTTGTCGGCGTACATGACCAGCTCCTCCTCGGCGGTCTCGGCGAGGTAGTCGGCGACCGGGACGGGGAGCCCCTGTTCGCGGACGTCGCCGCTGGTGACCCCGACACCCGTGTGATGCGAACAGAACCGGCACAGGGTCTCGGGCAGCCCCTCGCCGGCCAGGAGTTCGTGACCGAGCACCCCGTGGGCGACGTAGCGGGAGGAGTCGATGTTCCCGGAGGCGTCGATCAGCCGGTAGACGCCGATGTCGTGCAGGAGGCAGCCGGCCCGGACCAGGGCGACGTCGACCCCCGGGTCGGGGCGGTCCAGGAGCCGTTCGGCCACCGCGCACACCGCACGGCAGTGCGTGTACACGCGCTCGAAGGCCTCGGCGGTGGGGGCGTACTTCTCGTGGAGGGCCCGGATCTGGTCATCGGTGGGGATCAGCACTCTCGGAAGCCTAGACGCACGGCCGCGGCTCCGGCGACCGCGCGTACCCTGGGGCCGTGATGGGAACGACGACCGCGACCACCGGGACGGAGACCGTGCCGACCGAGAACGCCACCGCCACGACCGTGCTGGCCGAGGCGGAGTGGCGGGAACGCGCCGAACGCCACGCCGCGCGCGTGGACGCGGCCACCTCCGAGCATCTGCGACGCCGGAGCGCGGGCGAGCGCCATCCGGTCGAGGACTTCCTGTTCACCTACTACAACCTCAAGCCCGCCCGGCTGCGCCAGTGGCATCCGGGTGCGGGCACGCTCCTGGCCGGCGAGGCCGCCCGGGATCGGCTCTCGGAGCGCTTCTACACCGAACCGCGCGGCGCCGACGGCGGTGTGGGGCTGGACGTGCCCGCCTTCCTGGCGGCCCGTCCGATCCTGGACTTCGTGGAACGGCTGCTGTCGTCGGTGGCCTCCCGCCCGGCGCATCTGGGCTGTTTCGGGTTGCACGAGTGGGCGATGGTCTACCGCACCTCCGAGGTGCGGCACGGCCAGGTGCCGCTGCGGTTGGGGCACGAGGGCACCGACCGGGTGGTGGAGTCGCACCGGATCCGGTGCTCGCACTTCGACGCCTTCCGGTTCTTCACCGAACCGGCGCGCCCCCTCAACACGCTCCGACCCACCAGGGAGGCCCAGGCCGATCTGGACCAGCCGGGCTGTCTGCACGCCAACATGGACCTGTACAAGTGGGCGTACAAGCTCGCCCCGGCGGTCCCCTCCGAGCTGGTCATGGACTGTTTCGACCTGTCCCGGGAGATCCGCGCGCTGGACATGCGGGCCTCCCCCTACGACCTTCTCGCGTGGGGATACGAGCCGGTGCGGATCGAGACCGCCGAGGGCAAGGCCGCCTACATGGAGTACCAGCGCGACTTCGCCGAGCGCGGCGCGGTGCTGCGGGAACGGCTGCTCGACGTGTGCCGTTCCCTGCGCGCCCACGCCTCCGTCTGACCCCTCAGGGCCGACGCCGCCGGGCGACGCGGTGTCCCCGCCAGGAGCCCACCAACAGCAGGACGACGCCCACGCCCATCGGCACCAGGACGGCGGCGATCTGACCTCTCGGGTCGGGGATCAGCGGGGGCAGGATCGCGGCGGGCAGGAAGAGCAGACCCGCCACGACCGTCCAGCGCGCGGAGGCCTCGTGGACCGCGTACCAGGCGTCCTCGCTCGACCTGGTGTAGGCGGTCCGGATCCCGAAGAAATCGTTGGGCCGGATCCTCCGGCGTGCCCCCATGACCCCCATCACGATCAGCAGGAGCGCTCCGCCCGCCGTGGTCAGCGTCAACAGGACGAGCGGGCCGAGGGGGATGGTCTCTTCGGCGGCCCGGAGCGGGAGGCTCGCGATCACGCGGTCCCCTTCCGTGTTCAGGCGCCTCTGGGAGGCAGGGCGCAGGCGGCGGTGCCGCCGGGCAGGCGGTACCGGTTGGCGGCCACCGCCCGATAGGCGAGGCGGGTGACCACGCGGACCCCGGGCAGCGCGAGGAGACGGCCCAACGTCCGGTAGGGGAACCGACCGTGCGCCAGCACGCCGGCGATCGCGTCTCCCCCGGCGACCGGGTCTCCGTCGCTCCGGATCAGCCAGGCCTGCTCGTCCGCCTGTTCGGGGGTGAGCCCGAAGGCCGAGAGGTCGACGTCCTGCCAGGCCGCGAACGCGGTGCGGGTGCGCACCCGCTCACGGGCGAAGTCCACCGAACGCCGGCAGAACCCGCAGTCCTCGTCGTAGAGGAACAGGCCGGCGGAGGGGATGTGGGGTGTCTCGCGAGAATGTCCCATACCCCCTTCCTACCCGGGGCCGGGGTCCGTCGCCCATTCTCCCGCCGAACGGGAACGAGGGGTAGGTCACGGATGTCATGGGACCTCCGTCATGGGCGGGACGCGCGTTCCGTCGGATTTGGGAGAGTGGACGGTATGGCTGCCCTCCTCCGACGGCTCACCGGGCCCGGGCTCGACCCCCGGGGCCCTCGCCCCCACCCTGTGGCGCACGTGGCGTTCGTCGTCACGGTGTTCCTCTCCGCCCTGGTCCGCGTGTTGGACTCCCTCTTCATCGGGGTGGTGGTCCCACCGGGCCTGCCCTACCCCGACGCGTTCTACGTGGGCATGATGCTCTGCGTGGTACCCCTGTGCCTTCTGTGGCCGTTCACGGGGTGGAGTCCCGAGGCCCCCGCCCGGCGCCGGGCCGCCACCGCGTTCTTCCTCGTCCTGTCGATCCCGGTCTTTCCGATCATGGGCTTCGGCGGCAACGCGCTCGTGGCGATCTCCGTGGCCATGGCGGCCTGTGCCTTCGGGGTGCGCGGAGGACTGTTCCAGGCCGCGCTCGTGGGCGCGGTCAACGCCCTGTTCGGACTGTCCCACCCCGCCCTGCCCAACGGGTACGCGCTGGTCAACGGCGCCATCATGATGGGTTACGGCCTCTGCGCGGTCGCCGCGGTCGTGCTGCTCGTGCGCTCCGCCGAGCGGGCGCGTCGCACCCGCGAACTCCTCTCCGAACTGGAACACGCGCACGAACTGCTGCGCCGGCACGCCGCTCGGGATCGGGAACGCGCCATCGACGACGAGCGCGCCCGTATGGCCCGCGAGATGCACGACAGCACCGGACACCACCTCAGCGCCGTCCATCTGTGCCTGGCCAACGCCGAACGGGCCCTGGCGGAACTGCCCGACCAGGTCCCCCACGACCTGCGCGAGGAGCTGCGCACCGACGTCTCGCAGGCACGTGGGCTCACCAAGGAGGCGCTGGCCGACACCCGCCGCTGGGTCCGGGCGCTCAAACCGCTCTCCCTCACCGAACGTTCGGGCCCCGAGGCGCTGCGCTCGCTCACCGAGTCGTTCGGCCGGCTGGGTGTGGCGACCTCCTTCACCACCACCGGCGTCTGGCCCGAGGGGACGGACGGGGAGGCCGACCTGATCGCCTTCCGGTGTGTGCAGGAGGCCCTGACCAACGTGCTGCGCCACTCCGACGCCGACCGGGCCGAGGTCCTGGTGCGCGCCCTTCCCGACGGGCTCGACATCACCGTCTCGGACGACGGGCGGGGGCCCGGCGACCGGGTTCCCGGGTTCGGGCTGACCGCCCTGCGTGAACGGATCGGCGCCTTGGAGGGGACACTGGAGGTCGGCCCGGGCGAGGAGGGCGGGTTCCGGTTGCGGGCCCGGATCCCGACCGCGGCACACGAACGACGGACGGAGGCGGCGCGGTGAGCGAGCGGGTACGGGTCCTGTTGGTGGACGACCATCGGATCGTGCGGCGCGGCCTGGCCCGGCTGTTGGCGGCGGAGGGCGACATCGAGGTGGTCGGTGAGGCCGCCGACGGAGTGGAGGCCCTGGAACTGCTCGCCGACACCGCGCCCGAGGGTCTCCCCGACGTGGCCCTGGTGGACGTGCACATGCCCCGGATGGACGGCACCGAGCTGGTCCGGCGGCTGGCCGTCGAGTACCCGGGGACGTCCGTCGTGGTCCTGACCGGGCTGGCCGAGGACGAACACCTTCTGGCCTGTCTGGGCGCCGGCGCCCGGGGCTACCTGCTCAAGGACGCCGAGCCGGAGGAGGTCGCGGAGTCCGTCCGGCGCGCGGCCCGTGGGGAGAGCGTGCTCTTCGGGCACGCCGCCGAACGGCTGATCGCCACCCTGGCGCCGTCCCCGTCCTCCCCGTCGGCGGGGCCGGAGGCCGCTCTTTCGCCTCCGGCCCGCCACGGGCTCACCGAACGGGAGATGGAGGTGACCCGTCTCGTCGGCGGGGGCTCCACCAATCGGGAGATCGCCCGAACGCTGCACCTGTCCGAGGGCACGGTCCGCAACCACGTCACGAACATCCTGCGCAAACTCGACCTGCGCGACCGCACCGCCCTCGCGCTCTGGCACGCCGAACGCTCCTGAGCCCGACGGCTCCGATCACCAGGTGGTCAGGAGCGACCAGCCGGAGAGGCCGGCCAGGGTCAGCGAGAACAGCGTCGAGAACACGAAGACCGTCACGTGCAGCCACCGGAACCGGCCGGCCTCCACCGGGACCCGACGCCACTGCCACACGCCCAGCGCGAGTCCGGCGACGGCCAAGGCGACCCCAGCGGCCCACACCGCCGGAGGTACCGCGCTCCAGGCGCCGTTGCGCAGGATGTACAGGAGCCAGGCCAGGGAGCCCAGCCCCAGCGAGACGATCCGCAACCGGTCCAGGGGACGCTGTGTGATCAGTGTGCGGCGACGCAGGGTCAGGGCGAACAGCAGCACCGGGGCGAGCAGGGACAGGGCCACCGTGAGCACGAGCTGCGCGGGCGCCGTCCGGACCGAGGGAACGGGTTCCGGGTCCTCGCCCAGCAGCGCGAAGCCGAGCGCCGGGGCCTCCACTCCGAAGCTGTTGGCCATGATCACGACGGAGCGTTCGCCGTCGGTGGCGATCATGGAGCGGCTGCCCAGGGTGCCGCCGCTGTGCCAGGACACCTCGCCGACGTCGGGCACCTCCAGAAGGTGCCAGCCCAGCCCCATACCGAGGCCCTCGGGGGCCGCGCCGGGCAGGGCGGGGTCGACCCGCTCACGGACCGGATCGAGGGAGGCGAGACCGGGCGCCTCCTCGCGGGCGACGGCGGCCATGAGCCGGGTCAGATCCTCGGGGGTGGACCACACCGCGATCCCGGCGGCGGCGTAGTCGGTGTTGCGCCAGTCCTGGATACGGGCGCCCGCCTCGCCGTGCGGTCCCGCGCCGCCCTCGGGGACCCCGTCGGCGAGGGCGACGGTGGAGTCCATGCCCAGCGGTTCCAGGATCCGCTCCCGGAGCAGATCCGCCCGGTCGATCCCCGCCTCGGTGGCCAGCGCCTCGCCGAGCACCGCGTATCCGGCGTTGCTGTACTGGTAGGAGCCCCACCCGAACGAGGTCGTACCGGCGACGAACTCCAGCGGGTCCCGGGCCCAGCGGTACATGTCGGCCTGCACCACGGCCAGGAGAGAACCCGCCCCCGTCTCGGTCTCGGTGACCAGGCCCGCGTGGTGGGTCGCCAGCTCCTCCAGGGTGATCGAGGCGACCTCGGGGTCGGCGAAGTCCATGTCGGGGAAGACCTCGGCCAGGGTCCGGTCCGGGGACGTCTCGCCCCGTTCGACCATGTCGGCCAGCAGCATCCCGGTGAGGACCTTGACCACGGACGCGGTCTCGAAGGGGGTGTCGGGGCCGACCGGGGTCGACCCGTCGGCGGTCCCCGCGAAGACCCACTCCGCCGCGTCGGGATCGTCGTTGTCGAAGCGGGCCACGGCCAGCCCTTGGACCTGGGCGGGATCGAGGGCGGCCTCGACGTCCGCCGCGAGCCCCGGATCCCCCTCGACCGAGGCGCCGGTCGCGGAACGGTGGGGCAGGAGAGGCAGGAGCAGAAGTGTCAGGAGGGCGACGGCCACCCCCGCCGCCAGGGCGATGAGCAGCACACGTCGGGGGGCGGCGGGGGCACGGGGGCGCCGCCGGGGCGCGGAGGTCGGCGGGGTGTCGGCCGGTACCGGGGGCGATGCGGGGAAGGACATGCCTCGATCCTTCCGAGGCGTGCCCCTCCCCCACCAGTCACGGACGTCATGCCGGTGTCACGTCTTCGACGATGCCCGATGTCACGTGTCGTTCCCCGACCCGTCCACGGCCGGGGAACGATCGTCAGACGTAGGCGACGGCCAGGGCGTAGGCCATCGTGCCGAGCAGGGTCAGCGAGAACAGTGTCGAGAGCACGAACACCGTGACGTGCAGCCACCGGAACCGGCCCGCCTCCACCGGGACCCGGCGCCAGTGCCAGACCCCGACGGTGATGGCGGCGGCCACCGCGCCGAAGGCGAGCGGGAACGCCACCGAGGGCAGATCGGTCCAGACCCCGCCGCGCTGGAGGTAGACCATCCAGGCCAGGTTGCCCAGGCTCAACGAGACGATCCGCATCCGGTCCAGGGGACGCCGGGTGATGAGGGTACGGCGGCCGATCATCAGGGCGAGCAGCAGGACCGGCGGGACGACCAGGAGGAACACGGTCATGCCGAGGACGAACGGTACGGCGGTCGAGGGTTCGGTCAGGGGCTCTCCCGACTCTCCCTCGAGCAGGCCCAGGGCCAGTCCGGTCTCCTGGAGCGTGTAGGAGTTGCCCATGAGGACCACGGCGTGTTCGTCGTCGAACATCACCGTCGTGGAGGAGCCGTAGACCTTGCCGTTGTGGAAGGTGACCTCACGGCCGTCGGGGAACCGCAGGTGATGCCAGGCCATCCCGAGGGACATGACCGTCTCCTCGTCCCCGCCTCCGGCCGGCTCCTCCTCGGACACCTCCCCGGCCGTGGTCACCGCCTCCCACAGAACCTCGACCGACGAGGCTCCCGGGGCGGTGCCGTCGTCGACGGCCGCGGCCAGGGTGACCAGGTCGGAAACGGTACTCCAGGTGGCGACACCCGCCGGGGCGTAGTCGACGGCGGTCCAGGGGGCCACCCGCACACCCGGTTCGAAGTAGGGCAGGACCCCGCCCTCGGGACGCTCGGCGGATACCTCGGTGTCGTCCATGCCCAGCGGGTCGAGAATCCGTTCGCGCACCAGTTCGGGGTAGGTGCTGTCGGCCTCCGCGGCCAGGGCGTGGCCCAGGACCGCGAAGGCGTGGTTGGAGTAGAGGTAGTGCTCCTTGGAACCGGCCGTGCTGTGGACCAGCCCCTCCACCGGCGGGGTGGCGCTCTCGTAGGGGCCGATCAGGAGCAGGGAGTCGAGGAGCACGGTGTTCTCGTCCCCGGTGGGGACGGCTCCCAGCCCGGAGTGGTGGGTGGCCATCTCCTCCAGGGTGATGGAGGCGACCTCGGGGTCGTCGAAGTCGATGTCGGGGAAGATCTCGGCGAGGGTGCGATCCAGGGAGGTGTCGCCCCGCTCGACCATCTCGGCCAGCAGCATCCCGGTGATCACCTTCATCACCGACCCCGTCTCGAAGGGGGTGTCGGGGCCCACCGGGGTGGATCCGTCGGCGGTGCCGCCGGAGGCCCATTCGACCGCTTCGGGGTCGTCGAGGTCGAAGCGGGCCACGGACAGCCCCTGCACCTCGACGATCCGGTCGCCGAGGATCCGTTCGACGTCGGCGGCCAGCGTCTCGTCACCCTCGATCCCGGTGGCCGGGGTGGCCCGGGCGGGGGCGAACAGGTGGGCGAGGACCGCGGCGATCACACCCACGACCAGGGCGAGCAGCCAGATCCGTCCGGGTGCGGCCGGGCTCTTGCCCCGGCTCCGGGGAGAGCCCGAAGGGGGCGATGGTGGCGCGGTGAGGGTGTCGGAGGACGTCATGCTCCCAGGGTGGTGGAGAGGCGCCGCCCCGGGCCAGTCGCCGCTGTCATCGACGACGCCGTGCGTTCCTCCCCACCTCCACGATGACAACCGTCATATCCCCGGAGAAACCGGTGGTGGGCGCGAGTGCCGCCCACCGGCACCCGCGCCCCCGTGGCCGTTCAGCCCGTGCCGTGCACGATCCGTTCGGCGCGTTCCGCGCTGGGGCGGATCTCCCCCGACAGGATCCGCTCCGCGTAGTGGCAGGCCACGCGGTGGGTACCGCTGCCCTGCTCACCGTGGAGCGGACGCAGTTCGGGGCGTTCGGTGTCGCAGCGCTCCTCCTGGCGCCAGGGGCAGCGCGTGTGGAAGCGGCAGCCGGACGGCGGGTTCGCGGGCGAGGGGAGGTCGCCGGCGAGCAGGATGCGCTCGCGGGTGTCCTCCACCGTCGGGTCCGGAACCGGCACCGCCGACATCAGCGACCTGGTGTAGGGGTGCGCGGGGGCCGCGTACAGCTCGTCACTGGTGGCCTCCTCCACGAGGGAGCCCAGGTACATGACGCCGACGACGTCGCTGACGTGCCGCACCACCGCGAGGTCGTGCGCGATCACCAGGTAGGTCAGGCCCAGTTCGTCCTGGAGCTCCTCCAGAAGGTTGAGCACCTGCGCCTGGATCGACACGTCCAGCGCCGAGACCGGCTCGTCGCAGATGATGAGGTCGGGGCGCAGGACCAGCGCTCGGGCGATACCGATGCGCTGACGCTGACCACCCGAGAACTCGTGCGGATAGCGCTTGAGCGCCTTGGCCGACAGCCCGACCCGCTCCAGGGCCTCCACGACACGGGCCCGACGGTCCTCCTCGACCAGGCGCCGGAGCTCCTTGGCCCCGATGCCCTCGGGCACGTCCTCCTTCGACGGGCCGCCGATCCCGTGGGTCTGGAGCCCCTCCATGAGGATCGACCCGATGTTCTGGCGCGGGTCGAGGCTGCCCAGTGGATCCTGGAAGACCATCTGGAGATTGGCGCGCTCGCGGCGCATCTCCTCGGCGGGCAGCCCCGCCAGGTCGCGGCCGTCGAACCAGACCTCGCCCTCGGTGATCTCGTTCAGGCGCAGGACCGCCCGGCCCAGGGTGGTCTTACCGCAGCCCGACTCCCCCACCAGGCCGTACGTGCTGCCCCGTTCGATCTCCAGCGAGACCCCGTCGACCGCCTGGACGTGCCCGACGGTGCGGTCGAAGAGCACCCCGCGCCTGATCGGGAAATGGACCTTGAGGTCCTTGATCTGTAGCAGGCTCATCGCCGCTCCTCCTCGTCGTCACCGACCACGGCCGGGCCGTCCAGGACCGTCCGGTCCACCACCTCGGCGTGTTCGATGGGGTTCACGCAGCGGTGGACGTGCTCCGCCTCGTCGCCGTTCTCCAGGCGGACGAGCGGGGGCGGCCCCTGGAGGCACTCCATCGTGTAGTGGTCGCAGCGGGGGGCGAACGCGCATCCGTCCGTCCACGCGATGTTGTCGTTGACCGAGCCGCGTACGGGGGTCAGCGGTTCGCCGCGCGGGGAGTCCAACCGCGGGATGGATCCGAGCAGCCCCACGGTGTAGGGGTGGGTGGGGGCGGCGAACAGGGGACGCCGTTGAGCGGTCTCCACCGCCCGCCCCGCGTACAGGACGTTGATGTCGTCGCACATGCCGGCCACCACGCCCAGGTCGTGGGTGATCATCAGCAGGGCGGTGCCCTCCTCGGTGACCAGGTCCTTGAGCAGCTCGAGGATCTGGGCCTGGATGGTGACGTCCAGGGCGGTGGTGGGCTCGTCGGCGATCATCACGCGGGGCCGGCAGGCCACCCCCATCGCGATGAGCGCGCGCTGGCGCATACCGCCCGAGAGCTGGTGCGGGTATTCGCTCAGGCGTCGGGTGGGGTCGGGGATCCCCACCCGGTGCAGCAGGTCGGCCGCCTCCTTGCGCGCGGCCGCTCCGCGCATCCCCCGGTGACGTTGGAGGATCTCGGTGACCTGGCGTCCGATGGGGATCACCGGGTTGAGCGAGCTGAGCGGGTCCTGGAAGATCATCGCCAGTTGGGAGCCGCGCAGGTCGCGCATCCTTCGGCGTGAGGCCTTCAGCAGGTTCTCGGAGCCGTCGGGCAGCCGCATGACGGCGCTGCCGCCGACCTCGACCCCCCGGTCCGGGAGCAACCCCATCAGGGCCAGGGAGGTGACGCTCTTACCGCAACCGGACTCGCCGACCAGACCCGTGACCCGGCCCTCCTCCAGGGTGAAGGAGACCCCGTCCACGGCCCGTACCTCACCGGACCCGCGTCCGCGGAACACCACGGACAGCTCGTCCACCGCCAACAGCGGCGTGCTGGAACTCATGGTCACCAGGTCCTCTCAGAGGATGCCCCGGCCTTCGAACCGGGGAGAAACCCGGGAAGCGCACCTGCACCTGTCCCAATTTGCTTACTCATGACCTTCCCTTGGTGTAAAACTTGGAGCATGCGGACGGCGTACAAGGTCCGGGCCTACCCGGACTCCGAACAAGCGGCTCAGCTGGGCCGCACGTTCGGATGCGTGCGCCTGGTGTGGAACAAGACGTTGGCCGAACGGCACGCCGCCTACGACCAACGCGGAGAGAAGACCTCCTACAAGCAGACCGACCAAGCACTGACCGAGTGGAAGCGCGGAGAAAACCTGGCGTTCTTGGCCGAGGTGTCCTCTGTACCGTTGCAGCAGACGCTCCGCCACCAGCACACCGCGTTCACTAACTTCTTCTCCGGACGTGCCAGGTACCCTCGGTTCAAGAACCGCAACGGCCGCCAGTCGGCGCACTACACCCGCAGCGCGTTCCGCAACAAGAACGGCGAGCTGTTCCTCGCCAAGCACAAGACGCCACTTCGTGTGGCGTGGTCGTTCGACGACGTCGACCTCGCCTCTTTGAACCCGACCATGGTGATCGTCTCCCGTGAGCCCGATGGCCGGTTCTACGTGACGTTCGCGGTGGAGACCGACGACCCTGAAGCCCGACCGGAGACCGGCGGTGAGGTCGGCGTCGACCTCGGAGTGAAGGACTTCGCGACACTGTCCACCGGGGAGAAGATCGCCAACCCGCGACACTTGGAGCGTAAGGCGAAGAACCTGGCCCGCTATCAGCGGATGGTGGCCCGTAAGCAGCGCGGCTCCGCCAACCACCGCAAGGCGAAGAAGAAGGTCGCTACCGCGCACAGGAAGATCCGCGACGCACGCCGGGATTTCCTGCACAGGACTTCCACCCGCTTGGTAGACGAGCACGACGTGATCGTCATCGAAGACCTCAATGTGCGTGGTATGACCGCCTCGGCGAAGGGCACCACTGACGAACCAGGCGAGCAGGTCCGGCAAAAGGCCGGGCTGAACCGGTCGGTGCTGGACGCCGCACTCGGTGAGTTCCGCCGACAGCTGGAGTACAAAGCCGAACGTGCGGGACGAATCCTCGTTGTCATCGACCGGTGGTTCCCCAGCAGTAAAACCTGCTCCGAATGCGGGTACCTGCTCAAGAAGCTCGCGTTGAACACCCGGGCGTGGACGTGCCCGGCCTGCCGCACCCGACACGATCGGGATGTGAACGCGGCGAAGAACCTCCTTGCGGCTGGTCGAGTCGCAGCCCGCGATGCGGGTGACGCCTGTGGAGCTGGTGTGAGTCGGCAAGGGTCTTCCCTTCCGCTGTCGGCGACGAAGCAGGAAACCACTGTTGTGAGGCAGTCCGGCTGAGCCGGGATCGTCCCGGCAGGGACGGTCGGAATCCCCCCTCCCTCAGGAGGGGGGAGAAAGTCAATTCCTCAGCTTCGGGTCGAGCGCCTCACGCAGCGACTCGCCCATGAGGGTGAAGCCGAGCGCGGTGATGATGATGCCCAGGGCCGGGTAGACGGCCAGAGAGGGTGCCGTGGACAGGAACCTCTGGGCTTCGGAGAGCATCGTGCCCCATTCGGGGAAGGAGGCGTCCGGGTTGCCCAACCCCAGGTAGGACAGGGCGGCCGCGTCGATGATGGCGGTCGCCAGGGTGAGCGTGGACTGCACGATCACCGGTCCCATCGAGTTGGGCAGGATGTGGGAGATCGCGATCTTGTGTCCGCGCACGCCCAGGGCCCGGGCGGCCAGCACGTACTCGCGGTTGCCCTGGGAGATCATCGCGCCGCGCAGCAGGCGGGCGAAGATCGGCACCTGGGCGATACCCACCGCCAGCATGACGGTGGTGAGGCTGGGGCCGACGAGCGCGGCGACGGTGACGGCGAGCAGCAGGGTGGGCAGGGCCAGCATCATGTCGATGACGCGCATGATGACGTTGTCCACCTGGCGTCCCCAACGGCCGCCGAGGACCGAGCAGGCCCCGGCGGTGCCGCCGAGCAGGGCGCCGAACAGGAACCCGACGAGGGTGGCGACCACGCCGACCATGAGGGTCTGGCGGGCGCCGATCACCATGCGGGAGAACATGTCCCGGCCCAGGTGGTCCAGGCCCAGCCAGTTCTCGGCGCGGGGGCCGACGAACTCGTTGCGGTTGGGGAAGACCTCGCCGCCCCAGGCCTGTGAGGTGGGGCTGTAGGGGGCGATGAGCGGCGAGAACAGCGCGACCAGGAGGAACACGGCGACGATGACCGCGCCGCTGATGGCCATGGGGCTGCGGCTCATGCGCCGGAAGGCCTCGCGCCACACCCCGGCGCCGTGGCCGTCGTCGGAGCGTTCGCCCATGAGTTCGGCGAGCCGGTCGACCTTGGCCGCCTTGCGCCGGTGGAGCGGGACCCGGTCCTCGGTGGACTCTCGGGGCACGGTGTCCTCTCCGCCGCCCCGGGTCTCGGGGCTCTCGGAGGGGTTCTGGGAGCTCGGTGTCGTTGGCATCACTGGGCCCGCACTCTCGGATCGAGGAGGCTGTACGAGATGTCGACCAGGAGGTTGATGAACACGTACATGGTGGCGATGAGCAGGATGAAGCCGGTCAGGACCGGATAGTCGCGTTCCTGGGTGGCCGCGTAGACGAACGAGCCGATGCCCGGGAAGGCGAAGACGCTCTCGGTCAGGACCGCTCCCGCGAAGAGGCTGCCCGCCAGCAGACCCACGGCGGTGACCACCGGCAGCAGCGCGTTGCGCAGTACGTGGCGGGTGCGCACGGTGTTACGGCGCAGCCCCTTGGCGTCGGCGGTGCGCACGTAGTCCTCGCCCATGACCTCCAGGACGCTGGCCCTGGTCATACGGGTGATGACCGCGAGCGGGATGGAGGCCAGGGCCAGTCCGGGCAGCACCAGGTGGGCGAGCGCGTCCCAGACCACGTCCCACTCCCGGGTCATGAGGCCGTCCAGGACGACGAACCCGGTGATGTCGGTGCGGCTCAGCCCCGGGGAGAGGCGGAAGGCCGAGGGGAACATGCCCAGGCGCTCGGCGAAGATCACCTTGAGGATGAACGCCAGGAAGAAGACCGGCGTGCAGATGCCGAGCAGGGATCCGCCCACGGCCGCGAAGTCCAGCGCGGTGCCGCGTCGGCGGGCCGCCAGATAGCCCAGCGGCAGGCCGATCGTGACGGCGATGATCATGGCGCTCACGGCCAGCTCGAACGTGGCCGGGAACCGGAGGAAGAACTCGTCCAGGACCGGTCGTCCGGTCTGGAGGGAGGTTCCCAGATCGCCCTGCGCGATCCTGCGCAGGAAGGACAGGTACTGCACCGTGAACGGTTGGTCCAGGCCCAGTGAACGGCGCAGCGCCTCGCGCTGTTCGGCCGTCGCGTCGTCGGGAAGAAGGGCGTACTCCGGGCCGCCCGGCAGTCTTTGGAGCCAGACGAACAGCAGGATCGACAGGCCGCCCAATGTCGGGATCAGCTGTAGGAGTCGCCTGACGATGAATCGCAGCACCTTCGCCGCCTTTCGCCAGTGGTGATGAGAACGGACGCCGAGGCGTCCCCCGCCGGTTCGCGACGGGTCGGGCATGGAGGGAGGGGTCGTCCCCCGGGGGTGAGGCGACGAGGACACCGCCGCGGGAGGGGCACGGGTCACGGGGACCCGTGGGCCGTGAGGGTCGTGACCCTCGTGGGGCCGGGCCCGACCGGTTCGTCCGAACGCGGTCGGGCCCGGGAGATGACCTCACCTCGGATCGGGGAGGCGGGTGTCTACTTCCAGGAGGCCTCGGCGAACATCTCCTGTGTGAGCGGGCTCACGTTCGGGGGCTGGACCTCCGAGGAGAAGACGATCGAGGGCGGGGAGCTGGAGATGGGCAGCCCCGGCAGGACGTCCATCACCATCTCGTTGAGCTCCTGGTAGCCGGCGATGCGCTCCTCCTCGTCCGGGTTGGTGCTCACCTCGGCCATCAGGTCGAACAGCTCCGGCTCGTCCAGGCCCCAGGCGCTGTTGGGGGTGGAGAACCAGGTGCCGATGAAGTTGTAGGCGTCGTTGTAGTCGCCGGTCCAGCCGAGCAGGTAGAGCGGGCAGTTGCCGCTGTCGGTCTGGTTGATGTACTCGGCCCACTCGTAGCTGCTGGCGTTCACCGTCACACCGGCCTCCTGGAGGTCCTCGGTGATGACGTCGAAGATGTCCTTGGGCGCGGGCATGTACGGGCGGGTGACCTCGGTCGGGTAGCAGAACTCGACCTCGAGGTCCTCGTAGCCGGCGTCGGCGAGCTTCTCTCGGGCCAGCTCCGGGTCGTACTCGATCTCGCGCACGTCCGGGGACCAGCCGTCGAGGGTGTCCGGGTGGAACTGCGAGGCGACCTCGCCGCCCTCGGGGAGGATGGTGTCGACGATGCGCTGGCGGTTCACCGCGTGGGAGAGGGCCTCACGGACCTCGAGGTCGGCGAGCGCCTCGTCGTCCTGCTGGTAGGCCAGGTAGAGGACGTTGAAGACGCCTCGGGTGGGCACCTCGAAGCCGGCCTCCTGGAGCGGGCCGACGTCGGCCGGGGCCACCAGGTCGTAGCCGTGGATGTCACCGGCCTCCAGAGCCTGGCGACGGGCGTTCTCGTCCGGGATGGTGCGCAGGAGCATCGTCTCGAAGCCCGCCGGGTCGCCCCAGTAGTCGTCGAAACGCTTGAGGGTGATCTCGGACTGGTCCTGGTCCCAGTCCTCGACGGTGAAGGGGCCGGTACCGGCGACGGTGCCCGCGACCTGGGTGTACTCGGGCAGGGTGAAGTTGCCCTCGTCGCCGCTGATCTCGGCGTCGGCGATGTTCTCCAGGGTGGTGGGGCTCATGATGCCGAAGGCGGCGAGGCTGAAACCACCGGGGTAGAGCGAGGAGTACTCGGTGACCTCGATGACGGCGGTGAGCTCGTCCTGGGCCTCACAGGAGACGTAGCGCGATTCGGGGAGCGAGTCGTCCTCGTTCTCCGCGAATCCGCCGAAGATCTTCTGCCAGTAATAGGAGTTGTTGGAGCTCTGATATCCGCCGCTCAGGTTGTGCCAACGGTCGAAGTTGGCGCAGACCGCCTCAGCGTCGAGGTCGTCCCCGTCGTGGAACTTCACCCCGTCGTGGAGTTTGAAGGTCCAGACCGTTCCGTCCTCGGACTGTTCCCATTCCTCGGCCAGTCCGCCGACGATCTCGGTGCCACCGGATTCGTGTTCGAGAAGGGTGTCGAAAACCTGCCGACTGTAGCGGAAGGTCTCGCCGTCGCTGGCGAGGAAGGGGTCGAGTGCGGTGATGTCACCCGTGGCGGCGAATACGAAAGGCCGGTCGTCGCCTCCGGCGGAGTCGCGGTCGCTCTCCGCGCAGGCTGTCGCCACCAGCGTGAGCGAGGCCGCCACGGCCAAGAGGCCCAGCGGCTTTCGGGGAGTCTTCGTGAACATGGTCCACCTCAGGGGACGGGGGGTTTGGAGACCCGGAACGATGGTGTGGACCTTAGACCGCGCACGCTCCCCCTGGGAAGATAGACGGCTGGGTATTAATACAACCGTTTCACTTCTGTGCCGTGACCCGATGTGGTATTTCGACGCCCGAGTGTCCAGCCCCTTCCCATAAACGAAGAGGGAAAACCTGATCGATCAATCATGCGTTTTCGAATACCTCCGAAAAGAGCATGACCCGATGATCCCATGAATTGACCTTTATACCCTGATGTCTGTTTTCCAGGCCTCAGGAGATGCCTTCACCCTCACCGGGAACACACTTCACGGACATACGGAAGGGCCCACCGGGACGAGCCGGCGGACCCTTCGAACGGACACGGAGACCTCGGACGCTAGCGGGCGCACCAGGAGCGGATACCGGTGCTCAGCAGGGCGATGTTGACGGTGATGGACAACAGGGCCGCACCCGAGCCCGCCAACATCAGCCACGTATCGGCGAGCACCGCCGCCTGGTACAGGGCGTACAGCGCCGTCCCGAAGGCGATCACCGCGCCGAGCCGGGAGAGACGCCACAACGCGTGACCGGCGCGACGCAACGCGAAGACCGACACCACCAGACCGAGGGCGACCAGCACCGACAACGAGATCAGCAGCCACAGGTCCGCCGTTCCGGCGGCGGGGACACCCGCGTCCAGGAGCGCCCAGGCGCGGTAGGACGTCAGGAGGTGCCCCACGGCGGCCACGCACATCAGGACACAGGTCTGCCGCACGTCCAGCGGGGGCCTCACTCCAGGGTGACGCGCGGCCAGCAGGCTCTGCCGGGGCGCGGGCACCACGCTGAAGGGTCGGGAGGCGGAGGGAGGGGACGTTCGGGAGTCTTGCATGACGAACAGGGTCGCGTGCCTCGGCTCGGGACACAAGTGGATCAATGCCACACTCGCCCCACCGTCACCGCGCCGTGACCACCACGATCGACGGTGCCCGAGGGGATCAGACCGCCGCCGACCCGAGCCGCCCCCGCACGTACTCCAGGGCCTCCTCGGCGAGGGGATCCAGGTCGGAACGTACGTCGAACTCCCTCCCCGCCTCGTCGGGGTCGAGCCGCTGCAACGCCTCCAACTGGGAGCGCAACAGCGCGGGCGGCATGAAGTGGCCCTTGCGCGCGGCGATCCGCGCCCGGATCACCTCGTCCGGTCCGTGCATGTGCAGGAACTCCACGCCGGGGGCACCGGTGCGCAGCACGTCGCGATAGTCGCGCTTGAGCGCCGAACAGGCCATGACGGTGGACTCGCCGAGCACCTCGTGAGCGCCGATCCAGTCGGCCAGTTCACGCAGCCACGGTCGACGGTCCTCGTCGGTCAGGGGGTCTCCGGCCGCCATCTTGCGGATGTTGGCCGGGGGATGGAAGGCGTCGGCCTCCGCGAAGGGCAGGTCGAGACGGTTCGCGACCCGTTCGGCCACGCTCGTCTTACCGCTGCCCGACACCCCCATGAAGACAAAGTGCATGGTCTCTCCGTCCGTCGGCACGCCGCCCCCGCGACGCCGCCATAAATAGTGTTACCAATCAATCCGGCTAGGCTTCGACCTGACCCCGCCCCACACCGTCGCGACGGGCAGACCGGGAAGTTCGAGGAAACGACGATGGGCACGACGCATCGCACACTGCACAACCGGGTGCTGGCGGTGCTCGGACCGGCGATCGCCGCGGGCGAGTACTCCGTCGGCCACACCTTCACCCTGAGCGGCCTGGAACAGGACTTCGGGGTCTCCCGAACCGTGGCCCGCGAGGCCGTCCGCGTCCTGGAGTCGATGGGGCTGGTGGTCAGCCGCCCCCGCACCGGAGTCAAGGTCCGCCCCCAGACCCAGTGGAGCGTCTTCGACCCCCAGCTCATCCGCTGGCGCCTGGCCGGAGCCGGACGCATGGCCCAACTCCGCTCCCTCAACGAACTGCGCGCCGCCGTCGAACCCGCCGCCGCGGCCCTGGCCGCCGAACGCGGCTCCCCCGAGGAGCGGGCCCGGCTCGTGGACGTGGCCGAGGAGATGACCCGGACCGGCGACGCCGGCCTGCTGGACACCTTCCTGGAGCTGGACGTGGCCTTCCACCGGCACATCCTGGACCTGTCCGGCAACGAGATGTTCTCCGGCCTGGCCGAGGTCGTGTCCGAGGTCCTCATCGGCCGGACCTCCTACGACCTGATGCCGCACCGCCCCCGCCCGGAGGCGCTGCGCCTGCACACGGCGGTGGCGCGGGCCGTCCGGGACGGGCTGCCCGACGTGGCCGAGGCGGCGATGCGCTCGATCGTGACCGAGGTGAGCGACGCCCTCAAGGAGCCCGGACCGGACCCTCGCTGAACCGTCGCCCCGCATCGCCGCCACCGGTTCACAGCACCAGGGACAGACCGAAGGCGAGCCCGAAGCCGATGAAGCCGATCAGCGTCTCCATGACCGTCCAGGTCTTGAGCGTGGTCTTGACGTCCATTCCCAGGAAGCGGCCGACCAGCCAGAACCCGGAGTCGTTGACGTGCGACAGGGCGGTGGCGCCCGAGGCGATGGCGATCACGATCAGGGCCAGGTCGATGGAGCTCAACCCCGAGGTGGCCTGCACCGCCGGGGCGATCAGACCGGCCGAGGTGGTGATGGCGACCGTGGCCGACCCCTGCGCCACCCGCAGGGCCAGCGCGATGATGAAGGCCGCGACGATCACCGGCATGCCCGTCGACTCCAGGCTGCCCGCGAGCGCGTCGCCGATCCCGCTGGTGCGCAGGACCCCGCCGAACATGCCGCCGGCGCCGGTGATGAGGATGATGCCGCAGACCGGGCCGAGCGCGCCGCCGACGATCTCCTCCACCCGCTGACGGGTGAAGCGGCCCCGGCTGAGCACGACCATCGTGTAGAGGGCGGTGATGAGCAGCGCGATGGGCGTCTCGCCCACCAGGCGCAGGGACTGGACCCACACGGCGCTCTCGGAGACCGCCCCGGTGGCCACGGCCGTGCCCATGCCGGTGTTGGCGAAGATGAGCAGCATCGGCAGCAGCAGGATGCTCACGACGGTGAGCAGACGCGGCGGGTCCTCGTGCTTCACCTCGCCGCCGGGCAGGAGGTCGTCGGGGGCGGGCAACTCGAAGCGCTTGCCGGCCCACAGGCCGAACAGGTAGCTGGCCAGGTACCAGGTGGGGATGGCCAGCAGGGTGCCGACGAGCAGCGTCAGACCCATGTCCGCGCCGATCTCGACGGCGGCCGTGACCGGACCCGGGTGGGGCGGCACGAAGGCGTGCATCACGGCGAAGGCGCCGGCCGTGGGAAGCGCGTAGAGCAGGACCGAACCGCCGACGCGTCGGGCGACGCTGAAGACGATCGGCAGCATGACGACGAGGCCGACGTCGAAGAAGATCGGGAAGCCGAACAGGAGCGAGGCGACACCGAGCGCGAGCGGGGCGCGTCTTTCGCCGAACACCTTGATCAGGGCGGAGGCCAGGACGGCGGCGCCGCCGGTGATCTCCACCATGCGGCCGATCATGACGCCCAGGCCCACCAGGAGGGCGACGTTGGCCAGGGTGCCGCCGAAGCCGTCGAGGAGGGTGGGCACCACCCCGTCGACGGGGATGCCCGCGGCCAGCGCGGTGAGCACGCTGACCAGGACGAGGGCGACGAACGCGTGAAGTCGGAAACGGATGATCAGGAGCAGCAGGAGCGCGATGGCTCCCGCGGCGATCCCTAGGAGGGGACCCGTGCCGTAGACGGGTTCGAAGTTCTCCACGCCGGGGCCTTCCGGTGGACGGGGTGAGGACGGGGGCGGCGGTGCCCTCGGACACGCCGTGACACCGCCTTGACCTGCGCTTGAAACAGGCTCCGAGAATGGTAATACCATTTGTGAGCCTCTGTGAACACCCCCGTGAGAACCTGTGATCCCGAAACGCGACCCGACGGGACCCCGAGCGGAGGATCAGTCGAGCAGCGCCGCGAGACGCTCGGCCTGCCGATCCACCGTCCCCGGCGGGTTACGCCGCACGCCCTCCGCGTCCCGGCACAACAGCAACAGCCACCCCAGGGCCAGCAGACGACGGCACCCGACGAGCCGTTCGGACTCCGCCGATGTGAGCGAGAACCCCTTCAGAAAGAGATCCACGTCCAAGGGGTGCTCCACCCAGCTCCCCACGTGCTCGACGATCTCCGCCAGCTCGAAGGCCCGATCACTGCGCCCGAAGTCCTCGAAGTCGACCCGCAGGACCCCGGAGCCGTCCCACAGATAGTTGGCGAGATTGCCGTCCCCGGCCCCCAGCACCTGGGAGACCGGGGCCCTGACCGGAAAGTAGGAGAGCCGGTTCAACGCCTCGTCCGTCACCCGGGCCACATGGGGCGCCATACGAGGACGCAGCTCGGCGACCCCGACTCGTACCGACTCCAGGGCCGTCGCCACCTGCCACGGACGCGGGGCGACCTCGGCGAGGACGTCGGCGGGAAGCGCGGTGTGGATCCGCTCCACCGCCTCGGAGAACGCCCGGACCAGTTCCTCCCGCAGAGGTCGGCCGCGCAGCGTCTCACCGTTCAGCCGCGACATCACCACCACCGGCTCCTCGGCGTCCAGATCCGCCCGCAGCGGGGTCGGAGCCGTACCCGGCGCGTACTCGGCGAGCAGGGTGAGCGCCCGCCACTCCCGGGCGCACTCCTCGTGATGACCGCGCCTGAACCGCTTGGTCACCTCTCCCGGGCCGAACCCGATCGTGTGGGTGTTCCACTGGGTGAAGTTCATGCCGCGCTCCTCGTTCCGGTCGATCGTGCCTTCGGTAGCCGATACGACCACCAAGGGCGGGATCGTTCCCGGACGGCGACATCCCAAGCGATTCGAGGACAACGCCGACGAGGGTCCTACTCCGGACGCCCCCCGTACGGATCGAGCGGCGTCGAGGCCCTGCTCAGGCGAGGAGGTCCAGCACCCGGCGCCAGGTCGGCTCGGCCGCCTCCGGGTCGTGGTCGGGGAGGGTGGGGTCGGTGTAGAAGTGCCCGGCTCCCGGATAGCGGAAGACCTCCAGGTCGACGCCGCTCTCCCGGGCCGCCTCGCGCAGAGCCTCGACGTCCTCCGGAGGCGCGAAGTCGTCGGGGTCGGCGGCGTGCAACTGAACCCTGGCGTCCGGGCGCACCGACGCGGGCGGGACGGCGGCGGCGTGCAGCAGGACGACGGCCTCGGCGTCGGGACGCTCGGACCACAGATCGGTGACCACGCCCGTCCCCATCGAGACGCCGATGAGCACGGTCTCCGCCGGCAGGCCCTCGACGGCCCGCCGGGCGCGTTCGATCACCCGCCCCCAGCCGACCCGGTCGAGCAGCCGGAAGCCCTCGTCGAGGGTGGTCGCGACCTCGCCTCCGAAGAGGTCGGGCACGACGACCTCGTGTCCGGCGTTCCGGAGCCGGTCGGCGGCGGAGAGTTCGACCGGTCGCAGACCGAGGATCGAGTGGAACAGTGCGATGTGGGCCATTCCGGCATTGTGTCGCACCGCGCTTCCGGCCCTTCGCGCGAGGCGCCCCGGTCACCCCTCGGTCAGCGCGGCCGCCAGTTCGTCGAGGTTCTCGAAGTGTCCGTCGAAGGTGTCGGAGTCCTGCGGCGGATCCCCGACCGGGCGCCGGACGTAGGTGGTCCGCATCCCCACCGCCTGTGCTCCGCGCAGGTCCCAGGCGTGGGCGGCCACCATGAGCACGCGTTCGGCCGGGCTTCCGGCGACGTCGACGGCGAGCCGGTACACCTCCGGCGCAGGCTTGTACGCCTGGACCTCCTCGGCGGACAGGACCTGATGCCAGCGCAGCCCCGCGTGGGCGTCGAGCCGTAGGAGGGCGGACCGGCTCGCGTTGGACAACCCCAGCACGGGGTAGTGCCGGGCGATCCGGTCCAGGCCGGCCACGGAGTCGCCCCAGGGGAACAGACGCCGGCCGGCCGTGACCAGGTGGGCGACGGCCTCCGGATCGTCGATCCCCGCGTGGTCCGCGACCCGTCGGGCGGCCTCGGCCTCGATGAACTCGGAGTTCGCGTACGGGCGGATCCCCCGGACGACGCGTGCCTGTTCGGTCTCGACGTGGCTCCCCCACAGGGCGAGCAGCTCGTCGACGGTTCCGTCATCGGCCGTCGGCAGCAGCGCGCGGATGTGGGCGCGGAGCCCGCCGGGTTCGTCCACCAGCGTTCCGAGGACGTCGAAGACGACGGCGTCGATGTCGCGGATCTCTGTCACTGTGTCCCCTTACGCGGAAGCGTCACCGGTCGAACCGGTGACGATCTTGTCATCGGCGCCGTAACCGGTCAAGATGGTGACGTGAATTTCTCCTTCGTGAGCGGCGACCCGGCCCTCGACCTGGCGGGCACCGTGGGTTCTCGTCGCAGCACCCCCGTCGACCTTCTGAATACCCCGTCCGACCTGGAACGATGGGTCGCCTCTTGTGAGGGTCTTCCCGACGCGGTCGCCGCCGACCCGGAGGGCCTCGCCTCGGCGCTATCACTGCGCGAGGCGATCTACCGGCTCGCCCTCGACCGGATCGCGGAGAGGCCGTTCACCCCCGACGACCTCGCGGTCCTCAACACGACGGCGGCCGGTCCCCCGCCCACCGTCGAACTCGACGACGAGGGGGTACACGTCTCGGGCACCCTCGCCCAGGCGCTCGCCCAGGTGGCGCGCGGCGCCATCGCCCTGCTCGCCGACCCGGAGATCGCCCTCAAGGAGTGCGGGCGACCCGACTGCACCCGCCTCTACCTCGACCGTTCGCGCGGTGCACGACGGACGTGGTGCGGGATGGACGAGTGCGGCAACCGCATGAAGGCGGCCGCCTACCGGGCCCGCCGCCGCGCCCGAGCCCACCCCGACGCCGGGTAGGTGTGGATACCCGTTCACGGACGGCCGGATTCGGTCGCGCGCGAGAAGACCCCTACGATCGGGACGCCCCGTCCTGCGGGGCCTCCAGCCCGAACCGACGTCCACATTCCTCGATTGGTCCGGTCGATATGAAGAGATTCGCGGCGCCGGCGGCGCTCTCCGCCATCGTCCTGGGAACCTCATGCGGCCTGGTCGAGACGGGCGATGATTCGGGAGACGACGGCTTCCCCGAATATCCGAGGCCCGATTCCGTTTCGGAGGTGACCTGGGAGTGGTCGGCTCCGGAAGGGCTGTCGGTCGCGGAGGTTCTGCCCGTGCCCTCGGGGGCCGCTCTGGCGGTGACCGACGGTGTCATCGTTCTGGACGGGCGCGAGGGTCGGGAGTTGTGGAGTCATCGGGAGTCGGACACCTCGACGCCCGAGGTCGACGTCACCCCCGATGGTGGAACGTTGGTCCTGGATCATCCCTCGTCGCAGGCGGGTTCGGCGACGCTCGATCTTCGAACGGTGGTCCTGGACGCCCGTACCGGTCGGGTGAGGGGCGAGTACGAGCGGACGGGGATCGAGGATCCCGGCCAGGATCCCGTGCAAGGGTACGAACACGCCGGTGTGCTCTCTCGGGAGCATCGGATCCGCTGGGACGAGGCCGAGGGGGCGCTGGTCGCCCACGACCTGGTGAGCGGTGACCAAGCCTGGACGCTGGATGACGACCACGCGTATATGTCGGTGGTCGACGTGGCGGCTTCATCGGAGACCGTCTTCCTACTGGGCGTCGGTTACGACGGCTCGGAGCCTGACGACGGGGAGAACGAGGTGGGGGTCTACGTCACCGCCGTGAACGCTTCCGACGGCGAACCCCTCTGGCGGGAAGGGCATGAGGTGGAGGTCTCCGACTTCGGGTTCCGTATGGAGGTCGACGAGGAGGACGGTTCACTGTCCTTCCTCTCACCCGGCTTCGGGTGGACGATCCTGGACCTGGGGTCCGGCGAGCCCATCTCCACCGATGAGGACGAGGGAGAATGGGATCCGATCCTGGAGAGGGGAAGCCGGGGCGTTCTGCGATCCGACATCTCCACGGACGAGGAATCGGTGTCCTACCACTGGACCGATCTCTCCGGCGAGGTGGAGCGGAGGGTCGACGTCACCGGTCGGCCCGCGGAGAGGGATGTCGTCGCGCCCGTCGATCTGGGTGATCAGATCATCCGGTTGGACTACCTGGTGGAGGACTCCCTGGAGCGGGGTCCGGTCACCTTGGAGGCGATCTCCTGGGACGACGGCACGATCGAGAGCATCCCGCTTGGCTTCGACCTGCGTGGAGGCTCGAGCGACGGTGAGGGTTCCCCGTACAGGCTGGGCGCCCCTCCCGGTCTGACCGTGGTCCCCGGGGCCGTGGTGGTCGGTGAACGCGCCTCCGTCACGCAGCACCTGATCGGAATCGGCTGACCGATCATCGCGGATCCGAACCACGACAGCGCATCCCGGCCGGAGGGACGAAGGCCGGGGCCAAGACCCGAAGCCCCTGGAACAGAGCACCCTGGAACCCCTGGATATGACCTCGAAGTTCACGATCCCCTCGTTCATCGCCGTCACCGTTCTTCTCGTCGCCCTTCTCGGAGTCGCCCTGGGGGTGTTGCCGGCCTATCTGGCCGGGAAGTTCGAGTCGTCGGGCCATGAGGTTCCGGAGTGGCTGATCCCGGGCGACGCGGACGCGGTGGTCGAACTCCTGGAGGACGATCCTCGAGGTCCGGTGCGGGAGCTCTCGACCACGAACGACGGTGTGCTGGTGGTCTTCGACGAGGGGGTCGCCTTGTTCGGCACCGCCCCCGTCGTCGAGGTGTGGAGCCGACACGACCTGGGCGGGGCGACGGCCGCCGGGGTGACCGCGGACAGGGAACGGGTGGTGGTGGCCTACGAGGGCTCGGCCCTGCTGTCCGGTCGCACGCGATGGCTCGTGCTCGAAGCCGACACCGGGAAGGTCGTCGACGCGCACTGGACCGCGGAGGCCCCTCGGGACGTGGTGTCCGTACTGACGGCCGAGGCCAGGATCGTGCTCTCCGACGACGGACGGATCGAGGCCAGGTCGCTGGGCAAGGACCGGGAACTGTGGAGCCACGTCCTGGGCTGCGAGAGCATCGAGGTCGCGGCCGTGGGGGCACGGGTGACCGTGGTGGGTGTCTGCGGGGACGAGGTGCGGTCGGTGGAGTTGTCCGCCGGCACCGGCACGGTGTTGGAGAGCCGTTCCTGGCCCGGCACCGAGACGCCCGAACTGCTCGCTCTCACGCCCACGACGATCCCGGGCGGCGCCGACGATCCGGTGGAGCGACTGTTGGACGGCGAGTGGACCCAGGGCTATCTGGACCTCGGTGACGTCCTGGGCGAGGCCGACTACCTGCCTCCTCGGGTGGAGGAGGGCCGAGCGCCGGCCCGTCTTCTCCTGATCGAGGACCCCCAGGACGCCCGGAACCGGTTCGCCCTGGAGATCGCCGGGCTCCTCCTGGAGCGGGGGACGATCGATCCGGAGGCCCTCGAAGAGGCGGGTCTCCTGGTCGACGGGGCGCTTCCCGACACCCTCCAGGGGTGGGACACCGGTGTGGATCTCCAGAGCGCGCGGCTGCACGACCTGCTCACCGAGGTGGTGGCCGAGCAGGGCTCACCGTGGGAGGACCTCGATCGCTGACGGGCCCCGGGGAGAGCGCTCCCCCGCCCCATATCCGTGATCGTCAGGCTGCTCGCCGTACGATCCCCCGACGCCGAAGGTCTCCCCCGTATGTCTCGTCTGCCGGCCCTGGCCCTGGGGCTCTCGATCGTTCTCGTCGTCGGATGCGCTCCCCCCGTCGAGCCGAGGTTCAGCGAGTCGGCGTCGAGCGGTACACACCCCGCCTGGACCCGGGAGGACCTGGACGCGGTCGTCACCTACGCCGAGGAGGACGGCCACGGCCCGGTCCAGGACACGTCGATCTCCCGCCACGGGGTCGTCGTGGTCTTCACTGAGACGGTGATCTCCTACGGGGTGGATCCGGTACGGCGGGTCTGGCGGCACGACCTTCCCGGGGAGGTCGTGGCCACGGCGCTCTCACCCGGCGGCGACGTTCTCCTGGTCCGGCACCGGGACGACATCGGGCCCTTCGGCAGGGAACGGCTTCTCCTGGTGGACACCGCACGGGGCCGTGTCTCGGTCTCGGAGACCGTCGACGCTCTGGAGGAAACGGCCGAGATACGACTCGCCGCTGAAGAGCAACAGGTGACCCTCGCGGACGGACTGGTGGAGGTGAGCACTCCCCCGTTCAAGGAACCGGACTGGACCGTGGACCTCGATGAGGCCTGCGAGGAGGGTAGAGCCCGAGAGATCGCGTTGGCCTCCCACACTTCGACCGTGCTCTCGGCCCACGGCTGCGAGGGCGAGGACGCCGCCCATGTACGCGCGTTGCGCACCGAGAGCGGAACGGTGTTCTGGGAACAGCGTTGGGAAGGGGCCGAGCCGCCCCGGCTCCATTCACTCTCCTCTGAGCAGGTGACCGGTGTCGACGGGGACTCTCTGACCCTCCTGTTCGGCGAGGGCACCATCGGGGACTCCCTGTTCATCGACGCGCGAACGGGCTCCATACCGGCCGAGGTCGCGCCTTGGTCCCAGGTCCCGGAGCTGTCCTCCCATCTGGAGGCACCGCTCCAGGACTCGGAGGCCGCTCCGAAGGAGATCGTTCTCTTCGATCCTCTGCCGCGGGAGGGGCGTGGCCGCCTGTACCTGGCCGCCGCGCGAGCGCTGATCGACGATGAGGAGTCACCGGTCGCCCTCGAGGATCTCGACGAGAGCCTGCTCATCGATGGTGAGCTCATGGAGCACCTCGGCCAGTGGGGTGACAGTCCGGATCTGATGTTCGGGAGGCTGGAGAACAGTCTGAACGAGGCCTTGGGGTAAGGGCCCTCCCCTCCTACCCGGCCACCGCGACCGTGCTCCGCACGGCGGTGGGGTCCTCCAGCACGTCCAGCATCGCCCGCGCCAGGTCGGCCCGTCCTGCCTCGGCACCCGTCCCCCGCGCGCATCCCCTCATCGCCATACCGCTCCGATCTGAATTCCAGGATCGGCGCTTCCCGATTTCGAATCGAACCGCTGAAATTCCCACGCGGCCCCAGAGAAGAACTTTCTGGGCGAGTGTCTTATTTCAGACTTTCCAGACCACTTGCGAGATTCCCCGACTTTAACCGGGAAACCGCATGCCGAACCCGAGTGAATCCTTCACCATGGGGGTATGGACGGACGCGGATCCGTCACCTCTCGTCCCATGGCGGAAGGAGCCGCGAACACCCCCGCACGGAACATGGCGCATGGCCTCCCTCGGCGAACATGACGCGCCCCTGAAACCCCTCACCCCCGACCACTGACCTCTTCCGGGCGAAGGCGCCCTTCCTCTGGCACCCCCTTGCCTTTTTCAGGAAAACCGCGCCCACCCGAGCGATAACGGCCGGTCCGCACCCATGCCCGAAGAGCGAAGGAGAGCCATTAATCGAAGAACCTCGCAAAAGAATCCGACCCCCGAGATCCGAAACGGAGCGAAGGCAGGGACATGACCTTCAAGAACATCTTCGGCAATGGAGAGAACGAGGCCCGAGCCGCCGAGGAGTCCTCTCGGAACGTGCACGAGAAGATCCCCGGCGCCCGCCCCGAGTGGGAGGGGGTCGACCCCGAACTCCTCGAAGGGATCCCCGAGGTCGAGCGCGACCCCAAGCTCGTGCGCGAGACCTCGCCCGAGGCACTGGCGATCCTGAACGGCTTCGTCACCCCCCTGTTCCAGAACACGCAGACGGCCGCCTCCACACAGCAGGACGCCAGTGAGGACCCCGCCTCGACGAGCGATATGGCCTCCGGCGCCAAGGACAAGGCGTTCGAGGACGTCGAGGTGGAGATCGACGAGAAGGACCGGCCCGATATCGACGCGGAGGAGCGGGAGCGACTGAAGAACGACAACTACGAATCGACGAAGAACGTGCAGGGGTTCGACCGTAAACCTCCGAAGGAATGACCCCATGGGCGGTTCTCCCACCGCACCCTCCGATTCCGATAGCGAAGACCCCGAGTTCCACATACGAGGAGGACGAAGAACATGGGCGGCCCCACGAAGAACCATGTGAGCACGACTCACCTGGGCGAACGGTTCATCCGCCACCCGTTGACGGGAAGGAATCTGAAGGAACTCGATATCGCCGCCAAGGCCCCCGTCATTCTGGAGAGGGACAAGGAGAAGCTGAAGCGCAAGGCCGAGAAGAGGACGTCCGACGGTAAGGACCGCTACGTCTATCCCACCGGCTTCTCCCTCAACAAGGGAAGGTTCGGCGATTTCCCCACCCGCGAGGAGACCGCCCATCAACGCGGGTGGCGCGCCTATATGACGGTGGGCGTGCCCCTGGTCGAGGAGCGCGGCGACATCACGCAGCCGCCGCCCGACGTCGTCTCCAAGCAGACCTACATCAACCGGACCGACCCCACCCCCACGACGTGGTCGCACACGGTCGAGTTCTCGATCTCGAACACCATCAGCTGGTCGCTCCAAGGACAGGTGCAGCTCACCTTCGGCGCGAAGACCACCGCCTCTCTACAGCAGCAGTTGCAGAAGAGCATGGCGATGACCAACTCCCAGAAGACCACCCTGAAGAACAGCAAGGACAACCAGGGTGTCGACATGGAGTCCCAGTCCCAGTCGACGAGCACGACCACGGCCACGAGCACCGCGACGGGCACCGGAGAGCTGTCGGCCCAGCTCATGCTCGGGATCACCGGCTCGGTCAGTGGTTCGCTGACCACCGGGTTCAAGACGTCGTCGACGCTGAACGGCGAGGTCGGCAGTCGGGTCGACGTCCTGGCCACGCAGCGGCGCCAGGTGCGGAGGTTCGACTACGAGTTCCCCATCTCCTTCGGCGGCTGGGTCGCGCTGCACTACCCCGAACCGGTCGAGGTCAAGGAGGTCGAACCGAACGGTCCACAGGCCAAGGAGCCGAAATACTCCAGGGTGCTCGCCTGGAAGCTCGGCGAGACCGGCCCGGACACGGAATCCTTCGACCTGACCGACGACGGCAAGCCCTTCATGCAGAAGGGCGAGGCCGAGGTCGTCTCCACCCTGGCCGGTGAGCACGAGGTCTTCGAGCTGGAGAACCTCGTGTTCGAGGAGAAGCACCACCCCCTCCACAAGGAGGACGCCACGGAGCCGGTGGCGCCGAGGGCCGCACCCGTCGAGATCGCCACCGGCCTGGGCACGGCCGAGGGGCTGGCCCTGGACCTGGAGAACCGGAAGGCCTACGTCGTCGAACGCCCCGGAGGCAACCGGGGGCGGCTGTACAAGGTGGACCTCGACAGCGGGGCCGTGGAACGGATCGCGGAGAACCTGGGCGACACCAACGACGTGGCCCTGGACAAGGCCGGGGGCAAGGCCTACGTCACCGACTACGGCGGACGCCTGCTCACGGTGGATCTGTCAGACCCCTCGGCCGCTCCGGTCGTGGTCGCCGAGAAGATCCGGGCCTACGGTGTGGCGCTGGACCTGCCGAACCACAGGATCTACGTGAGCGACTACTCGGCCGGAAAGCTGGTCGAACTGGATCTGAGCGGCGGGTCCGCCGAACAGCGCCGCAGCTGGCCGGTGCGGAACGCCGCCGGGGTGGCGCTGGTCGGGGACAAGGCCTACGTCGGCCAGCACGGCAGAGGCGAGTTCTACGAGATCGACCTGGCGGCGGAGGGCGAGGAACCTCCGCGGGAGGTGGCCTCGGCTCTGGGGCAGAGCGTTCGTGTGGCGTTGGACGGAGAGAGCACCGCCTATGTCTCCGACCCGGGTGGCAGCCGGTTGCACGAGATCGTGCTGGCCGAAGGTGCGGCCAAAGGGCACCAGCGCGTGGTGGTCGACGGCATCGGCTCGATCTGCGGCGTCGCCCTGGACCGTGACGAGGACCTGGTCTACCTCACCACCCGCGAGGGCAGGCTGTTGAAGGCCTCCGGGGTGTTGAAGGATCCCTCCGCGGAGGCGTAGCGAGGGAACGTGATCCGGACCGGTCGTCGCGAGGGTTTCGGGGCGGCCGGTCCGGCACCGTGATCGGGTTCCTTTTCGACGGTGTCGCCCCCTCTCGTACCGATCTCCTAGCAGGGGCAGAGCACAGGATGATCACAAAGAGGAGCCATATCGATACTCTGAGCACTCGCGCGGCCGTGACCCCGACGGCCGACGCTCCTCTCAAGATCGGAAGGATCCCTCATGCTGCCCTCCGTCGGCGACGAGATCGTCTACACCCTGCGCGCCGAAGACGTCGCCTTCTCCTACCTCGACACATGGATGTACCTCGACTTCGAAGGCGAGGTACGCCAGACGGTCGAAGCCGTCCCCGAGGACCTGGGAGAGAACAACGATCCCGATGACCCCGAGAGCTACATCCGCCTCAGGACGGACTCTCTGTCCCTGAAGGGCGAACGCGACGGGGCCCACCATGTCTCCCTCGACCTCGCCGGCGGAGCCTCCGAGTTCGAGAGCCGTCTACTGGTGGAGCAGATATCGCCGCCCCGGTTCATGCACCGGAGCCTCCTGCTCCTCAAGGCCAGGGTCCACACGAAGGACGGCACCGTCGAGTTCGAGGCGGACACGCCGCTGCTCCTCGACGGCCTGATCACCCGGTTCCCGCCGGAGGACGACCACTACAGGGCCGCCGACTCCGTGAACTTCAGCGGCCCCGACGAGCGGGACGACCCGTACGGCCTGTACAAGACCCCGGCCGTCCTGGACAGGTTCCAGGGCAGGATGAGCGCGAAGTAGGCAAGGGCACCGGTACCGAAGGAGGGGTCCGACGAATGAACGTTCGGACCTCTCACTGGGATTCAGTACCCGAGGGCGGTCACAACGCGTGCCCGCCGGCGACCTGAAGAACCTGACCGGTCACCCATCGTGCCTGATGAGAGGCCAGATAGACCACGGCGTCGGCGATGTCCTCCGGATCTCCGGCACGGCCCATCGGCACGATCTCCTCCACACGGGCGAGGATATCGTCATCCATCCAGCCGGTCTGGACAGGGCCGGGCGCGATGGCGTTCACGCGCACACCACGCGCCGCCAGGTCCAGCGCCGTGGAACGGGTGAGTGCCTCCAGCGCGCCCTTGGAGGTTCCGTAGCCGGTCTGCCCCGGGAAGGCACGGGCGGCGTCGGTCGTGATGTTGACGACGCACAAAGGGGTGTCGCCTCGACGGAGCCGGACCGCTTCGGCCGTGAGGACCGCGGGGGCGATGGCGTTCACTCGATAATGACGCTCCAACGAGGCGTGGGTCAGGGTGTCGATGTCATTCGGCAACTCGCAGTGGGCCGCGTTGTTGACCAGGACGTTGATCGCCCCGGCCCCCTCGACGACCTCTCGCAGCAACCGGACCGGACCCTCCGGTTCGGAGAGGTCGGCGCTGACCGCGAAGGAGCCGTTGCCGAGCTCTTCCGCGAGCCGCGCCGCCTCACCCTCGGCCGGGGTGACATGAGCCCATTCGATGCCGGCCGGGCTGGACGGGTCCTGGGCCAGGTAGTGGATCGCCACGCGTGCGCCCTGCGCGGCGAACGCGCGGGCGATGGCCGCGCCGACGTTCCCAGAACCGCCGGTGACCAGCACGGTCCGGCCCGCGAGGCGGGGGTCGATCTTCGTCTCTCCTCGGTAGTGGTTCCGTGGGTCGGGTGGTGAACGTCCCCGGAAGGAGCCCTTTTGTCTCCGGTGACGCACGTTTTCCACGATCCTCGCCCGCCCCGAGGGGCGGGGCAATCGAATATCCATGACGGCCGGCGGGCACGCGGGAGAGAACCGCCCACCGGTCGCTTCCGGCCCGGAGCCCCTCATGGAATGCGGAGGCGAAGGGCACCCCGCCTCCCGTAAGGCCGGGGGCTACGCGGCGGGACTCTCCAGGACCGGCCGCCCTAGGGGATGGGTGCGCTGAGGATCTCCCATTCGAGGGCTGTGGTTGGGTGGGGGCACGTGTCGCCGATGTCGGGGAGTAGCCGTGCGCTGGACCGTCCACTCCGAGGAAGAGCTCTACCGGGACCGGTGGCTGGACATTCGGGTCGCGGACGTGGAGATCAGCGGTGGCCGTCACCTGGAGCACCGGCTCATACGCTCCTCGCCCGGGGCCGGCGCGGTCGTGATGAACGATCACGGCGCCGTGTTGTTGGAGTGGCGGCACCGGTTCATCACCGATACCTGGGGCTACGAGATCCCCATCGGCGGTATCGACGACGGTGAGGCCCCCGAGGAGGCGTCGGCTCGCGAGGTGGAGGAGGAAACGGGCTGGCGTCCGGGGCCTCTGTACCCGCTGGTGTACGTCCAGCCGACTCCGGGGATCTCGGACTCGGAGCACCACATCTTCTTCGCCGACTCCGCCGAGCACATCGGTGATCCCCTGGAGGACTGGGAATCCGAGCGTATCGAGTGGGTGCCTCTCGCCGATGTCCCGAAACTCGTGGCGGAACGGAAGCTGGTCAGCGGCACGACGATGACGGCGTTGCTGTACCTGTACGGAGTGGGCCGTCCGGCGGCGCGGAGCTGAGACGGGTCGACCTACGCTCTTCGGACGGTTCGCCCTCCGGCAGCAGGACGTGCGAGCACCGGACCACCCGTAAAGCGGTGGCCGTGGGCCGGACGGCGCGCGGCGGGAGTGAGCGGGCGCCGTCCGACCTCGTCCTTCCCCGGCCATCCCCGCATGCGCGAGGAACAGGCACCCGCTTGCTCTCCGTCCGGCTGAACGATCGGGCCATCTCCACGGGTGCGGGGAACGGGTACGCCCTCTAGGGAGTGTTTTTTGGATGCTTTCGCTGGGCATCGGCGGAGCCGATCCTCGGCGAGCGGCCGCCGGGCGATCTCTCGCCAGACGACGAGCGAAGGTCAGCCCGGGTTTGGCTGTCCGAGTGATGTCGGCGCCGCGAGAGGAAGCCCGGCCACGCGAGCGCGGAATGATCCAAAAAACACGACCTAGTTGACGGCGTCCTTGAGGCCCTTGCCCGCCTTGAAGGAGGGCACCTTCGCCGCGGGGATCTTGATGGCGGCACCCGTGGAGGGGTTGCGGCCGGTCCGCTCAGCACGCTCCTTGACGCTGAAGGTGCCGAAGCCGACGAGGACCACGTCGTCGCCCTGTCGAAGGGCCCCGGTCACCGAGTCGACGAACGCGTCCAAGGCCTTGCCGGCGACGGCCTTGGGTATGTCGGCCGAGGCCGCGATGTTGTCGATGATCTCGCTCTTGTTCATGTGATCCCCCTGGACGAGGCAGCCGTATGCGTACGGCTCATACTGGCGCTTTCGACCCTCACGCGGGGGCCGAACGCTCACATCGCTCACGCCGATTTCCTGAGGTCATCCCGGGGATACACGAAAACGAACATCACCTTTATGTCGTAGATTTACCTCTTGTCCGATTTGAGCCGAACGAAAAGCCGGCAGGCGGGCCGAGAAGGTGAGAGGGTCACCCTCGCTCTTCACGAGGGCGACCCTCGGTTCATGCGGCCCGGGCGAAGCGACCCCGACGGATCCACAGCAGAGCCAGCAGATGGTCGAGGGTTTCGGCCTCCATCATCCCGGTGGATGTCGCCACCCAGAACGACTGGGTCGCCTCCCCGAACCAGACGACCACCCCCGGATGGTGCGCCTGGATCCGGGCGGCCTGATCGTGCTCGTGCGCGAACTCGGCACGGTGTCCGCCCAGGCGAGGCAGGGTCTGAGCCCGATGGGTGCGACAGGTGCGGTGCGCGCAGGAGGCGCAGGCCGGGCCCGGGGCCCGAGAAGGAGCCGAGAAGTTCGGTCGATGGTCGGCCGGATTACGCGGAGCGGGGATAGGATGCGTCATCGATCCTGCTTTCTTGGGTGGAAGTCGGGTTCGTTCGGGCTCGGAAGACGTTGCAGCGTCTCGCCGAGCCCTTTTTCATGGGTACGCCGGTCCCACGGCGCGAAGAGCTGCGGCTAAAGGTGGTTCCAAGCGCTGTCCCGGAGGTCGTAGGCCAGGAAGAACCACACCTTGCGGTAGCCGGCGCGCCCGTCGTCACCCCAGCGGGTGGACAGGGCGTCGACCATCGCCAGACCGCGTCCGGCGTCGCTCTCGGGGTCGAGTCCGCCCGGGTCGGGCGCCAGGTAGCGGCGTTCGTGGCGGTCGAGGCTGCGCCAGAGCGAGCGGTCGCCGTCGTCCCGGCAGGTGAGGGTGATGCCGTCCCGGTGGCGTTCGGCCAGCAGGGAGTAGGTGTTGCCGGGCAGCCCGGAGTCGGAGTGTTTGAGGGCGTTGGTGGCCAGTTCGGTGCCCAACAGGGTGAACAGGTACCGGAACTCGTCGTCGCGGTGGGCGGTCAGGGTGTTCAGGTAGGCGCGGACCAGCGGAAGGAAGCGCCCCGAGGGGCCGAAGTCGTAGCGGCGGATCCGGTAGGAGGCGTCATCGGCACGGCAGGTGAAGTAGTGCCGCTGGTAGGGGTGGACCAGCTCGTTGAGCGGGAGGGTCACCTCGGGCAGGACCGGCATACGAGCGAGCGAAGGCATGACGAACAGACTCCTTGACATGGCAGAGCACGGTTGGGGGTGAAGCCGAGATGCCCGTTGGAGGATTCACGGTTCCCGTGACACACGGAACGGGCCGGTCATAGCCTGACCAGGAAGGACTTGAGAGCTTCTGCAAGGCAGCAGCCCTGGCTACGTCTCCATAGTGAAACTGAGACTCTCAGTTGTCAACGAATAGCTGAGAATCAGAGAAGAAATTGCTAGGTTGTCCCTTATGCACCGGCCCTACAGCCCGACTATCCGTCGGCGTCGCCTTGGTTTCGAACTTCGACGTCTGAGAGAGGAGCATGGACTCACCTTGGACGCAGCAGCCAAGAGCTCAGGGGTACCCCGAGCTACCGTTGGCAAAATCGAAACGGCTGAATCGCGACGAACACGGACTCGCGATCTCGACGCACTCGCCGACCTCTACGAGGTAGACCGGGATACAAGAGAAGCCCTTCACCGCCTCTCCCGAGAGTCGAAGGAGAAGGGGTGGTGGTCCAGGTACAAGGATGTCTTTGAGGCCACGGGGCTACCGGCGTTCGAGGTAGAAGCATCGCTCATCAGGACCTACGAAGCTCAGGTGGTTCCTGGGCTGCTACAGACTCCGGAGTACACTCGCGCAGTCTTCACCGGCACCAACACCTACGCCGAAGCGGAAATCCAACGCCATGTAGAAGCTCGAATGGAGCGACAAGGCATCCTGGCACGCTTCTATCCACCTGAGTACGCAGCGATCATCGACGAAGCAGCCTTACGGCGCCCAGCAGGGTCCTGCGCAGTGATGCGTGAACAGATCGATCATCTTGCTCACATGGCCACTCGACCCAACATCTCCATCCATGTACTGCCGTTCTCCGCAGGGATGCACGCCGCGAACCTCGGAGGCTTCCAGATCATGGAGTTCAGCGAGCTCACAGACCCCACCGTGTGTTTCGCTGAGATCCCCACGGCCGGACTCTTCCTCGAAGAAGAGAACGAGGTACGACGCTACGATGCCCTCTGGCGAGAAGCCCACAACGCGTCTTTGACAGCATCTCAGAGCATAGACTTCCTCCAAGAAGTAGCAGCGTCTCTAGAGGATGAAACGTGACAGATCTCGACTTCCGCAAGAGCAGCTACAGCGGAGCCGGCCAGAACTGCGTCGAGGTCGCCGACCTCCCCTCCGCCGCCGCGATCCGGGACTCCAAGCACCCCGAGAACGGCCACCTCACCTTCTCCACCACCGAGTGGGCCGCCTTCCTCACCACCTCCCTCACCCGCTGACCCCGCCGTTCGACCACCCGGGTGACCGCCCTCAGGCCACCCGGGTCCTTGCTGCGCCCTCGCCCCTCCGTTCCGCCATCACCGGGTCGGCTCAACGGTGATGTGGCCGTCTCGCACTCTTGACAGGCCGTGAGGGTCGATCAGAGTGGAGATGGCCGCGGCGACCCTCAGGACCGGCTTTCCCCACCCCGCCCGATCCGTACGAGACGCCGTGAATCCCCTGAAGCCCGAGGAGAGCCCATGGTGAACAGCGCACTCGTCTTCCGGAAGAGCAGCCACAGCGGCCGAGACCAGAACTGTGTGGAGGTCGCTCAGATCCCGACGACCTTCCGGAAGAGCAGCTACAGCGGTCGTGGGCAGGACTGCGTCGAAGTCGCACACCTGCCCACGGACTTCCGCAAGAGCAGCCACAGTGCCCAAGGCCAGAACTGTGTCGAGGTCGCCGGTCTCCCTTCCGCCGCCGCGATCCGCGACTCCAAGCACCCCGACGCCGGCCATCTCCCCTTCCCCGCCGCCGAGTGGTCCGTGTTCCTGCGCGCCGCGCGCGGGTAGGGGTCCCACCGCCCTCTCCCCCGCCGGCATTCGTTCATCACGGTCTCCGGGCGGGCAGAACGGTTTTTTCGCGGCGACGACGAATAAAACCGGAAGCCCACGGTGCGAACTCCGGAAGTCGTGCTTCCGTAAATTGACACCCCCGCCTCCCACCCTCCAACCTCATGCCATGAACGCTGACCTGCGCGCCCCCCTGCACCTCGCCGTCCATGACCAGATGGCCGACTGGCAGTTCGGCCACGCGACCGCACACGTGCGCACGGGACCGGGCCCGCACGAGTTCGGACACCGTGATGTCGTCACCGTGGGTCTCACCGGCTCCGCGGTGACGACGGCGGGCGGTCTGACCGTCCTGCCCGATATCTCCCTGCCACGGCTCAAGCCCTCCCAGAGCGCGATGCTCCTGTTGGTGGGTTCCCCTCAGTGGGAGGACTCCCCCGACTCGCTGGCCCCGCTGGCCTCGGCCGCGGGCATCTTCCTGGACGCCGGGGTCCCGGTGGCGGCGATCGGCTCCGCCACGGTGGGCCTGGCCCGGGAGGGCCTGTTGGACTACCGGGACCACACGGGGCTCGACCCCGCCGAGCTGTTGGCCACCGGTTACGCGGGCGGGCACCGCTACCGCGCCGATCCGGTGGTCTCCGACGGCGATCTGCTGACGGCCGGACCCAGCGCGCCGCTGGCCTTCGCCCGGGAGATCCTCCTGGCGCTGGGCGACCATTCGACCCGTGAGCTGGACTCCTGGTACCTGGAGCAGGGCGGCTACCAGGAGGACGCCTGGGCGTTCCTCACCGACGAGGGCTGACCTCCCGGCCTCCCGTCCGGGGACCCGCGCGCAGTATCGTCGTGCCGACGTCCCCTTCACCACTCGGGAGCACCCATGATCGACCTGCGTTCGGACACCCTGACCCGCCCGACCGAGGAGATGCGCCGGGCGATGGCGAGCGCGGAGGTCGGCGACGACGTGTGGGGCGAGGACCCCACGGTCCGTGCGCTGGAGGAGGAGACGGCCGCCCTGTTGGGCCGGGAGGCCGCCCTGTACGTCCCCTCCGGCCACATGGCCAACCAGTTGGGGCTGTACGTGTCGACCCGCAGCGGCGAGGAGGTGTGGGCGCACGAACACCACCATCTGATCGGCGACGAGCAGGGCGCGGCCGTGGTCCTGTCCCGTGTGCTCCCCCGCCTGTACTCGGGCGATCCGTTCCCGCCGCAGGAGCTGCTGGAGAAGTGGATCACCGGCCTGGGAGACGTGCACCGGGCCGATCCGGCGCTGCTGTGGCTGGAGAACACCTTCACCGGCCGGGTCGTGCCGTTGGAGGAGCAGCGTCGGGTGACGGACTTCGCCCATGAACACGGTCTGCTCGCCCATCTGGACGGGGCCCGGCTGTGGAACGCCGCCATCGAGCTGGGGGTGGACCCGGCCCGTGTGGCGGAGGGCTTCGACACGGTGTCGGTGTGCTTCTCCAAAGGCCTGGGCGCCCCGGTGGGGTCGGCCCTGGTGGGCGACGTGGACACGATCCGGCGGGCCCGGCGGGGCCGCAAGCTGTTGGGCGCGGGGATGCGCCAGGCGGGGATCATCGCGGCGGGCGCCCTGCACGCGCTGCGCCATCACCGGGAGCGGCTGGCGGAGGACCACGCGCGGGCCGCCGTGTTGGCCGAGCGGCTGAGCGGTCTGCCGGGGCTGGAGGCGGTGGCGCGGACCAATATGGTGCTGCTGACCACCGCCGAGGGCGAGGCCGCGCGTTACGCGGAGGCCTTCGCCGAGGAGGGCGTGCGTGCGCTGGGCGGCGGCGATCGGATCCGGATGGTGCTGAGCCTGGAGGTCACCGACAGCGACGTCGAGAAGGCCGCCGAGGCGATCACCCGTGCCGTGTCCCGGTTGTGACGACGGGCGAGATCCCAGGTCAGGGCGGTGGCCCGTCGGTAGACTTCGCCGTACGCGCGTGGGTCCCGGGATCCGATCGGTGTCGAGCGTCACATCGCGTAGTAGCATTTGGCGTATGACATTGTCGTACTAGAGAGTGGTAGCACCGCAATGCCGGGAAGAATCCAGTCCATCGAACGCGCCGCCGCGATCCTGCGGCTCCTGGCCAGTGGCGCCCGGGGACTGAGCCTGGCCGAGATCTCACGCTCCCTGGAACTGCCCAAGGGCACGGTCCTGGGCATCCTGCGCACCCTCCAGCACGTGGGGTTCGTGGAGCAGGACCCCGAGTCGGGCCGCTACCGGTTGGGCGGGGGCATGCTGAGCCTGGGCACCCGTTACCTGGACGGCAACGAACTGCGCACCCGCGCCCTGAACTGGGCGGACACCCTCGCTTCCCGGAGCGGTGAGAGTGTGCGGATCGGCACACTGCACAAGCATCAGGTCCTGGTGGTGCACCACGTCTTCCGCCCCGACTCCACCCGCCAGACCCTGGACGTGGGCACCCTGCTGCCCCTGCACGCGACGGCGTTGGGCAAGGTCCTGATGGCCTTCGACCCCTTGGCGGTCCCGGAGGAGGTCTCCTCGGTGGAGACCGACGCCCCCGTGGAGCTCACCTCCTTCACCCGGCACACGGTGACGTCGATGGCGGCCGTGGAACGGCAGCTGGACGGGATCCGGGAGAACGGCTGGGGCTGGGAGGCCGAGGAACTGGTCGACGGCGAGGTGTCGATCGCCGCGCCGATCCGCGACCGACGCGGGGTCACCGTGGGCGCGATCGGGGTGCGCGGCGCGGTCGAGCGGCTGCGCGACGCCTCCGGGAACCCCGACATGGAGCAGGTCTCGTACGTGCGCGACGCCGCCCGCGCCGTCTCCCGCGACCTCGGCGCCACTCCCTACTGACCCTCCGCCGCAGGGTTCGGTGACGCAAAACCCGCACCACCTCGGGGTCATGCCCGGAGTGGTGCTCTTCGCGTGCCCGCACTCCCTTGAGACAGTGGGCCAAGGGAGTGTGATCCAGGCGACACGATTGCGTCACACGCTCTTGACATGAACAGGAAGAACAGTCGAAACTAACGCCTATTCATACGTCAATGTCGTACATCGTGCGGTGAATACCGCCCACCACGCTGTGTACAACCCCCCGTCCCCAGACACGTCACCTGAAGGCGAGACCGATGAGCCAGCAGTACGTCGCCGCGATCGACCAGGGAACCACGTCGAGTCGCTGCATCCTCTTCGACCGGGACGGTCGCATCGTCTCGGTGGATCAACGCGAGCACCGACAGATCTTCCCCAAGCCGGGGTGGGTCGAACACGATGCCCTGGAGATCTGGACCAACGTCGAGGCGGTGGTGCAGGACTCGCTCCGCAAGAGCGACATCACCCCCGACCAGATCGCCGCCATCGGTATCACCAACCAGCGTGAGACCACCCTGCTGTGGGACCGCGAGACCGGCGAGCCCGTCTACAACGCGATCGTCTGGCAGGACACCCGCACCGACGACCTGGTCCGCGAACTGGGCGCTCAGGAGGGCCAGGACCGCTTCCGCGCCAAGTGCGGCCTGCCGCTGGCCACCTACTTCTCCGGCCCCAAGATCCGCTGGCTGCTCGACAACGTCGAGGGCGTCCGCGAGCGCGCCGACCGCGGCGAGCTGATGTTCGGCACCATGGACACCTGGCTCATCTGGAAGATGACCGGCCGGCACGTCACCGACGTGACCAACGCCAGCCGCACCATGCTGATGAACCTGGAGACGCTGGCCTGGGACGAGGAGATCCTGGCCGCCATGGACATCCCGAGGAGCCTGCTCCCCGAGATCCGTTCCTCCTCCGAGGTCTATGGCGAGTCGGACGGCTACCTGGCCGGGGTCCCGGTCGCCTCCTCGCTCGGCGACCAGCACGCGGCGCTGTTCGGCCAGACCTGCTTCGACCCGGGCGACGTCAAGGGCACCTACGGCACCGGCACCTTCCTGGTGATGAACACCGGCACCGAGCCCGTCACCTCCAACAACGGCCTCCTCACCACCCTGGGCTACAAGATCGGCGACGCCCCCGCCGTGTACGCCCTGGAGGGCTCCATCGCGGTCACCGGTTCGCTGGTGCAGTGGCTGCGAGACAACCTCGGCCTGATCAGCAGCGCCCCGGAGATCGAGACGCTGGCGCGCACGGTCGACGACAACGGCGGCTGCTACATCGTCCCGGCCTTCTCCGGCCTGTTCGCCCCGCACTGGCGCAGCGACGCCCGAGGCGTCATCGCCGGTCTGACCGGCTACGTGAACAAGGGCCACATCGCCCGCGCGGTCCTGGAGGCCTCGGCCTGGCAGACCCGCGAGGTCGTCGACGCGATGAACGCCGACGCGCGGATCGACCTGACCACGCTCAAGGTCGACGGCGGCATGACCGCGGACAACCTGCTCATGCAGATCCTGTCCGACGTGCTCGACGCCGAGGTCGTCCGGCCGATGGTCGCCGAGACCACCTGTCTGGGCGCCGCCTACGCCGCCGGTCTGGCCGTGGGCTACTGGCCCGACATCGAGACCCTGCGGGCCAACTGGCACAAGGCCGCCGAGTGGAACCCGAAGATGCCAGCCGAGGTCCGCGACCGCGAGTACCACAACTGGAACAAGGCCGTGCGCCGCACCCTCGACTGGGTGGAGCACGAGGACCAGGCGTAACCACCGCCCCACCACCCCGCACACGACCGTGTCCCGGGGCTCCCGGACGACCACCGGGGGTCTCGGAACACGGTTCGGGGCACCCCCGACGGGTGCCCGACCCCGTCCACCCGTGACGGGTGCGCCCGACAACGTCCACGTGACGGCGAGGCCCGACCGGACCCCGCTCGCGGTACGGGCCCACCCGTGACCCGGCTGCCCCGTAGGGGGCGGAGGTCCCCATGGTCTATCTGGCAGAGTTCCTCGGAACGGCGATCCTGATCCTTCTCGGCGGCGGTGTCGTCGCCGGTGTCTCCCTGGCACGCTCCAAGGCCCTCAACGGGGGCTGGATCGTGGTGACGTTCGGCTGGGGTATGGCGGTCGCGATGGCCGTCTACGTCGTCGGCGCCATCAGCGGCGGCCACATCAACCCGGCCGTCACGATCGGTCTGGCCAGCATCGGCGAGTTCCCGTGGGCGCAGGTGCCCGGCTACATCGCCGCCCAGATGGCCGGTGCCTTCGTCGGCGCCTGCCTCGTCTTCCTGGCCTACTACGCGCACTGGAAGCCCACCGAGGACCCCGAGGCCAAGCTGGGCGTCTTCAGCACCGCGCCGGGCGTGCGCAACCCGATCGCCAACCTGACCACGGAGATCATCGGTACCGCGATGCTGCTCCTGGGCATCCTCGGCATCGGCGAGAACGCCGGTGCGGTGTCGGCCGGCGACGCCGACCTGTCGGCGCTGTTCGCCATGGGCTTCGCCCCGCTGATCGTCGGTCTGCTGGTCCTCGCGATCGGTCTGTCCCTCGGTGGTCCCACCGGGTACGCCATCAACCCGGCACGTGACCTGGGTCCGCGTATCGCGCACGCGCTGCTGCCGATCCCGGGCAAGGGCTCCTCGGACTGGGGCTACGCCTGGGTCCCGGTCGTGGGCCCGATCATCGGCGGCGTGATCGGCGCCTTCATCTGGAAGCTCACCAACTTCGGCGCCTGAGCACGAGGTCCTCGTACGAAGGGGCGCCCGGCGGTGGCCGGACGCCCCTTCGGCGTTCACGGCGCCCGATCCGGACCCTCTTCACGGGTCCAGGTGGACCTCGCGCAGGTACTCCTCGGTCTCCCCCGGCCGCAGCGCCACCAGCCGCAGGTGGTTGAGCAGATTCTGGTAGCGCGCCACCTCGTCGGGCTCCTCCAGGTAGATACCGTCGGTGGCGGTCTCCAGGTAGACGACGGTGGGGTCGATGGTGTCGGGGAACTCCAGGAGCACGCAGGAGCCGCCGGAGCCCGGGTTGAGTTTGTCGGCCCGGGTCATCTGCACGGTGATGTTGGGTCGCTTCACCATCTTCAGCAGGTGTTCGACCTGCGCGCGTTTGGTCTCGGGGTGGTCCTTCAGCCGCAGGAGGGAGCCCTCGTCGAAGATCGCCCACAGTTCGGGCGGGTCCTGGTCCTCCAGGATGCGCTGGCGGGTCATGCGGGCGTCGATCGCCCGCCGCACCTCCTGGGGGCCCGCCAGACAGGCCAGGGCGTTGGCCCTCATGTACTCGGGCACCTGGAGCAGCCCGGGGATCATGATCGGCTGCCAGGTGGTGATCGCCCGCGCCTCGGTCTCGAAGCCGACGAAGCGCGGGGCCAGGACGTCGCGGTAGCGGGTCCACCACCCCCGCTCCAGGGACTGTCGACACAGGTCGAGGATCTCGTCGTACTCTCGTCCGGGCGGCACCTCGCAGGCCTCCAGGATCGCCTTGACCTCGGTGACCCGCGGGCGTTTCTTCACCCCCGACTCGATGTTGGAATAGGTGGACCTGGACATCCCGGCGGCGACCGCGACCTCTTCACTGGTCTTACGGACCTTGAGCCTGATCCTCCGGAGTTCGGCGGAGAGACGGCGGCGCCGGATCGTGGGTGAGTACCTAGTGGCCATGATGGGGCTCATCGTAGATCCGGGAACCCCTTCCGAGGGGGTGATCGGCAGAACCCGGAGTCCAGGAGGCGAATCCGTTCGCGGAAGCGGAAGGCCCGTTCCGAAAACCCTGGATTCCCGGGCCCGGTCGGACACTTCGGGCGTTCACCCCGGCACGACCCACAAGAGACCTCTCACGAAGCCCCTCACCCCTTCACCATGCGACAATGCCGAACATCAGTAACACCCTGAGACCACTCTGTTCTCTGGAGTCACATCCACACCACCCTCGATGGTGATGTTCACCCCCATACCCGGCAGGTCCCGGCCAACGTATGGCCGACCTTGGGTGGCGTTCGGCATTGTCGTATTATGCAGGTGACACCAGCCTGAAACGTGGAGTCCGTTCAGGTACGTGCGGCACTCGCCACCCCTCCCCTACGGACGGAGCACCAGCCATGACCGCCAGCATCCACCGCAGCGACGCCCCCGTGATCCGGGCACGCACACGCGAGGAACTCACGCGGGGCACCTTCGACCTCCTCGTCATCGGCGGCGGCATCCTGGGCACCTCCATCGCCTGGACCGCCACCCAGGCCGGCCTGAGGGTCGCCATGGTCGACGCCGGCGACTTCGCCGGAGCCACCTCCAGCGCCTCCTCCAAGCTCGTCCACGGCGGGCTGCGCTACCTCCAGACCGGCAACGTGAAACTGGTCGCCGAGAACCACAAGGAACGTCGCGCCCTCGCCGCCGACGTCGCCCCGCACCTGGTCAACCACCGGCCCTTCCTCGTACCGATCTACTCCGACGGCCCGCACGGCGCCGCCAAGATGGGCGCCGGGGTCTTCCTGTACTCGGCCCTGTCGGCGTTCGGCGACGGCATGGGACGCCTGCTCTCCCCGCGCCAGGCCACCCGCCTGGCCCCGGGCCTGCGCACCGACGGCCTGAAGTCGGTCGCCGCCTACAGCGACCACCAGATGAACGACAGCCGCATGGCCGTGATGACGGTGCGCGCCGCCGTCGACGCCGGCGCCGTCGTGCTCAACCACGCCGAGGTCCGGTCGCTGCGCACCACGCGCGGCCGGGTCACCGGGGCCGACCTGCGCGACCGGATCGCCGGCGACGAGTTCGGGATCGACGCGAAGCTGGTCCTCAACGCGACCGGCCCGTGGGTCGACCACCTGCGTCGCATGGAGAACCCGGGCGCCGACCCCAGCGTGCGTCTGTCCAAGGGCGCCCACCTGGTGCTGCGCACCCCGGAGCCGTGGAGCGCCGCGCTCACCATCCCCGTGGACAAGTACCGCGTCTCCTTCGCCATCCCGTGGGAGGGCCACCTGCTGCTGGGCACCACGGACGAGGCCTATGAGGGCGACCCGGCCCAGGTCGGCGTGGTCTCCACCGACATCGACCAGATCCTGGCCGAGGCGTCCCTGGGCATCGACGCTCCTTACCTCGACCGCGACCACATGACCTACTCCTTCGCCGGCCTGCGCGTGCTGCCCGGCGGACCCGGCGACACCAGTTCGGCCAAGCGGGAGACCGTGGTCACCCAGGGCCGGGGCGGCATGCTCTCGGTGGCCGGCGGCAAGTGGACCACCTACCGGCACATCGGCCGGACGGTCCTGGAGGAGCTGCGCAAGGTGGCCTCGGTCCCGCTGGGCGAGGACATGGCCGACCCGCTGCGGACGGTCCCGCTGCCCGGCCTGGCCAGCCCCGACGCGGTCGCCCAGCGTCTGATCACCGACCGCGAGCCCGGCACCCGGCTCGACCCGCTGGTCGCCCGGCACCTGGCCTCGCACTACGGCAGCCTGGCCATGGACATCGCCGCGCTGGTGCGCGACGAGCCGGCCCTGGGCGAGCGGATCCACCCCGACGGGCCGGACGTGTGGGCGCAGGTGGTGTTCGCCCGCGACCACGAGTGGGCGGTGACCGTCGACGACGCCCTGCGTCGCCGCACCACCGTGACCGTGCGCGGCCTGGACACCCCCGAGGTGCGTGAGCGCACCCGCGCGCTGCTGGAGTCCTAGATCGTGTTCTTCGGATCATTCCTCCCGCGCCGTCGCCCGCCACCACCCTCAACGGTCGCGCTGACGCGCGCGGTGCTTCACACGGTGCCGGGCTTCCTCTCGCCAAGGATCGGCTCCGCCGATGCCGAACGAAAGCATCCGAAGAACACTCCCCAGCGAACATGAGAACACCCCCGGCGGGCGATGCCCACCGGGGGTGTTCAGGTGACGTTCACACCCCCGTGAACGGGGGTGACGACACCACGTCTATGCGGTCTTAGATCGCGACGACGTTCTCGGCCTGCGGGCCGCGGGTGCCGGCGACGATCTCGAACTCCACGCGCTGGTTCTCCTCCAGGTTACGGAAGCCCGTGCCCTGGATGGCGCTGTAGTGAACGAAGGCGTCGGGGCCACCGTCGTCGGGGGAGATGAAGCCGAAGCCCTTCTCGCCGTTGAACCACTTCACAGTTCCCTGAGCCATGTTCTCTCCTTCAGCTCGGTGTACACGGACGCATACTCACGCCCGAAAATTGCCGCGAGCCGACTCCATGAGAAACCGCCCGCCGGTCACAAACTCCGCGGGCAAGACACCAACTGCGAAATTCAACGACTAACAATCCCCTTGAACGTACCACAGCCACACGACATGGCGAGGGATTTCGATGTGGCAACCCGCACGGCGCGTCGAGGAATATCGACGGGTGCCGAAGGGAACGCGTGTGATTCACGTTGCGATCACCGGACGGTCACGAGATGCTCACGAAGGGGTCGCCATGGTGTCGTTGACGCACCTCAGAACGGGTGGGGACAGCACCGCCTCCGGATCCAGCCCCGCGCCACCGAGCACCGTGAAGGTATGGGACTCCCCCGGTAGCAGGGTCACCAGAGCGCTGTCCGCCTCCACCTCCGGATCGATCCTGTCGACGTTCAGGACCAGATCCCGCAAGAGCACTCGGGCCCTCACCTTCACCCGCAAATCCGAGCCGAACGTCTGTGTTTCTCCATCGAATTCCGGTTTACGGTAGGCCAGATCCCGATCCCTGGAGAAGAACCACCAGGCCCGTTCTCCGGCCCCGTCCACGGTCAACACCTCCGCCGTCGGGTCTCCCGCGCGTCCCACCCCCTCGGGCACCGGGACGCGGAGCGCCCCGCGCGGCTCCACCCGTACCGATCGGGTCACCGAGGAGAGCACCTCGCCCGTGGAGATCTCCCGCCGGGCCACCGTCACCTCGGTCTCCCACATCAGGTCGGTGTCGTTGCCCAGGACGACCTCCACGTCCTCTCCGAGTGGTCGGACCACCGACACGCGGTCCGCGTGGACGCGGCGCAGCGCGTACCACAGGGGTTTGCGGCGACCGGCGCCGTCCACCGCCGACCAGGAGGTGACCGGCCAGCAGTCGTTGAGCTGCCAGACCACCGTGCCCGTGCAGTAGGGCCAGGTGGAGCGGAAGTGGCCGACCCCCACCGTCAACGCCCGAGCCTGGTTGACCTGGGTCAGGTAGTGCCAGTCGTCGTAGCCCCATTCCCGGTCTCCGAAGTGGGCGACCAGCCCGCGGGCCAGTTTGTCCTGCCCGTCGATGGCCTTCTGGTGGTGGCGGACGCCGGGCGAGGTCGAGGTGAGCGGCTCGTCCGTCACCGTCGCGCGCAGGGTGGCGTGCGTGGGCGGCGCCTGATAACCGAACTCGGCGGCGAAGCGCGGGGCGTGCTCGCGGTAGACGGTGTAGTCCCGTTCGTTCCACACGTCCCACAGGTGCGTGACACCGTGTCCGGGGGCGTTGGGGTGGACCCCCTCGCCCGGAGAGTAGGGGCTCCCCGGCAGGTAGGGGCGGGTGGGGTCGAGTTCGGCCACCACCCGGGGCAGCAGGTCGAGGTAGTAGCCGGCACCCCAGGGTCGTCCGTCCAACTCCTCCTTCCAACCCCAGTCCTCGTGTCCCCAGAGGTTCTCGTTGTTGCCGCACCACACCGCCAGGCTCGGGTGCGCCGAAAGGCGGGTGACGGCCTCGCGCGCCTCGGCCTCCACCTCCGAGTACAGGGGCTCGTCCTCCGGGTAGGCGGCGCAGGCGAACAGGAAGTCCTGCCAGACCAGCACGCCCCGCTCGGAGCACAGTTCGTAGAAGTCCTCGGACTCGTAGATCCCGCCGCCCCACACCCGCAGCAGGTTCACCCCGGCCTCGCGGGCCTGGTCGATCCGTGTCCGGTAGCGATCACGGTCGACCCGGGAGGGGAAGGTGTCGTCGGGGATCCAGTTGGCGCCCCGGATCAGGACGTCGCGGCCGTTGATCCGCAGCGCGAAGGAGGTCCCGTGCTCGTCGGGCTCCTCGTTCACCTCGACCCGACGGAACCCGATCCGACGTTCCCAGGTGTCGAGGACGCCGTCTCCGACCGCCACGGTCACCCTCAGCCCGTACAGCGGCCGATCGCCATGGCCGCGCGGCCACCAGAGGTCGGGGGCGGCCACGGTCGCCTCCAGGACCGCCGTGGTCTCCCCCGCGCCGAGCGTCGCGGCGACCTCCTCCCCCGCGATCGAAGCGGTCAGGGCGAGCGGCTCGTCGTGTCCGGCGTCGGTCCGCTCCACCTCCACGTGGGCCCGGACCACCCCGGTGGCGTGGTCCTCGGAGAGCGAGACCAGGGGCCGGACCGAGGCGATCCGCGCCGTGGACCAGGCGTGCAGCCGGATCGGCTGCCAGATCCCCGCCGTGACCAGCGTCGGCCCCCAGTCCCAGCCGAAGCCGCAGGCCATCCGACGGATGTACTGGTAGGGCTCGTCGTAGGCGCCGGGCAGAGGCCCCGTCCGCTCCCGGTTCTCCTCCGCGTACCGGTAGGGCGAGGCGAACTCCACGTCCAGCCCCGGTGCCTCTCCCTCCTGAACGAGGGCCTCGGTGACGTCGAACCGGTACGAGCGGTGCATGTCGAACGTCCGCCCGACCTCCCGACCGCCGACGCGGAGCGTGGCCACGGTGTCCAGGCCCTCGCAGACCAGGTCGATCCGCTCGGCCGCGCCGTCGGTCAGGGCGGCGCGCTCCCCCGCGAGGGAACGCGTGTACCTCCAGTCACCGCGGCCGATCCAGGCCAGCCGGGTCTCGTTGTCGTCGAGATAGGGGTCCTCGATCAGACCTTCGGCGAGCAGATCGGTGTGGACGCACCCCGGAACGGTCGCGGGGACCGTCCCGATGTCGGCGGCCCTCCCCGTCGGGGCCACCGGGGTCAGGGACCAGCCGTCGTGCAGGTCGAGCCACGTGCTCATCGTTCTTCCTCTCCTACCGGGGTGTGGTGGTGCGGTCAGCCCTGGTCGATACCGACGAAGTGCCCCTCCTCGACCTCGACCAGCGGGGCGGAGAAGTCGCCCTCGGCCACCGTGGGCAGGTCGATCTCCGGCGGCGGATGGGCCGCCCGCTCCGCGTCCACCTCCGCCCAGGTGCGGTCCATCCGGGGCACGCACGAGAGCAGGTGACGGCTGTAGGGGTGCAGCGGGTTCTCGAACACCCGGCGGGTCGGCCCCATCTCCGCGACGGCGCCCTTGCGCAGGATCACCGTCCGGTCGCTCACGTAGTTGCCCAGCGAGAGGTCGTGGGTGACGAAGAGGACCCCCAGCCCCCGCTCCTTCAGGTCCACCAGCAGATTGAGCACGTCGATCCGGGTGGAGGCGTCCAACATGCTGATGATCTCGTCGGCCACCAGCAGCCTGATGTCCAACAACAACGCCCGGGCGATGAGCAGCCGTTGGAGCTGCCCGCCGCTCAACTGGTGCGGGTACTTGTCCAGCACGTTCCCCGGATCCAGCCGGACCGTGCCGACCGCGTCCAGGACCCGCTCCCGCCAGTCGGCGTCCGACACCTTCGGGAAGTAGGAGGAGCGGATCATCTCGAAGACCCGGTCGGCCTTGAAGATCGGGTTGAAGGAGCTGAAGGGGTCCTGGAAGACGCCCTGGACGTGGCGGTAGTACTCCTTGCGCGCGGCGAAGCCCCTGATGCGGGAGACGTCGCGCCCCTCGAAGAGGATGCGGCCCTCGTCGGCCCGGGTCAGCCCCAGCACCATCTTCCCGATCGTGCTCTTGCCGCTCCCGCTCTCTCCGATCAGCGAGACCACCTGGCCGGGCTCCACGGTCAGGTCGACGTCGCGCACCGCGCGCAGCCGTCCTCCCCCGAACGCGCCCACCCGGTACACCTTGTGCACGTGGCTCAGTTCCAGCACGGCGCTACGCTCCCGTCTTCCAGCAGGCGACCCGGTGACCCGGCGCGACCTCCGTCAACGGAGGCGTTCGCAGACACTCCTCGGAGGCGAGGGGGCACCTGGCCCTGAACCGACAGCCGACCGGCGGATCGAGCAGGCCCGGCGGGGTGCCGGGGATCCCCTCCAGACGTGTGTCCGAGGTGGTCGTGCCGACCTCGGGCAGCGCCCCGATGAGCATCCGGGTGTAGGGGTGGCGGGGCGCCTCGATGATCGTGCGCGTCGACGCCTTCTCGGCGATGCGCCCCGCGTACATGACCATGACCGTGTCGGCCATCTGATGGACGAGCGAGATGTCATGGGTCACGAAGATCATGCTCTTGACGTAGCCGCGGTCGCGGAACCCCACCAGGGACTCCACCACCGACCGCTGCGTCGACACGTCCAGGGCCGAGGTCGCCTCGTCCGCGATGAGCAGTGAGGGGTCGAGCAGGGTCGACATGACCATGACCACGCGCTGCTTCATCCCGCCGGACAGTTCGATCGGATAGCGACCGAGCACGTCGGGCTCCAGACCGACCAGCTCCAGACGTCGCCGCAGCTCGTCGGCGACCTTACGAGGCCGTACCCCGCGCGAACGCAGCAGCTCGTCGATCATCCGCCCGATCTTGCGGGTGGGGTTGAGCGCGCTCATCGCGTACTGCGGGATGAGCGAGACCCGGTGGTAGCGGAACGGGACCATCGCCCGGTCGTCGGCGATGGGCAGCTCCTCGCCGTCCAGCTCGACCGTGCCGCCCACGTGCCGCATCCGCCCGTCGAGACGGATCAGGCTCTTGCCGAGGGTGGTCTTGCCGCAGCCCGACTCCCCGGCCAGGCCCATGATCTCGCCGTCGGCGAGTTCGAAGTCGACCCCGTCGAGGGCGTGGACGTCCCCGCGCAGGGTCCGGTAGTGGACCTTCAGGTCGTTGACGCGCAGGGTCATCACAGCTCCCGCAGCTTGGGGTTGAAAACCTCGTCCAACCCGACGTTGAGGATGTACATCGAACCGACCAGGAGGGTGATCCCGGCGCCCGGCGGGATGAACCACCACCACAGGCCCAGTTGCAGGGCGCTCCAGGCGACGGCGCTCTCCAACATCAGTCCGAGCGAGACCCCGCCGGCCGGGCCCAGTCCGATGAAGTCCAGCCCGGCTGCGATGAGCACCGCCCCGCCGAACAGGAGGATGAACGACATCACCAGGTAGGAGCTCATGTTGGGGGCCAGCTCGCTGGTGATGATCCGCCAGGTGCGACGACCGCTGAGCCGGGCCAGGTCCACGTAGTCGCGGGAGGCCAGGGACAGGGTCTGGGAGCGGACCGCCCGCGCCGCCCAGGGCCAGGACGTCAGGCCGATGAACAGCGCCTGCACGACCAGGCCGCGCACGTCCAGGTAGGCGACGGCGACGATGAGCACGACCATCCCGGGCAGGACCAGCACCACGTTGGTGAGCATGTTGAGGATCTCGTCGACGATCCCGCCCTTGTAGCCGGCGACGAAGCCGACGGTGGTGCCGATGAGGAAGGCGATGCCGCCGCCGAGGGTTCCGGTGAGGAAGGTCGAGCGCAGGCCGTGGACGAACTGGGCCCAGACGTCCTGTCCGAAGGAGGTGGTGCCCAGCCAGTACTCGCCGCTGGGCGGGGTGCTCTGCGGGCCGATGTACTGGTTGGGTCCGTGGTCGATGAACAGCGGCCCGATCAGCCCGATACCGAGCAGCAGGAGCACGATGCTCGCGCCGATGAGCAGTTTGGGGTTGCGTCGGGCGTAGTAGAGGGTCTCGGAGGTGCGGCGTTCGCCGCCCGCCCCCGTAGTGCCGGGATCGGCGGTGCCGGGGGTTCCGGGGACGTCGGTCACGACGCGCCTCCCGTCATCCGCACCCGGGTACGGGGGTCGACCAGGACGTAGACGATGTCGATGATGAAGTTCGCGATCAGCACTCCGACCACCACGAAGAGGAAGATCCCCTGCAACAGGAAGAAGTCGTTGTTGTTCAGGGAGTTGAGGATCAGGGTGCCGAGGCCGGGGTAGTTGAAAACGACCTCGGTGAGCAGCGCCCCGGCGATGATCGTGCCCAGTTGGACGGCCAGGCCGGTGATCTGCGGCAGCATCGCGTTGCGGAAGGCGTAGCGGCGGATGAGGCGGCGCGGGGCGCCGAGCGCCTGGAGGTAGTTCGAGTAGTCCGCCTCCAGCTCGTAGATGATCATGTTGCGCATGCCGATCGCCCAGCCGCCCAGCGCCACCACGAACATGGACAGGAACGGCAGGAACCAGTGGCTGACCAGGTTCGTGAAGAAGCCCCACGTCCATGAGGGGGTGAGGGCGAAGCTGTAGCCGCCCGCCGTCGGGAAGAACCCGCCGACCACGCCCAGGGCCCAGGCCAGGAGCAGCGCGAGCCACATGTACGGGGTGGCGGTCAGGATGTAGCCGATCGGCAGGACGGTGTTGTCCAGGACCTTGCTGCGGGCGGCGAAGGCCCCCAGCCGATTGCCGATGATCCAGCTGAGGATGATGGCGGGCAGCAGCAGCCCGAGGGTGAAGGGGACGTGCCGCAGGATGATGTCGACGACGGGCTCGGGGTAGAGCCAGACGCTGACTCCCAGGTCACCGCGGAAGAGTCCGGCCCAGAAGGCGAAGTACTGCTGGTGCAGAGGGGTGTCGAGGCCGAAGACCTCGTTGTAGTAGGCGGTCATCCGTTCCAGGGCCTCCGGGTCGGAGACCGAGGCCCTGCTGAGCATGCTGCGGACGGGATCGCCGGGCATGAAGCGCGGGATCATCCAGTTGATGGTGACCGCCACGACGAAGGTGATGCCGTAGATCCCGAGTTTGCGGCCTATGTAGCGCCACACGTGTGTCCTCCGGGTGTGGGGGCGCGTGTGGGGCGCGTCCGTGGAGGGAGACGCCCCACGTGCGCGCTATTCGACCGGTTCGATCTCGGCGAGGGTGTAGATCGCACCCAGCTGGTACAGGTTGTTCCACATGGTGGCGTAGGAGTCGGGGGTGTCGGGGTCCTCGCTCGGCCAGTTGGTCCACACCCGGTTGCTGGACTGCGACCACAGGCCGTTGTACCAGAGCGGGATGACCGGCAGATCGGCCAGGAAGATCTCCTGGATCTGCGAGGTGATCTCGGCCGCGCCCTCGATGTCGTCGGTCGGGGTGGCCGCGAGCCTCTCGGTCAGCTCCCAGGCCTCCTCGTTCTCGTAACGGGCGTAGTTGGCGGTGATCTGCTCATCGCGGATCGGCAGCTGGAAAATGAAGTCGTAGTAGGTCCAGGGCGTGTTGCTCAGACCCCGGTCGTTGTTGATCATCAGGTCGAACTCGGCCCTGCGGAAGTTCTCGATCAGCAGGTCCTGCTCGGGGAAGGCGGGCGTGACGTCGATGCCCACCTCCTCGGCGTTGCCCGCGATGATGTTGGCCGCCTCCATCCAGTCGGTCCAACCGGAGGGGACCGCCAGTTCGAGGGAGAGGGGTTCGCCGTCGGGGGTCTCGACGTAGCCGTCGCCGTCCTCGTCGACGTAACCGGCGTCCTCCAGGATCCTCACGGCCTCGTCCGCGTCGTAGGAGAAGCCCTCCTCCGCCACCAGCTCGTGGTCGATGTAGTCGTCCCAGGGCTGGAGCAGGCCGGTGGGGTCGGCCGCCTCGACCAGGTTCGTGTAGGGGCCCGAGATGATCTGGTCGATGTCGATCGCGTGGGCCAGCGCCCTGCGGAACTCGGGATCGCCCAGCGCCTCGTGTTCGTGGTTGGGGATGAGCCAGGCGGTGTTGGCCGACCGCATGTAGGGCGGCTCTTCGTAGTAGCTCGTGATGGTCTCGTCGCGCTCGATGACCTGGTCGATCCCGGGGAGGAAGTTGTTCGACATGTCGACCTCGTGGTTGCCGAGCATGTTCATCGTGACCTCGTTGGAGGCGTTGACGATGTCCACGATGTAGGTGGCGCTCATCTCCAGCCCCAGCGCCTCGGTGCCCCACCAGTCGTCGTTGCGGCGCCAGACCATGCGGTCGTCGGCGTGGTTCTCGTAGACGTAGGGGCCGGTACCGACCGGATCGGCGTTGGGGTCGTCGTTGACCTGCGCCTGGTCCTTGTCGGCCCAGAGGTGCTCGGGGACGATCGCGCGGTTGGCGACCCAGTTCATCCACTCCTGGGGGCGAGGCTCGGAGAAGGTGACGGTGACCTCGCGTTCACCGGTGGCCTCGGCGCTCTCGACGAAGTCCCAGATGTTGCTGTAGTGGATGTCGAAGTGGCCCAGCTCCAGGGTGGTGACCACGTCCTCGGCGACCAGCGGTTCGCCGTCGGTCCACTCGATCCCCTCGCGGAGGGTGATGACGTGGGTGTTCTCGTCCGGCCATTCGTCGCTCTCGGCGAGCCAGGGCGTGTAGTCGTTCTCCTCCGGGTCGAACAGGAAGAGGGGCTCGTAGACCAGCCCCACCGTGCCGACCGCGTAGTTGCCCTCCATGATGGGGTTCCAGTTGGTCGGGGGTCCCCACGCGGTGCCCGTGGTGTACAGGGTCTCGTTCCGGGGGTAGCCGCCGGAACCGCCCGCTCCGCTCTCTCCCGTGCAGGCGGTGGCGACCAGCACCACCGCCGTCAGGACGGCGGGAAGCCTCAGAGATCTCATCTCGACTCCTTCTTCCACCCGGTCGGCCCTCTCGGGGGGAGGCCGAGTGCCGTGCAGAGGTCCGGGAGCGCTCCCACACAGGGGCGCGGAGGGCCGTTGCTGAACCGGGTAAGTGACGTCAACAACAACATGACCGACAGAAGCCCGTCAATCCCCCGGAACTTCCCTGTTACGCGCTTGTGACAGCCTCACCGGGCACGACGTCACCGAGAACCCGCCCGGCGCACGCGGGCCGACGGGGCGGTCGAGGCCGGTGGGGCGGCCGGGGTTCAGTGGGACAGCGGTCCGGTGCTCCCCCGTGGCCGCAGCTCTCCCGGCGGGGTCTCCACGTCATCGACCCGCTCCTCCGCCAGAAGACCGCCGAGCATCCGCGCCGCCTCGCGTCCGTTTCCGACCACGTCCCGGGCGATCGCGGTCAACGAGGGCCGCACCAGACGGCACAGCGCCGAGTCGTCCCAGGCCACGATCGACAACCGACCCGGAACGTCCACCCCCATCTCGGAGGCCACCCCCAGGGCCGCCACCGCCATGAGGTCGTTGTCGTAGACCAGGGCCGTGGGCGGATCGGCCGTGGCCAACAGGCGCCGCGTGACCCGGGCGCCCTCCTCGCCGGTGTAGTCGGCGTGCACCGTGCGCGCCTCCGCCACCCCGGCGAGGCGGGCCGCCTCGCGGAAGGCCTCGGTCCGGCTGCGCGTGTGCGCGAAGAACTCCGGGCCCGCCACCCGGACGATCCGCCGATGCCCCAGGGCGGCGAGGTAGTGCACCACCTCGCGCACGGAGACGGCGTCGTCGGTGTACAGGCACGGGACCCCGCCGGTGCCCTCCGGCCCGCCCAGGATCACCGCGGGCAGCGGCAGATCTCGGGCCAGGGCCGGGCGGGGGTCCTCGACCCGCAGGTCCACCATGATCACCCCGTCCACCCGGCGTTCGGTGGCCCAGCGGCGGTAGACCGCGAGTTCGGCCGCCACGTCCTCGGTGACCTGGAGCATCAGGTCGATCCCGGAGGAGGTCAGTTCGGTCTCGATCCCCGAGACCAGGCGCATGAAGAACGGTTCGATGCCGAGCGATCGGGCCGGACGGTCCACGACCATGCCGATCGCGCCGACCCGGCCGCCGGGGGCCAGGGCCCGCGCCGGGTTGCTGGGCGCCCAGCCGAGTTCGCGGGCGACCGCGAGGATCCTCGCGCGTGTGGCCTCGGAGACCCCGGGACGACCGTTGAGGGCGTAGGAGACCGCCCCTTTGGACACCCCCGCCGCCCTGGCGACGTCCATGATCGTGGGACGCCGCATCACAGAGCCCACACCGCCTCCCCACTCTGCTTCGCTGAACCGGTTAAGCCATCGGGAGGGGATTGTAACCCACGCCTCTCGGGCGGCCGAGGCCTTTTTCCGCGGCCCGGCGGCCCGAGAAGGGGACGATCCGAGAGGGTCAGGCCTGACAGCCGGGACACCAGTACAGGGTGCGACCGGCCAGTTCGGTGGCGGAGATCGGCGAGGAGCACACCCGGCAGGGCTCTCCCGTGCGGTAACAGACGTAGAGGGTGTCCGGCCGGGGCACCGGGTGGGCATCGGGGTCGGGCCGGTCCTCGGGGCGGGTCGTGATGATGTAGCCGTCACGGACCCCGTCCCGCAGGAGGGCCGACAGGTCCTCCCACAGGGCGTCCCAGCGTTCCCTGCCCAGCTCGCGGCCGGGGGTCATCGGGTCGATCCCGGCCCGGAACAGGGACTCGGCCCGGTAGATGTTGCCGATCCCGGCGATCACGTCCTGGCGCATCAGCAGCGCGGCGATGGTCGTCCGCGAGCGGTCGACGACGCGCCAGGCCCGCTCGGGGTCGGCGTCCGGGCGCAACGGATCCGGCCCCAGGCGGTCCTGGACGGCGCGCTTGTCCTCGACGGTGATGACCTCACAGGCGGAGGCGCCGCGCAGATCGGCCCAGCCGGTGGAGTTGACCAGCCGGACCCGGACGGCCCCGACCGGCTCGGGCGGGACCACGAACCCGTCGACGTCGCGCTCCAGTTCGATCCGCTCCGCTCCGGGGGTACGGGGGGCGCCCAGGTGGCGTTCCCCGTCGGCGTCGCCGAAGGTCCAGGCACCGTAGAGACCGAGGTGGACGCGGAGCCACTCGCCGGAGTCGAAACCCAGGAAGAGGTGCTTGCCGTGGGCCTCCCCCTCGGTGAGGACCCGGCCGTCGATACGGGCGGCCCCGTCGGCGAAGCGCCCCTGGGGACTGCCCGCGCGCACGGCGGTGCCCCCGAAGGTCTTGTCGAAGTGCGCCGCCAACCGGTGCAGTGTGTGGCCCTCCGGCACTCGTGCCTCCCCTTTCCCGGCCCCTCGCGGGGCGAACCGGCGCGTTCCGGACATGCCGCGCCACCTCAAGGTTAGGTCGTGTGCTCAGCAGGCGGAGAGGATCTCCTCGGCCAGGGTCCGGGGGTCGGCCAGACAACGCCAGGCCGGGACGATCACGACCAGGTCCTCGACCCCCCGGTCCAGCGCCTCGCCCCGGGCCAGCAGCCGGCGCAGGGCCGGACCGTCGGGTTCGCGGTCGAGCAGCACCACCACCCGACGCGCCCCGTAACGGACCACGAGGTCGGTCGCCCAGCCGCGGACGCGCGGCCGCACCACCACCTCGGTCCCGGCGGCCCGCAGGGCCTCGACCAGGGCGACGGTGGCCGGATCGTCCCGAGGTTCCTCCGCGAGCCCGAGCCCGCCCTCCCCGCCCCGGGCGAGCAGGGCGGTGAGCGGACCACGACCGGCGGCCCAATGGGCGCGATCCCCCACGACCACCAGTCGACGTCGGGTCCGGGTGAGCACCGAGGACCACAGGTGTCCCATCCCCATCACCCGGCGCTCGGCGATCGCGGGGGCGTCGGCCGTGAGCATCGGGGACAGCACGGTGACGTCGGTCGTACCGTCGACCGGCAGCTCCGGGCCGCCGACCCGGACCCGACGCCGCAGGACGCACTGACGCAACAGACGACGGAGCAGCGCCACCTGGGGCTGTAAGGGCGCGACCACCGTGAGGGTCCACTCCTCGGGAAGGGTCCGGTCGAGTTCGTCCACCACCACCGCGACCCGATAGGCCTCGTCACGGTTGACGTAGGAGGAACCCGGCGCCGCCTCGCAGTCACCGGCCACGTCACGCCAGTCGACGACCGGCTCGTCACCGGGGTGCGGCTCGGTCCTGACCGCGATCCGCCCTCCGTAGCAGTACTCGGAGGCCACCGAGGCCAAGGGCTCGGGCGCCCCGTCGTGCTCGTCCAGCCAGAGCGTGGCGCTCGCGCCCCGGGCGGCGGCCCGCAGCGCCGACCCCGTACCGTGGCGCAGCCCCCGCTCGTCCAGTTCCTCGGCGTCCAGCCCGGCGGTGGCCAGGGCGCGACGTTCCTCCTCCGGTTCCAGGGCGGTGGCCGGTCCGGGGTGCGCCGGGTCGCCGATCACCAGGGCGCGCACCGAACGGTAGAGCACGGGGAGCAGTTCACCGACCCTGGTCCGTTCGGCCCCCACCACGATCACCAGATCGAACGATCCGGGACCGGAGGGCAGGGCACGGGCCTGGTCGGTGCGGCAGATCCACGCGGGCAGGATGTCGAGCAGGTCCCCCATGGCCGGACGGCCTCCGCCGTCGTTCCAGTTGAGGCTCTCCAGACGGTTCACGACCGCGGCCCGCCCGCGCCGCAACCGTGGCCCGGTGACCGAGCTCAGCCGCAACGCCCCGGCCCGGCGGTGCTCCTCCATCGCCTCGTCGAGGATCGCGGTGAGCTCGTTCAGGGGCGCGCGGCGGGTCCGTCGTTCCACGGCCTCGCGCCACTCGCTCTCCATCCGGGCCACCGAGCACAGTCGCGCCAGACTCTCGGGATCGGTCGTCACACCGAGTTCACGGCGTACGGCCGAGCGGTGCGAGAGCCCGCCCAGGCCACCGGCGATGGCACGCTCGGCCCGATGCAGCCAGTACTCGGGGCCACCGCGCTCGGGCGTGAAGAGGCTCTCCGGGTTCCAGCCCCGGACGATGTCGCGGCCGCGTTCGGAGGCCAGGTCGGCCAGGACGTGCCCGCCGGAGGCCACGTCGTCCATGGCCTCCCACACCTCGCGGATCCGGTTCCAAGAGCCGACGAGGTCGTCCTCGCGCTCCACGGGCTCCCCCGGGTCGGTGATCCACGCCGGCGGCAGTCCCGTGTCGCGCACCAGGATCCGGGTGAGTCGACGCGCCTCGGCCACCCCGCCCGCCCGGACCACCGGATGTTCGGGCGAGGTATCCGCGCGGGCCAGGACCTCGTCGATGTCGCTCTCGCCATGGCAACAGATCAGGACCCGTTGCCCCTCGGCGACGGCGGTGCGCACCACCGTGTCGACCAGATCGTGCACGCCGCCGCCGGGCGGGGCGGCGGCCACGGTGAGCTGCTCGCCCATGGCCGCCCGCAGGACCTCGTACTGGGCCTGGCCCAGGGGCGAGGCGGCGATCGGCACGATCTCGGGGGCGGCCGGTTCGCTCACCGCCTCCTCCCGCGCCCTGCTTCGGGAACGGCGTCGTTCGCGCTGAGGGCGTTCCCGAGGTGCTCGGGCCTCGGGGCGGCTCCCGAGCAAGGGCTCCAGGGCGGTGCCGGGCACCGCGTCGGGGTCCAGCCCCTCCGGGTCGGTGGGATCGAGGTCGGCCAGGAGACCTTCGGGCAGGCCCGGCTCGAACGGCTCTCCCTCGGGGCGTCCGCCGGGGCCGGCCCGGTAGAGCACGGCGGTGTTGTGGGCGCCCCGGACCGGACGAAGGGGGCGGCCGCGGGTGCCCAGCGGATCGATGTCGTCCACGCGCTCGATCTCCAGCCGGGAGAGCAGGATCCGGGTCTTGGCCGCCAGTTCGGCGACGGCGGCGGGGCGGTGGATCGGGTCGGGGGCTCCGGAGCGCAGTCGGGTCCGCAGTTCGAAGAGGTCCTCGGGGTCGGTGACGCCGATCCGCGCGAGCAGGGCGACGTTGACGTCGGGTGTGCCGACGGCGCGGAGCGAGGGCGTTCCGGGGCGGTCGCGCTCTCCGGGCTCCTCCACCGGGCGCACGTCGACGACGAACAGCGGCAGCGCGATCCGATCGTCCCCCGTACCCTCCCCCAGGACGACGAGCGGGTATCCGTAGCGCAGCGCCTGGCCGTGGCGCCCGGCCAGCCGCGCGACGCGCGCGCCCTCCTCGTGGAGCGGCAGGGCCTCCCTGGCCCCGCTGAGGAGGAGTTCGGGGCCGGCGGGCATGCAGGCGTGGACGTCGGAGTCCAACCGTCCGACGGTCGCCTCGTGCCGGTGCACGGCCTCACGGTGCAGGCAGGAGCGGGTGTAGGCCAGGAACGAGTGCGTCCTGGACACGTCGACCGACCGTTTCCAGCGCAGCGAGGCCGCGCCGACCCCGGAACCCACCTCCGGCCCGTCTCCGATGGTCCCGCCCACCGGCGTGTACGAACCCGCGTGACCGATCTGCTCGTCGTCCTGGAGTGACCTCACTACGCCCCTCGACCATCCCGTGACCAGACGATTACCCTCCGCCATGAAGGCCCATTGTGGTGCATTCCGCGCGGGCTCGCCCGGGGAATGGGCGAACCCGTGGCCCTTCTCCCCTGATCGGCGAGGTGAAGGGGGTCGGGGAAGGTTCAGGAACGACCCTCGCGCAGCCGCAGGGCCACCCACAGCTCCGTCCGATGATCGGGGTCGTCGAGGTCGCCCGGGAGCAGCTCGCGAATGCGCCTCATCCGGTAACGCAGGGTGTGCCGATGCACCCCCAGCCGTTCGGCCGCCGCGTCCCAACGCCCGGAGGCCGCCAGGTAGGCGCGCAACGACGCCAACAGTTCGGCCGCGTTGCGCTGCCGATCGATCGGGGCGAGCAGGTCCTCCGCCAGGCGCAGCCCCGCCGGGCTGTCCAACAGCCCGAACAGTCCACCGGGCAGTTCGTCCGAGCGCAGCAGCGCGCGCCCCTCCTCCTCCGCCGCGGCCAGGGCCCGTTCGGCCTGGGAACGGGCGACCGCCAGGTCGGCGTACCCGACCGGCTCGCTCAACCCGACCGGTCCGTCGAAGAGTTCCCCGAGCGCCTCGGCCAGATGTCCCGACCCCGCCGCGGAGGAGAGCGCCAACGCGCCCCCGGTCCCGGCCACCGTGGTGACCAGGACCCCGTCCGGCGGCGGCCCGTCGGGCACGGGCCCTCGGGCCGCGGCCACCAGCACCGGCTCGGCGGGCAGCCCGGCCATCAACTCCTCCGCCCCCGGATGACGGGGGTCCAGAGCCCCGGCGAACAGCGCCGACAGCACGCCCGGACCGAGGCCGGGGCCCCGGGCCAGGGCCGGCCGTTCCAGTTCCAGGGAGAGCAGCGACACCGCCGCGTTGACCAGGGTGCGGTCGTCGGAACCGAACCCCTCCCTGGTGGCGACCGCGAGGAAGCCCCGTACCCGGCGGCCCGTGGCCAGGGGTTGCAGCGAGATCCGCGCGCCCCCCGAGACCAATGAGGCTCCGATCTTGGGGCCGGCGCCGCGCAGGCGGGGCAGCTCTCCGACCAGATCCGGGGCGAGGTCGACGGCCGAGGCGGGCGAGGCGTGCCGGACCACGCCGTCCGGTTCGAGGAGCAGGACTCGGGCGTCGAGTTCACGGGCCAGCCGGTCCACCACGGCGGCGGACCCGTCCAGCGCGGCCCGGGTGAGATCGCGCTGGGCGGCGAAGGCGCGGCTCAGCCCCTCGTACTCCTCCTGGGCCAGCAGTCGCGAGACCTCCTTGCCGATCGAGATGAAGGGGGTCTCCCGTGCCACCTCGATCAGGGCCAGGCCGAACTCCTCGGCGGCCTCGCGCAGTTCCTCGGGGGTCCGGTCGAAGTTGACCTCGACGCCGAAGCCGAGGCCCGCGACGTTCTTCTGTGCCAGTCTCCGCACGTAGGAGCGCAGGTCGGGAGGGTTGTCGGCCCAGCGCACCCCGGTGGTGAGCACCAGTTCGCCGCCGGCCAGGTAGGGGGTGGGGTCGGTGAGCTCACTGACCGCGACCCACTCCACCTCGCGTCGCAGCAGGTCGGATCCGGCGAGCAGCCGCAGTCGCAGTCGCGGCGTCCGCAGCAGGGAACCCAAAGTCGGCGGCATCGTCGCCCCTCTCCCCGCGTGCTCGTGGCGCGTTCGCGCCCCTCCCCCTCTGTGGCCGCACCGCACCTGACGCAATGGCGTACGGCCTCCCTTCGATTATCCACTGTGTCCATGTGTGCGGGGTTCCACACGGCCTAGTGTTCTGCTCGCACGCCCGGAATCGCCCCCGGGAGACAGCCCGCAAGACCACGCCCAGAAGGAGGCAGCCGCATGGCCACGACCGAGGTCGTCCAGTCCCGCCGGATCGTCACCGAGATCCCCGGCCCGAAGTCCCGCGCCATCCAGGAGCGCCGCAGCGCCGCCGTCGCCCAGGGCGTGGGCAGCACCCTGCCGGTCTACGTGGAGCGCGCCGGCGGCGGGATCGTCGAGGACGTCGACGGTAACGCCCTGATCGACTTCGGTTCGGGCATCGCCGTGACCAACGTCGGCAACGCCGACCCGCGCGTGGTCGAGCGCGCCGCCGAGCAGATGGGGCGCTTCACGCACACCTGTTTCATGGTGAACCCCTACGAGAGCTACGTGGAGGTGTGCGAGGCCCTCAACCGGATCACCCCCGGTGACCACGAGAAGCGCTCGATCCTCCTGAACTCCGGCGCCGAGGCGGTGGAGAACGCCGTCAAGATCGCGCGCAACGCCACCGGCCGCCAGGCGGTCGTGGTGTTCGACCACGCCTACCACGGTCGCACCAACCTCACCATGGCCCTGACCGCCAAGAACATGCCCTACAAGCAGGGCTTCGGGCCGTTCGCGGGCGAGGTGCACCGCATGCCCATGGCCTACGCCTACCGCTGGCCCACCGGACCGGAGAACTGCGGCCCCGAGGCCGCCGCCGCGGCGATCGAGCAGATCACCAAGCAGATCGGCGCCGAGAACGTGGCCGCGATGGTCATCGAGCCCATCCAGGGCGAGGGCGGCTTCATCGAGCCCGCCCCCGGCTTCCTGCCGGCCCTGGTCGAGTTCTGCCGTGCCAAGGGCATCGTGTTCGTCGCCGACGAGGTCCAGACCGGCTTCGCCCGCACCGGCGACATGTTCGCCTGTGAGCACGAGGGCGTGGTGCCCGACCTGATCACCACCGCCAAGGGCATCGCGGGCGGTCTGCCCCTGGCCGCCGTGACCGGCCGCGCCGAGCTGATGGACGCCGTCCACGGCGGCGGCCTCGGCGGCACCTACGGTGGCAACCCGGCCGCCTGCGCCGCCGCGCTGGCCTCGCTGGAGGCCATCGAATCCGACGACCTGGTCGGCCGCGCCCGCGAGATCGGCGCGCTCATGCTGGACCGGCTGCGTACCCTAGCCGACAAGTACGAGGTCATCGGCGACGTGCGCGGACGCGGCGCGATGGTCGCGATCGAGCTGGTCAAGGACGGCAAGGAGCCCGCGACCGAGGCCCTGGCCCAGGTCGTGGCGCACTGCCACTCCCGCGGCCTGATCCTGCTGAGCGCGGGCACCTACGGCAACGTGATCCGGATGCTGCCGCCGCTGGCCATCAGCGACGACCTCCTGCGCGAGGGCCTGGACATCCTGGAGGAGGGCCTGGCCGGCCTGTAGTCCGCCGTCTCGGGGCGGGGAGGTCCGTCCCCCGCCCCGCCGGCTCATTCCGGCTGGGGGACCCGGGCCGGGTCGCGTTCGTTCGAGCGCGGCCCGGCCCTCTCCGTGTCCGGAGGGGCGGGGCGTCGGCCGCGGGTACTGCCCCACAGCACCCCGCCCACGACCAGAGCGCCGCCGACCAGCTCCCCCGGGCTCGCTGTCTCGCCGAGGACCACCCACGCCGCGGTCATCCCCACGACCGGCACCAGCATCGAGAACGGCGCCACCACCCCCGCGGGGTGACGGGTCATCAGCCAGGTCCACACGCCGGAGCCGACCACGGTGCCGATCACCACCGTGTAGGCCAGACCGGCCACGGCCGCCGCCGCCCCGGGTTCGCCGAACGAGGTGAGGGAGTCCAGGATCCGGTCGGGGCCCTCGACCGCCAGCGACAGCGCCAGCATCGGCAGGGGCGGGACCACCGACATCCACAGCGTCAGCCGCAGCGGATCGGTCGGCCGGGCCAGCCGGTTGCAGGTGTTGCCGATCGCCCACCCGAACGCGCCCGCCAGGGTCAGCAGGAACGGGACGATGGCGGCGTTCTCCGCGCGCTGCCAGCCCACCAGGGCCATGCCGCACACGGCGATCAGGACGCCGACCAGCTGCCGGCCGCTCACCCGCTCCCGCAGGAACGTCGCCCCCAGGAGCACGGTGAAGGGCGCGGACGCCTGGAGGACCAGCGACGCCAGGCCCGTGGGCATGCCGGAGGCCATCCCCCAGTAGAGGAACAGGAACTGGAGGACACCGAAGCCGAACCCGTAGCCCACCAGCCAGCGCACCGGCACCCCCGGCCAGGGGACCAGCAGCATCGTCGGCAGGGCGATCAACGCGAAGCGCAGGGCCACGAGGAAGAACGGTGGGAAGTGGACGAGCGAGGCGTCGATGGCGATGAAGTTGAGGCCCCACATCAGAGCGACGGAGAGGGCCAGCAGGCGATGACGAAACGGCATGCGTCCAGGTCACCAGGTTTCTCTTTTAAGCACAATCAATAATTCGGACACTCACGATGTAGCCTTGCTACATGGAGATCCGACATCTGGCTCTGCTGCGCGAACTCGCCGAACGCGGCAGCGTCACCGCGGTCGCCGAGGCGACCCACCGAACCCCCTCCGCCGTGTCACAACAGCTCAAGGCGGCCCAACGGGAGTTCGGAACGCCCCTGGTGGAGCCGTCCGGCCGCGGCCTGCGCCTGAACGAGGCCGGGCTGCTGCTCGCGGAGGGCGGGGTGAGCGTCGCCGCCGCCCTCGAAAGGGTCCAGGCCCGCTGGGACTCCTTCCGCGGCGAGCCCTCCGGCACGGTCACCGTGGCCGCCCTCCCCAGCGCCGCGACGTTCCTGCTGAGCGACGCGATGCACGACCTGGCCGACACCTCCATCACCCTGCGTTGCAGCGACTACGACCTCGCCGAGGTGGAGTTCGCCGGGCTGACCGCCGACAACGACGTCGTCATCGCGCACAGCCTCACCAGCGTCCGGCCCGCCGGAGCCGAGGGGTTGACCGTCCGCCCCCTGGCCCGAGAGCCGCTGGACATCGCGATGGCCGCCGACCATCCCCTGGCCGACCGGACCGACGTCAGCCCCGACGACCTGGTCGACCTCGAATGGATCGGGGTCCCCGAGGGCTACCCCTTCGACACCGTTCCGAAGGCGATCGAGCAGGTGACCGGGAAGGAGCTGCGGGTGACCCAACGGCTCTGGGACAACCGGTTGATCGAGTCGCTGGTGGCCGGGAGCGAGCTGGTGGCGGTCCTGCCCCGCTTCACCACACCACCGGACTCGGGCGTGGTGCTGCGCCCTCTCACCGGGGTCCCCTCCGCCCGGCACGTCTCCGCCGTCCTGCGCCCCGACAAGGCCGAACGGCTGGCCGTCCAACGGGTACTGCGCGCCTTCGAGAAGGTCGGTGCCGAGGTGGAGCGACGTCACCGGCGCGATTGAGCGCGAACGCCCCACGACGGATCAGGGCTGTTCTCGGACCGAGTCCAGGGACAACAGGGCCACGTGCAGCGACAGGCAGTCCTCCACCGACTCCAGGTCGGCGTCCAGCACGTTGGCGATCCGCCGCAGCCGCTCGTAGAACGCGGGCCTGGACAGATGCGCCCTGCTCGCGGCCAGGGCCTTGTTGCGGCCCGCGCCCAGGTAGTGGCGGAGCATGTCGGTGAGATCGCCGTTGTGGCGCGCATCGTGGTCCAGCAACGGCCCCAGTTCGCGTTCCACGAAGGTCTGGAGGCGCTCGTCATCGCGGAACAGGTGCAGCAGACCGCGCAGATGCAGGTCGGGCAGCCGATAGAAGGGGCGGTGGTCGCTCTGCCGGACGGCCACGTCGCCGACCTGGCGGGCCTCCAGGAAGGAGCGGCGGACCTCGCGGATGTCGTCGGCGGTCGAGCCCACCGCCAGCACCGCCGCGTCGCCCACCGTGGCGCGCACCCGCTCGGCCAGCAGGTACAGGATGGGGTCCAGGCGCGGGCGTGAGGGCAGGGCCAGCAGGATGCCGACGCGCAGGTCGTCCAGGGAACCCACCAGCGCGGGCAGTCGCAGTTCCCGGCAGGCCTTGGCCGCGCCCTCGGCGGTGTCGGACAGACGCGCCTGGGCGGCCAGGCCGGTGCCGCTCTCGCGCAGACGCAGGACCAGACCGACCAGCTCGCGTCCGTTGAGCGGTACGCCGACCGCGCGGGCGCGGACCAGCGCCTCCTCCGGTTCGGAGTAGGCCCGGTCGATGATGCCGGTGATGATCGTCCGGTGGGTCTGACGTTCCAGACTCTCCTGGTGGCGTTCGAGCAACCGTCCCAGGGCCAGGGTCGTCGCGGCGCGTTCGATGAGCATGGTCTGGCGCGCGGTGGGGGTGGCGCCGGTGATGAGGATCAGGCGCCCCCAGTCCTGACCGCGGGCGCCGACGGTGGTGACCAACCAGCCGGTGGAGGGCACGTGCACGGTCCGGCTACCGGATCGGACCGCCCGCGATCGACTCTCCCAGGAGGTCAGCAGGGTGCCGGGATCCTCTCCGTTGAGGTCGCAGGCCAGCACCTGGTGGGTGAGGTTCTCCAGGACCACGGGGCAGCCGGAGAGCTGGGCGACCTCACGCAGGATCTGGGCGGCGTCGGCGCCCTCCACGGACAGTTGGGTGAAGACCGAGTGGAGCTTCTCCGACTCGCGCAGCTCCTCCAACTGTTCATTGACCACCCGGATGTGCACGGCCTCGGTGATCTCGACGAAGCGGGCCTCGCGGTCGAGCAGGACGACCGGGAGCCGGGCGTCGCGGGCGGCCTCCAGGAAGGGGGCGGGCAGTTCGGCGTGGTACTTACGGCCGAGTTCGACCGCGATACCGCTCACCCCCGCGTCGGCGATGTCCTCGATATAGCGGCGCAACGCCTCGGGGTCGTCGGGCATGGCGATGCCGGTGCTGAGCACCAGTTCGCCGCCGCGCAACAGGTGGGCCAGGTCCGTGACCTCGGCGATGTGCACCCAGCGCACCGCCACGTCGAGGTACTCGGAACCGGTGACCACCCGGGGGCGGGCGCGTTGGAGGGCCGGGAGCCTGAGAACTTCGGCGAGTGTGGGGAGCACGGTCTCACTCTAGTCGTTCTGTCACGGCGAAGGCGGTTTCTCTTTACAAAGTGCTCGCTTTTCCTCGTTCATGAGCACGAAGGGGAACGCCTTGAAGGAGGCTTTACATTCTGTAAAGGCCGCCAGCATGTTGTCAACATTGTGATCCTGGTCAAGTACGCCGAGCCGGGCGAGACTGGGGGCATGTCGGAACTCCTCTCGCGCCACCGCGCGGTCATGCCCTCCTGGTCGCCCCTCTACTACGAGTCCCCGCTGGAGATCGTCAGCGGCAAGGGAAGCCGCGTCACCGACGCCGAAGGCCGCACCTACCTGGACTTCTTCACCGGAATCGTGACCAACATGCTCGGCTACGACGTGGCCGAGGTCCGTGAGGCGGTCGAACGCCAGATCGCCAAGGGGGTCGTGCACACCTCCGCCCTGTACCTCATCCGCTCCCAGGTCGAACTGGCCGAGAAGATCGCCCGGCTGTCCGGGATCCCCGACGCCAAGGTCTTCTTCACCAACTCCGGCACCGAGGCCAACGAGACCGCCCTGCTGCTGGCCACCCACGCCCGAGGCAGCGACGAGGTGCTGGCCATGCGCGGCAGCTACCACGGACGCTCCTTCGGCACCGTGGCGGTCACCGGGAACCGGGCGTGGAAGAACTCCGCGCTCTCCCCGCTGAACGTGCACTACCTGCACGGCACCGACCACGCCTCGCCCCTGTTCCGCGACCTGTCGGAGCGCGAGTACATCGACCGGTGCGTGGCCGACCTGCGCGCCGTCCTGGACACCACCGCGCCGAACGTGGCCTGCCTGATCGCCGAGCCGATCCAGGGCGTGGGCGGGTTCGCGATGCCCCCCGAGGGTCTGTACGGCGCCTACAAGGAGGTCCTCGACGAACACGGCATCCTGTTCGTCTCCGACGAGGTGCAGACCGGTTGGGGCCGCACCGGCACGGACTTCTTCGGCATCGGCGCCCACGGCGTCACCCCGGACGCCATGACCTTCGCCAAGGGGCTCGGCAACGGCTTCGCCGTCGGCGGCGTCGTGGCCCGGGGCGACCTCATGGACGGCCTCGGGGCGCTCGGCGTGGCCACCTTCGGCGGCAACCCTGTGTCCATGGCCGCCGCCGGCGCCACCCTCGACTACGTCCTGGACCACGACCTCCAGGACAACGCGCTGCGCCAAGGGCGGACCATCCTGGAGGGCCTGCGCGCGCTCAGGGAACTGCCCTGCGTGCTCGACGTTCGGGGCAAAGGGCTGATGTTCGCCGTCGAGATGGTCGACTTCGAGAGCGGGGCCCCCTCCCCGGCCCTGGCCGCCGGGGTCCTGGAGGCCACCCGCGAACGCGGCCTGCTGGTCGGCAAGGGCGGCGTGCACGGCAACGTGCTGCGCATGGCCCCGCCGCTGACCCTGTCCACCGAGGAGGCCGCCGAGGGGCGCGACATCCTCCTGGACGCCGTCCATGCCGTGGCCGAGCAGGCCTGAGGAACACCCGAGACGAGGAGGAGAGCATGAGCGAACACGTCACCCACTGGATCGGCGGCTCCCGCCACGAGGGCCCCACCGAGCGGAGCGGGGACATCCACAACCCCGCCTCCGGTCAGATCACCGGGACGGTCGACCTCGCAGGGCCCGCCGAGGTCGACGCGGCGGTCGCCGCCGCGCGGGCGGCCTTCCCCGCCTGGCGGGACACCCCCCTGTCCAAGCGCGTCCGGACCCTGTTCCGCTTCCGCGAGCTCCTGGACTCCCGGAGCGACCGTCTGGCCGAGATCGTCAGCGCCGAACACGGCAAGGTCCTCTCCGACGCGAAGGGCGAGGTCGCCCGCGGCCTGGAGGTCGTCGACTTCGCCTGCGGCGTCCCCCAACTGCTCAAGGGCGATTTCTCCGAGAACGTGTCCACGGGCGTGGACTCGTACTCGATCCGCCAGCCGGTCGGCGTGGTCGCGGGCATCACCCCGTTCAACTTCCCGGCGATGGTCCCGATGTGGATGTTCCCCCTGGCGATCGCCTGCGGTAACACCTTCGTGCTCAAGCCCAGCGAGAAGGACCCCTCGGCCTCGCTCATGATCGCCGAACTGTGGGCCGAGGCCGGCCTGCCCGACGGCGTGTTCAACGTGGTGCAGGGCGACAAGGTCGCGGTGGACGCCCTCCTCGAACACCCGGACGTCGCCGCGGTCGGTTTCGTCGGGTCCACGCCCATCGCCCGGTACGTCTACCGGGTCGCCGCCGAGCACGGCAAGCGCGTCCAGGCTCTCGGCGGGGCCAAGAACCACATGGTGGTCCTGCCCGACGCCGACCTGGACCTGGCCGCGGACGCCGCGGTCTCCGCCGGGTTCGGCTCGGCCGGCGAACGCTGTATGGCCATCTCGGCGGTCGCGGTCGTGGACTCGGTCGCCGACGACCTGATGGAGCGGATCCGGGAGCGGGTGGCCCGGCTCCGGGTCGGCCCCGGAGACGACGACCGCAGCGAGATGGGACCGCTCGTCACCCGCGAGCACCGGGACAAGGTCGCCTCGTACCTGGAGTCGGGGGTCCGCGAGGGCGCGACCCTGGCGATCGACGGCAGGGTGCACCCCGTGCTGGGCGGTGGCGGCGACGGTTTCTGGCTCGGCCCCTCGGTCCTGGACCACGTCGAGCCGACGATGTCCTGCTACCGGGAGGAGATCTTCGGTCCGGTGCTGAGCGTGCTGAGGGTGCGCGACTACGACGAGGCGGTCGGGCTGATCAACGCCAACCCCTACGGCAACGGAACCGCGATCTTCACCAACGACGGGGGCGCCGCACGGCGCTTCCAGAACGAGATCGAGGTCGGCATGGTGGGTATCAACGTGCCCATCCCGGTCCCCATGGCCTACTACTCGTTCGGCGGTTGGAAGGAGTCGCTCTTCGGCGACTCCCACGTACACGGTACGGAGGGTGTTCACTTCTACACCCGCACCAAGACCGTGACCGCCCGTTGGAGCGACCCCGGACAGCGCCCCGAAGGCGGTGTCGACCTGGGCTTTCCCACCAACGGGTAGGCCCGATCCGACGAAATACCCGATGGATGTCTCTTACTGACCGTCGGTGACGGGCGACACGGAGTATCGTGTCCATCGACGCCGACCGGGACGTTCTCCGTCCTCACGGGCGTCACGACGACCATCCCGAGAAGACGCGCTCAATTCCCCTCCTCCCCACGGAAGCGGGCGCGTCGACGGAAGCGCTCCGGGTCCTAGACTCCCCCTGGACCCGGAGCGCGACCGTCTTCACGGAACCGCCGCGTCAGCGCGCGACGATCAGCGACCTACGCGCGGGCACCGGTCGGTACCCCATGAGCCCCGCGCACTCGTCGCATCCATAGACATGGGCCCCGTCCGGCAGTTCCCCCAGGATCCTGCGTGGCCTGGGCCACTTGGTGTGGCAGACGACGCAGGCATCCCCCATGCACTGCGCCGGACTCAGCCGACTCGGATCGTAGACACAGGTCCCGGATACGACGTCGGTCGGCATGTCTGGTTCGCACATCGTGCTCGTTCCGCGCAATGTCCTTGCTCCCCCCGTGGTTTAGGACAGTCTGGCGGGCCGATAGTTACCGGCTCTTAATTGAATCAGAAGCTCTCGGCGCCTGGAAGGGCCCGGACCGATCTAAATCACTCCGTGCAGGGGAATCATAACCCTAAGTGACGAACCCTGGGAAGACCCAGGTCACCGACTGATCATTCATACGCTCTGCCCGATATGTACACACGATCCTGGGCAAGGACCTCAGTCCTCTTGCAGCGGGGTCACACCGAAACGGCGCATGGCGAGGGCCGGATTCGTGACCCGAACCGCCTCCACACGCTCGGCCGAAACCCGGGCCGATGCGACATCGAAGGTCTGCTCCCCCAGGGAGGCCACCACCGTGCCCATCGGGTCGATCACCATACTGTTGCCCGCCCCCACCGGGGCCGACTGGCCGGAAGCGGCCACGTAGACCGTGTTCTCGATGGCGCGCGCACGGAGCAGCGTGCGCCAATGATCCTCCTTGAGCGGCCCCGGCACCCACTGGGCGGCCAACAGGACCACCTGGGCCCCGGCGTCGACGATCCTCCGGGTCACCTCGGGAAAACGCAGGTCGTAACAGGTCTGGAGGCCGAAGACCACACCGTCGACCTCGAAGGTGCGGGGCTCCTCGATCGGCCCCGGCGCCACCACGTCCGACTCCTTGACCCCGAAGGCGTCGTAGAGATGCGTCTTGCGGTAGAGCGCCACCGACTCCCCCTGCGGCGAGAGCGCCACCAGGGTGTTGGTGAAGTGCGCGGCGTCCTCTCCCCGGGACTCGTTGACCCCCAGGACCAGGTGCACGCCCTCTCTGCGGGCGGTGTCCGCCGCGTCGGACAGGAAGGGCCCGTCCAGCGGCTCGGCCGACTCCACGTAGCGGTGGTCGGTACGCGAGGCGGTGAACATCGTGTACTCGGGGAACAGGACGACCCGGGCGCCGTCCGCCGCGGCCCGGGCGGTCAACTCCGCCACCGAACGCAGGTTCTCCGCCTTGTCCCGCCCCGGGGAGAACTGCGCGACCGCGACCCGCACCATAGGACCCTCACCTCCGCGACCAGGGGGTCCGCCCCGTCGGCGGCCCCGAACGTGCCACGAGTGTACGCCCCGCCCCTCGAAGGGGTCAGGGCAGGTGGGACAGGGCCCAGGCCGGGGCCAGGACCAGGATGAGGAAGCGCGCGGCCCGGGTGGCGAAGGTGACCGCGCAGAAGAGGAGGAGGTTCATGCGCACGACCCCGGCGAGGACCGAGACCACCATGAACGGCGGGACGCTGGCGAAGGAGCTCAACGCCAACAGCCCCACACCCCAGATCGGGCGTTCCTCCGCCTTGGTCCGCCACTCCGCCATCCGCTTCGCCCACTTGCCCGGCGTCCGGGCGCGACGGCGCAGCCAGGGCGCGGAGAGCGTGCCCCGACCCACGTAGTAGTAGGGGATCTTGCCGAGGGTCTGTCCCAGGGCCGCGGCCAGGGCCACCGCGACGAGGGCGCCGTCGTCCATGAGGGCGACGACGCCCAACAGGTAGACCTCGACGTTGAGGATCGGGACCAGCCCGGCCGCGGCGGCGAACGCGAAGGCCAGGAGGGTCTCGACCACGTCGGTCCTACTTCTCGGCGGCGGCGAGCTGGCCGCAGGCGCCGTCGATCTCCTGGCCGCGGGTGTCACGGACGGTGACCGACACCCCGTGGGACTGGAGGCGCCGGACGAACTCGCGCTCGTCCTCGGGGCGCGAGGCCGTCCACTTGGAGCCCGGGGTCGGGTTGAGCGGGATGAGGTTGACGTGCACCAGGTGGCCCTTGAGGAGCTTGCCGAGCAGGTCGGCCCGCCAGGCCTGGTCGTTGATGTCCTTGATCAGCGCGTACTCGATGGAGACCCGACGTCCGGTGGTCCCGGCGTAGCGCCAGGCGGCGTCCAGGACCTCCTCGACCTTCCAGCGGGTGTTGATCGGCACCAGCTCGTCGCGCAGCTCGTCGTCGGGGGCGTGCAGGGAGATCGCCAGGCGGACCTGCATCCTCTCGTCGATGAGCTTGTTGATCGCGGGGACCAGACCCACCGTGGAGACGGTCACGCCGCGCTGGGAGATGCCCAGGCCGCCCGGGACCGGGTCGGTGATGCGACGGACGGTCTGGAGGACCCGCTTGTAGTTGGCCATGGGCTCGCCCATGCCCATGAACACGATGTTGCTGATCCGCCCGGGGCCGCCGGCGACCTCGCCGCGGGCCAGGTCGCGGGCGCTGGCGACCACCTGGTCGACGATCTCCCCGGTGGACAGGTTGCGGGTCAGCCCCGCCTGTCCGGTGGCGCAGAACGGGCAGTTCATGCCGCAGCCGGCCTGAGAGGAGATGCACAGGGTGACGCGGTCGGGGTAACGCATGAGCACCGACTCGAACATCACCCCGTCGAAGGCCTTCCACAGGGTCTTGCGGGTCATCCCGTTGTCACAGGTGATGTGCCGGACCGGGGTGAGCAGGGTCGGCAGCAGCGCCTCGCCGAGCCGCTCCCGGGAGGCCTCGGGAAGGTCGGTCATCTTCGAGGTGTCCGACTCCAGGGCACCGTAGTAGTGCTTGGCGATCTGCTTGGCGCGGAAGGGCTTCTCCCCCAGCTCCCGGACGACCTCCTGGCACTCCTCGGGGCTGAGATCGGCCAGGTGCCGGGGCGGCTTGGCGCGGCGGGGTGCGACGAAAGTGAGCTCGGCGGGCATAAGTATCCGTAACGAATGGAGTCGGTGGACTGCGCCCGGCGCGGAAGGTAAGGGGCGACGCGGGTCGTTATACGACCTATACGCGTCCGCGGTGCTGCTCCGCCTCTCAGGGCACTACCGTCGATTCTACGCGCAGTGTGGACGGCCCGGACGGGTCCCCGCCCCCGGCCACCACGACGACAAGACGACACCGAGACGGCGGCACGCGGGAGGGCCGGTGACCGAGATCGACGTCCTGCTCGACGAGATCAGCCCTTACCAGAGCCGTCGCGTCGTCGTCGAATGCGACTCCCACACGACCGCCGCCTACCTGTTGGACGCCAGAGAGCGCATCCGCGTCCCGGTGTGGCTGGCCAACCACGAGAGCGCGCCCGCCGAGAGCGACCCCGACGACCTCTATCGGGGTCGGGCCCCGCTCATGCCCGAGGCCTATACCAAGCATCCGCAGGGACGCCCCCGGTTCGATCCGGCCACCCTGCGCGCGGTGTGGTTCGAGGAGGGCGACGGGGTCGCCCTGCTGGACGAGGAGGGGCTGCTCGCCGTGATCCCCGGCTGGGCGGAGGCCGACAGCGGTCTGCCCGGTTACGCGCGCGAGGCCATCGGACGCAGCCCCTACGCCTGGGAGCTGGACTCGGTGAAACGCCGGCTGTGGCCGCGGGTCGTGCACGCGGAGGCCTATTGGGACTGGCGACGGGCCTCGGGCGCCTGGCGCGGTGTGCAGCGGACGGTCCTCGGTCATCTGAACCGCCGGGTGGGCGAGGCCGGGCATTACTGGGACGTCTCCGACGGGCACCCGCCGCTGTTGCGGGTCTCGGAGCGGCCGCCCACCGAGGAACGGCCCTACACGGTCCTGTCCACCGTGGGCATGTGCGGGCAGCGGATGCCCACCCTGGACCGCTACATGGCCGATACCTCGGGGCACGCCCGGGTGGAGCTGGCCCTGGCCACGACGCTGCCCGCGCACCACGCGGCGCGGATCTTCCGGTGGATCGGGGCCTTCCCCTGGCGCGCGGTCACCTGGTTCGGCACCGGCCACACGGTCAAGTGGTTGGACAACCCGGAGGATCGGGCGATGCGCCGTGACGCGGGCGCGGTCCTGTTGCTGGAGGATCCGAGCCCCCTGATCACCGACCCCGCCCTGGTCCCGCCGGACACCTCCGGGCTGACCTTCCAGGGCGACCCGGTGCGCTGGCTGTGGATCGTCCCGATCACCCGCCCCGAGCACCTGTTCGCCAAGGAGCACGACAGCGCCACCCTGGTGGAGAAGCTGGCGGCCGAAGGGCGCGGCTGGATCCTGGACTGACCCGGGAAAACCCGTTGCGTCGGCCGTCCGACGTCCACGAACATGCCCGATCGGGGGCCGGCCCCGTGAGGACGAGGAGGGGCATGGACGCGAGCGCCGACACGGGCGGGGGCATCCTCGCCCCGTTGCGTTACGGGAACTTCCGGGCCCTGGCGTCGGGCCGGGTCCTGATGATGTTCGGCAACGGCATGGCCACGGTCGCGCTCGCCTTCGCCGTCCTGGACGTGACGGGTTCCCTGACCCAGGTCGGCCTGGTGGTGGGTGCCCGATCCATCGCGAACGTGGCGCTCCTCCTGCTCGGCGGGGTGATCGCGGACCGGCTGCCGCGCTCGATGGTGCTCGTCGGCGGGTGCGCGCTCGCGGCGCTCTCCCAGGGGACCCTGGCGCTGACACTGCTCACCGGGACGGCCTCGCTGCCGCTCATGATCGCGCTGAGCGTGGTGAACGGGGCCGCGGCCGCCGCCAACCTGCCCGCCTCCGCGGCCCTGACCCCCCAGACCGTTCCGCGCGCTCTGCTGAGGCAGGCCAACGCCTCGGTGGGGATCGCCAAGCAGCTCGGGATGTTCGCCGGGATGTCGGCCGGCGGCGTGACCGTGGGGTTGTGGGGGCCGGGTTGGGCGATCGGCGTGGACGCCCTGATGTTCGCCGCGGCGGGGGTGGCCTTCTCCCTCCTGCGGGTCCCCTCGACCGGGGCGACCGACGGTGGCCGGAACGTCCTACGCGACCTGGTGGAGGGCTGGCGGGAGTTCGTCGCCCGCCCCTGGGTCTGGATCATCGTGTTGCAGTTCATGGTGGTCAACGCCGGCTGGTCCGCGGCCACCGGGGTGCTGGGGCCGGGGATCGCCGACGCGACGTTCGGGCGGACCACCTGGGGGCTGCTGATGGCGGCCAACAGCGTGGGTCTGCTGGTCGGCGGCGTCCTGGCGGCCCGCTGGCAACCGCGTCGCGCGCTGTTCTACGGCACGGCCCTGGTCCTGCTCCAGACGTTGCCGTTCTTCGTCCTGGCGGGCCCGTCGCCGATGGTGCCGTTGCTGTTCGCCGCGATGTTCGTGGGCGGAATGGCGGTGGAGCAGTTCAGTGTGGCCTGGGAGGTCTCGCTCCAGGAGAACGTCCCCACCGAACGGCTCTCACGGGTCTACTCCTATGACGCCCTGGGCTCGTTCGTGGCGATGCCGGTGGGGCAGATCGCGATCGGTCCGACGGCCGAGGCGATCGGGGTCGACCGGTCCCTGCTGCTGGTGGCCTCGCTGACGATCATCGCGACGCTGGCGGCCCTGTGCGCTCCGAGCGTGCGCTCACTGCGTCGTCGCTGAGTCCTGGGAGCGGTATCGCTCGCGCCGGTCGCCGACCTGGTGGAGGAGGTGGTGCAGTCGGGCCACGTCCTCGTCGCCGAAGCGCTCGACGAAGCAGCGCAGGGTGCTCCCGGGGTCGGGGCCGCTCTCCAGCACCTCGCCCATCACGCGGGCGGTGTACTCGGCGTGGGTCTCCCGGGCCCGGTAGGCCCAGGCCCTCCCGACCTTCTCCCGTTCCAGCAGCCCCTTCCGGTGCAGGATGCCGGTGACCGTCATGACCGTCGTGTAGGCGAGTTCCCGGTCGTAGACCATGGTCTCCAGGATCCCTCGGACCTGGAGCGGCCCGTCCGCGCGCCACAGCGCGGTCATGATGGCCGCCTCCAGTTCTCCCAGCCCCCTCATGGGTCTCCCCCGCCCGTGTGATCCGGCTGTTCGTAGGCGCATCGTAGGCGGGGCCGGAATCCGATGGGGAGGAACGGGGAAGACGGCACAGATCCGCACATCCTCGGCGTCGTTCACCGGCGTTTCACCGCCGCGCGGACCCGATTCGCCGTCGGTCGCCCTCCGTTCCGGGTACGGCCGGCTTCGGTCATCCGGGAAGGGACGCGAATCACTCACCGGGAAAGGTGTGACCCAGCGCACCGGAAGCCGTCACAGCCCCGCTCACGAAAAAACCCGACAAACAGGAGGAAATGAGCCTCCGTCACCACGCAACGCAAAGTGACCGGCACGTAGCGAGAAGACTCGTGTGAAAGATTGTTAGGTATCTCCCAGTTTCAACAACCCTCGCGTTCCCCCGAAGGATGCCGTTACAAGTAGCCTGGTACCCGACGAGTGCCGGCCAGGTCAGACACTCCCCCGACGGGGAGCGCTTTCATGCTTGTTCAGAGCCCGCCTTGCCGACAGCCACCCGTCTTTCCTTAACATTCACAAGCGAGCTGCGGAAGTGGGCGATCTCCGCCGTGTCGTCTGAGGCGTCTCAACCCCTGACAGATTTCGGCCCGAACGAGTGGCTGGTCGAGGAGCTTTACCAGAAGTACCTCACCGACCCGAATTCGGTTGACAAGGCTTGGTGGAACTTCTTCGCGGACTACAAGCCCGCGGATACGGCCGGCGGGAAGGGTGGAGGCACTGCGGCCGCTAAGGCGCAGACCGAGAAGGCCCCGACCCCCGCGCCCAAGAAGAAGGCCACCACGGCCCCAGCACCCAAGAGCACCGACGATGCACTCCAGGTCAAGGAGGAGCGGCTGCGTGGCGCACCCGCCCGTACCGCGACCAACATGGAGTCGAGCCTGACCATGCCCACCGCGACGAGCGTGCGCGCGGTGCCGGTCAAGCTGCTGTTCGACAACCGCATCGTCATCAACAACCATCTCCGGCGCAGCCGCGGTGGGAAGGTCTCCTTCACCCACCTCATCGGCTACGCCATGGTCAAGGCCCTCAAGGCCATGCCCGAGATGAACCACGCCTACGTGGAGGTCGACGGCAAGCCCGGCGTCGCCAAGCCCGAACACGTGAACTTCGGTCTGGCGATCGACCTCCCCAAGCCCGACGGCTCCCGTCAGCTGGTCGTGCCCTCCATCAAGAAGTCCGACGAGATGGACTTCAACGAGTTCTGGAGCGGCTACGAGGACCTGGTCCGCAAGGCCCGCAACAACAAGCTGGGCGTGACGGACTTCCAGGGCACCACGATCAGCCTGACCAACCCGGGCGGCATCGGCACCGTGCACTCCGTGCCGCGCCTGATGCCCGGCCAGGGCACCATCCTCGGCGTCGGGGCCATGGAGTACCCGGCCGAGTTCCAGGGCGCCTCTCAGGACACCCTGAGCGACCTGGGCATCAGCAAGGTCATGACCCTGACCTCGACCTACGACCACCGGATCATCCAGGGCGCCCAGTCGGGCGAGTTCCTGCGTCGGATCCACCAGCTCCTGCTGGGCGAGGACGGCTTCTACGACGAGATCTTCAACTCGTTGCGGATCCCCTACGAGCCGGTCCGCTGGGTCCAGGACATCAAGGTCAACAAGGCCACCCAGCTCGACAAGACCACCCGGGTCCAGGAGCTGATCCACGCCTACCGCGTGCGCGGCCACCTCATGGCCGACACCAACCCGCTCGACCACGAGCAGCGCAAGCACCCGGACCTGGACGTGCTGGAGCACGGCCTGACCCTCTGGGACCTGGACCGCGAGTTCCCGACCGGGGGCTTCGGCGGCAAGCAGGTCATGAAGCTGCGCGACATCCTGGGCGTGCTGCGCGACACCTACTGCCGCACGGTGGGTATCGAGTACATGCACATCCAGAGCCCGGAGGAGCGGGAGTGGATCCAGTCGCACGTCGAGCGTGAGCACGAGAAGCTCGACCGCGACGAGCAGCTCCACATCCTGCACCGGCTCAACAGCGCCGAGGCCTTCGAGACCTTCCTCCAGACCAAGTACGTCGGTCAGAAGCGCTTCTCGCTCGAAGGCGGCGAGTCCCTCATCCCGCTGCTGGACGGCGTGATCTCCAAGGCCGCCAAGGCCGAGCTGGACGAGGCCGTCATCGGTATGGCCCACCGCGGTCGCCTGAACGTGCTCGCCAACATCTGTGGCAAGTCGTACGGGCAGATCTTCGGTGAGTTCGAGGGCAACCTCGACCCGCGTAGCGCCCACGGCTCCGGCGACGTCAAGTACCACCTGGGCACCGAGGGCGTCTTCGAGACCCCGGACGGCGACAAGATCCAGATCTCGCTGGCCGCGAACCCCTCCCACCTGGAGACGGTCGACCCGGTCGCCGAGGGCATCGTCCGCGCCAAGCAGGACGTGCTGGACAAGGGCCCGCACGGCTTCACCGTGCTGCCCATCCTCATCCACGGTGACGCGGCGTTCGCCGGACAGGGCGTGGTCGCCGAGACCCTGAACCTGTCCCAGCTGCGCGGCTACCGGACCGGCGGCACGGTGCACGTCATCGTGAACAACCAGGTGGGCTTCACCACCTCGCCGACCGACAGCCGTTCCAGCGTGTACGCCACCGACGTCGCGCGGATGGTCCAGGCCCCGATCTTCCACGTCAACGGGGACGACCCCGAGGCCGTGGTCCGGGTCGCGCACCTGGCCTTCGCCTACCGTCAGGCGTTCAACAAGGACGTCGTGATCGACCTGGTCTGCTACCGGCGTCGTGGGCACAACGAGGGCGACAACCCCGCGTTCACCCAGCCGCTCATGTACGACGTCATCGACGCCAAGCGCTCCACCCGCAAGCTGTTCACCGAGGCCCTCATCGGCCGCGGCGACATCACGGTGGAGGAGGCCGAGCAGGCCCTGCGCGACTACCACAGCGAGCTCGAGCGTGCCTTCACCGAGACCCGCGAGGTCGAGAAGAGGCCGATCGAGCCGGGTTCCGTGGTCAAGCCCGAGGTGTTCACCGAGGCCCGCCTGGACCACTCCAAGGTCGAGACGGCGATCAGCACCGAGACCGTCAAGCGTGTCATCGACACCCAGGTCTCCCTGCCCGAGGGCTTCACCGCGCACCCGCGCCTGGCCCCGCAGCTGACCCGTCGCGCCACGATGGTCGAGAACGACGCGATCGACTGGGCCACCGGTGAACTGCTGGCCTTCGGCTCCCTGCTGATGGACGACCACCCGGTCCGTCTGATCGGTCAGGACAGCCGTCGCGGCACCTTCGGTCAGCGTCACGCCTCGCTCGTCGACCGCGACACCGGCGAGGTCCACACGCCGCTGAAGCAGTTCGACGAGGGCACCACGAAGTTCCACGTCCACGACTCGCTGCTCAGCGAGTACGCGGCGCTGGGCTTCGAGTACGGCTACTCGCTGACCCGTCCGGACGCCCTCGTCATGTGGGAGGCGCAGTTCGGCGACTTCGTCAACGGCGCCCAGACCGTCATCGACGAGTACATCAGCTCGGGCGAGCAGAAGTGGGGCCAGCGCTCCAGCGTCACCCTGCTGCTGCCGCACGGCTACGAGGGCCAGGGGCCGGACCACTCGTCCGCCCGCATCGAGCGGTTCCTCCAGGCGTGCGCGCAGGAGAACATGACCGTCGCGATGCCGAGCACCCCGGCGAGCTACTTCCACCTGCTGCGCTGGCAGGCGAAGTCGCCGTTCGAGCGTCCGCTCGTGGTGTTCACGCCCAAGTCGCTGCTGCGTCTGAAGGCCGCCACCTCGGCCGCCGACGACTTCACCTCGGGCCACTTCCGCCCGCTGATCGGGGACGACTCCATCGCCCCCGAGAAGGTGCGTCGCGTGGTGATCTGCTCCGGCAAGATCTACTACGACCTGGACGCCGCCCGTCGCAAGAGCGGCGACAAGCACACGGCGATCATCCGCGCGGAGCGGCTCTACCCGCTGCCGATCGAGGAAATCCGCGAGCAGCTCAAGGCCTACCCGAACGCGGGCGAGGTCCTGTGGGTCCAGGAGGAGCCGGCGAACATGGGTCCGTGGCCCTTCGTCGCCCTGGTCTTCTCCGAGCAGCTCGACCGTCCCTTCACCCGGATCTCGCGTCCGGCCTCCTCCGCCCCGGCCGCCGGTTCGGCCAAGAGGCACGAGGCCGAGCAGCGCGCTCTGGTGGACACGGTCTTCCCGCCCGCCGAGTAGCCACGCGGACCCGGGGCGTGTCAGGGTGCTGGACGTCCCGGGTCCGGTCCGAGCGGTGAGGGAAGGTATGTACTACACCGATCGCGGAATCGAGGAGTTGGAGAACCGCCGCGGCGAGGAGGAGGTCAGTTTCGCCTGGCTCGCCGAGCAGCTGCGGGTGTTCACCGACGTCCACCCCGAGTTCGAGACCCCCGTCGAGCGCCTGGCCACCTGGTTGGCCAGGTTGGACGACGAGGACGAAGAGTAGTGGTGCCGCGCCGCTCCGGCGGCGCACGGTCCGAGGGGCCCGGGTCATGACGACCCGGGCCCCTCGCGTGTGTCCGGGACACCCCTGACCCGACCCTGATATCCGCGACATATCTTGAGTTCGCCGGGGACGCGACATATCGTGAAGTCATCGAGAACGAGTGGAAAGGGTTCACGATGGCACGTTGGACCATCGACAGTCCGATGACCCACACCCTGGACGGCATCGTCGCCCTCAAGGTGCGGATCGTCGGAGGACAGGTCAACATCATCCCCACCGACGACCCCGTCACCTTCGAGATCGGCGACATCGTCGGAGAGCCCCTGGAGGTCACCCAGGAGGCCGGCATCCTCACCATCCATTACCAGGACCTCACCGGTCAGGGGCTGTTGGACCGGCTCAAGCCGCTCCAGCTCTCCGGTTACCGCAACGTCGGCACCCGACGGGCCACCGTGAACCTGCGGGTCCCGCGCGACTGCCCCGTCGAGGTCACCACGGCCACCGCCCCGGTGGTGGCGACCGGGCTGACCGCCCGCACCCGGATCAAGACGGCGACCGGCGAGATCACCCTGGACGACGTCTCCGGCGAGACCGAGCTCAACACCGCCGACGGCAACGCCTCCGTGCGCACCCCGACCGGCGTGCTGAACTTCGGCACCGCCACCGGACAGCTCGCCGTGGCCGGCGGACGCCTGTCCGAGCTGCGGGCCAAGACCGTCTCCGGGCAGGTGCTGGTCGACACCGACCTGGCGCCCTCGTCCCGGGTCCGGGTGAACACCGTCTCCGGCGAGGTGGCCCTGCGGGTGCCCGCCGAGAGCTCGGCCTCCGTCGAGCTGCGTTCGGTCACCGGCGCGCTGGACAGCGACTTCGGTCTGGAGCGCAACAGCGCCCCGGCCCGCAACTCCATGACCGGCAAGGTCGGCGTGGGCGTCGACCCCGCCTCCATCAGTGTCAACACCGTGTCCGGTCGGGCCGCGCTGCTGCGACGCGCCCCCGAGGCTCCGGCCGCGATCCCAGAGGGGGCCTGAATGAGCACCGTCTTCGGCCACGGCAGGCTCCGTCTGTACCTGCTCAAGATGCTCGACGAGAGCCCGCGCCACGGCTACGAGATCATCAGTCTGCTGCGCGACCGCTTCCTGGGCGTGTACTCGCCCTCGCCCGGCACCATCTACCCCCGGCTCGCGAGACTGGAGGAGGAGGGGCTGGTCACCCACACCGAGGAGGGCGGCCGCAAGGTCTACAGCCTCACCGACAAGGGGCGCGAGGAGCTGCGGGCCCGCGAGAGCGACCTGGACGACCTGGAGCGGGAGATCACCGACTCCGTGCGCGACATCGCCCGCGCGGTCAAGCAGGACGTGCGCGCCACCATCGGTTCCCTGCGCGACGAGCTGAAGTTCGCGAGCTCGGAGTCCCGCAGGGAGAGCTCCGAGGAGGAGCGGGGCTCCGGGGGGAGTTCCTCCTCCGACGCCGAGGGGGAACGCGAACGCGAGCCTCGCGGCGACGGGGGCATGTGGGCTCGCGAGTGGGAACGGTTCGCCCAGGGCTTCGGCGTCTTCGGGGCCGCCTGGGGCCGCCCCTCCTCCGAACGTGAGGACTCCGCCTCCTCGGGGGAGAAGGCCCGGGAGTCCGAGGAGCGGGGCGCCGGCGAGGAGGAGAAGGAGCGGGAGTGCCGGAACCCGGAGTTCGAGCACGCCCTGCGCGACTTCTCCACCCGGGTCCGCGACCTGGTCCGCGGCGCCGGTGAGGTCGGCGGTTCCGCCGCCCACGACCTGCGTCGCATCCTCGACGAGACCGTCGAGGTGATCCGCCGGGACATGCGGACCTGGGGGCCGGCCGACGAGAAGACCGAGCGGCCCTCCGAGGGCGAGGGTTCCACCACCGCCGAGGAGCGGCCGGAGGAGAAGAAGGAGGAGGAGCAGCGGCCCGAGGAGCCTTCTCGGGAGGAGCCCCGGAGCGCGCGCCCGATGCCCTCCGCCGAGCGGGACCCCTGGTCGACCGCCACCGGCGAGGACCGCGGGAACGACTGACCATCGATACCGGTAGGGCCCGGGAGACCACACGGGGGCGTGGTCTCCCGGGCCCTTCCACGCCCGCTCACAGGACCGCCAGGAGTCCCATCGATGCCAGGGCGAGCGCGCTCGCAGCCGCGACGCGGACCCCTCTGATCCACGGTCGACGACCGCGGGCCACCGGCAGGTCCGGCCACCTCAGGGCGCCGACGACGGCCGCGGCCAGGGCCGCGTACACGCCGAGCACCCACGCCCACGGCGAGACCAGGTGCCAGAAGCCCGCGAGGTGCGCGTACCAGAGCAGCGCGGCCGACCCGAGACCGTAGGAGACCAGGCCGAGACGGTCCGTGGGGCGGCGGAGCAGGCGTCCGGGCCGACGCCGCGCGGCGAAACCGAGCGCCATCGCGCCGGGCGTCAGTGCGAGGAGCAGCGTCGCGACGCCGTACACCCGCTCCCCCATGACGTTGTCGGGGCTGGGCTCGTCGACGCCGAGCAGCCGCAGCCCGATGTCCTCGCTGTAACGGTGGGTGTTCGACAGCACCACGGCGCCCCGGTCGCCCGAGTACCCGATCCAGGCCGTGTGCCCGTTGGTCGTGGCGTTGCCTCCGTGCGAGGTGATCGGCCGCTCCCTCAACGTCTCCACGTACCAGCCGAGCCCCTGCTCACGACGTTCGACGTCGCCCGGCCCCACCGGCTCGGCGGCGCCGGCTCCGGGCGCCGAACCGTCCATCATCGCGGCCAGGAGCCGCCCCAGGTCGGCCGCGGTCGTCGTCAGCCCGCCTTGAGGGGCCCGCGCCACGTCGTGGTCCAGCGGGAGCGGCCCACCCCGGTCCGCGTCGTGCACCACGGGCCGGGCCTCGTCGTCCTCGGACCACACTCGGCTGTCGTCCATGCCCAGGGGCTCCAGGATCCTCTCCCGTGCCAGTTCGGCGTAGTCGGTGCCGGCACGTACGGCCAGAGCGTGCCCGAGCAGGGAGAACCCGGTGTTGGAGTAGACGTTGACCCCTCGTGTCCCCGGGTCGACACGGGCGTCGAGGGCCACGGACTCCAGGAAGGCGTCCACCGAGTCGTAGGGGCGCGGATGGCGTTTGGCGGCGAACTGCCAGAGGGTCTCGGGCAGGGTGGTCTCCTCCCGGGAGAGCCCCGAGGTGTGGGTCGCCAGTTCCTCGACCGTGATCCGGGCGACCGCCGGGTCCGCGAAGTTCAGGTCCGGAAGCAGGGCACCGACGGTGGTGTCGAGGTCGACCTCGTCCCGGTCCACCATGTCGGCCAGGATCATCCCGGGGAGGACCTTGGCGACCGAGGCCGAGGCGAAGGGCGTGTCCTCGGTGACCGGCGTCCCGTCGTCGCCGACCTCGCCCAGACCGGCCGTGCGGACACGGAACCCGCCGTCCGGCCCGGGTTCGACGACCGCCACGGACAGCCCGTGGTAGCCGGTGGGGTCGTCGATACCCTCCCGGACCGACGCGGCCAGATCCGCGTCACCGGTCGTGGCCGTCCCGAGCTCGTAGGGGGCGGGGGCCACGACGACCGTGAGGATCGCGGCCACCCCGGCCAAGAGCGCCGTCGCGGCCACCGTCACGGTTCTCGCGAGGGGGCCTTCTCGGGTGGGGGGCGGTATGCCCATGAGGTCTGGTTCTCCCTGTCGCGGGGGGACGGCCCGGACGCCGTACCCGACAGGCAGAAAACTACGGTTCCGACCCGTTCCGGGGCACTACGTCCCGCACACCTCTTCGGGTCGCCCTTCCCCCACCCTCCTCACGTGCGCCACCCCCACCACGACGAGGGGCCCGGCCCGTGGACGTACCACGGGCCGGGCCCCGATCGTTCGGGAACGGACGTCAGATACGGGCGACGCCGTCCTTGCGCGCCTGCTCGGCGACGGCGGCCGAGACCGCCGGGACCACGCGCTCGTCGAAGGTGCTCGGGATGACGTAGTCGGCGCTCAGGTCGTCGCCGACCAGGTCGGCGATGGCCCGCGCGGCGGCCAGCTTCATGTTCTCGGTGATGTCCGAGGCGCGGACGTCGAAGGCGCCGCGGAACACGCCGGGGAAGGCGAGGACGTTGTTGATCTGGTTCGGGAAGTCGCTGCGCCCGGTGGCGACGACGCTCGCGTACTTGTGGGCGACGTCCGGGTGGACCTCGGGGTTGGGGTTGGCCATCGCGAAGATGATGGCGTCCTTGGCCATGGTCGCCACGACGGACTCGGGCACCTCGCCGGCGGACAGGCCGATGAACACGTCGGCGCCTTCGAGGGCGCTCTCGATGGAGCCCTGGAGACCGGCCTTGTTGCTGATGGCGGCCAGGTCGCGCTTGATCGGGGTCAGGCCGTCGCGGCCCTCGTAGATCATGCCCTTGGAGTCGGCGACCGCGATGTCGCCGATCCCGCCGTCGATGAGCATCTTGGTGACGGCGACGCCGGCGGCACCCGCGCCGGAGACGACCGCGCGCAGGTCGCCCAGGGTGCGACCGGTCAGGCGGGCGGCGTTGTGCAGGGCGGCCACCGTCACGATGGCGGTGCCGTGCTGGTCGTCGTGGAAGACCGGGATGTCCAGACGCTCACGCAGCTTCGCCTCGATCTCGAAGCAGCGCGGGGCGGAGATGTCCTCCAGGTTGATACCGCCGAAGGAGGGCGCCATCCGAGCGACGGTCTCGACGATCTCGTCGGCGTCGGTGCAGTTCAGAGCGATCGGCACGGAGTCGACGTCGGCGAACTGCTTGAACAGCAGCGCCTTGCCCTCCATGACGGGGAGGGAGGCCTCGGGGCCGATGTTGCCCAGCCCCAGGACGGCGGTACCGTCGGTGACGACGGCGACCAGGTTGCTCTTCCAGGTGTAGGTCTCGACCAGGTCGACGTTCTCGGCGATCGCGTCGCAGACACGGGCGACGCCGGGGGTGTAGGCCAGGGAGAGGCCCTCGTGGTCGCTGACGTCCACGGAACCGGTGACGTGCAGCTTGCCGCCACGGTGCATGGCGAAGGCCGGGTCGCGGTCCAGTTCGGACGTGTCCTCGTTGCGCGAAGTAGTGGTCACTGCTCAAACCCCTCGGTCTGCTATGCGTCCCGCGTCGGCCATGACGGGGACGATGGGCCGCGGGACGCGCGCGAAGACATGGGTGCTAGGGGAGCTCTCCACGGCGCCGGTCGGCCATGACCGGTGGTGTCGCCGGGAGAGTCGGTCTTCGCCGGACTCCTATACGAGTACTGCGCGTCCGCATCTCACGGGGATAACCCGTTACGCAATCCTCTCACAACGGTGACCGGAGGAAAATCGCGGGTCGGCACGATGGAGCGTCACCGATATGTGACACCATGCCCTCCGACCTCGCGGTCCCCCCGCCCCACAAGGGTCTCGGCCCCGCGAACCCCCTTCCCCATCAGGTCGTTCCCATGCCCCCAAGGAGATCCCCATGCCCCCGCGCAAGCCCCTCACCGTCGCCACCGCCCTCGCCGCGGCGGGGGTCCTGACCCTGGCCGGTTGTGGCGCCGAAGACGACGGGACCGTCACCATCGGTGTCGAGGCCACCTATCCTCCCGGCGAGTACCTCGACGAGGACGGTCAGACCGTCCTCGGCTTCAACGTCGACCTGGTGACCGCCGCCCTGGCCGAGATGGGCGTCGAGCCGGTCTGGGAGCCCACCACCTTCGACTCCATCATCATCGGCGTCGACACCGGCACCTACGACATGGGCGCCTCCTCCTTCACCGTCACCGAGGAGCGGATGGAGCAGGTCAACATGGTCAGCTACTTCTCCTCGGGCACCCAGTGGTTCGCCCCGGCGGGCAACCCCGACGACGTCGACCCGGACAACGCCTGTGGTCTGCGCATCGCGGTGCAGACCGGCACCACCCACGACACCGACATCGAGGCCCGCAGTCAGGAGTGCGTCGACGCCGGCGAGGACCCCATCACCATCGAGAAGTTCCAGAGCCAGCCCCAGGCCACCGAGACCGTGGTGTCCGGCCTCAACGACGCCTCCCTCGCGGACCTGCCGACCTCCCTGTACGCCATCCAGGAGACCGGCGACAAGCTGGAGTTCATCGGCGAGCAGTATGACGCCGCCCCCTACGGCGTGGTCCTCCACAAGGACGACACCGAGCTGAGCGAGGAGCTCGCGGCGGCGTTCAACACCATCATCGAGAACGGCACCTACGCCGAGATCCTGGAGGATTGGGGCATCGAGGTCGGCGCGCTGGAGGCCGCCGAGGTCAACCCCTCCGTCTCCGAGTAACCGCCACGGCCCCCCACGTCGTACAGGGCCGTCCCTCCCCCCATCGCCCTCCACCCTCTTCACGAAAGTCTGATCCGTGACCTCACCGAGCTCATCGGTGGACGGGCCGGGGTCCCGGGAACCCGCCCCGGACCGTTCGTCCGCTCCGATCACCGCCGTCCCCGTCAGGTATCCCGAACGCTGGGTCGCCGCCGGTGTCGTGCTGGTCCTGGCCGCGATGTTCGTGAACATGCTCCTCACGAACCCGGCCTTCGACTGGCCCTTCATGTTCGAGCACATGTTCTCGGACCCGGTGGTCCGCGGTGTCTGGGTGACCCTCAGCGCCACCGTGCTGGCCATGCTCATCGGTGTCCTGCTGGGCATCCTCCTCGCGGTGATGCGTCTCTCCGGTAACCCCGTCCTGGTGGGGGTCTCCTGGACCTACACCTGGTTCTTCCGAGGCGTGCCCCGACTGGTGCTCGCGGTGCTCTTCGGCAACATCGCCATCCTGTACTCGACGATCCACATCGGACTCCCGTTCGACAACTACTGGATGCCGCTGCTGGGTCTGGAGGGCGACGCCCGCTTCTTCGAGATCAACACGCGCACCCTCCTGACCGGTTACACGGCGGGCCTGCTCGCCCTGGCGCTGTCCGAGGGCGCCTACATGGCCGAGATCATCCGCGCGGGCCTGCAATCCGTGGACAAGGGGCAGACCGAGGCCGCCCAGGCGCTCGGTATGAGCCGGAGCAGGATCATGCGCCGGATCACCCTCCCGCAGGCCATGCGGGTCGTCATACCTCCCACCGGGAACGAGACCATCGCCATGCTCAAGGACACGGCGCTCCTGGCGTACGTGCCCGTGACCATCGAGCTCTTCTACCAGCTCCAGGCCATCGGAACCCGGACCTACCAGATCTTCCCGATGCTGGTGGCGGCCTGCCTCTGGTACCTGGCGATCACCAGTGTGCTGATGGTCGGCCAGTACTTCCTCGAGCGCAGGTTCGACCGCGGCGAGCGCGGAGTCCGTGACCGGATCGTGGGAGGGGCGCACTGATGGCCGAGGAGAACAGGGAGCACGAGGACGTGAACGCGAACGACGGGACGGACGGGGCTCTCGTCGTCGCCGAGAACGTGCACAAGAGCTTCGGCCGGCTGGAGGTCCTCAAGGGCATCGACCTGGAGGTCCGGCGCGGTGAGGTCATGTGCATCATCGGCCCCTCCGGTTCGGGCAAGTCGACGTTCCTGCGCTGCGTCAACCACCTGGAGAAGCTCTCCGCCGGCCGGTTGTGGGTCAACGGCGAGCTGATGGGATATCGGCAGAAGCGCGGGAAGCTGTACGAGCTGCGCGACTCGGAGATCTCGGCCCAGCGCAGCGACATCGGCATGGTCTTCCAGCGTTTCAACCTGTTCCCGCACCTGACCGTGCTGGGCAACGTCATCGAGGCCCCCACGCAGGTCAAGCGGGTGCCCAAGGCCGAGGCCACGGAGCTGGCGATGTCCCTCCTGGAGCGGGTCGGACTGCCGGACAAGGCGAACGCCTACCCCGAGCAGCTCTCGGGCGGCCAGCAGCAGCGGGTGGCCATCGCCCGCGCCCTGGCCATGGAGCCGTCCCTGATGTTGTTCGACGAGCCCACCAGCGCCCTGGACCCCGAACTGGTCGGCGAGGTCTTGGACGTCATGCGCGACCTGGCCCGGGCCGGTATGACCATGATGGTCGTCACCCACGAGATGGGCTTCGCCCGTGAGGTGGGCGATTCCCTGGTCTTCATGGACGACGGCGTCGTGGTCGAGTCCGGTGTGCCCTCCGAGGTGCTGTCCGATCCACGGCACGAGCGGACGCGGGCGTTCCTGTCCAAGGTGCTCTGACCCGATCCCCCCTCATCGAAGGCCCCCGTTCCTCGGAGCGCGGGGCCTTCGATGTGCCCCGGATCACATACCCGGGCCGAAACCCCATAGCCTCGGACGGCGTCGACCAGTGACGAGGAGACTCCGAAGCGTTCGGAGTCGCGTCACCATCCCCCAAGGAGAAGCGTGGGTCCGCTCTACGTCCTCTTGGGCGTCATCGCCCTCTGGTACGTCATCGTGCTCATCGAGCCCCGGGTCGTCTGGTACGTACAGTCCTGGAAGTACCGGGACCCGGAGCAGAACGAGCCCAGCGACACCTACTTCGCCATGCATCGCCTGGGCGCGGTCGTGATGCTCATCCTCATCCCGGTCGGATGCGGCATGCTCACCTAGGCGGCGTGCTCCGGCATCCCTTCGCGTCCGCCGCCGGCGGGCGCCCTCGTGCCCGTCCGCGGGGCCGGAGCCCGGATCCTCGGACAACACTCGAACCCGCCCCCGATGACCTTGACCCGGGGGCCCCACGCCCCCCAGAGTCATTGCTCGGGGGCACGTCTACCGGTCCCGGGGAGAGACATGGACGCGCGTACGGAAAAGGCACGGCGGATCTGGGAGCACCGGGCCGGCCGCTACGACCTCGGTCGCCACTGCGAGCACGTGGCGATCAGGAACACCAGGGAGATCCTGTGCGGCGGGGCCCGCGGACACACCCTGGAGGTCGCCGTGGGGACCGGGCGGAACCTGGACTTCTACCCGCCCCAGGTCAGACTGGTCGGACTCGACCTGAGCCCGGCCATGCTCGCCAGGGCTCGGAACCGGGCCGAACGGCTGGAACGCCCGATCGCCCTCGTCGAGGCCGACGCCCGACGGCTCCCCTTCGCCGACCGCTCCTTCGAGACCGTGGTGTGCACGCTCTCCCTGTGCACGATCCCCGACCAGGAGGGCTCCCTGAGGGAGATGCGCCGCGTCCTGGTCCCGGGGGGCCGTCTGCTTCTGGTGGACCACATCGAGTACACCCGGATGCCGTTGCTGCTGCGCGAACGCAGGAGCGAACACCCCCGCAGGCTGCCGCGCGAGGTCGCCGAGGAGGTCGGCTTCCAGGTGGGCCACCACGACCGGGTCTTCTTCGGCCTGGTGGAACGGGTGGTGGCGCACCGCCCGCACTGAGCCCGTGAGGGCGCGGCCCGTGGATCCCCATGCTCCACGGGCCCTCCGGGCGGCGCATACCCTGGAAAGGTCCACCCGACCCCGACCCGTCTCCGAGGTGGTCCGATGATCCGCCCCGCCCGTCCCGACGACGTTCCCGACATCCACCGGATGATCGGCGAGCTCGCCGAGTACGAGAAGGAACCCGACGCGGTCGTGGCCACGGAGGAGGATCTGCGCACCGCCCTGTTCGGTCCGGAGCCCGCGGTGTTCGCCCACGTGGCCGAGCACACCGGGGAGGACGGCGTCACGGTCACGGCCGGGTTCGCCCTGTGGTTCCTCACCTACTCCACCTGGACCGGCAGGCACGGGATCCACCTGGAGGACCTGTACGTGCGGCCCGAACTACGGGGCCACGGACACGGCGGGGACCTGCTCCGGAACCTGGCCCGCATCTGTGTGGAGCGCGGCCTCACCCGGCTGGAGTGGTCGGTGCTCGACTGGAACACACCCGCCATCCGCTTCTACGAGTCGTTGGGCTCCATCCCGATGGACGAGTGGACGGTCCGTCGCCTGGACGGCGACGCGCTGGTCTCCCTGGGCTCGGTTCGGGCCTGAGGCCGGCCATTCGTCTCGTGTTCGGGCGTTCTCGGACGGACACGATCTTCGTTCCCTGCGGCGGTGGCAGGGTGAAACGAGATACATTGCTCTCAAGCGGCAACCTCGCCCCCCGAAGGAGGGACGTGACCGAAGAAACCGCTGTGCCCATGGCCGACGCCACCGGAGTACGCGACGCCGTCACCGTCAACATGCCCGCCGACAGCGCCTACCTGTCGGTGTTGCGGACGGCGACGGCGGGTCTGGCCGCCCGGCTCGACTTCACCCTCGACGAGATCGAGGATCTGAGGATCGGTGTCGACGAGGCCTGCGCGATGCTCCTCTCCCAGGCTCTGCCCGGCACAGAACTGACCACGGAGTTCGAACTCACCCCCGACGGGATGCGCATCTCCGTCTCGGTGCTGACCGCCGACGGGCGTCTTCCGGCCCGCGACACCTTCGCCTGGACCGTCCTGTCGGCCCTGGCCGGGGACGTCGACTCGGGGGTCGCCTCGGACGATCGCGTCTACATCGTCCTGTACAAACGCCGCGGCACGCTGGAGCCGGCGTGAGCGAAAGGGGGCCCGCTCTGACAGCGAAGACCGAGCACGCGGTGCCCGATCGGGCACGCGCGAGAGAGTTGTTCGAGCGCCTTAACGAGCTCGACGCGGACTCGGCCGAACGCCGCAGGATCCGCGACGAGCTGGTGGAGCTCCATCTGCCCTTGGTGGAGTACCTGGCCCGACGGTTCCGCAACCGAGGCGAGTGGCTGGACGATCTCACCCAGGTGGCCACGATCGGACTGATCAAGTCCATCGACCGGTTCGACCTGGAGCGAGGGGTGGAGTTCTCCACCTACGCGACCCCGACGATCGTCGGCGAGATCAAACGCCACTTCCGTGACAAGGGATGGGCGGTACGGGTTCCCCGCCGCCTCCAAGAGCTGAAGCTGTCGCTGACCAAGGCCGTCAGCGATCTGTCTCAGCGGGAGGGGCGCTCCCCCACCGTCGCCGAGCTGGCCCAGCACCTTCAGATGACCGAGGAGGAGGTGCTGGAGGGCCTGGAGTCCGCCAACGCCTACTCGACGGTCTCGTTGGACGCTCCCGACAGCGGTGACGAGGACGCCCCCGCGGTGGCCGACTCGCTGGGGATCGTCGACGAGTCCTTGGAGGGGGTGGAGTACCGGGAGTCCCTCAAGCCCCTGCTGGAGCAGTTGCCGCCGAGGGAGAAGCGGATCCTGCTACTGCGCTTCTTCGGCAACATGACCCAGTCCCAGATCGCGCAGGAGCTCGGCATCTCCCAGATGCACGTCTCGCGCCTGCTGGCACGGACCCTGGCACAACTGCGACAGGCGCTGACCACCGACGACTAGGAAGTGTGCTCTCCGGGCCGCGCGGGGCCCGTGGGAGAACCCGCTAGGAGCTACGACCGCGGTGCTGCCGACGTCCGGACGACTCGTCGGGGAACAGCGCCGCGGTCGTGGACGGAGCGAGGACGGCGGCCGCGGCCACGATGGCCGTGCCGAGCATGACCGCTCCGATCACGTACTGATCGCTCGTGAACATGTAGTAGGACACCACGGCCATGAACAGCTGGGTGACCACGACCGGTGTCCTGGCCCATTCGCGCAATTGCAGCAGGCCGCGCGCGACGTGGATCAGCAGAACGCCCACGCCCACACCGATCACGGTCAGCGGAAGGGCCGAGGAGGCCACGTCCGAGGCCTGCCCGGTGAAGGCGGTGTACAGGCTGTAGAGTCCGGCGAGCGCCGCGACCAGCCCGATCAGGGCCTCCAGCGCGGCGGCGACGATGATGGTGATGGGACGCGAAGACACCTGACGAGCCTATACGCGCTCCGTCCCCTCCTCTCCCGGGCCCCGGCCCACCCCGCCCTCGATGCGCGAATGTGTCCCATATCACCCCGAAGCGCGAGGACGTTCCCACCTACCTCTAGACTGGCCGGGTGCGCGCCCTCTTCATCGTGAACCCCAAAGCGACCACGACCACCGACCGCACCCGCGAGGTGATCCTGGACGCGCTGGCGTCGGAGCTGGACGTCACCACCGTCGAGACCGCCTACCGCGACCATGCTCGCGAACTGGCGCGCGAGGCCTCGTCCCGCGGCTACGAGCTCGTCCTGAGCCTGGGCGGCGACGGCACCGTCAACGAGGTCGTCAACGGCCTCCTGAGCGCCCCGAAGGACCTGCCCCGCCCCCGCTACGCGGTCATCCCCGGGGGCAGCGCCAACGTGTTCATCCGCTCGTTGGGCGTCTCCGGAGACCCGGTCGAGGCCACCGGCCAGATCCTGGGAGCGATCCGCGCCGGCCGTGAACGCGAGGTCAATCTGGGCCGGATCACCGGCGACCAGGACGACCGCTACTTCACGTTCTGTGCCGGATTCGGCTGGGACGCCGACGTCGTGCAGCAGGTGGAGCATGAGCGGGAGAACGGCCGGAAGGCCACACCCGCCCTGTACGCGGAGGTCGCGGTAAAGCTGTTCTTCGGCGGGGATATCCGCGATCCGTCACTTACCGTGTCCACCGGCGGAAGGTCCCTGGACGAGGTCTATTTCGCTCTGGTCACCAACACCACGCCGTGGACCTACGCCGGGGCACTCCCTCTTCAGCCGACCCCGTCCTCCCGTTTCGAGCTGGGCCTGGACGCTTTCGCGCTGACCCGCTCCTCCTACTGGCTGACCGGCTGGGTCCTTTCCCAAATGTTCCTGCCCAAAGGGCTTCCCGCACGTGGCGACGGCTACGTGACCTGGCACGATCGTGACTCTCTGCGGGTCACCTCGAACCACCCGAGGGCCTTCCAAATCGATGGTGAATACCTGGGAGAGCGTGAAGAGGTCAACTTCCACTCGGTACCGAAGGCATTACGAATCTTCTGTTAATTACCGAGAAAAGAGCCATTCACGGCGACTGTGACACACCCGACACGTCGAACAGGACCTTCGGCCTCGGGAACTCTTGCGTGCCCTCCGTGATGCTGTCACGCTCAAGATATCGCCGCGAGTTACGGGCGAGTTAATTTGGGCGCTTCCCGCATGGCCGCGGGGTGAAACCTCGACCCCCGACGTGCGGACCCCTCCGGTGGGGCCCTTCCACCGGGTGCCCTTGCACAGCGATCGTGAAAAGCTTCACAACCTGTGAGGAGTGGACCGCATGGACTGGCGCCATGACGCAGCCTGCCGTGACGAAGACCCCGAACTCTTCTTCCCCATCGGCGCCCACGGACCCGCACTGATCCAGATCGAAGAGGCCAAGGCCGTCTGCGGGCGCTGTCCGGTCAGCTCCGCGTGTCTGCGCTGGGCCCTGGAGAGCGGTCAGGACGGTGGCGTCTGGGGCGGCACCTCCGAGGAGGAGCGGCGTCGCATGAAGCGTCGCGGCGGCCTCACCACGCGACCGATGGTCCGCACTTCCTAGAACCGTCCCACTCGGGACACACGAAGCCGACGTTCCCCCCGGCGCGAGGGGGAACGGCTCCACTCCCTCGGACGACCCCCTACCCGTAGGGGACCTCGCCCTCCTCGTGCTCCAGCGGCAGGCTGATCGCGACCTCCGTGCCGCCGCCCTCCTTCGGTTCGATCGCCAGGGTGCCGCCCAGCTCCCCCACGATCAGGGTCCGCACGATCTGCAACCCCAGACTCGTGGTCCCCTCCAGATCGAAGTCCTCCGGAAGCCCCCCGCCGTCATCGGAGACGGCCAGTTCCAAGGTGCTCGGCACCTCGGACCCCGGCTCGGAGTCGAAGCGCCGCACCCGCACCTCGATCTCCCCCGGCCCCTGGCCCAGACCGTGCTCGACCGCGTTCTGCACCAGCTCCGCCAGGACCATCGACAACGGCGTCGCCACCAGGGCGTTCAGCAGGCCGAAACCACCGTTCCGGCGCGGGATCGCCGCCTTCCCCGTGGAAGAGACCTCCGCGGCCATCTGCATGACCCGGTCCGCGATGTCGTCGAAGTCGACGACCTCGTCCGGTGTGTGCGAGAGCATCTCGTGCACGATCGCGATCGACCCCACACGGCCCACCGCCTCGTCCAGGGCGGCGCGCGCCTCCGGCACGTCCAGACGACGGGACTGAAGCCTCAGGAGCGCCGCCACGGTCTGGAGGTTGTTCTTCACCCGGTGGTGGATCTCCCGGATGGTGGCGTCCTTGGTCATCAGCTCGCGCTCACGCCGCCGTAGTTCGGTGACGTCCCGGACCATCACCAGGGCCCCGATCCGCACCCCGTCGATGACCAGGGGGATCGCTCGCAACTGGACCGTGACCCCGCGCGCCTCGACCTCGGCCTCCTGAGGGGCCCGGCCGCTGGCCGTGTAGGTCAGGTTCTCGTCACGGGCCTCGCCCGGCGCCGCGAGCTCCAGGGTGGTCCGGTCCAGGCGCGCCCCGACCAGATCGGCGGCCAGACCCAGACGTCGGTACGCCGACAGCGCGTTGGGGCTGGCGTAGACCACCTCGCCGTTCTGGTCCAGCCGCAGCAGACCGTCGCCCACCCTCGGGGAGCGCACCATGAGCGGTCCCTGGTCGCTGAAGGGGAAGGCGCCCTCCGCGATCATCTGCGCCAGGTCGCCCGCGCTCTGGAGATAGGTGAGTTCCAGGCGGCTGGGGGTGCGGGCCGAACTCAGGTTGGTGCTGCGCTGGATGACCGCGATGAGGTTGCCCTGGCGGCGGACCGGAATGGTCTCCTCCCGCACGGGTACCCCGCCCGACCAGTCCGGGTCTCCGTCCCGGCAGATCCGCCCCTCGCTCCAGGCCCGGTCGATCAGGGCGCGACGGCCGACCACCCTGGCCCCCGAGCGGGAGGTGACATCGGCCATGTCGTCCCGTAGGACGGTCTCGACCAGGTCGTCCTGAAAGGCGGTCGGACCGGTGGTGGGCCGCATCTGCGCGGTGGCGACCCAGCCGTCGTCGTCACGGAGACGCACCCACAACACCAGGTCGGCGAAGGAGAGGTCGGCCAGAAGCTGCCAATCGGAGACAAGGGAGTGGATCCACTCCAGGTCCGCCTGTTTGAGTGACGTATGACGGCGAATGAGGTCGCTGAGGTGAGGCACTCACAAATCATCCCACGAAGCGGTGCATACTCAAGGGATACGCACTCGACCAGTGGTCCACACCAATCGGGGGCCGAAGGGCCGACCGCCGGCCGCTGACGGGCCGGGTGTGTGAGAGCGTGACGCCGCGAAGGAGACTGATGACTGGTCAGCGCACAACACTGGACGGCAACCCTCGTGTGCCCAAGTACTACCAGGTCAAGAAGCAGCTGCTGGAGCTGATCGACGCCATGCCCGCGGGCAACCCGGTTCCGCCGGAGCGCGCCCTGGCCACCCAGTTCGGCACCTCGCGCACCACCGTGCGCCAGGCCCTGACCGAGATGGTCGTCGAGGGGCGCCTGCTGCGTATCCAGGGCAAGGGCACGTTCGTCGCCAAGCCGAAGGTCGCGCAGATCCTCCAGCTGACCAGCTACACGCAGGAGATGCGCGCCCACGGCCTGCACCCCGCCACCCGCATCCTGGACGTCAGCTACATCAACGCCGACGACCAGCTGGCCGAGCTGCTCGCGATCCGTTCGGGCGGCCGTGTGCTGCGGATCGAACGTCTCCGTCTGGCCAACGGCGAGCCGATGGCCGTGGAGACCGCCCACCTGGCCGCCCGACGCTTCCCGGGCCTACGGCGCCAGCTCGACCGCTACGCCTCGCTCTACGAGGCGTTGGCGAGCGCCTACGACGTCTCCCTCGCCGAGGCCGAGGCCTCCATCGAGACGGTCCTGGCGACGCCGAACGAGGCACGTCTGCTCGGTGTCGACGTGGGTCTGCCACTGGTGCTGCACTGCCAGCACAGCTTCGACGGCGACGGACATCCCGTGGAATGGGTCCGCTCGCTCTACCGGGGCGACCGGTACAAGTTCGTCACCCGCCTGCGTCCCCCCACGGACTGACCCCGTTCCCCGACCGCCCGGGCCCTTCCCCGGGCCGCGGGGCGGTCTCAGGAGCGGTTCAGGATGCCGGCCAGGGCCTCCACCACACGCGGGTCGTACTCGCTGTCGGTGTCCATGCGCAACCGTTCCAGGACGGCGGTGCGGCGCTCGGCGTCGCCGCTGTCCCCCACCAGGTCGTCGAAGGCGTTGGCGACCTTGATGATGCGACTGCCCAGGGGCGGCACCCCCTCGTCGCCGTCGCCGGCCAGCGGCTCGCACTGACGTCGGACCAGTTCGGCGACGTTGTCCAGCACCCCGGTCTCCCGAATGATCGCCGACCCCAGCTCGGCGATCCGACGCTGTTCGCGCGGGGAGGCCAGCACGGTCGCCCCGCCCGCGATGGGCTCGCGCAGGGAGAGCTGACCGATGTCGTGCATGAGCGTCGCGTACTCCAGCTCCAGCAGTTCGCGCTCGGACAGCCCCAGTTCACAGGCGATCCCGTGGGCGAGCCGGCTCACTCTCCGGGAATGGCCGTTCTCGACGTAGCCGCCGACCTCGGTGACCCGGGACAGCGCCCGCACCGTCTCCAGGTAGGTGCGGCGCACCTCGGCGTGCCGACGGAAGGCGACCTGGGACACCAGGAGCGGGGCGCTGAACACCAGCAGACCGACCAGGCCGGTGACGGTGCAGGCCAGAGCGATGAGCACGCCGCTGGAGGAGATCGCGACACCGGTGGCGAACTGTGCCCGGGCCTCGTCCCGGCCGGCCACCCACAGGCGGGTGCGCAGGCGTTCGGCCCGCAGCACCGCGGAGACGGCCACGTCCACCAGCCAGGCCAGCGCCACCAGCACCGTCATGAGCAGGGTGACGAGGATCGAGGGCTCGGTGAGGGACAGGTACTCGGCCAGAGGCCGGAAGGAGGCCGCGAGCAGCAGGGCGACGAGCACCCTCCGAGCGGCGTCCTCCACCCTGGGCGTGCGCCCCACGGCCACGTGCGGCAGTTCGCCCAGAGCCACTCCCAGGGCGACCACGGCCACGACCTGGCCTACGCCGTGCTCGACCGGATCGCCGCCCACGCTGAGCAGGAACGCGTAGGCGATCGCCCCGGCCAGGGCGATCGGGGCCGATTCGCGGTTGCCGGGCAGGGTGATCCTGACCAGCTCGCCGCAGGCGATGACCAGGCAGAAGGCCAGCGCGACCGAGGGGTCGACGACCCCGTCGGAGGCCGTGCCCACCAACCCCACCAGCCCGGCGAAGCCCACACCGGACACCAGCATCGCCCGCAGGGGGCGGGAGGTCTGCCAGAACGGAACGTTCCTCCGGTGGTTCAGGACCCCGCCCTCGGGGCCCTCGCTCTGCACGTCCGAAGGCGCGCGTTCGTCCGACCGCCGCGTCATCACCGGTCCTGACCGCCCGTTCCCGCTCCGGCCGAGGTGGACTCGGCGACCGTCACCGCTCCGCCGGAGCCCTTCGCGGGCACGGCGTCCGCGCCCTGTTCGGGAGAGCCGTAACAGCCGCCCGGCGGTTCGGCGATGTCCGGGGTCTGCCATCCCTCGCGGGAGACGGCCCGGACCAACGCCTCCACCATCCTCGGGTCGAACTGGGTCCCGGCGCAACGTCGGAGTTCGGCGATCGCCTCCTCCACCGACCAGGCCTTGCGGTAGGACCGCGTGGAGGTCAGACAGTCGAAGACGTCGGCGACGCTGATGATGCGGGCGGACTCGGGGATCTCCATCCCCACCAGCCCCATCGGGTATCCACGTCCGTCCAGACGCTCGTGGTGGTGGCGGATGCCGGCGAGGGCCTCGTCGAGGAAACGGATCTCGCGGACGATCTCGTAGCCACGGGTCGGGTGGAGCTTGATCGCCGCGTACTCGTCCTCGGTGAGCTTCCCGGTCTTCTGGATCACCTTGGTGGGCACACCGAGCTTGCCGATGTCGTGGAGCATGCCGGCGTAGCGGATCTTCTGCACGCGTTCGGCGGACATGCCCAGTTCCGCGGCGATCATGGCCGAACCCTCGGCCACGCGCATGCAGTGCCCGCGCGTGTAGTAGTCCTTGGTCTCCACCGCCTGGCACAGGGTGGCCAGGGTGGCCTCGTGCGCCCGCACCTCGGCGGTCTGTTGGCCGAAGGTCCAGCGTGCGATGAACAGCGGCAGCAGCACCAGGAGCGGCGCGACGACCCCGACCGCGCCCCAGACCGCGGCGATCGCCAGGCCCAGCATCTGGTAGCCGATGGAGGTGACCTCCAGCGCGATCAGCGGACGCCAGCGTCGCGGCCGTGAACCGGCCGTACGGGCCACTCCGAGGCACCACATGAGGATGCCGATGAGCACCGAGTTGAACAGCGTGTGCGCGAGGACCGCGGCGACGTAGGGCGTGACGATGCCGGGGAAGTCCGACTGTCCCGGTACGCCGACGGTGCCGCCGAGGGCGAGATAGACGTGTCCGGCCGCGTACGCCGCGAGCGCGAACTGGGCTCCGTTGAAGGCCCGTTTGACCAGGCCCTGCCTGCGCAGCACCAGACAGGAGGAGAACCCGACCACCGCCGCCCCGACCGGGCCGACCAGAACGATCGCGGCCAGCGAGACCGCCGAGCTCGGCGATATCCCGGCCTCCTCCACGTCGACGAGGACGTGTGTGCTTATCGACTCCGCGACGACGAAGAGAACCGCGATGAGCACCAGGGTCCCCAGGTCGATACCCGTGTAAGGCCCCACGAGCACGATGGTGACGGCACTGACAACGATGATTCCGACGTAGACACGCGCGCCCCCTGGAAGAGCCCGCACCCCCGTTCACCCCCCACCGACGACGACCGGACTGTCATGATTTCACCGGTTCTGTTCTACCACCAGGACCACCCGGCAAAAGTGGAAGTCGAAAAATCCCCGTACGACTTCGGCACGCTCCCGTCGAGGAACACGGCCGCCCCCTCCCCATGGCGACGCCCCGCTCATCCCCCGAGTACGCCGCGCAAATTACCCCATTCGTTGGATAAGGCGTCCAGTTTAACGGGCCACAACACCACCATGATTACTCACAACCCGAACCGGGCTCATGATCGCGCCCCACTGAGGTGTGCATTTCCGGACTACGGAATTACTAATTCAATTAACAAACCTAAGTAACTACCGAGAGTAACTGTGAACCTTTTTCACACTATAGGGGACACGCCTGCCCACCGGCGTTCTCAACCCCGACCGAAGCGGATCCGACCAGGCATGATCACACATCGTGATGACATGAAACAAGTCGAACGACCTTCAAGGAAATTCATTCCGACTAGGTCACGACACGAAAGAGAGGAGCACCATCGGGCGTGTCGAGCACCACAGGAAGGACCGCGAAGAGGCCGCGTGACCAAAACCCTGAAACCCAAGGGAAACACCATGACACGGAACCACACAAGCCCACAAAAGTGACACATGCCAGCAGAACCCCACAATTGGCTTCAGGGAACAAAAAAGGCGAAGGCTGGAATTCCAGCCTTCGCCCCGGCGTGGGACCCTAGACGGATGTTTCCGGGGTGTCCTCCCGGGCCTCACGGGCCAAGTGCTCCTCACGTGCCGCCGCCAGCCGACCGAGGATCCTGGTCCTCAGCTCCGGCGGGGCCGTGTCACAGCCACAGTGCTTGGCGACGAGCTTCTTCACGGCCTCCTCCAGGCCGTACTCGTCCAGGCACGGACCGCACCCGTCCAGGTGTCTGCGCACCTCATCGCAGTTGGACTCCTCGAGCTCACCATCGATATAGGTGTAGAGCTTGTCGAGCACCTCACTGCACGGGGTGTCCGATTCCGCTTTGTCGTGGCCGCCGCTCATCGCAGATCTCCTCGATCCGATCCGGTCGCCTGTCCCCGCCCAGCGGCGGAAGTTCCCGTGGCGACCGCCCCGGCGGCCTCGGCCGCACGCGTCGCCGGGAGGAAACCGCGGTCCACCGCGTACTCCTCCAAATGGGAACGGAGCTGCCGCCGTCCTCTGTGCAGACGCGACATGACCGTCCCGATGGGGGTCCCCATGATCTCGGCGACCTCCTTGTACGCGAACCCCTCGACGTCGGCGAGGTAGACCGCGATCCGGAAGTCCTCCGGCAACTCCTGTAGGGCGCGCTTGACGTCGCTGTCGGGGAGGTGTTCGAGCGCCTCGGCCTCGGCCGACTTCAGCCCGGCGGCCGTGTGCGACGCGGCCTGGGCGAGCTGCCAGTCCTCGACGTCCTCGGTACCCGCCTGCTTCGGTTCCCGCTGCTTCTTGCGGTAGGAGTTGATGAAGGTGTTGGTGAGGATGCGGTACAACCACGCCTTGAGGTTGGTCCCCGCCTTGAACTGGTGGAAGGAACCGAACGCCTTGGCGAAGGTCTCCTGAACGAGATCCTCCGCGTCCGCGGGGTTGCGGGTCATGCGCAGTGCCGCCGAGTAGAGCTGGTCGAGGTAGGGGAGCACATCCCTCTCGAACCGCTCGTCCCGTTCCTCGGCTGTCTCCTGGCTCTGTTCCAAGCCCTTCGGCCTCCTTGCGCTGGTCCCGGCTTGGGCTTCCATATCCCAACGATACGGTCCCACGACCTGGACCCGCGCGTCGACGCGGCCCCGCGTCGACACCGCTTCCTCACGCTCAAGGCACGCGCCGGCTGTCGGCATGATCTCGTGACCCTCCACTTCCGTCAGCGGACGCCTCCGGGTTCCGCTCCCCGGACGGTGTCGTTGTCAACAACGATCCCTCCGCGCTGATTCCGGATCCGGCGGGGACCAAGGGCCCGAAGTTCGTCGATCGGCCGATTGGCCTCGTCGTCGAAGGTGAGGCATGGCAGAGTGCGGGTAGGACCCTTTGAAGGATTGGGAGAGGAGTGCACGTGCGATCGTCCTCGACTCCGGCCTCCGATCACCCTCGATCACCCGCCGCCCAGTTCGCCACCACCGACCGTCTGTCGGATTACTGGCGCTTCTACTGGGCGGTGGCCGAGGCTCAGATCGGTCGTTGGCTGCCGACCACCCCGTCCCGGCTGCTCGACCTGTCCGGTCCGGACTTCCAGGGGACCCCACGCGCCGTTGCCGCCGGGCACGACGTGGTCACCCTGCTGCCCTCCGTGGACGCCGCCGTGCGACGCCCCCTCACCCTGGTGAACGGCCGGGCCGTGGTGCCCCCGCGCCCCTCCCGCCGAGGCCGCCTGCGTCACGTGGTCGGCGACTCGGCCCTCCTTCGTTCCTTCGCCGACGCCTCCTTCGACGGGGTGATCGCCGACAACCGGGTGCTCTCGCGCCACCTGGCCACGGAGGCCTCCATGGCCGAGGTCGCCCGTGTCCTGCGGCCGGGCGGTCGCGCCCTGTTCTGCGTCGACTCGGTGGTGCTGGGCATGGCCCTGCTGGCCGAACAGGACTACTGGCCCGAGCTCAGCCACGCCCCCAGCGCCGACGTACTCCTGGTCCCCTGGCCGGACGGCTCCATCACCCGCTGTTTCACCGCCGAGCAGCTCACCGAGATGGTCGCCGAGGCCGGACTGGAGCTGGAGTGGGTCAAGCCGCGGACGGTGCTGTCGGCCTCGACCGTGGAGATGATGCTGGACCGCGATCCGCGTTCGATGAGCCGGCTGGTCGAGATGGAACTGCACGCGGCCGAGTCCGACGACTACGTCGGCGTCCACCTGATCGCCAGCGTGGTCAAACGCGGCTGAGACGCTCGAGCATCCGCACGCGCACACGCCCTCTCGTCGAAGCCGTCGGGCCCGCCGCTCCTGCTGAGAACGGCGGGCCCGAGGGCGTGCTCTCCTAGTCGGCCAGCGGCAGGTAGACGCGGTTGCCCTGTTCGGCGAACTCCGCGGACTTGTCGGCCATGCCCTTCTCGATGGCCTCGACCGTGTCCAGACCGTTCTCCTCGGCGTACCTGCGCACGTCCTGGGAGATCTTCATCGAGCAGAACTTGGGACCGCACATGGAGCAGAAGTGCGCGGTCTTGGCGGGTTCGGCGGGCAGGGTCTCGTCATGGAAGGCCTGGGCCGTCTCGGGGTCCAGCGACAGGTGGAACTGGTCCTTCCAGCGGAACTCGAAGCGCGCCTTGGACAGCTCGTCGTCCCACTCCTGCGCCTTGGGGTGCCCCTTGGCGACGTCGGCGGCGTGGGCGGCCAGCTTGTAGGTGATCACACCGGTCTTGACGTCGTCGCGGTCGGGCAGACCGAGGTGCTCCTTGGGGGTGACGTAGCAGAGCATCGCGGTGCCGTGCCAACCGATCTGGGCGGCGCCGATCGCGGAGGTGATGTGGTCGTAGCCGGGGGCGACGTCGGTGGCCAGGGGGCCGAGCGTGTAGAACGGCGCCTCGCCGCACAGCTCCTCCTCCAGGCGCACGTTCTCCTCGATCTTGTCCATCGGCACGTGGCCGGGGCCCTCGATCATCACCTGCACGTCGTGGGCGCGGGCGATGTGGGTGAGCTCGCCGAGGGTCCGCAGCTCGGCGAACTGGGCCTCGTCGTTGGCGTCGGCGATGGATCCGGGGCGCAGACCGTCACCGAGCGAGAAGGTGATGTCGTACCGCCGGAAGATCTCGCAGAGCTCCTCGTAATGGGTGTAGAGGAAGCTCTCCTTGTGGTGGGCCAGGCACCAGGCGGCCATGATCGAGCCGCCGCGCGAGACGATGCCGGTGACGCGACGGGCGGCCAGCGGCACGTAGCGCAGCAGGACGCCGGCGTGGACGGTCATGTAGTCCACTCCCTGCTCGGCCTGTTCGATGACCGTGTCCCGGTAGATCTCCCAGCTCAGCCGGGTGGGGTCGCCGTCGACCTTCTCCAGCGCCTGGTAGATGGGGACGGTGCCGATCGGCACCGGGGAGTTGCGGATGATGCGTTCGCGGGTCTCGTGGATACGCTTTCCGGTGGACAGGTCCATCACGGTGTCGGCGCCCCAGCGGGTGGCCCAGACCATCTTCTCCACCTCCTCCGGCACCGAGGAGGTGACGGCGGAGTTGCCGATGTTGGCGTTGATCTTGACCAGGAACCGCTTGCCGATGATGGTCGGCTCGGACTCGGGGTGGTTGCGGTTGACCGGGATGACCGCCCGGCCGATCGCGATCTCCTCCCGGACGAACTCGGGGTCGACGCCCTCGCGGGCGGCCACGAAGCGCATCTCGGGGGTGATGATCCCGGCCTTGGCGTAGGCGGCCTGGGTGACCGCGCCGCCGACGGGTTCCAGGGCCCAGTCCTCACGGGTGCGGGGAAGGCCCCGGTGGACGTCGATGTCGGCGTTGTCGTCGGTGTACGGGCCTGAGGTGTCGTACAGGTCGAAGTGGCTGCCGTTGGTGAGTTCCACCCGCCGCGCGGGGACGCGGAGCGTGCGACCGGAGGGGTCTTCGAGCTCGCTGTACACCTTGTGAGATCCCATGATGGGACCAGTCGTTACCTGGTGCACGTCGGCGGTGGGGGTTACGCGGCCGTCGATAGCCGTCATGGCATGCCTTCCTACGTCGGAATTACCCGAACAGGTTCTGCGGTCGGCGACACCGTCGAGTCGCCCTCTCAGCCCGCCATGGCGCGAGCTCCCGCGTGTGCGTATTCAGATGTGCGCACGTCGAACGTGCGTGGGGACACCACGATCGGGGTGTCCGGGCCGGGAACTCCGTCCTCGGCCTCGCACACCATACACAGGCCATGCCCCGACCTGTCCAGGGTTCACCGGGTCAGAAAAGTGTCTCCGGTTCGTCACCCTCGGTGTCGGAGACGGGTTCCAACAGGTCGGGGCGGTTGTTCTTGATGCTGTTGACGTCGGTGGAGACCTCGTCGACGTCGAAGCGGTCCACCGGCGTCCGGTCCATCAGATGGGTCAGCTCGTCGAGACCGGTGGAGGGATCGAGCCAGGAGGCCCACCCGTCGGAGGGGACGATGATCGGCATGCGCTCGTGGATGTGGGCCAGCTCGGGCGCGGCCTCTGTGGTGATCACCGCGCACGACCAGACCCAGGCCCCGGGGTCGTTCTCGTCGACCTCGGGGTCGCGCCAGCGTTCGAAGATCCCGGCCAGGGCGAGCGGTTCCTCCTGGTGGTAGTGGATCGAGAAGGGTTTCTTGGCCGCCTTGGCCTTGCGCTTACGGTGCTGGGGATCGGTCGCGGGCGAGGTGCTCGCCTCGGCGGTGCCGTCCTTGTTGAGCAACTGCCACTCGTAGTAGGCGTCGGCCGGAAGCAGACAGCGGCGGTGCCGGAACGCGGAGCGGAAGGCCGGCTTCTCGGCGACGGTCTCGCTGCGGGCGTTGATCATCCGGTAGCCGATGTTGCGGTCCTTGGCCCAGGAGGGGATCAGTCCCCAGCGCAGGGTGTGCAGGGAGCGCGGGCCCGGCTCCGCCTCTCCCGACCCCTGCGGAGGCGGGCCGAAGACGGCCTGGACCGGGCGTCCCGGGGAGATGTTGTAGTCCGGGTCGAGCTCCTCCAGTGGTGGCCAGGCGCGCGGGTCGGCCTCCTCCCCCACCGCCTGTTCGGGCAGGCCGAAGGCGAGTTGGAGCTGGTGCACGTTCCTGGACTGGGCATAGCGACCGCACATGTGTCCGATTCTACGCCCCTGCCCCACACCGGTCCCGGGAGCACCACCGGCCCCGAGACGGTACCCGCCTCCCGCTCCGCGCGGGTTCAGCCGGCCTCGACCGGGGTCGGTACGGTCGCCTCCTCCTCGTCCCGTCCCGTTCCGGGGTCGTCCTCGCCCCGGGCCCGCCAGGCCTGGACCAGGCCGAGCAGGATCGCGAGGGCGCCGAGCGGACCGGCGGCCCAGGGAACCCACAGGTCCACCGCCCTGAGCAGCAGGGACCGGACCCGGGCCCCTTCGACCAGGGAGGCGACCTGCCCCTCGGCCAGGGAGAGCTCGGCCTCCAGCAGGGAGACCTTTCCGGAACCGTTCAGGGGACGCAGGGTCTCGGAGCGCTCCTCGGTCATGTTCACGACCGCCCCGGTGGTCGGTTCCACCCAGAAGGTCCGTTCCAGCTCCAGCCAACGGGTGGCCTCGACCGTGCCCCGGGCCCCGCCGTCGAACAGGAACGCGGGCACCTCCCGTGCCGATTCGGGGACCTGGGTGGGCGGCACCGTCTGCGTGTAGCGGCGGACCGCCAGCCCTCCGACCTCGTCCTCCTCGTCGAACCCGACGGAGGGGGCCGAGCGCATCTCGGCGTCGTAGAAGGAGTGGCCGTCCTCGGGGGCCCCGGCGGGCCAGTTCAGGACCAGACCGGCCTGACGGACCGCGCGGTCGCCGTCGACGTGTTCACCGCAGCAGTTGACCGCGCGTCCGGTCTCCCGGTCCACGATGACGCGCCGGCTCCAGTGGTCGATGATCCGGTCGGAGACCGAGGTGTCGACCGTCATCTCCCAGGCGGACCAGTCCGCCCCGTGGAGCGAGGCGTCCACCCGGGTGGCCCGTTCCACCTCGACGTTCTCGTGGTTCTGCCATGTGGCGGTGTCCAGGTAGGCGGCGTCCGAGGCGGTCATCCTCAGGGTCTGTGAGAACTCGCCGGGGATCAGCGCGACCCGGTCGTGCACGTACAGCGGCAGGAGGAGCGCCAGGGTCATCAGGAACGCCCCGGCGGCCACCAGGAGTGTCCCCTTGGGCGGTGACGCGGAGAGTCCTCCGGGCGCCCGCCCCATCTGGGAGAACGTGCTCACCCGCGAACCTCCTCGACCTCGTGCGCGCCCTCGGGCCCCGGTTCCCCACCGTCGTGGTCGGGCCCGATCCCGTCACGGCCGCCCTCGTCCGAGGGCGGCCCGTCACCGGGTCCACCGTCCTCGTCGACGTCGGGAAGGCGCGACGGTCCCTCGACCGTCGTCTCGTCCACCTCGGATCCGGATCCCGTCTCCTGTTCGATGCCGGGCTGCCCCAACGCCAGGACCAGCCGGGCCATCGCGGGCAGACAGAGCACCTGGGGCACCCAACCGCGCAGAGCCGTGCCGAGCGTCTCGGTGACGTCGTGGAAGGGCATGTTCAGGGCCAGGTGGGTACCCGCGGCCGTGGCCAGCCCGGCCAGGGTCAACGACACCGTCACGACCCAGGGGCCGGCCAGGTGCGGCAGCATCCGTCCGCCCAGGGAGGGACGGCCCGGTTTGGCGTGGCGCAGTCGCCCCGGAGCACGGCGCGACAACCACCAGATCGCCGCCAGGATGGTGCCGACCAGGGCGGCTCCGGCCCAGCCGGCCACCCACACCCCGTAGGCCAGGCCCAGGGGCAGGACCACCCGACGCGGCAGCCGGCCGGTGCCGGCGGTCGGCAGGCTCCGGGCACCGCGCGACGGCTCCTCCGCCGTGCGCCGACCGCCGGGCAGCAGGCGGCGCGGCCAGGCGACCAGGATCACCAGCAGGGCGGCGAGCCCGCCGCCCACGGCGAGGACGCGCTGGTAGAGGGTGTCCGGGGTGTAGGTGAGGGTGACGGTGCCCGCTGTGCCCCCGGGCAGCTCCCAGGCCTGTTTCCACCCCTCCAGACGGACCGGTTCCAAGGGGCCGTCGATTCCGTCGACCCGGGCCTCCCAGCCCTCGTTGAAGTTCTCGTTGACCACGAGCAGGCTGTCCTCGTCGACGTCCACGTCGAAGCGGCGCTCTCCCGGGCCCCACGAACGCAGGGTGTCGACCTCGGCCATCCGGACCTCGGGGCGTTCGGCCACGGAGTCCCCGACGGTCTCCACCAGGGCCGAGCGGACCTGGTACCGGTTGCCCGGGTCCACGACCACGCGGTTCTCCCCTTCGGAGAGGTCGAGTTCGGTGCAGGCCTCATAGCTCAGCGGACGCCCGTTGAGCTGGTCGGCGAGGGTGCCCTCGCTGATCCGGGTCTCCACCCTCTGGTCGTTGACCCGCAGGGTCGGGCCCAGCCCGCAGGCGGTGGAGACGTCGGCCTTCGGCGCCGGGTCGACCGGTTCCACCCCGGGCAGTTCGATGGTGCCGATCTCCAGGGCCTGCCCCTCGGGGCGTTCGAAGGTCAGACGCAGGGAGGAGGTGGTGAGCGGGGCGAATTCGACGCGCTCGCTCCCGTCCAGCCAACCCTCGCGGACGGTGTCGTCGCCCTCGATGGTGACCTTGATCGGACGCATCACGCTGTCCGCCCGGGGGAACTCCACGTCCAGACGGTCCAGGGTGGTGGCCTCGCCCAGCTCGATGTCCAGCCAGGGGTTCTTCTCCTCCGGGTCCGGATACCAGACCGTGGCGGGGTCGTCGTCGAGCGCCCCGCGCCCCATGGCGGCGGGGTGTCGGACCGCGGTGGAGGATCCGGTCACGTAGGGGGGTCCACTCGCCCGGTTTGCAGCGTTCTCCGCCTCGCGCGGGTCGGTCAGGACCACCTGTCCGGAGATCCGGTGCGGGACGGCGGCGGACTCGGCGGACAGTTCGAAGGTGCGGTCCAGGCGGCCGGAGTCCTCACCGCCGACCTCCAGGTCCTGGTTGCACACCCACACGTTCGAGCCCTCCATGCAGCCGGGGGCCGTGCCGGTGGAACCGGTGAAGAGCAGCGTTCCGGCGTCGGCGGGGCCGGGGACGTCGAGGGTGCGGGCGGCCTCCAGTCCCGGGATCTCGATGGTGGAGATCCCCACCCGGGTACCGAACCGGTACTCCGGTTCCCAGGCGAGTTCGTCGACCCTGATGCGCAGGCTGGACGTCATTCCGGGCGGGGCGTTGAGCCGTTGCGGCTCGTCGGTCTCGGCGACGGCCGCCTCGGTCCTGCCCTCGTCGGTGATGAGGGTGACGCGCGAGGGCGGCGGCTCTCCCGGAAGCTGTTCGAAGGCCACGTTCAGCCCGTCGAGGTCGCGGGGTTCGGTGAACTCGACCTCGATCCACTGGCCGAGGGCGCCCTCGAAGGCGCTGGAGCGCCAGGCCGTGCCCGGGTCGTCGTCGAGCGCGGCGTAGGGCGCGTGGCCCGGGTCCCGGTCGCCCGGCCGGACCTCGACCCCCGCCTCCGATGTGGAGGCGGTGACGCCGGCGATACCGATGTCGCGCGCGTGGGCGACGTACTCCTCCCAGGCCGGGTCGAGGACGTCCGGGGCGGGGACGTCGCGTTCGTACTCCTGCTCCTCGGTCATGGTGCCCGAGACGTTGCGGCGCACGTCGGAGTAGACCACCTCGCGTCGGCGCGCTGTGTCGGTGACGATCGTGTCCTCGGCCGCGACGGCGTCGGCTCCGGGGTCGTCTCCCAGCAGGATGGGGCGGTCGTCGTCGACCAGCCCCTGTTCGGCCAGGTGCAGGACGGACTCGGGGCCTCCGGTGACCCGGAGCGTCTCGTCGGCGGGCACGGTGCCGACCGTGGGAGCGGCGTCCTCCACCTCGTAGACGGTCAGGGACGGGTAGGCCTGGTCGAACCATTGGGAGGCGGAACGGTGGTCGAGGGAACCCACGACCGGCCCGAACTCGGCCGCCTCGGAGATGCCGGGCGAGTTCCGCAGGGTCTGGTGGACCCGGGAGGGCCAGCCGCCGTTGTTGCCCACACGCTGGAGGTCGTTGCGGACGACGAGGTGGGTGACGCCCAGGCGGGCCAGGGTGGCGGCCAACCCCTCGGATCCGCGCCCGGAGGAGACCCGTTGGTCGATCTCGTGGTTGATGCGGGAGATCCCGGAGGAGCCCCAGGGGATGATCTGGTGGTTGGTCCAGGCCCCGGAATAGAGGGGCTGGAGGGGCTCGTCGAGGGGGCGACCCCATTCGTACTCGCCCCGGGCCGAACCCGGCAGGGCCATGGTCATACCCGGGTCCCCGGCGTTCTCCTCCAGCCAGTCGACCGCCTCGTACCAGTACTCGGGGATCTCCTCGAAGCCTCCCCTGGGTGCGACGCCGACCGTGGCGAGGGGGGTGAGCGTGATCAGGAAGACCGCGGCCCCGGCACCGGCGACCACGCGGCGTACCCGACCGGAGACGGCCTCGCCCCGGCGGTCGGCCAGGTCGCGGGCCACCACGACGGGCAGGTGCGCCAGGCCCAGGACGATGGGCAGCCGGATGAGCGCGTCGAACTTGTGCACGTTGCGGAAGGGGGAGAGCGCCCCGTCGAACAGCTCCCGCATCCAGGGCGCGAAGGGCCCGGTGAGCGCTCCGGTGTAGCCCGCGACCACGATGGCGGTGCCCACGAGGACGCTGGTGATGAGGAAGAGGCGTTCGGGGGTGCGCCGGTTGATCAGCCCGGCCAGGCCGAGCCCGGCGACCAGCGCGGTGACCGCCACCAGCCACGGGGTCAGCGAGAGCTCCGCGCCCGCGGGCAGGGCGGTGTTGCCCATGTCGGGCAGGAAGCCCATCCAGTTGGAGGTGCCTCGCAGGGCGTTGAACAGCGAGGTGATGCCGGTGGTGACGGCCGCGTCCTCGGTGTAGGGCATGAACGAGTACACGTACCGCGCCATGATGAACAGCGGCGCGATGTACCAGAACGAGGCCAGGACCAGGGCCACCGACCACCAGGCGATGAGCCGTCGTTTGCGCGGGCCCCGGGCCCGGGTGATCAGGTACAGGCCGGGGACGACCAGCACGGCCAGTTCCGAGGCGGCGTTGGTGCCGCCGCACATGAGGAAGGCCAGGCCCGACAGCAGGGCCATGCGCGCCGGCGGGTATCCGTGCCGGGCGCCCAGGATCAACGGCAACAGGATCCACGGCATGAGCAGCATGGGCTGGAGCTCGGCCGAGTTGTAGGACAGCAGGGTGAGGACGCGCGGGGCCAGGGCGTAGGCGACCCCGGCCACGATGCGGGTGTTGACGGTCCCCAGGCCCAGCGCCTCGGCGACCTTGTAGACGCCGAGGAAGGCCGCGATGAGCAGGACCGCCATCCACAGCCGCTGGACGAGCCACTCGGGCATGCCCAGGGTCTCGAACAGCAGGTGGAAGGGGCCGTTCGGGAAGAAGTACCCGTAGGCCTGGTTCTGGAGCTGCCCGAAGTAGGAGGCGTCCCACAGGTGGAACGCGCGCTCCATGAACCCCAGCGGGTTGATCGTCAGGTCGAGCTTGGTGTCGCCGACGATCCGGCCGGGGTCGATGCTGGCCGCCAGCACTCCCAGAAGCAGACACACCGCGAGGACCTTGAGCCGCGACCGCAGCCCCTCGTCCGGTCCGCCGGGGGCGGACGGTGTTCTGGAATCCTCCGGTTCGCGCCTGGCGGTGGATTCCGCCGAAGTCACATCTTCGCTTTCTTGCCTGCTGCCGGGTCGGAGGTGTCCATGGTGGGGTCGATGCCGAGTTCCGTGGCGACGAGGCGGGTCATCCGAGCGCCGCCGGCCTCCCAGGTGAACCGGGACGCCCAGGCGCGGCAGGCGCGACGGACCTCCTCGGCCCGTCGGGGATCGGACAGTTCCCGCAGCGCCCTGGAGACGGTCTCGGCGAGGGTCTCGCCTTCGCGGACGAGCCAGCCGGTCTCACCGTCACGGACCGAATCGCGCAGTCCGTCCACATCGTAGGCCACGGTGGGCACGCCGAGCCGCGCGGCCTCGATGACCGTCAGCCCCCATCCCTCGAACTCGGAGGCGGTGACGTGGAGGTGGCAGGAGGACAGGACGGCGTTCTTGTCCTCCTCGGAGAGGAAGCCGTGGAGGTCGACGCGGTCGTGGAGTCCGTCCCGCTCGACCTGTTCGGCGAGGTGGGCGCCTTCGGGGCCGCGTCCGATGATGTGCACGCGCAGGCCCGGATGGGTCTCGGAGAGGGAGCGGGCCAGGTCGACCACGCGGGAGACGCGCTTCTGCACCACCAGCCGTCCCAGGCTGACGACGGTGGGGGCGGCGTCCGGCGCGGGCCCGGGCGGCAGGGGTTCCAGGGCGGGGCCGCCGTTGTGGACGATCTCGATGGGGGCGCGCCAACCGAGCTTGTCGCGCATGGCGGCGCGGGAGGACTCCGAGACGGTGACGGTGGTGCAGTTCCGGTAGACCCGGGAGGCCACGGTCGACTCCATGAACCGGCCGAACCAGGCCAGCGGCGGCGAGAAGTAGGCGTCGAACTGGAGGTCGTGGACGTGGTGCACGATGCTGACGACCCGGGTCTCCCGGCGCAGGACCAGACGGGAGAGGAAGGGGATGCCGTTCATGCAGTCGAAGGCCAGGTGGTACTCGCGTCTCCACAGGGCGAGCCAGGCCATGACCCGCGGGTAGACGGTGAACTTTCCGCCCATGCGACGGATGACGATGCCGTCCTTGGTCTCGACCCTGGCCTGGTGGGGTTCGCGTGCGGTGAGGAAGGTGACGATGGCCCCGCGTTCGGCGAGGTGCCGGCTGATCCGCCAGGCGTACTCCTCGGCCCCGCCCGCGGTCGACTGCCAGGGGTCGCGCCAGTTGATCATGACGATGCGGACACCGTCGAGACGCGGTCCGAGGTCGACGGGCGGCTCCTGTTCTCCGGTCTTTCCGGGGATCGCCGTCTCGTCGGCCTCCGCCGGGGCGGGGGCGGGGATGGCGGCCGGGGCCGTGGGGGCCGTGGCGTGTCCGGGCTCCGCCCGGTGGGGGACCTTCTGGAAGACCACACGCTCTCCTTCCGCGCGGTGTCCGGTTCCCGGGAGGGGATCGCCACGCTCCGCGTGCGGTCGATCTCGGTGAGCGAGCGCTTCGGGGAGGGGTCGAGCGCACGCCGAACGGGCCCGGGGGCCGGACGTCAGTGGGGTGGGCGGTCGTCCCGGGGAACGAACGCGAGGGGTGTCGGCGGGTTCGGGTTCCCTCCGTCGGGCCGGTGGACGAGGTCCGGACGCGTGGGGCGCCCCACCGGCGGCGGGGCGCCCGCCGGACCTCGGGAACCCGACGTCCAGGTCGCCCTTTCCGGTGGGTTCCGCGCCCGTCAGGGACCGGTCGAACCGGTACCGACGGTCACGGCCGGAGAGGGCTTCCTAGCGATCGCCGTAGTTGTAGAGGGTTTCGTTCACCGGTTCCGCGGTGGCGGTCGACTCGGTGGCGAGGTTGGTGACCATCACGGTGGTACCTCCCGCCAGAGCCGCACCGATCACGCAGGCGGCGATTACCTTGATCACTTGGGGATCTCCTTCCGCGCGCCCCGGTCCGTTCTGGGTTGGGGACGCTGGAAACCGAGACTAGAACCTGATCTAGCCATAGACCAGATGATTGCCCCAACTGTAACTAACCCCCCGGTAACTTCCAACCCCGAGATGCCCTCTTTATCCACGTTCATGTGCTGGTCTCGTACTTCCAGAAGGGTCATATCGTCCCCCTGGACCACCATCTCCAAGCCTGGGTAATCAGATGAGAACCGGTTATCGACAGGGGCCGAGACCGCCACATGGCTCACCCCGAGCGAGGACAGGATCTCCGCCCACTCCCCCGGATCGGCCGTGGGCATCCCCGTACGCGGATCGGGTTCGAGCAGGCGGGCCGCCTCCCGGGCGCGGGCGTCCTCCCCGGCCACCACCACGGTCCCGCCGTCGGGGGTACCGACCCGCAGATCGTCGTTCCAGACGGTGCGCCGGTCGAAGAGCCGGGTGGCCGGATCGAGCACCACCACCGGCCTTCCCGACCACTCCACCCCCCGGTAGGCGCTCCAGGGCAGGACCAGCACGGCCCCGGAACCCGGATCGGCGGCCACCGCCTCCTGTGCCCTCGTCCACTCCCGGGGATAGTCGACCGGGACCAACCCGCCGCCGGCACCCCACGCCAGCCCGGGCAGGACCACCACCGGCCCCAAGGCCACGAACACGGCGACCATCGTGCGCACGAGCCCGACCTCGGAGACGTTCCGGGACGGCCCGCTCCCCCGTCGCGCGTCCTCCGAGAACCCGCGCAGCAGCCACACCAGGACGGCGCCCGACCCGAGCGCCTGAAGCAGGGCGAGCGGGGCCACGTACAGTTGTCCGTCGCGCAGAAGACCGAACCCCGGCCACCAGCCGATCAGGGCGGTCAGCACCTCGTGCCCCGGGCCGGTCGCCCCGGCCAGGGCGATCGTCGTCCCCGCCACCGCGGCCACCGACAGCCCCGCGGCCATCGCCGGACGGTGGCGACGCGCCCACCACACCCAGCCGGCCAGGGACACCGCCACCAGCAGCGCCCGGGCCGCCGCGGCCACCGGCTCCCCGTACCCGGGCGGCACGGCGCCCGCGTTCCACACACCGCCCGACAGCAGCAACGAACCGAGCACGCCGAAGGGTGTGTCCGCCCGGGCCGCGAAGGCCTCCACCCCCGCCGGATCCGTCGTCGCCCCACTGGTCAACGAGGGCACCAGCCAGGGCAGGGACACCAGGACCAACGCCGCGACCAGCAGCCCCGCGGTCCGCCACCGGCGAGGACCGAGCAGCGCCTGCGGACCCGCGGTCAACGCGCTGAGCGCCACCGACGAGAAGCCGCCCACCGCGGCGGGGATCAGCGCGCGGATCATCCCTGCCAGACCCCGTGAGGCCGGCTCCGTCGACGCCCGGACGACCGCCGCCAGCACCCAGGGCAGCCCCGCGTATCCCAGGAGGACCGCCCACTGCCCCAACAGCAGCCGTTCGGCCACGAACGGGTTCCACACGTAGGACAGACCGGCGGCGGCACCCGCCGCCGCCCCGACCACGTCCGGCCCTCCCGCCGCGCGCACCGCCCCGGACAGGATCCGGAAGGCCCCCACGAAGCCCAGGACGAACACCGCCGCCAGGGCCAGGGACTGCACCACGTCGCCCGGCAGGACCAGGGACAGAGCGGCGACCACCGCGTCGCTGGGCATCGCCCGGGGGAAACCGTCCGCGCCCGCCAGCACGGTGGTGAGCGAGAGGTCGGGCACGAAGACCATGTCGTAACGCAGCACGTAGCCGGGGCCCAGGGCGGGCCCCAACGCCGCCACCGCCGCCAGGGCGCCCAGGAACCAGGGCAGAGCACGGAAGAGGAACCCCATCAGCGCTCCGCGAGGACGAGGACGTCGGAGAAGCCGCCCTCCACATGATCACGGTGGGAACGCACCACGATCTCCACCGGGCCCGGCACCGAGACCGGCCACCGGGTCGTGTCCCCCTGGGAACCGAGGGAACGCCAACCCTCTCCGTCCTCGGGTCCCCGGTCGTCCCGGGGGAAGCAGGAACGGCCGGGATCCGGATCGGGCCGCACGGGCGGGGCCGGAGGGGTGGGGGGCGGCTCGATCACGGGCGGAGGCGGATCCGGGCGAGGCGGTTCCGGAGTAGCGGAGGGCGACGGCACGGGCTCCTGCGGCACCTCCCCCTCGGGCCGTTCGTCGTCGAGCGTTCGGGGCCACCCGACGGGACGGCGGAAACGGTCCAGCGGGACGCACTCCAACCGACGGACCCACACCTCGTAGTGACCGGCCTCGTCCACCTCGTCCCAGACCGCCACGGTCCCGCTCTCCTCGACACGGAGCCCCGTCGGCCCCGGAGGCGGATCGTCGTCCCACGTCAGTCGGAGAGGCTCGGAGGCCGCGCCCTCGTCCCGTCCTCGGTAGGTACGGACCGTGAACTCGTAACGGGCGCCGCTGAACAGGGAATCGACGAGGATCGACCGTTCGTCGTCGTCCCGCTCCACCTCGATGGGCAGGACGAAGGGGTCGTCGGGTTCCGGTTCGAGCCGACGTTGCACCACCCGATAGTCGGTGGCGCCGGGAACCGCCTCCCAGCTCAGGAGCAGGCCGTCATCGGTCTCCTCCGACTCGGGCTCGGGGGCGGTCAACGGCCCCAACGGGAGGTCGGGCAACGGTCGCGGGAAGCCCTCCTCCCCCACGCTCAGCGGGCCGGCCAGGGCGTCGGCGAAGGCCGCCGCGATCTTCAGCTCGCCTCGGGCGTTGGGGTGGGTGGCGTCCCAGTTGTCGTAGGCGGGCGCGTAGTCCTCCGCGGTCCGGGCGACGATCATCGGCGATCCGCTCGAGGAGAGCTGTTCGGACAGGTCGACCAGGCCGGCGTTGAACCGGTCGATCTCGGCGTTGACCCGGTCGTCCTCGTCGGTGCCGTCCACCTTGGGCAGTTCGCCCACCACGAAGCGGGCCTCGTCGACCACGACGCGGACCGTGGAGACGATCTCGGCGATGCCCTCCAGGGCGTGGTCGGCCCCGCCGCCCTCCAGGATGTCCTCGGTCCCGGCCAGCACCAACAGGTACTGGGGGTCGTGTTCGGCGGCGGTCATGGCGATCCCCTCCGACAGCTCCCGCGCGGTCGCGCCCCACCGGGCGGCGTGGTCGGTGTCGAAGTCGGGGATCGCGTACCCCTGGTCGCCGAACTCTTCGTCGTCCAGGGAGTACACGTCGTCCCTGGGACCGACGAAGTCGAAGTCGACCCCTTGTTCCCGCAGGTGGGACCAGAGGTGATAGCGCCAGGTCCGATCGCCGGCGCTGCCCTGCGTGGCCGAGTCGCCCACCAGCATGATCCGCAGTTCCCCATCGGGCGGACCCGGGACGGCGACCGGTTCCTCCGGTCCGAGACCATCGCCGCCGACCGCCCCGGCACCGGACCGGATCACCAGGAGGGTGATCGCCATGGCGGCGAGCATCATGCCGAGCAGGCCGAGGGGTCCGGGCTCGAAGCGGGAGTCGCCGGGGGTCCACAGGCGTCGCAGGCGCGGGTGTACGCGAGAGTTCAGTTCCCTGAGCCGGTCGCGCAGCGCGTCGAGGTCGAGTGGCCGAGGACGCCTGGGAGAGGACTCGGAGCCCGTCACCTCGTCGGCGACGACCTCGTCCTCGGGAGTGGCGTCCGCCTCCGGATCCCGCACCGTACCCCATCTCTCGCCGCCACCGCCCGCGATGGCCACAAGTTCTTCTCAGGTGGCCGAGCACCATTCCCCCTGCTAGGAGCACCGGGGGGAGGACACTCGCCAGACAAGACTAGAACTGGTTATATGGAGGCCGTCAACCTTCGGGCCCGATCGGGCCACGGAAATACCCAGCCGAAAGGCCTCCTCCTCGTGGTCGGACTCCTGGTCGCGCTGTTCTCGGCGGTGGTCTACACGATCGGCCTGACCGTGGAACAGCGCGCGCTGCACGGATCCGAGTCGATCTCGATCAACCGACCCCTCCACCTCGTCAGGGTACTTCTGGGCAATCCGCGGTGGATCCTCGGCTGTGCCTTCGCGGCCCTGGGCAGTGTCGGTCTGATCGTCTCCCTCGGTCTGGCCCCGGTGTCGGTGGCCCAACCCGCCTTCGCCGCCGGTGTCGCGACGACGTTGTTGATCGTCACCCTGGTCCGCGGCGAACGGATCACGCGCGGCGAGTACGTGGCTCTCGGGGTGATGCCGGTGGCGCTGGGACTGCTCGGTCTGTCGACCGTGGACGGCGCCACCACCGGGACCACCGCGAACACACCCCTGCTGGTGACCGTCAGCGTGACCACCGTCGTGGCGTGCGTGACGGTGATGTACCTCGTCGGCGGAGGCGGCCGCTACGTGTCGGCCGCCGCCATGGGCGCCGCCGCCGGTCTCGCCCAGGGCAGCGCCGGACTCCAGGGCAAAGGTCTGGGCGGGCTGCTCGCCGACAACGGGCTCTGGGCGGCCGTCGTCCCCGCCCTGCTGTCGCCCTACCCGTACCTGTACCTCCTGGGCTGGGGTGTGGGGATCGTCCTCTTCCAGACCTCGTTGCAGCGCTCCCGGGCCTCCATCACCGCTCCGGTCGCCAACGTGGTCGGCAACGTCTTCACGGTGGTGGCCGGCACCCTGCTGTTCGGCGAGAGCCTGCCCGAGGACCCGCTCACCCTGGCCCTGCGCGTGGGCGGGTTCGCCCTGACCCTGGTCGTGGTGGTGCTGGTCCGAGGCAACGTGGCCCAGGCCGAGGCCGACACCAGCCGACTACGAGGAGAGCCCGTCCGCACCGAGTGACCGGAGCGAACGGGCCCGCGTGCGCTTCTAGGCGGCCACGGAGACGGCCTGGTGCAGCCCGGGCGCGGCCACGTCGGCCCAGGCCCGGATGACGCCCTCCGGTGCCTCGACCTCGTCGGCGGCCAGTACCAGACCGGGCTCGGCGACCCAGGCGCCCAGGTCGGCCAAGAGGACGCGCAGGTCCTCCTCGATGCCGTGGCTGTTGCGCAGGTCGTCGACGACGGCCAGCGGGACCGCGACGGTGTGGCCGAGACCCAGCTCCGGCAACCGGTCCAGGAAGACCTTGAGCAGACCGGTGTAGGTGCCGTGGACCTGGGGCGAGGCGATCAACAGGACGTCGGCGGCGTGGACCCGCTCCAGGGCCTCCGTGACCGAGGCGGCGGACTCGGTGAGCAGGTCGGGGCCGAGGTCGGCCAGATCGATGACGTCGGGCTCGGAGGTGATGCCCGCACGGGCGGCGACCTCGGCGGCCGCGGTCAAGGCGGCGGAACGGGTGAAGGAACGGGGACGGGGATCGGCGACGAGCACGGTGAAGCGGGTCATGCGGAGAACTCCTGGGGTTCGGTCTGAACGAGCCGGGATCGACCGGAGGGAACGCGGGGGGCGGTGGTCGGATTCGTCGACACCGGAGAAGAACCGTGTTCCACACGTTCCGAGGCGCGGCGCGGGACCTTTGCGTCCATCGTGGTGACGCGCGTCGACTCGTGCGAAGGTGCTCATTCGGACCGAGGGTCCGGTCCCGATACGGGGCTGCTGAGCGTCCGGTGTCTGTCAGGGCACAGGGGGCACGGGTGCATACCCGTGGCGCGGGGCTCTGGGCCCCGCGAAGGCGCTAGCTACGACAGAGCGCGCTCGCCTGCTGTCGCAGATCGACATGCAGGCGCTGGACAAGCAGCTCACCGGCGGACATGCCTCCATCATGGGGCGCCCCGGCCGCTATCGTCAATGCGTGCCGTCGTCCCTCCCGCGGGGCCGACGGGCTCCGCGCGTCCCGGTCCATCTCGCGGACAACCGTCCCAGGGAGCGGAATCACCACGTTCCCCTGGGAAGACGTGACCTCGGTGGGGTGCGCACGACCCCTTCCGAACCGCCCGGTCACACGGATGTAATTTTCGACACACGATGTCCGCCGCCGAAGCGGCGGTCCTTGGACCCGAGGAGAACCCCACCGATGGCCCAGACATCCCTGACCCTCACCGGCGCACGCGTCGTGACCGCCGACGGCGTCCACGAAGGGTGGATCCGGATCGACGACGGCCGTGTGGCCGAACTCGGCACCGGAGACCCCGGAGCGGGAGAGCGGCACGACGTCGGCGGCGCCCTGGTCGCCCCCGGCCTGGTCGACACCCACGTCCACGGCGGCAAGGGGCACTCCTTCCCCGGCTCCTCCCCCGAGGGGGTGCGGGAGATCGTGGAGTTCAACCGCGCGGCCGGGGTGACCTCCCTGGTGGGAGGGCTCGTCGCCGCCTCGCCCGAGGCGACCCTCCGCCAAGTGGAGACCCTCGCCGAACTCTGCGATGAGGGCGAGCTGGCCGGGATCTACCTGGAAGGCCCCTTCATCGCCCGCGCCCGCTGCGGGGCGCACGACCCCGACCTGCTGCGCGACCCCGACACCACCGAGTTCGACGCCTGGCTGGCCGCCGGTCGAGGCCACGTCCGCATGATCACGGTCGCCCCCGAGCTGCCCGGCGCCCTGGACCTGATCCGCGCGGCGACCTCCTCCGGCGTGGTGGCCGCCGTCGGGCACACCGAGGCGGACTACGAACAGACCCTGGCCGCCGTGGAGGCCGGGGCCACGGTCGCCACCCACCTCTACAACGCGATGAGCCCCCTCAAGCACCGGGAGCCGGGGCCGATCGCCGCGCTGCTGGGCGACGAGCGGGTGACGGTCGAGCTGATCCTGGACAACGTGCACGTCCACCCGGGCGCGGCACGACTCGTGTTCGACGCCGCCGGCGCCGACCGGGTCTCGCTGGTCACCGACGCGATGTCGGCGACCGGGTTGGGCGACGGCGAGTACACCCTGGGCGAGCTGCGGGTGCGGGTCCACGACGGCAAGGCCCACGTCGTGGAGACCGGGGCGATCGCCTCCAGCACCATCGTGCTCCCCCAGGCCGTGCGCAACGCGGTGGCCCTGGGGGTGCCTGCCGAGGACGCGATCCGATCGGCCTCCTCGGTGCCGGCCACCGCTCTGGGACTGCCCGGGATCGGTGTCGTCGAGACCGGAGCGCACGCCGATCTCATCGTTCTCAATCACGACCTTTCGGTCGCTGACGTGATGTACCGGGGCAGGTGGGTGGGGTAACGGCGTGTCGTGGGCACGGTACGGACTAGTAACTTTCCTCTGGGCGACAATCGAAGGCAGGGCATCGAGGAAAGCACCGTGCTCGTCACGAAAGGATCCGCCATGGCCCAGTCGAGACAGGCGAACGACCAGCAGCCGACTCCCGTGCCCTCCGAGGAGCATGGGCACCTCGGCAAGCTCGCAGGCGAACTGTCCCGCTACGCGGTCCGTGCCGAGGTGGTGGAGGAGCCCGGATTGTGCCTTCGTGTGAGCAATCCGGAGTCCGCCCACGCGGTCGAGGACGTGATCTGTGAACGTCGGGAACACGACTACGCGTTCCTCGCCTCGTTCGGGGTCCACCTGGGGAACAGCGGAAGCGTGTCACTCACGGCCCACAAGGTCGCGTGGCTCGTGGGAGCGACCAAGGAATAGCCGGGCCCGTGTACGACGGGGGCCGCGCCCACGGGCGCGCCCCCGTCGAGCGGGTGCGGGGCGTCCCCGTGGACTTGGTAACTTCGAAGGTCCCCGGACGAACAGGATGTCCCGTGAACGCCTTCCGTTACGAGCTCGCGCCCGTCGACGAGACCTTCTTCGACACCGCTCCGATGCGGCGGCGGATCGGGCTGGAACTGGCCGCCGACCCCGACGAGGTCTGGGCGGGCCTCACCTCGCCCCGGCCTCTGTCCTGGTGCCGCGCGCTCGGCGACGTCCACTACTCCTCGGAGCCCCCTTACGGCGTGGGTACCACCCGTGAGGCGAGCGTCCTGGGCGCCTACCGGATGCGCGAACGCTTCTTCCGGTGGGACGAGAAGGCGCGCCACAAGTCCTTCTACGCCACCGAGAGCACCCTGCCGCTGTTCGAGTCCTTCGCCGAGGACTACCACGTGCTGCCCTTCGACGGCGGCAGCAAGCTCGTGTGGTCCTTCGCGTTCTCACCGTGGCGACGGCTGGACAGCGCCCTCCAGCTGGGCCGCCCCCTGGCCGACAGTCTGCTCGCCTCCCTGGTCAAGGACACCCGGGCCCACTTCGGCCCGCTCACCGAGGTCCGCTGATCCGAGGCGTCGCCCTCCGAATGTCGTCGCGCCGAGGCAGGATCTCCACCATGCGGAACCCCTTCCCCGACACGGACCCCGAGAAGGTCCTCGAAGACGTGCTGACCACGCTGCGCGCCCAGGTGGCCCTGGGCGTCCTCTCCTTCGACGCGATCGTCGACCGCCACATCGGCGACCTCGTCCTGGACGGTCTGCACAGGTACGTCCCCGACCCGACGGCGCTGCCCACCGACGACCCGGAGGAACAGCGCGCCTGGCTGATCGCCGTCCTGGACGCGGAGTTCGCCGCCGCCCTGCGTGAGCAGGACGAAGGGGAGGATCTCCTCGACTCCGAGCGGCTGAGCGCGGCCTTCCGCGATCTGGACGCGAACGGGATCCTCGCCCGAGAGGACTACGCCTGCTGCAACACCTGTGCCGTCTCCGAGCTGGCCGGCGAGGCCGGGGCCGAACGCGAGGCGCGTGAACGCGACGGTCGTCCCCCGGTCCGCGGGTACGTCTTCTACCACGCGCAGGACGCCGAGAGCCTGTTCCCCTTCCTCGGCTTCGGCTCCTACGTCGATCGCTCCCCCGAGGGCGACACCGCCGTCGGGGAAGAGGTCGTCGAGGCCCTGCGCCGCCACGGTCTGTCCCCGAAGTGGAACGGCGACCCGAAGCGGAAGATCGAGGGCCCGTCCCTGCGCCGTCGACGCACGGGACACCTGGCCCGGCATCCGAGCGCCGCGTGAGAGCCGCCGACGACCTGGGCCACCCGGTGGCGGTGCCGACGCCGCCACGACGGGTGGTGTGCCTGGTGCCCTCGCTCACGGAGGCCATCGCGCACACCGCACCCGAGGCGCTGATCGGCGCGACCGAATGGTGCGCCCATCCGCCCGGGCTCGACGTGGAGCGGCTGCGCGGGACCAAGAACCCGCACGTGCGTCGGATCGTCGAGCTCGCCCCCGACCTGGTGGTCGCCAATCGGGAGGAGAACCGGGAACGGCACGTGCGGTTCCTGCGCGAGGCCGGCGTCCCGGTGTGGGTCACCGACATCCGCACCGTGGGCGGGGCCCTGGACTCGATGGGCCGTCTCCTGGCGCTCATCGCTCCGGGATCCGAGCCCGCCTGGCTGACGGAGGCCCGCGCCGTATGGGCCGCCCCGCCCCCGGCCGAGCGGCCCCGGGTGGCCGTACCGATCTGGCGCGACCCGTGGATGTTCGTCGGCGCCGACACCTTCGCCCACGACGTGCTGACCCGGCTGGGAGCGGTGAACGTGTTCGCCGACCTCCCGGGGCGCTATCCCGAGGCGGACCCCGACGAGGCGGCCGACGCCGACCTGGTGCTCCTGCCCGACGAGCCCTACGTGTTCACGCCGGACGACGGCCCCGAGGCCTTCGACGTGCCCTGGGCGCCGGTGTCCGGACGCGATCTGACCTGGTACGGGCCTTCACTGGTCGAGGCCCGACAGCGGCTGGCCCTGGCCCTGAGACGGACCTGAGGCCCGCGGTCAACGGTTGCGGAACCTGGCCACCAGCCGGAACACGGCCATGACCACGCCCAACCCGATCGCCGCTCCGACGACGGCGCCCAGCAGCGTGGCCACACGGTCGGATCCGTCACCCTCCCACAGGGTCGTCCCGAGGAAGAACAGGGAGATCAGCACGACGACCAGGGCGACCCCGACCGACACCAGCCCTCGGGCGCTCCAGAAGAAGCTCCGGGCGGTGGGTTCGGGCCGCTCGCCCAGTTCGGCCGCAGGCCCGACCGAGGCCGCGGTGGGACGCTTGAAGTAGGCGTAGGTGAAGAAGTAGCCGAAAAGCTCCCAGCCCTCCGGTTCGAGCCGTTCCGCCGCCCGCTCGCGTTCACGACGACCGGGCGCGATCACCTGGCGGTACTCCCACACCTGCGGGGTCTCCCCACGGTGGCCGACGAAACGGCCCATGCCGTCGAGCCGCTCCAGCTCCCACCCTTGGGCGCCCATCTCGTTCATCCGGGCGTGCGCCTCGAAGGCGTCGGCGCCCCAGACCAGGGTCTCCGGGGCGGCCTCGGACTCGGAACCGGTCTCCCCCAGCAGATCGTCGGCGAAGTCCGTCACCGGGCCGAACTCCTCCTCCGGGTCCAGCCCGCCCTCCATCAGGAAGGAGGACAGGTCGTCCACGGTGGCCCGGACCCGCTCCTCGGACACTCCGCGCTCGCGCAGCAGCGCCGTCAACTCGTCGAGGTAGCTCACGAGACCCCGCCCTTCCTCAATACCTCGCGTACCGATCCGTCGAATTCCATCCATGCGGTGCCCTGCTCCATCAGGACCTCACGGCCCTGGTCGGTCAGTCGGTAGTAGCGCCGTCCCGGACCCTTCTCCGCCGCGCGGAACTCCGCGACCACCAGGCCCGCCTCCTCCAACCGGTTCAGGACCGGGTAGAGGGTGCCGCCCTTGATCCGACCGAGGCCGGACTCGTCCAGCCGGGCCGCCAGGGCGTAGCCATAGCTCTCGCCCTCGGTCAACGCCGCCAGGACCAGGAGGTCGAGGACCCCCTTCAACCAACTCGATCGACGATCCATGTGTCCTCCTTCAGGCTTCGGGGGCGATGTTCTCGAAGACGTGCCCGACCCCTCGAAGGGCGAGTGCGGGCATGGAGAACTCGGGCGACATCGACGCCTCCCAGGTAGGTCATCTGAACTACCTAGACCGTAGACCAAGCTAGTTAGGATTACAACCTATATAGCCGTGCGGACCCCTCTTCTCCCTACGAACCGGCGCCCGAACACCGCCACCGAGACCGCTCCGCCCACCCCGGCCAGAGCCACCACCAGATGCGCGGGCAGGAACTCGGCCATCGCCCCGGCCAAAGCGAACCCCGCACCCTGACTGATCATCAGCCCCGCCGATCCCAGTGAGAACACCCGCCCCCGCGTCTCCTCCGGGGCCTCCGCCAACAACAGGGCGTCCAGCGCCAGCGTGTAACCCCAGCCCAGAGCGCCCAGGGCCAGGACCGCGACCGCGACGGCCGGCCCGGGCTCCAGCACGAACAGCGTCATCGGCAGGAAGGCGACGAAGGCCAACGGCAGCATCCAGCGTCGACGCCCCTCCGCGTCCAGCAACGCCCCCGCCGCGACCTCGCCCACCACCGTCCCCACCGGACCCGCCGTGAGCAGCAGGGCCACCAGCATCGGACCACCGCCCATCGACGACGCCAACGGCGCCGCCAGCGCCTCCGGCCACACGAACAGGGCCGCGGGCACCCAGCTCAACAGGAGCACCGCGCGCAGCCCCGGCGCCCTCAAGGCCCGGAACGTCCCGCTCAAGGAGGAGGCGACCAACCCCCCGGACACCTCGCGCCCCGGACGCCTCACCGTCCCCAAGCCCACCACCAGGGCCGAGAACACCATCAACGCCGCGGCGATCGACAACGCCACCGGCGGCGAGGCCGCCAACATCAACGCGCCTCCGAACGAGAACCCACCGATCTGCGCGGTCTGGGCCGCGATCCGCAGCAACGAACGCCCCAACGGGAAGCCTTCGGGGGTGAGCACGTCGGCCAGGGCGGTCGAACGCGCCCCCGAGTACACCGGGGCGACCGTTCCGCTGACCACCAGCAACATCAGCATCACCGGGACCGGCGTTCCCGGAATCGCCATGCACGCCATCACCGCGCCACTGACCAGTTGCGTCGCCACCATCACCGTCCGGGCCGGGAAACGGTCGGCGGCCGACGACAGCAGGGAGGCCCCCAGCAGGTGGGGCAGGAAACCCAGCGCGAAGGCCAGGGACGACAACAGCGGGGAACCGGTGCGGTCGAAGATGAGGACGGACAGGGTGATCTGGACCGCCACCAGGGACAGGATCGACAGGATCTCGGCGATGAACAGAACCCGGAACTCGGGGACCCTCGACACGCCGCGGAAGGAGGATTCGGACATGTGGCCCAGCCTGGGCCGAGTCCGAAGAGCGCTCAATGGATTCGGGTATGTTCGAATCCATGCCCGGACAAGTGGTCTTCGAAAGCACGGACCTGCTGCGATGCCGCTTCGCGACCTCTCCCCTCTGGGAGACCCTGGCGGCCCTGCACACCCTGTTCGAGCCCCACCGGCAGAACTTCCACCTGCCCTGGGTCCGCTCCGTCCGGCTCCCCGACGGGGTCGACCTGTCCACGGTGCTGCTGCTGTTCCCCCGCCCCGGCTACGTGCCGGACTTCCTCTCCCCACCGCCGGAGGGACCGCTCACCTCGATCGAGGACGAACTCGCCCGGGTCCGGGCCACGCCCGTGGAGCGGGTCGACGACGAACTCCGCTCCTGCCTGCTCGATCCGCGCCGGGCCCTTCCCACGAGCGTGACCGACCCCTTCCTGGACGACCCCGCGAGCACGCGCGACTTCCTCGCCGACCTCCTGGCGCTCTGCTGGGACCACCTCATCCGGCCGCACTGGCCTCGCGTTCGCGCCCTCTTGGACGCCGACATCTCGCTCAGGGCGCACACCCTGGCCGAGAAGGGCCTGGCCGCCCTGATGACCGATCTCGACGGCCGGCTCGCCTGGGACGGGACCACCCTGAACATCGCGGAGCCCTCCGCCATCGACCGGGTACGGCTGGGCGACCGTGGGCTGCTGCTCATGCCGAGCGCCTTCGTGTGGCCCGACCTGGTGATGATCAGCGACGATCCCTGGCAGCCCACGTTGATCTATCCGGTCCGGGGCGTGGGGGAACTGTGGACGGCCGGGGAAGCTCCCCCACGGACGCTGGTCCCGGTCCTGGGCCGCACCCGGGCCCGGCTCCTGGCCCATCTGGCGCTACCGGAGACCACCGGGAACGTGGCGGCGCGGCTCGGTCTCTCCCCCGCCACCGTCTCGGCCGCTCTGACCGCGCTCCGGGGCGCCGGGCTGGTCGAGGCCCGCCGTTCGGGCCGTGAGGTGCTCTACGTGCGTTCCCCGCTGGGAACGGCGCTCCTGGGAGGGGCGGAGCGCGAGGAGGCGTGAGGACGTCCGGAAACAGCGAAAGGCCGCCGTTCGGGGACGATGTCCCTCGAACGACGGCCTCTCACTCGTGGAGGTGGCGGGAATCGAACCCGCGTCCTTCAGCACCGAGCCAGGGCTTCTCCGGGTGCAGTCCGTGGTGCCGTTCTACTCGGCCCCGACGCTTGCACGAACACATCGTCGACAGGCCCAGCCACGAAAATGTCCCACTCGGGCCCCGTGGCCTGATCCGAGCGGTGAGTCATCTGGCTGATGCCGGACCCCGAGCCGATGACGAGCTCAGGCCGACAGAGTCACAATCGCTTAGGCAGCGAGAGCGAACTCAGTGCGCTTGGAATTGGCACTTGAATTTACGTGAATGCAGGATTAACGAGGTCACAGACACAACCCTCGACCCGCTTCCCCTGGAACGACTACCGAAGTCGAAACCGATCACCCCCTGTGAAGTTGTCAAGACCACCTGGACCCGAGGGCCGGGCGGCCGACATGCGAGTGCGAACACCCGCGTATCCGTCACTCTACCCGTAGAACAGCACGGGGACCAAGCCGATTCCCGGCACGGGGAGGGAATCGAGATCGATCCCGGAACAGGGAGAAACCCCCGTGAGGCGGACACAAGAGAGGTCGACGCGGCTCACGGGGGCGGCCGGCAGGGTCGGGCCGACCTTCAGACCGGCAGGATCTCCCCCGAGATGAGGTCCTGCCTCATCGAACTGGTCCGCTACCCCCTGTCGCGGGCCCAGTCACCCGGAAAGACGCTCGCGAGGCCGTGAAGGGTTGCCCCGGGTCTCACCTCTTTTCGAACCCGTCGTCGAGATGCCCGTTCACCCGCCCTGAGATCACCCCGGTCACCCTGACCGAGGCGCTTCCCCGGGCTCTGTGAGGCACGTGAAAGACCCCCCGGGGCCGGCGTGGGAGATCGAGTCCCTCCACACCGACCCCGGGGGCCGTCGATCGCGTCATCCCCTAGTGGTCCGGCCCGGCCTCCGTACCGGGGAGGGAGTCCGGGTTCACGGCCTCGCCGAGAGGAGGCTGCTGCTGTCCCTCGACCGTCTCCTCGGTCTCCGGAACACCGTGCGCCACACCGTTGAGGAAGCCCGTGGCCGCGGTCACCGCGTACTGCTGCCACATGGTCATCTCGGGGTCGACCTCGGCGAGCACCGCGAAGGCGATGTCGCCCTGGTAGCCGACGAACCAGTGCAGGGAGGTGTCGTCCTGCTCGGCCCTGGCGGCCTGCCCGTACACCGGCTCCTCCCCGACCCCGACCTCGGGGAAACGGTTGGTGACGGCCTCGCGCAGACCCTCGCGGATCACTTCGAGGTGCGCCTCGTCCAGCGAGCCCTCGGTGGCCGGAGAGGGGCCCTCCTCGCGGACGAGGGTGGGGCCGTTCCAGGAGCCGTCGGCGATCGCGGCGGCGGCGAGGGCCATCCCGAGCGGGCTCACCTCGACGCCGTCCTCACCGATCATGGCCGCGGCCGCGTCGGCGTCACCCGAACCGACCTCGACGGTGCCGGTGGAAGTGGGCAGCGGAAGCTGCCAGTCGGCGCCCAGCCCCAGGCGCGCGGCCGAGTCCTGGATCTGTTCGGCACCGACCTCGGAGGCGACGTCGACGAAGCCGACCGTGCACAGGAAGGCCAGGTTGCGGGCCAGGTCCGGGTCCCCGGCGAGGAAACCGCCACTGGGGTTGGTGAAGGTCCGGTCGCCGACCTCGGACTGATAGTCGCAGGGCATCGGGCTGTCCGAGGTGACCGCACCCGATTCCAGGGCGGCCAGGGCCGACACCATGGTGAAGGTACCGCCGGGGCTGTAGGACCCGGTGAAGGCGGCGTCGTCGGTGGCCTGTCCGGAGGCGTTGGCCGCGGCCAGGACCTCGCCCGAAGCGGTGTCGACCGCCACGAGGTAGCCGTCGCCCGGCATGCCCTCCAGGGCGCTCTCCGCCGCCCTCTGCACGTTCAGGTCCAGGGTGGTCTCGATGCCGCCGCTGCGGACGCCCTCCCAGGACTCCAGGACCGCGGTCTGCTCGCCGTCCTCGCCGAGGGTGACCACCTGGGTGGTCGCGTTACCGGCGAGCTCGTGCTGGAAGAGGTTCTGGAGGCCGCTCAGACCGACGGTGTCGCCGGCCTGGTAGGAACCGGCCACGCGGGAGGAGACCCGGTGCTCGGCCGTACCCGCGACCTCTCCCACCAGGAAGGGCGAGACCCTCGGAGAGAGGTTGATCTCGATCTCCTCGGTCTGCACCCCGGCGATCTTGCCCGCCTCGCTCAGCAGGGTGCCGTCCACGCTGGAGTCGCGCATGAGCACCAGTGGCTGGAACTGCTCGGGCGGGGCGGAGCGCACGCGGTTGAGCAGCGGGTCGGGGTCCTCGTCGAGGAGTTCCGCCAGCTCGGTGACGCCCTCCTCCTTGTCGTCCATCTCGGCGGGCAGGACACCGAAGGCGGTCACGCTGTCCGCGGCGACGAGGGGTTCGCCCGAACGGTCGAAGATCTGGCCGCGCTCCTCGAGCTCGTAGCTGACGGCCAGCCGCTCGCCATCGTCGAGATCGGGGTGGACGACCGAGGACGACCAGTCGATCAACCAGCCCTGCGGACCGTCGGTCAACGGCATGCGGCCGGTGTAGTTCCACACCGGGTCGCCGATACCGAGGTCCGCGGAGACCTCGAACTCCGCGAGGGCCTGGTCGCCGTCACGGGTGATGGTGCCCAGGTCGAAACGGACGGAGGCCAGGTCGAGCTGGTCGTGCACGTCGGCCAGCGCCGCCTCCACCTCGGCCTGGTCGCCGTTGGTGAACCCGGCGGCCCGGGCGTGGTCCCCGTCCTGCCAGGAGAGCAGGAAGGACCTGACGGCCACCTCCGGGCTGGGGTGGGTCGTACACGCCGCGAGGGACAGGGCGACGAACAGGCCACTGCCGGCGGCCGCGATCCTGCGGCCGAGGGGACGGGGGGACACCTTGTGTGTTCCTTTCAGGCGCCTCGACGTAAGAGGGCTATCGCCGACGGCGAAGCGCGCGTTCCATGTCACGCTTGGCCTCACGTTCGGCGATCGCATGGCGCTTGTCGTACTCACGCTTACCGCGGGCCAGAGCGATCTCGACCTTGGCCCGGCCGTCACTGAAGTACAGGGACAGCGGGACCAGCGTGCGCCCGGGTTCCCGGGTCTTGCCGATCAGTCGGGAGATCTGCTCGCGGTGCAGGAGTAGCTTACGTGATCTACGGGCCGAGTGGTTGGTCCACGTGCCCTGTGAGTATTCCGGGATGTGGACGCCTTCGAGCCACACCTCGTTGTCGTGGATGTGCGCGAAGCCGTCCACGAGGGAGGCACGTCCTTCTCGGAGGGACTTCACCTCGGTACCGGTCAGGACCAGGCCCGCTTCGTAGGTCTCGTCGATGTGGTAATCGTGCCGGGCCCGGCGGTTCTGGGCGATGAGCTTGTGCCCGGTTTCCTTCACCACGGTTGTATCCCTTCATGAGTCCGGGGGGCCAGTGGCCCCCCGGTACCCGGCGCCCACCCGAGGGCCGTCAGACCTTCAGGTAGCGACGCAGGGTGAGGAACGAGGTCACGGTGCACAGGAGCACACCGAGGATGACCGAGACGCCGATGACGTAGAGCAGGGCGCCCGTGCCCAGGGCGACGTCGAACTGGAACCAGTCCTCGATCCGGGTGAGCAGCGTGAACCTGGTGGCCACGATGAACCCGGACGCGATCACACCACCGATGAAACCGGCGATGGCGCCTTCGAGAAGGAAGGGGAGCTGGATGTAGAAGTTCGAGGCGCCGACCAGGCGCATGATGCCCGTCTCGCGGCGCCGGCTGTAGGCCGACAGCCGGATGGTGTTGCCGATGAGCAGCGCGGCCGCGGCCAGCTGCACGCCGGCGACGACCAGGGCCGCCCACTTGAGGCCGTCGAGCAACCCGAAGAACTGTTCGAGGACGCGTTGGTCGTTGGACACGGAGTCGACGCCGTCGGCCCCGTCCACGGCGTCGCGCACGGCGTCGTAGTTGTCCGGATCGGTGAGCTGCACCCGGTAGTTGTCCGGGATGTCACCCTCCTGGGCCGCCTCGGCCAGGGCCTCGTTCGAGGAGCCGATGCGGTCCTGGAAGTCCTGCCAGGCCTCGGCCGCGGTCAGGTAGCGGTAGCTATCGACCTCGGAGAGGGAGTCCAGCTGCTGCTCCAGGGCGGCGCGGTCCTCGTCGGTCGCGGCACCGTTCTCCTGGCAGGCCGCGGTCGGCGAGATCTCGTTGCACATGTAGATGGTCAACGTGATCCGCTGGTCCCAGTAGTTGCGCATCTCGGAGACCTGCTGGTTGACCAGCAGACCGGCACCGAACAAGGCGAGGGAGATGGCCACCGTGGTGATGACGGCGATGGTCATCGTCAGGTTGCGACGCAGGCCGATCCACGTCTCGGAGAGAACGAATTGTGCTCGCATGATCTGTTAAAGGTCCATCCTTCGGGGCTTCGCCGTGCCGGTGGTCTCGCGGTCGCCGACCGACGCCCGGCGACGAGTGCCAGGGGTCAGTACGCCTGGCCGTAGACGCCGCGCGTCTGGTCGCGCACTACCAAGCCCTCTTCAAGCTCGATCACGCGCTTGCGCATCGAGTCGACGATGGCGGCATCGTGGGTCGCCATGACGACGGTCGTTCCCGTGCGGTTGATTCGGTCCAGCACCTTCATGATGCCGATGGAGGTCGCCGGGTCGATGTTTCCGGTGGGCTCGTCGGCCAGCAGGATCTGCGGGCGGTTGACGAAGGCGCGGGCGATGGCCACACGCTGCTGCTCACCACCGGAGAGTTCACCGGGCATTCGTCCGGCCTTGCCTTCGAGGCCGACGAGTTCCACGACCTCGGGCACGACCTTCTTGATGAACCGCCTGGGCTTACCGATGACCTCCAGAGCGAAGGCGACGTTCTCGAAGACGTTCTTGTTCGGCAGCAGGCGGAAGTCCTGGAAGACGCAGCCGATGCGGCGACGCAGGTGCGGAACCTTCCAGTTGGACAGGCGCGCGAGGTCCTTGCCCGCGACGTGCACGCGCCCCTTGTCGGGCTTCTCCTCCTTCAGCACCAAGCGAAGGAAGGTCGACTTACCCGAGCCGGACGGGCCGACCAGGAAGACGAACTCGCCCTTGTCCACGTCGATGGAAACACCGTCGAGCGCGGGGCGCTTCTGGGTCAGGTACTGCTTGGTGACGTTATCGAAGTGGATCACAGGCGCATCACAAGGCTCTCGAAGGTAAGGGCACCCGGCGGAGGAGCTCCGCACGGGATCGTACCGGCCGCATGGCCAACCGACAGTTTAGAGGGGACGGTGGCCCGGATTGTCCAGGTCCCGTCACGCCCAAGAGATCTGTGGAGATCAGTGCACTATCGGACAACAGCCACGAGCATATCGGAGGTGTCAACCGATGATAACGTTCACATATAGCAGTTTCGGTAAAACCGCGGAGACGTGGGCGCCACCTCCGGACCACGATCCATCGTGGTCGCCGGGACTGTACACCGGCCACGTCCGAAGCGCGACCGGGCGTGTCCCCGCCCCGGGGGCGGGGACGTACCGGTGCGTTCCTACTCGTTGTTCTCGCGGCTGCGCATCCACCGGATCTCGGCGTCGATGAAGCCGTCGATGTCCCCGTCCAGCACGCCCGAGGTGTTCCCGGTCTCCATGCCGGTGCGCACGTCCTTGACGCTCTGGTACGGGTGCAGGACGTAGTTGCGCATCTGGGTGCCCCAGCTGCTCACCGAGTCCCCGCGCAGCTCGTCCAGGGCCGCCTGCTCCTCCTGGCGCTTGCGGGCCAACAGCTTGGCCTGGAGCATCGACATCGCGGTCGCCTTGTTCTGCAACTGCGAACGCTCGTTCTGGCAGGAGACCACGATGCCGGTCGGCATGTGGGTGATCCGCACCGCCGAGTCGGTGGTGTTGACGCCCTGACCGCCGGGCCCGCTGGAACGGTAGACGTCCACGCGCAGCTCGGTCTCGTCGATCTCGATGTGGTCGCTCTGCTCCACCATCGGCACGACGTCCACGCCCGCGAACGAGGTCTGACGACGGTTCTGGTTGTCGAAGGGCGAGATGCGCACCAGACGGTGGGTGCCGTGCTCGCCCCGCAGGGTCCCGTAGGCGAAGGCCGACTTCACCGCGAACGAGGTGGACTTGATGCCCGCCTCCTCCGCGTAGGAGGTCTCGTAGATCTCCGTGGGGTGGCCGTGCCGCTCCGCCCAGCGCAGGTACATGCGCTGCAACATCTGCGCCCAGTCGGCGGCGTCGACGCCACCGGCCTGGGAGTTGATGGTGACGATGGCCTCGCGCTCGTCGTGCGGGCCGTTGAGGAGGGTGCGCACCTCCAGCTCGCCGATCTCCTTACGGAGCTGTTCGAGCTCGCGGTCCGCCTCGGCCCTGGTGTCGGGGTCGTCCTCGGCCTCGGCGAGCTCGTAGAGCACACCGAGATCGTCGAGACGCCGCCCGATACCGCCGACCTTGTTGACCATGGACTCCAGGGTGGAGAGGCGACGCGTCACCTTCTGCGCGTTGTCCTGGTCTGCCCACAGTTCGGGGTCGGCGGACTGCTCACGCAGCTCGGCGATCTGGGTCTGCATCGCCTCCAGGTCCAACACGGCGGTCACACTCGCCAGGGTCGCCGCGAGTTCCTTGATCTTCTCTGCTGGGTCCAGTTCTGCCACGGACCCAGTGTAGGACCCCGGACGGGGCCCGGGCCCCGTCCAGAGGCCGAAGGGGCGCACGGATCACTCCGTACGCCCCTCACGTGAGGCCCCGGTTCCACCGGGGCGCGCGCCCTATCCCACCAGGGAGCGGATCGACCGCAGGGCCACCGAGAGGGTGGCCAGGTCGAAGCGCTCGTTCTCCTGGATCTCGGAGAGGGTGATGCCCGCCCTCTGGACGGCCGTCTCGTTCTGCTCGCTCCAGCCGGCGATCAGCTCGTCGTCGGAGACGTCCGTGCCCGACTCCAGGACCCGACCGGTCAGGTCCGCGTGCGCGGCGTACAGGTCGTCGCGCAGGGCCGAACGGGCCGTGGTGACCCAACGGTCGTCACGGGGCAGATCGATGATCCGCTCACGCCACCAGCTGATGTTGAAGCGGTCCGCCAGCTCGAAGTAGAGCGCGGCGACCCGACCGACCGGGCTGCCGGTACGGTGCGCGATCTCCACCAGGTCCAGGGTGGAGTAGGCGGGCACCATGACCGCGACCCGCTCGGCGAGCGCGGCCGGCACGCCCATCTCGGTGTAGCGGTCACGGCGCTCCTCGAACGCCTCCCGGTCACGTCCGCGCAGCAGGTCCACCAGCTGCGGGAGCACCTCGCCCACGCCCTGGGCGAAGAACCCGATCTCGGTGCCCAGGTCCAGCGGGAAGGTGCGGTTGCGCAGCAGCCAGCGGGCCGAGCGCTCGGCGAGCTTGCGGATCTCCAGCAGCAGGACGAGCTGGCTGTCGACGGAGATCCGGTGGTCCAGCGCCTCGATCTCGCCCCACAGGTCGCGCAGGCCCAGGACCTCCTGGACCACCAGGTAGGCGCGGGCGATGTCCGCGGCGCTGGAGCCCAGCTCCTCGTTGAGACGGAACGCGTAGGTGATCCCGGACCGGTTGACCAACTGGTTGGTCACCTGGTTGACGATGATCTCCTTGCGCAGCGGGTGCGAGGCCACCTCGGCCGCGAACTCCTCCGAACGCAGCGGCGTCGGGAAGTAGTCGGTCAGGGTCGACGCCAGGTAGGGGTCGTCGGCCAGGTCCGACAGGGCGATCTGCTCCTTGAGACTGATCTTGGTGTAGGAGAGCAGGGTCGCGAACTCGGGACCGGTCAGCCCCTTGCCCGCGGCGCGGCGCTCGGCGATCGTCTTGTCGGAGGGCAGGTCCTCCTGCTTGCGCTTGAGGACCTTGGTGCGCTCCAGGTGACGCATGTAGCGGCCGTGGACGTGCAGCATCTCCCGGGCCTGCTTGCGCGCGGCGGCCAGGACCGTGTTCTGCGCGTAGTTGTCCTCCAGGACCAGCGACGCGACCTCGTCGGTCATGTCGATGAACAGGCGGTCCCGGTCGGCCTTGTCGAGCTTGCCGGCGCGCACCTCGCGGTCCAGCATGATCTTGATGTTGACCTCGTGGTCCGAGGTGTCCACACCGGCCGAGTTGTCGATGAAGTCGCTGTTGACGCGGCCGCCCTCACGGGCGAACTCGATCCGGGCCGGCTGGGTCAGACCCAGGTTGCCGCCCTCGCCGACCACCTTGACGCGCAGCTCGGAGGCGTCCACCCGGACCTGGTCGTTGGCCTTGTCGCCCACCTCGGCGTGGCTCTGGGTGGAGGCCTTGACGTAGGTGCCGATGCCGCCGTTCCAGAGCAGGTCGACCGGTGAGGTCAGGACCCGACGGATGAGCTCGTCCGGGGTGAGCGCGGTGACGTCGGCCTCGATACCCAGGGCCTCGCGCATCTGCGGGCTGACCGGGATCGACTTGGCCGTCCTCGGGAACACGCCGCCGCCCTCGGAGATGAGGTCGGCGGAGTAGTCCTCCCAGGTGCTGCGCGGCAGACGGAACATCCGCTCACGCTCGACCCAGGAGGTGTGCGGGTCGGGGTCGGGGTCGACGAAGACGTGCCGGTGGTCGAAGGCGGCGATCAGCTTGATCTGCTTCGACAGCAGCATGCCGTTACCGAACACGTCACCGGACATGTCGCCGATGCCGACGGTGGTGAAGGGCTGCTCCTGGACGTTCACGCCCATCTCGCGGAAGTGGTACGTGACCGATTCCCAGGCGCCCCGGGCGGTGATGCCCATGCCCTTGTGGTCGTAGCCGACCGAGCCGCCGCTGGCGAAGGCGTCGCCCAGCCAGAAGCCGCGCTCGTTGGAGATGCCGTTGGCGATGTCGGAGAAGGTCGCGGTGCCCTTGTCGGCCGCCACCACCAGGTAGGAGTCGTCGGCGTCGTGGCGGACGGTGCGCTCGGGGTGCACGATCCGGCCGTCGACCAGGTTGTCGGTGACGTCCAGCAGGCCGCTGATGAACTGCTTGTAGCAGGAGACGACCTCGGCCATCACCTCTTCGCGACCGCCGTCGGGCAGACGCTTGCAGACGAAACCGCCCTTCGCGCCGCTGGGCACGATGACGGAGTTCTTCACCATCTGCGCCTTGACCAGGCCCAGGACCTCGGTGCGGAAGTCCTCGAACCGGTCGGACCAGCGCAGACCACCGCGGGCCACCGAACCGAAGCGCAGGTGGACGCCCTCGACGCGCGGCGAGTAGACGTACATCTCGTATCGGGGCCGCGGGTTGGGCAGGTCCGGGATCTCCTGCGGGTTGAGCTTGAGCACCAGGTACGGGCGCGCCTCGTCGCCGCCCTGGTAGTGGTTGGTGCGCAGGGTGGCGTTGATGACCGCCAGGAACGAACGCAGGATGCGGTCGTGGTCCAGGCTGGCCACGCCCTCCAGCTCGCCCTTGATCTTGCCGATGACGGCCTCGACCCGTTCGGTCCGCCCCTCGTCGGCGCGATCCGGGTCGAAGCGCTCCTCGAAGAGCTCCACCAGGAGGTTGGCGATCCCGACGTTGGCGACGAGCACGTCGGCCAGGTAGTCGGGGGTGAAGGTGGAGCCGGCCTGACGCAGGTACTTGGCGTAGGCGCGCAGCACGGTGAGCTGACGCCAGTCCAGCCCGGCGCGGACCACGAGGGCGTTGAAGCGGTCGGACTCGCCCAGGTCACGCCAGGAGGCGTCGAAGGCGTCCTCGAAGAGCGTGCGCAGGCGGCTCGGCGACAGGTCGGAGGAGGGGATCGGGCCCAGACCGAAGTCGTAGATCCAGATCCTGCCCACGCCCTCGGCGTCCAGGGAGTAGGGGCGCTCGTCGACCACCTCGACGCCGAGGTGCTCCAGGACCGGCAGGACCCGGGAGAGCGAGATGGGCTCGCCGATACGGGCCAGACGGAAACGCCAGGAGAAGTCGTCGCCCTCTTCCTCGGGAAGGTAGAGCGAGGCGGTGAACTCGCCCGCCCGCTCGTCCGGGGAGGTGCGCTGGATCAGGGCCTCGATCCCGGCGATGTCCCGGGCGGCGGTGGTGGGGCTGTTGTCGACCTTGTAGGCCTCGGTCAGCCCGGCGCCGTAACGCTCCTTTAGGGTGGTGGCCCGGGTGGGGCCGAACTCCTCGACGAGCGCGTCGTCGAAGTCGACGTCCCAGGAGCGGGCGGCCTGGCGGACCTTCTCCTCCAGGGCGACCTGGTCGATGTCGGCCAGGGTGTGCCCGTGCTGAGCGCGGGCCACCAGGTACAGGCGGGCCAGCGGGGCGGCGCCGATCATCACGTTGTGGTCCATCGTCGCGCCGCGGAAGGCGTCGGCGAGGACGTTCTGGATGTCGAGGCGGACCCGGGTGCTGTACTGGTCGCGCGGCATGTACACGAAGCAGGACATGTACCGGCCGCCGTACGGGTCGCGGCGCATGAACAGCTTGGTGCCGCGACGCTCGCGCAGACGCAGGACGCCGCGGACGATGTTGTACAGCTCGCCCACCGGGATCTGGAGGAGTTCCTCGCGCGGGAAGGTCTCCAGGAGCTCGATGAGGTCCTTGCCGTCGTAGCTGTCGGCCTCGAAGCCGGCCTGGGCCAGCACCTCGGCCTGCTTACGGCGCAGGATCGGGATGTGACCGATGCTGGTGGTGGCGGCCTGCGAGGTGAACAGGCCGAGGAAACGGCGCTCACCGACGATGTTGCCCTGCTCGTCGAACTTCTTGACGCCGACGTAGTCGAGGTACTTGGGGCGGTGGACGGTGGCGCGGGAGTTGGCCTTGGTGAGCACCAGCACGTAGGGCTCGCGGGCCTTGGCCCGGATCTCCGGGGGCAGGGCCGCGAAACCGCTGGAGGCGGGCGAGTCCATGCGCAGAATGCCCAGGCCGGTGCCGGGCTCGGGGCGCAGCGACTCGTCGCCGTTCTCGTCGGTGACCAGGGCGTACTCGCGGTACCCCATGAAGGTGAAGTTGCGGTCGGAGAGCCAGCGCAGGAACTCGACGCTCTCGCCGATCTCGCGGGGGTCGACCCCGCCGGAGACCAGACGGTCGGAGTAGGCGGAGACCTCGTCGGCGATCCGGATGATCCGGTCGCTCATCTTGGCGGCGTCCTCGTCCACCTGGCGGACGTCGCCGAGGACGGACTCCAGCCTCTCGGTGATCTCCTTGACGCGCTCGGGATCGCTCTGCCGGTCGATCTCGATGTGCATCCAGGACTCGTCGAGGGGCAGCAGGTCGTCGCCGCCGATCTCGGGGTCGACCTCGCGCAGTCGGCCGGTCACGTCACGGCCGACGGTCATCTGGGGGTGGATGACGACCCGAACGCCCGTGGCCATCTCGGCCAGGGTCATGGTCACGGAGGAGACCAGGAAGGGAGCGTTGTCGGTGACGATCTCGACGATGCTGGTCTGCTGCTCCCAACCGTCCCGTTCGAGGTCGGGGGTGTAGACCCGGACCTTGGCGCGCCCCTGGGCACGTTCGGTGCCGAAGGACAGGTGGGCGGCGGCGGTCCCGCAGATCTGCTCGGGGCCGCGACCGCTGATCTCCTCCGGGTCCGTGTGCCGGTAGTAGAGGGGGAGCAGGCGGCGGACCTCGTCGGCGGCCTCGGGACTCAACCGTGTCCCGGGGTTCCATCGAGAGGCCGCGTCACTGAGCAGCTTCTGGAGGATGACGTCGGATTGCCCGGACATAGGGATCTCTCACTCCTTTGTGAGCAACGTCGCACGAGCGCTGTGAAGAACACTCGAAGGGTGTGACGGGCCGGCCGATCCTCCGGTCGCCCCGCCGGGAGAGTGAACTTCTGTGCTGGGTTGTGACTTCTCGTGAACCCCTTGAGGCGCAAGGGATCCACGAACATGGTGGTCGGGTCGGTACCTGTGCGCACAGGCGATATGGAACGAGGCGACGGGACACCGTTGTCCCACCTCGGAGGCGCTTCCGCGAGCGGAAACGCCCGCCCCCACCGTAGCGGGGACCGCGACCAGGCTACTGCTTTTCGCGTCGGAGAACAGGATCGACACCGTTACATGGCGGTTACGTATGGTCTCCACCGGAAGGTGAAGCTCGGTGGCGACGCACACAGAAGCACACGCCCTCCATTGACGACACCTTCCGTCGTTATCGACACGTTACCCCACGATGGTTTAGAGATCACCTTCGGGCGTACCCGCAGGCTACTTGGGGGTCGCCTGGTGCACGGCGGTCATCACCGCTCGGGGGTCGCCCAACTCGGGCAGGACGATCTTGGCGCCCGCCTCACGCAACTGCCCCTCGGTCGCGGAGTCGTTGAGCACCGCGATGGGGGTGGCGCCTCCGAGCAGGGCCGCGCGCACGTCCGGAACGGAGCCGGTGATGAACACCGTCTCCTCCTCCCCGTAGACCCGTCCCCCCTCGCCCGCCGCGTGCAGGCGGATGGACTGGATCAGGCTGGACTTGGGGTAGTTCACCGAACCGAACCCGCCCATGGACAGGTCCAGGTAGCGGTCCAGGTCGAAGGCGACCAGCTTGGCGGTGGTGTTGGCGCGCGTACCGCCACTGACCACGGTCTGGACCGTGTCCGGCATGGAGGCCACCGCGGCCAGCGAGGCCGCCGCCCCGGGCATGACCCGCCCCTTGGCCGGGATCTGGTCGGCCCGCCTGCCGAAGGTCTCCTCCAGGGTCGCCAGGAAGTCGGACAGGATCTCCCCGTCCGGCTCGATGTCGACGTAGTTGCGGGCGCAGAACTCGAAGAACATCTCGGAATCGGTTCGACCGGCCGACGACGTCAGGTAGACCAGCGGCTCGCCGGTGACCTTCTCGAAGGCCTCGGCGTAGGCGGCCCGCATGACCTGCCCGACGTCGAGGAGGGTGAGGTCGACGTTCCATAGCACCAGGCGGCTGATGGCTGCTCCTCGGCGTTCGGGGATCGGGGACGACCCCATTTTGCCGTATGGGCGATTCAGGGAGGAAACGGTGTCCCGACCCGGCCGGCCGGCGACGCTTCGAGCATGCGTCCACCCCCGGCCGGCACGGACGCCGGTCGGGGGTGGAACGGAGCTCGGCTCAGACCTGGGAGGGGAGGGTGGAGACCAGACGGGCGAAGGCGGACCACTCCGAGGCACCTACCGCGAGGAAACCGTCCCCCGGGTTCTTGGAATCACGGATGGCGGCACCCGCCGGCAGATCCGCCACCTCGACACAGTTGTCTCCGCCGGACGAGTAGGAGGACTTACGGAAGGCGGGCGCCACCTGCGCGACCTCGACGCAGTTCTCCTGGGCAGACGAGTAGGAGGACTTACGGAACTCCAGCAGCATGATCAGGCTCGCTTGTCGTAATCGGCGGCGATGGACTCGATGAGGTCGAGGGACTTCTTCGGGTCCAGGGCCAGATTGTGAACGGCGTCGAAGATCAGCCTATGTCGATCGACGTAGGCCTCATCCTCCACGTACAGGGATTCCACCCCGGTGGAGATACTGACGATCCCTGGCTCCGGGCTGGGGAACTCCAACAGGGCGAAGGCACCGTCCATCGCCGTGTGCGCTCCGGCTTCAAAGGGCAGCACCAGGATGGTGACCTTGTAGTGGGCGGCCATACCGATGAGAAAGCGGAGCTGTTCGGTCATCACCTTTCGTGATCCCACCACTCGGCGGAGGGCCGCCTCATCGATCACACAGATGAACTGTGGACCACCAGGGGCGTCGAGCACGCCTCGACGCGCCATACGGGAGTCCACCTTGCGCTGGGTGTCCTCCGGCGGAACGACCTGACTGGATTCGAAGATCGCCGTGGCGTAGGCCGGGGTCTGCAACAGGCCGGGGATCAGCAATGACTCACATGAGCGGATACGGACCGCCTCGGCCTCCAGGTCGGGCAGGGCCCCTGGGAAAAGGTCGGCATATTGATGCCAATCGCTGCGCCCGCGAGACTCCTCGGTCAGACTGAGCAGATGCGCCCGGTCCTCCCCCTCCACTTCATAGAGGTCGAGCAGAGCCTCTACATCCGTGCGCTTCGGAAATTTCCACTCGTTGCGTTCCGATCGCGTCAGCTTGCCCGTGGACCACTCGAGCCTTTCGGCCACCGCAGCGGCGGACATGCCCTTCTCCTCACGGAGCTTCCTGAGAGCAGCGGACAACCTGCGCCGCCGCACACCGGGCGAATGCCCACCAGCCACGAAAACCCCTCCAGACAGCGCCTTGGTACCTCGATCGTAGTAGCCGACACCCCCAAGGCAATTTTTTAAGCCGACTACAAAAATTCATTGAAATACTGACTGACTAGGAACATACTGGAGTCAGTGGCACACCCATACCGGGTGTCGCCTCCTCTACGTAGGGAGTTGACTCCATGGCGTCGACGATCACGTCCGAATCCGATCTGTACACCGAGGTCATCCAGATCATCCGGGGCGGTGAGCCCGACGACGAGGGGATCCCGCTGGCCGGACGGATCTCCCCCTTGGCCCCGAGCCTCAACACGCGCACCTGCGCCTGTTCCTCCGTCCTCTTCGGTTTCGGCTTCTGGGAAGCGCTCGAACGCCTGAACCCCTACCGCAAGGACAGCGACATCTGGATGCGCGTCTTCGCCGAGGGCGATGACGAGGGCGACCTTCCCGAAGGCGCACAGCTCATCGAGACGAGGCGGGTGAGCTACCGCGTCCGATAGACACCCGTTCCGTGCCGTTGGGCGGTGCCACCCTCGTACCGTGGCGCCGCCCATCCGCACGGATGACCGCCCCCTCGATTGGAGTCTCCATGACGACGCTGTGCCCCACCCATGGCCCAGAGCAGGCCCCGCTGAGTGTTCCTAGCGCCGCCGACTGCGGAAACTGCGGCGGTTCCGGAAAGGTCTGGCTCGAAAGCGACGGTGGTGGCCCCTGGAAGGGTAAGCAGTTGGTCGACTGCCCGATCTGCAACGGAAGTGGTAAGGCGTGAACATGGACGACCTGCACGCCAGGCTCGTGGAGAGGCTGGACACCTCCGAGACGCTGCGTGCGGCCTTCGCCGACCATCCCCGGCACCGGTTCATCCCCGACCTGGTCTGGCCCGACATCCAGGGATTGCCGCTCATCCGCTCGGCCGACCCCGAACGGTGGGCCGCCTACGTCTACGACGACGACGCGGTGGTCACCCAGGCCAACGACGGGGGCAGTGGGGCCATCAATCACCCCTCCTCATCCTCGTCAGCTCCCCAAGTGATGGCCGACATGATCGCCGCCGCCAGGATCGAGCCCGGTATGCGGGTTCTGGAGATCGGCACCGGCACCGGCTGGAACGCGGCGATCCTCACCTCTCTCGTCGGACCCACCGGATCGGTGACCTCCCTCGAAATCGACCCCAAGGTGGCCCGGCACGCACGCGATCGACTGTCGGGGGCTGCGGTCCGGGTCGTCGAGGGGGCCACGCCTCCAGAGGGTGTCTACGACGCGGTCATCGCCACGTGCTCCGCACATCGGGTCCCCGACGATTGGACACGTCATCTGGATGAGGAGGGGCTACTCGTCCTCCCCTGGGCGCCCTACGAGGCGGGCGGTCCAACTCCCGTCGCAGCCCTGGCCGGTGGGCGGAGCGGGAGCTTCGTCCGGGACGGCTCGTTCATGCGCGACCGGGGCCAACGCGTACCGCGACAGAGATTCCCCGGCATGGACAGGGAGGTCGAACGGAAGGGCACGCTCCCCTATGGTTCCCAGGACCTACTCGACCAAGACCTGCTCACGCGTCTGGTACTGGCAGCACCCGAACTCATGGTCAGCGTGGGCGTGCGCCCTTGGACGGAGGGGACCGCTCCTATCGTCGCCCTGAGTGCCGAGGACTCCTGGGCCTACATCTGGCCGGACGGTTCCACCACAGGCGGTGGCCCACGCGACCTGCCTCGGGAGCTCGACCGGGCCTACAGCGAACTGGACGGGGCGGGCCGGCCCGAACTATCGGAGTTCACGCTGGAGGTCTCCCCCGACCACCGCACCCACACGGTTCGCTCCGGGCCCCTCGGCCCCTGGCAGCATCGGCTCCGATGAAGGTTCTCCCCGGGATCGATCAGGAGGGGCGGGCCTTCGAGGTGACCCGCTTCGTCATGAGGGCGGACCTGGGCGCCTTGGACTACGACCTGAGAGTGGAGGACTGAATGGCCGGGCGACCACGCATCCGTGAGCGGACCGACGAGGACCTGGACGAGCTGGGCACCATCTTGACCCGGGTCCACGCCGAGGACGGCTACCCCGTGGAAGGGGTGGCCTCTCCCCGGGCCTGGCTGACCGACCCGGGCTTCCTCCGCTCCTGGGTGGCCGAACGTGACGGGGTCTTGCTGGGACAGGTGAGCCTGGCCGACCCCGAGGGGGCGGAGACGATCGCCCTGTGGAGAGAACGAACCGAGCGCGACATCGACGAGGTGGCGGTCCTGGCCCGACTGTTCGTCTCCCCCGAGGCGCGCGGACTCGGGACGGGAGAGGCGCTGACCCGTGCGGTGATGGAGCACGCTCGTGAGCACGACACCGCGCTGGTGCTGGACGTGATGGCCAAGGACCGGGCCGCGATCCGTCTCTACGAACGGCTGGGCTGGGAGCGTCTGGGCGACATCGTCCACGCCTTCGACGGCTACCCCGGGGCACCCGCGCACTGCTACGCCTGGACCTCCTCGACGACGTGACCACCGTGGGTCGCGAACCCCTGGGGTTCGCGGCCCGCGGTCGCGTCCGGTTCGCCGACCGACTCGGTCTCACCTCCACCGTGTGGATCCTCTACGAGGGGCGATGACCTCGGCCGGGCTCAGGTGGCGGGGTGGGGGATCACCGGCAGTTCGGCGGCGCCGTTGACGATGATCGAGGGGATCCTCGGGGGTTCGGCCCCGGGGGCGGCCGGCTCCAGGTCGGGGAGCGTGGCGAACAGTTCCTCCAGGGCCACCCGTCCTTCCAGGCGGGCCAGGTGGGCTCCCACGCAGAAGTGCGCGCCGAAGCCGACCAGGATCGCCTCTCTGCGTTCGTCGGGGACACCGAGCAGCTCGCAGATCACCCACATGGTCAGTGGCCAGGAGAAGGAGGAGCGCAGGTCCACGACGTCTCCGGGGGCGCTCCGGGCCATCTCCGCGATGAGCACGCGCGCCCGGTCCCGTACGGTCTCCTCCAACGCGCGGACGCGTTTGGGGGTGAACGCCGGGGAGACCATCCTGCGCAGGCGCCGGTGCTCCTCTCCGTAGCGGTTGAGGAAGCCCTCCATGAAGGTGAGCGCGCCCAGGGTCCAGCCGTCGGGCACCCGATCGCGGTCGGGCCAGTGCGCTCGGAAGTCACGGGAGACCCGGGGGTCGGACACCAGTTCCTTGATCGACTCGTAGCGGGTGACGGACCAGGCCACCACCCCTCCGGGGAGCACGGCCCGGACCGCGGGTCCTACCTGTCTGAGTTCCGCGGCCTCCGCTTGGAGGTCGCCTCCCGCCGGGTCCATACGGAAGGGACAGGCGGGTTCGTTCCGGTGTTCGTTTGCGCTGGGGGGCATGGCGGCCTCCGAGGACCGAACGAGAGAGGGCACTGAGCACGGAAGCGGGGTTTCGGCTCCGCGTCGGCGGCTTGGCCCTCTTTCTACGCCCGATACTCCTCTCCGACAACGGTTCCGGAACACGTTCTCCGAAAAAGTTCCGCCCCGGATCCCCCCACGTCACAGGGGTTCTCCCCCGCCACACTCACGCGTGGGCGCGGCCCCCTTCTCCAGAGAGGAGGCCCCTCGCTCCCCGGAGAGGAACGACCTAAGCGGTCGCCTCGTCGACGAGGTGGCGTGCCTCCTGGACGGCGAACCACATGAGCTCGTGGTCCTCGGCGGCGTCGGAATCCGGGTCCGCGGCCGCCTCCGCGATGTCCTCGGCGACGTCCGGGTCGTCCACGTGGACGGACTTGAGCCGCTTGTAGGGGACGGCGCCCTGGAGCAGGACCCGGGCCACATCGGCACCGTGCCGGGCCTCGTGTTCGATCGCGCGGTCGGGCATCTCGGCGGCCAGGACGACCCGACGGCGCGGGGCCGCGGGGTCGGCCGCCAACATCCGCAACGAGGCCTCGGCCGCCGCGTACATGGCGGCGTACTCGGCTTCCTCGGAGTCGCCGTCGGGGCCCGCGTCGGCCGTGAAGGCGGTCAGCGGGGTCCCCTCCAGGCGTCCCTCGTCGAGGAGGGTCGCCAGGGCGGGGACGGTACTGGGCAGGAAAACGTACATCGAAGGCTCCAGGGCGCGGTCGGTTTCCTACGAGTTTCCCAAAGAACCGGGACCGACCGTGCGGATGGAGCCCGAAGGCGGTCAGGCCGGTTGGTGTTCGGTCTCGTCCTCGGAGGCGAGGAAGCGGGCCAGCGCCCGGCGGGTGCTCTCCACGTCGGTGTGCAGGATGCCGGTCATGCCCAGCGCCTCGGCGGTCTCGATGTTGTGTTCGAGGTCGTCGATGAACACGCAGTCCTCGGGCGCCAGTCCCATCCGTTCGCAGGTGTGCAGGTAGATGCGTTCCTCGGGTTTGCGCATGCCCACCTCACCGGAGATGACCACGGTGTCGAACGTGGTGGCGAAGTGTTCGCGCGGGTAGCCGTTGCCCCAGGAGTTGGAGAGGAGCGCCGTGCCGGCCCCGCTCCTGCGCGCGGCGCGCAGGGTCTCGTACATGTCGTGCACCGGTTCGAAGCGCGAGAACATGCGGTGGATGAGGCCCTCCGCCCGTACCGGGCCACCGTGGGTGGAGCGCAGCAGGGCGGCCAGGTCGCGTTCGAACTCGGCCGTGTCGATCTCGCCGCGTTCCAGGGCGTGTACGGGGTTGTCGGGCAGGGTGCCCTCGAAGTAGGGACGCATGACCTCGTAGTAGTGGTCGGCGTCGATCCGGTCGGCGTCGAGCCAGGCCCGGATGCCGTCGAGAAGAGGCGGTGTGAGAACACCGCCCCAGTCGGAGATGACCCCTCGTCGGGTGCCGTTCATCCGATCCCCTCCTTGGTGACCGTGGTCTGAACCACCGCCCGGCCAAGGGGTCGGGCGGGCAACGGTTCTTCCCGTTCCCCGCCCTTTTCAACCTCGTGGGTGTCCCGGCCCCCGACCGGGGTCAGTACCGGAATCCGGTACCGATGCCCATGTCGACCGCGGGGATGTCCACCGGGAGGGTCCCGGTGGGTTCGACCTGCCCGGAGATGACCCTGGCCGCCGCGACCCGTGAGACCTCCACCGCCGAGTAGAGGGCGAGGTAGCCCTCGACGTCGGGGAAGGCCTCCAGGTCGTAGGGGCCGTCCTGGGAGACCACCACGACGGGGGTGCCCTGGGCCTGTCCGGAGGCGACCAGGGAACGCTGCTCCTCGGAGCTCCGGGCGCCGCTGGTGCCCACGACGAGCACGGCCTCTCCGCTCTCCACCACGTTCATGCCGGCGTCGGCGAGAGCGGGGGCGATCCGGTCGGCCCCCGTCCCGGTGACCCTGACGTCGGTGCCCGCGGCGAGCGGCAGGAGGTCGTTCTCGTTGCGCAGGAGGGTGACCGAGGCGTCGGCCACCCGCTGGGCGGCCTCGGCGTGGTCGGGGTCCTCCATGGCGGAGGTGGCGGCGGCCGGGTCGACCGGCTCGGCCTCCAGGATGCCGCGCTTCTCCTTGAGGGTGAGGACGCGCAGGACGGAACGGTCGATGCGTTCCTCGTCGATCCGTCCGCTCTCCACGGCCTCGTGGATGGCGGCGACCGCCTCCTCGGGGTTCGGGGGCATGAGGAGCTGGTCGACACCGGCCTCGATGACCCGGACCGCGACCTCGCCGTCGGAGTGGCGCTGGCGCACGCCGTCCATGTTGAGGGCGTCGGTGGTGACCACGCCGTCATAGCCGAGCTCGTCGCGCAGGATGCCGTCGATGAGCGTCGGGGAGAGGGTGGCCGGGTCGGGGTCCTCGTCGCTCTCCAGCCCCGGCATGAGCACGTGGGCGGTCATGATCGAGTCGATGCCCGCCTCGACCGCCGCGCGGAAGGGCGGCAGGTGCTCGGCCTCCCACCGGTCCCGGGGGAGGTCGATGACGGGGAGGCCGCTGTGGCTGTCGACGTCGGTGTCGCCGTGGCCGGGGAAGTGCTTGGCGACCGGCACCACGCCGTTCTCGGCGTAGGCGTCGGCCTCGGCCAGCACCATCTCCGCCACCGCGTCCGGGTCGGAGCCGAAGGAGCGGATGCCGATCACCGGGTTGTTCGGGTCGGTGTTGACGTCGGCGTCGGGGGCGTAGTTGAGGTTGATCCCCACCGCGGTGAGCTCGTTCGCCGTGGTGGCCGCGCGCAGGGCGGCGAGTTCGGTGTCGCCGGTGGCGCCGACCGCCATCGCGTCGGGGAACAGGGTTCCCACCGGCATGCGCACGACGCGCCCCTGTTCCTGGTCGATGCCGAGGAACAGCGGGACCCCCTGTCCCTGTTCGGTGGCGATCTCCTGGACCCCCGCCGACATCCGGGCGATCTGCTCGGCGTCGTCGAGGTTGGCGTCGAAGTAGATGAGCCCGCCGGGGCGGTGGGTCTCGATCAGCGAGGCGTTCTCCTCGGCCGTGGTGCCCTGCGCGGACAGGACCAGGAGTTGGCCGATCTTGTCGTCCAGGTCCATCTCGGCGAGCAACCGCGGAGCCAGGACCGGCTCGAAGGGCTCGGCCGAGGCGCCCGGGTTCTGTTCGTTGTCCTCAGGCGAGGAACCCACCTCCTCGGGGGTCGTGGTACATGCACTGATCATCAGGGCCAGGCCTGCGCAGACCGGGACCAGGGCGCGCGGTTTCATTGGGGCTTCATCTCCGATGGAACGCTGGTTGCCGCCGGAGACTATCCGGTCCGCGCGAGTGGCGGGGGCCACCCTCGGGCCGTTCGGGCGCTCCGGCTCAGGTCCAGACGAAGAGGTCCTCCCCACTCGTCACCGCGCCGTCCACGTGTTCGCTCAGGGTGTCGGCGGAGGCGTCCAGGGCCACCACCGGCACCACGGAGGGTTTGCCGAGGGAGGCGACCGACCCCGGCGACCATTCGATCACCGGGGCGCCCGCGACGACCTCGGTGCCCTCCTCGGCCAGGAGCGTGAACCCCTCGCCGGCGAGCTGCACGGTATCGATGCCCAGGTGGACGAGGACACCGCGACGTGCGTCGGGCGCCATCACCACGAAGGCGTGCGGATGGAGTTTGACCAGGGTCCCGGTGATGGGCGCCACCGCCGTCTGACGGGACTCCTGGCCGCCTTCCTGTCCGGGCTCGGGGTGCACGGCGAGGCCGGGGCCGACCATGCTCTGGGAGAAGACCGGATCGGGCACCGTCTCCAGGGACATCGCCGTTCCGGTGACAGGGGAGAGTACGCGCAGCGCACCGTTCACGTCTGACATGGGGAAGGTCTTCCCTGAGGACGGGACTTCATCCGAGAACGTACCGACCAAAAAGGTCCGAGTCCTCTTGACCGCTCCCGTTCCGAGCCCTATGGACTATTCGAGAAGATCCTGGATCTCGTCGGTGAGGCTGTCGGCCTCGGGGCCGACGACGACCTGGACGACGTTCCCGGAGACCAGGACGCCGTGGGCCCCGGCGGCCTTGAGGTCGTTCTCGCGTACCAGCCCCGGGTCGGCGACCTCCGTGCGCAGCCGGGTGATGCAGGCCTCGATGTCCTCGATGTTGGCCGCACCGCCGAGTCCGGCGACGATCGCCTCCGCCTTGTCCGCCATGTGCCCTCCGTGCTTGAGATCGGGTGCCCCGCGGGACACGTCCGTGAGTCTGAGCCGAGCTTAGGGGTGGCGCATGCCACACGCCAGGGTCCTCCGCCGCGAGGTGTCCCGAAAGATCCTCGGGACACCTCGCGGCCACAGATCAGTCGGGGCGATCGGGACCCTGGTCCGACGATCGCCGGGGTGGCGCGTCCCCACCGCTCTCCGACCCGGCGGTCGAGGAGACGGGCGCCGCCGCGTTCTCCTCCGGATCGGCCTCGCGGCCGGGGGTGGGGAGGTTCAGCCTGGTGATGAGCAGGTAGAAGATCCCGAAGTAGACCAGGAAGTAGAGCACCCCGAACAGCAGCAGGATCCCCAACCCCTGGGTGTTGTCCTTCGTGGCGTTGAGCAACAGGTCGATCAGGCCTGCCGAGAAGCCGAAGCCCAGTTGCACGTCGAGCGCGTTCATCACGGCCATCGAGACGCCGGTGAGCACGATGTGCACCCCGTACAGCAGGGGGGCCACGAAGATGAAGGCGAACTCCACCGGCTCGGTGATGCCCGTGACGAACGCGGTCAGCGCGGCCGGGATCATGATCGACCCGATCTGAGCGCGGCGTGCCGGGGCGGCGGCCAGCCACATCGCCAGGGCGGCCCCGGGGACGGCGAACATCAGGACGGGGAAGAAGCCGGACAGCATGCCGCCCGCGTCGGGGTCCCCGGCGAAGTAACGGGTGATCTCCCCGTGCGTGGTGGTGCCGTCATCGGATGTGTAGGAGCCGGAGACGAACCAGATGAACGAGTTGACCACATGGTGCAGGCCCATGGGCAGCAGGATGCGGTTGATGACCCCGTAGATCCCCGCGCCCAGGGCTCCGGCGCCGATGATGCCCTCGCCCAGGTTCTGGATCCACATGCCCACGACGGGCCAGAGCACGCCGAGAGCCACACCCATGAACAGGCCGGCCAGGGCCGTGACGATGGGCACGAAGCGGCGTCCGCCGAAGAAACCCAGCCAGGTGGGCAGCTTGATCCGGTGGTAGCGCTGCCACAGCACCGCGGCGATCAGGCCGATCGCGATGCCGCCGAGCACGTCGGTGGGGTTCTTGACCGCGTGGTCGATGACCGGGGTCAGTTCGTTGAGGGTCTCCGGATCGGTGACGGGTTCACGGGTCACCGGGTCGACCGGGAGCGGATAGGAGGTGACCTGGTAGCCGAGGTCCCCCTGAGGACCGTCGAAGGTGGCCATCGTCCAGGTGGCGACCCGGTCGAAGACCAGGTAGCCGACGACGGCGGCCAGCGCGGTCGAACCATCGGCGCGTTTGGCGAAGCCGATGGCCACACCGATGGCGAAGAGCAGCGGCAGGGCCTGGAAGATCGCGTCGCCCGCCGTGCCCACGGCACCGGAGACGGGGTCCATCCAGCCCATGCCGGGCATACCGGCCAGTCCTTCGGCCCCGAGCAGGTCGGGTTGCCCCAGACGGAGCAGGATCGCGGCGGCGGGCAGGACCGCGATCGGCATCATGAGACTGCGACCGAGCCGTTGCAGCACGGCCAGCGCGGACGACCCGCGCTTTCGTCCCGGAGTGGGTTCCTTCGAGGGTTTCGCCGAACTGTCGGCGGCAGCGGGGTCCGACATGGTGGGGGGTCTTCCTCTCGACCGGGCGCCCCGGGCGGGCGCGGACGTCAGTCGCCGTGCCTGCGCGGGTCCAACCGTGAGTGCAGTTGGTAGCGGTCGGCACGGTAGGTGGACAGCGCCAGTTCCACGCACTGTCCCTTGGCGAAGCTGCGACGCTGCATGATCAGCACCGGGCTTCCCGCGGGCAGACCGAGGAGACGGGAGTCGGCCGAGTCGCAGATCCCGGCCTCGATGGTCTGTTCTCCGGAATCCAACAGGATGTCGAACTCGTTTTCCAGGACCTCATAGAGGGATCTCTCGGCGAGGTCGTAGTCCTCCAGGCCCGGGACCATCGCGGCGGGGATGTTGGAACGCTCCACCGCCATGGGCTCGTCGTCCGCGGTGCGCATGCGTTCGATGTGGTGGACCAGGGTTCCGGGAGCGATGTCCAGCATGCGCGCGGTGTGACCGCTGGCCGGGATGACCTGGCGGATCAGTTCGCGGGCGCCGGGTTCATAGCCCCGCGCGCGCATGTCCTCACTGAAGGAGGCCAGGACCAGGGACATCTCGATTTTGGGACGGGCGATGAAGGTGCCCTTGCCCGGTACCCGATAGAGCCGACCGTCGGCCACCAGCAGGTCGATGGTCTGACGCACGGTCATGCGGGACAGGCCATAGGTGGTGCTGAGTTCTCGCTCCGAGGGGACCATGTCGTCCACGCCCAGTCCGGTCGCGGCGATCCAGTCCAGGAGCAGATCACGGAGTTGGACGTACTTGGGCAGTGGGTTGTCCGGGTCGATCGCCATGGTCGGGAGGCCTTCTGGTTCGGCGGGCGGGGTCGGAGCGGGAAGTGCTCTCCTGATGTTCTCGCAGGCACGTCATGACCCGAAAAAACACGACCTAGACCCTAGCGCGCGACGGGTCCCGGCATCCGGTGTTCACCGGCTCTTCCGGGTTTCGACTGGTATAGTCCGGACTAGACCACAGCTTCGACCTTTGTGTCAATCCACCCGAACGCACCGGATCCGAAGCGATACGACGGCGGCCGGAACACCGGCCCCACGCCGTTCCCGATCCACCGGCGCGGCCCCCGGCGCCCATCCAGGAGCGCCCGTACACCACCTGGGAAGGTTCCCCATGACCACCAAGACGAGCGTGATGCGAGCGGAGATCGCCGAGCAGCCCGAGGCTCTGCGCCGCACCTTCTCCGAACTCCTACCCCTGCGCAAGGAGATCGAGGCCCTGGGACGCGAGACCGAACACGTCCTGTTCATCGCCCGGGGCTCCTCCGACAACGCCGCCGTCTACGGCGGCTACCTGCTTCAAGTGCACACCGGCCGCCTGGCCACCCTGGGCTCCCCCTCCGTCGCGACGGTCTACGGATCCAGACTCGACCTGTCCAAGGTGCTCGCGGTGGCCATCTCCCAGTCCGGGAAGACCGAGGAGATCGTCGACACCATGCGCTGGGCCGCCGACTGCGGCGCCCGAACCGTGGCCGTCACCAACGGCGCCGACTCCACGCTCGCCGAGGAGGCCGACGTCGCCCTGGTCACCCGGGCCGGGAAGGAACTGGCCGTTCCCGCGACCAAGACCTACAACACCCAGCTCGCCGCCTTGGCCGTGTTGGCCCTGGGTCTGGGCGCGAAGCTGGACCCGGGCGAGCTGGAGCTGGTCCCCCAGGGCATCGAGGAGACTCTCGCGGCCCCCACCGACGCTCTGGAGGAGATCGTCGAGCGGATGGTCGCCGTGCAGGGAGCGGTGATCTCCGGGCGCGGGCTGGCCTTCTCCACCGCCCTGGAGGCCGCCCTGAAGCTCAAGGAGGCCTGCTACACCCACGCCATGGGCATGTCCTACGCGGACCTCCTGCACGGCCCCATCGCCGTCGTGGACCCGCGGACGCCCACCCTGCTGATGGCCGCCCCCGACGGGCCGACCCTCCAGGGCACGGTGGCCCTGGCCGAGCGGGCCCGTTCGGCCGGTTCCCCGGTCTTCGGCTTCGGTGGAGGCGAGGCGCTGGCCGCCGCGAGCGACCTCTCGGTGCCCGTCCCCGACGTGCCCGAATGGGTCTCGCCCATGAACCTGATCGTCCCCGCCCAGCTGCTCACCGAGCGTCTGGCCCGCCGTCTGGGCTACGACCCCGACGTGCCCCGGGGCCTCAACAAGGTCACCCAGACCTCCTGAGACGACGTCGAAGGGCCCCGGAACATCGTTCCGGGGCCCTTCGGCATGCCGTGGATCAGAGGAGGCGGCCGATCAACAGGACCGCGCCGATGATCACCATCGCCGCCCCGGAGACACGGGTGACCATGCGGGCCGCCGCCGGGCGGGCGCCCAGGACCCGCCGAGCCAGCACCCCCACCCCCAGGTAGATCACACCGCAGCTGGCGGTGTGCACGAGGCCCAGGGTGCCGATCTGCGCGGCCAGGGGCCATCCCCCGTCGGGGTCGGTGAACTGTGGGAGCAGCGCGACGAACAACAGGAGCGCCTTGGGGTTGAGTCCGCTCACCCCGGTCCCGGTGACCATCCGCGCCACCCATGAGCCCGACGTCTCGTCCCCGGCGCCCACTCCCGGCACCGCGGGCCGGGCCAGGGTGGCCGCTCCCAGCCAGATCAGGTAGACCGACCCCAGGACGGTCAGGCCGGTGAGCAGGCCCGGAGTACCGGTGACGAGGGCGGCGACCCCGCCGGCCACCACCGCGGTGAGCGCCACATAGCCGATCACCAGGCCGCCGACCGCGGGCAGGACCGAGCGGTCCCTCAGCCCCGCCGAGATCGCGTACGCCCAGTCGGCGCCCGGCACCATGACCAACAGGACCGACACCGTCCAGAACGTCGCGACCGCTCCCGCGCCCACAGCAGGACCCCTCTTCCCCCCGAAAGACCAGTTCAGAGGGGAAGAGTAGTCTCAAAACGACCGAATATGGTTCCACTGTTTGCGCGGAACTCCGCCCTGAGTGGAAGAATATTCGCCATGGATATCGTTGACCGGAAGATTCTTGCGGAGCTCCAGGAGGACGGCCGCCTCAGTGTCACCGAACTGGCCCACCGGGTGGGCTTGAGCGTCTCCCCCTGCCACCGTCGCCTGCGCGAACTGGAACGTTCCGGGGTGATCAGCGGCTACCGTGCCCTCGTGGACGCCGAGGCCGTGGGGCTCGGCTTCCAGGCCCTGGTGTTCGTCACCATGCTCCAAGAGGACCGGGACACCGTCATCGCCTTGGAGGAGGCCGTGGCCGCCATACCCCAGGTGGTCCGCGCCGAGCGTCTGTTCGGCGACCCCGACTACCTGCTGCGTGTGGTCAGCGCCGACCTCGCCGCCTTCCGGACCCTCTACGACGAGGCGCTGGCCACCCTGCCCGGGGTCCAACGCCTGAGCTCGACCCTGGTCATGAAACACGTCGTCCAGGACCGCCCCCTACCGTCCTGAACCCCGCGAACGCACACGCGCGCGGGCGCGGTCCCTTCCGGGGCCGCGCCCGCGCGCGTGGATACGGAACCGCTACTTGGTGGCGGGGGCTCCGTGGCACTTCTTGTACTTCTTGCCCGAACCGCAGGGGCAGGGCTCGTTGCGCGAGGTGCCCGCGTACTCGTCGGCGGTCTCGCTGTGGCGCTCGACCGTCCCGTCCTCGCTCGGAGCCGAGTACTGGAGACGCTCGGGCTGTCCCTCGCCGAAACCGGGGACGACGACGTCCTCGGCGGGCTCCGCCTCGGTCTCGGGAGAAGCGGCCTCGGCGGCCTCGGTGTCCTCGTCCACGGCCGTGGCCACGGCGGTCGCGCCCGAGGCCCCTCCGACGGAGGTCGCGGTCTGCGCGGCCGCGGCGGCGGTGAGAGAGGGCTCCTGCTTCTTCTGGACCTGGACCTCGACGTTGAAGAGGTAGCCGACCGACTCCTCCTTGATGGCCTCCAGCATCTGCTGGAACATGTCGAAGCCCTCGCGCTGGAACTCGATCAGCGGGTTGCGCTGGGCCATCGCACGCAGGCCGATGCCCTCCTGGAGATAGTCCATCTCGTAGAGGTGCTCACGCCACTTGCGGTCCATCACCTGGAGGATGACGCGACGCTCGACCTCGCGCATCGCCTCCTCGCCCAGGTCGGCCTCACGCTTGTCGTAGGCGCTCTTGGCGTCCTCGACCACGCGCTCGGCGATGAGCTCGGCGGTCAGCGAGTGCAGGTCACCGTTCTCCTCGATGAACTCGTCGACGGTGAACCCGATCGGGTAGACCTGCTTGAAGGCCCGCCAGAGCTTGTCGAGGTCCCAGTCGTCGGCGTCGCCGCGCGAGGTCTCCTCGACGACGTAGCCGCGGAGCACCTCCTCCAGCATCTCGACGACCTGGTCGCGCAGGTCCTGTCCCTCCAGGACCTTGCGGCGCTCGGCGTAGATGACCTTGCGCTGCCGGTTGAGGACCTCGTCGTACTTGAGGACGTTCTTGCGGATCTCGAAGTTCTGCGTCTCGACCTGGCCCTGAGCGGAGGCGATCGCCTTGCTCACCATGCCGGACTCGATCGGCTGGTCGTCCGGGATGTTCAGCTGGTTCATGAACACCTCCAGACGGCTGGAGTTGAACAGACGCAGCAGGTCGTCCTGGAGCGACAGGTAGAAGCGGGACATGCCCGGGTCACCCTGACGACCGGAACGGCCTCGAAGCTGGTTGTCGATACGACGCGACTCGTGGCGCTCGGTGCCCAGCACGTACAGACCGCCGGCCTCGACGACCTTCTCGTGCTCGGTCTCGAACTCCTTCTTGGCCTTGGCCAGGGCCTCCGGCCAGGCCTTCTCGTACTCCTCCGGGGTCTCCAGCGGGCTCAGGCCCCGCTTCTGGAGCTCCTCGTCGGCGAGGAAGTCGGGGTTGCCGCCCAACATGATGTCGGTACCGCGACCGGCCATGTTGGTGGCCACCGTGACCGAACCCAGCTTGCCCGCGCGCGCGATGATCGCGGCCTCACGGGCGTGGTTCTTGGCGTTGAGGACCTCGTGCGGCACACCCTCGCGCTTGAGCATCCGAGAGAGCAACTCGGACTTCTCGACGCTGGTGGTACCGACCAGGACGGGCTGTCCGGCCTCGTGACGCTCGGCGATGTCCTCGGCCACGGCCTGGAACTTGGCGTCCTCGTGCTTGTAGACGACGTCCTTGACGTCCTCACGGATCATCGGCTTGTTGGTGGTGATGGGCACCACGCCGACGCTGTAGGTCTGGGAGAACTCGGCCGCCTCGGTCTGAGCGGTACCGGTCATGCCGGCGAGCTTCTCGTAGAGGCGGAAGTAGTTCTGGAGCGTGACCTTGGCGAGAGTCTGGTTCTCGTCCTTGATCTTGACGCGCTCCTTGGCCTCGATGGCCTGGTGCATACCCTCGTTGTAGCGGCGACCCGCCAGGACACGACCGGTGAACTCGTCGACGATGAGGACCTCACCGTCCTTGACGATGTACTCCTTGTCCTTGCGGTACAGCTCCTTGGCCTTGAGGGAGTTGTTGAGGAAGCTGATCAGCGGGGTGTTGACCGCCTCGTAGAGGTTGTCGATCCCCAGCCAGTCCTCGACCTTGGCAACACCGGACTCGGTGATGCCGACGGTGCGCTTCTTCTCGTCGACCTCGTAGTCCTCGTCCTTCTTCAGACGAGGAGCGATCTTGGCGAACTCGGAGTACCACCGCGAGTTCTGCTCGGAGGGCCCGCTGATAATCAGCGGGGTGCGCGCCTCGTCGATGAGGATGGAGTCGACCTCGTCGACCAGGGCGAAGTAGTGCTCGCGCTGGACCGTGTCCTTGAGCGAGAGCGCCATGTTGTCGCGCAGGTAGTCGAAACCGAACTCGTTGTTCGTTCCGTAGGTGATGTCGGCCTGGTAGGCCTTGCGGCGGGCGGTGGTGGTCATCTGGGGACCGACCACGTCGACTTCGAGGCCGAGGAACTGGTAGACGCGACCCATGTTCTGGGCGTCACGTCGGGCCAGGTAGTCGTTGGTGGTGATGACGTGGACGCCCTTGCCGGCCAGAGCGTTGAGGTACACCGCGAGGGTTCCGGTCAGGGTCTTGCCCTCACCGGTCTTCATCTCGGCGATGTTGCCCAGGTGCAGGGCGGCGCCGCCCATGATCTGCACATCGAAGTGGCGCTGGCCCAAGGTGCGCTTGGCCGCCTCGCGGACGGTCGCGAAGGCCTCCGGGAGGAGGTCGTCCAGGGACTCGCCGTCCTCGTAGCGGTCCTTGTACTCCTGGGTCAGACCGCGCAGCTCCTCGTCACTGAGGTCGACGAAGTCGTCCTCGAGGAGGTTCACCTGGTCCTTGTACTTCTTGAGCCGGCGCAGGATCTTACCTTCACCCGCGCGCAGGAGCTTGTCGAGTATGCCTGGCACTTCCTATGCGCTCCTCGCAGATCGCGGTCGGCTCCACCCGAGGCGGAGAGACGGGTCGGGCCCGCTGACCGTGCTTCCGTGGCCACGGAGGTCAGGGGGAATCCTGGGTCCTCGGGCCTACATCCTAGAGGACCGTGGCCCGATTCCCGCCCTCTTGCCGAACGAGTGGAACGGGGGCGGATGTTCCCGCCCTTTTCTCAATATTTGTGCAGAGTCGCGCATTTCACCGGGTAGTGCAATGGGTGAAGGAGCGTTCCATGCGGTGCTCCGTCCCGCGGTGACGCTCGACGACGCAAGCGCGACCGGGGGGACGACATGCGTGGGGGAAGAAGGCACGAGGAGCCCAAGAGCGCGGAGGCCGGGGACCGGGAGACGTCGTTCCCCCGCACTCCCGCCGAGGTGATCGAGACGGTGGTCGAGGGGACCCGCCGCACCCCGCCCCGGCCCAGCGAGGAGATCGACCCGGCGCTGGTCTGGGAGGGGCACCGACCGACCGACGACGAGCAGGATCGTCGGGGACACATCCGGGGCTTCCAGCGCCAGGGGGGTTCGCTGGCTCCGAGCAGCGGCCACCGGGGCCGCGCGGCCTCCTGGGTCGGGGTGGCCCTCGCCTTCATAGGGTTCGCCCTGGGCGGTCTGGGCATCGTCCTGGGCGGTTCGGTGGTGCTCCTGGTCATCGGAGCGGCCCTGATGGTGATCGCGCTGGTGGTGGCGGTGTCCTGCGACATCCTGAGCGACGTGGTCCTCGACCCGCCCCGGGACGAGCCGGAGGAGCCGCACCAGACGCCGTTGCACCGGATCAAGCGCTCCGCCGACACCTATCGCGCCTGACCTCGAAGGACGGGCCCGCGTGCCCGGGGGCGAGGCACGCGGGCCCGTCCGCGCCGATCGCGGCGGACCCTGTTCCGGTCCGCCGCGATCGGCCTTCGAGGTGGTCCCGTCCCGATCGGTCACCGGGACGGGATGGGATGGGGTCAGTCCGTCAGGCGCAGGACACCGTAGTCGAAGCCCTTACGGCGGTAGACGACGCTCGGGGTGTCCTTGACCTCGTCGTGGAAGAGGTAGAAGTCGTGCCCGATCAGTTCCATCTCCATCAGCGCCTGGTCGATGCTCATCGGCTTGGCCCGGTGGACCTTCTCCCGCACGATCACGGGAACGTCCCCTTGGGTGTCGAGTTCGACGAACTCGCCGGAGAAGCGACCGTCGACCTCGACGCCGTCGATCTCCTCCTCCCCCTCGCGCTGGGCCGGGGGTGCCGTCGTGGTGGTCGTCGGGGCGAATGAGGCCAGGTCCCCGGGGAGATCGGCGGTCGCGGCCGCCACGGAGACGGGAGTACGGCTGCCACGGTGGACCTTGCGGCGATCCGCGGCCTTGCGGAGACGGGCCTCGATCTTGTCGATGGCCAGGTCGAGGGCGCCATGACGATCGATGGAGGCGGCCTCGCTCCTGATCACGGGTCCGTCCGAGTGGATGGTCAGTTCAACCCGCTCGCGGACGTCGGCGAGCTTGGGGTTGCGCTCCTGGGACACCTCCACATCGACGCTCATGCCCTTGCGCTCCCACTTGGAGAGCCTGTCGAGCTTGTTCTCGACGTGCTGTCGGAACTTCTCACTCACACCGGTGCGTCGACCTTTGACGATGATGTCCATAGGACCCCCTTCATCGCGTGGCCGTCGTGAAGGCGACGGCCAGGCTGGCTCTGCTCCCCTCCCGTGGCGAGGAGGGGTATGACGCGTCGGCCCCCTTCCGTCGGTGCCCGGCCTCGGCCGGGGCTCGGCTCGCTTGGAAGTGCGTATACCCATCGGAGGCGGGGTCATCACCCGCCCCGCGTACATGTTTGCCCAGGTCCCGTGAGTTGCGAATAAGGACTTTCATCGCGTTTGAGATGGAAAGCCCCACAGAGGAACGGAAAACGGTCTCCGGCCCCCACCGGAGGCGGGAGGGCGTCGTCGCCCGGACCTCGCTGTGGAGCGCGTCACGGCCGGGGACGGCCCCGGAACAGGGGGGTCGGGGCGCGGCGAAAGACCGTGTGGGGGCCCGCACCCCCGGAGCCGTGGCTCCGGGAACGACGAACCCTCGCACGTCGGCATGCCACCCGTCCGGCCGACCTGGTCTTCGTCCCCACATCCGCCTGCTGAGAGTGTCGCCGCTCTTGAACGCGACTACTGCTCTTCTCCCTGTCATGAGGGACATCGGGACCCTCAGTGGGGCAGGACTTACCTCTAAGGCGCACCGTGATCGGTCGACGAAAAGTCGCCTTACGTGGGCCGTTTCGCCTGCGCCTGGCATCGGCTTGCCGGCGAAGTCCTCCGGTGTTCCCGGAGGCTTCGAATGTCCGGCGCAACCACGGACCCGGACGGGTGCCATACCTGGACCGTAACCTGTCCTGGCCCGTCTGTCAGGTAGTGAAGAGGGCCTCGGGCAACCGAAAATCATCGTCAAGCCTTACAAATAGGCACTTTTCGCCTGTTCAGGGGGCTTTGTAAAACCTTCTTTCCGGCCTCGGATCCGATCGGCCGGCCGATGTAGGACGCCGGCCCGAAGGCCGGGCCGACCGTTCCCGTTCGGCCAGGACCACCGCGCCGATCACCCGCGCGCCCTCCTCGCGCAGCGCGCGGGTCGCCTCCAGAAGCGTCGCCCCGGTGGTGAGCACGTCGTCCACGACCACGACCCTGCGCCCTCGTACGTCCACGACACCACCGGATCGGCTCCGCGGCCCCCGGGCGCGGCCCCGATCGGATGGAACGACCTCGAGGGTCCCCACCCGGTTGGCCAGACGTTCGGCCCGCCCCAGTCCGACCTGGCCGCGCGCCGTGTGGCGGTACCGCAGGACGGGGGCGACCCCGAGGGTGGCCCGAGGGCCCGAGTACAGGACGCACGCGCGCGCCAACCGGGGCACGGCTCTTCGAGGGGCACCGCCTCGACGGCCCGGGACCGGGACCAGGAGAACGTCCGGCCCCGTGCGGCGGGAGGCCAGCAGGGTACGGGCCAGCCGCTCCCCCAAGGGGCGCAGCAACCGGACGTCGCCGTGCTCCTTGTAGGCGAGCAGAACACGTCGCTCGCGACCGGCGTGGCCTCCGGCCGCCCACACCGGTGGGCACCCCGCGCGCGGCGCGCAAGGGCGCGGACCGCGTGCCAGCAGCGTCCGGCAGTCGGGGCAGAGAGGTCCCTCCGTCCCGCCACAGCCCGCGCAGAGGGAGGGCAGTAGGAGGTCGAGCAGGGCCGTGGCGAACGTGAGGAGGAGGTCACGGACCCGGAGCGCGTACCGTCCGGGCCACCGACGCGCGAACACGGGTTCGTGGTCCATGTTCCCAGGATCGGTGTTCGGCGTCCGTCCCGCCGGCCCCGTTCCGGGATCTGTGGACAACGTCCCCGCCCCGACCCCCGGGCGTCAGCCCGGGAAGGTCGGCGACCCGCCCTCGACCACGTTCTGCCAGTTCAGCGGATCGTTGGAGGCCCAGATGTTGCCGTCGTCGGAGCCGGCGAGCAGAGGTTGCCCCGGGGCTCCCGAGATGGTGACCATCCCCGCCGCCGGGGTACCGGCGCTGGCCGCCGGGCTCCCTCCGTCCAGGGACACCAGAAGGGCCTGCGGGGCACCGCCCTCGCGGCTGCCCAGTACGACGAGCTGATCGCTCGAACGCCAGGCCACGTCGATGAGGTCCTCCACGCCCCGGCCCAGGGCGATGAAGGCGTCCACCGTGACCTGGCCGTCCCCGTCCCGGGACACCCGTCCCACCTTCAGGGAGCGCTGCCCGTCCTGTTCGGTGATGACCGCGGCCCGGGTGCCGTCCCGGGAGATCTGGAAGCTGACCAGGGAATGGTCCCGCAACCCGTTGACCTGGACCCGGGCCACCTCGTCCCCGTCTCTCAACACCCACAGAGTGCTGTCGCCGGGTTCGGGCGGCTCCTCCGTCCCGCTCCCACTGAGGTTGGGGTCCCCCTCGGCGTCGGAGGCGTCCTCGGATTCCTCGTCGTCGTCCCCGTCCTCCTCGTCCCGGGTCTCCTCGACCACCCACAGGTCGCCGTTGATGTCCCAGGACAGATCGGTGAACAGGCCCTCGTCGAGCACCTCGTCGGTCCGCGCTCCGGGGCTCACGAAGCCGGTGACGACCTCACGGCCGCCCTGGGTGATGCCCGCGATGGTGCTCTCGTCGATGGAAACCGCGAACCTCTCCAGCCGCACGTCGCCCCGGCCGAGCGGACCGGGGACGGGCTCCACGTCGCCGAAGCTCTCCGCGCTCCAGTCGGAGGCGGACCAGAGCTGCCCCTCCTGCGTGTAGTAGGCGCGGATACCGCTGGAGATGGCCCCGGGGCTCACCCTCGACCACAGTTCGCTGCCCGGTCGTGGGCGATCGGCGCTGTCCCCGTCGGAGTTGGGGAAGGAGACGTCCTCGCCATCGATCTGGAGGGTGAACTCCTGGACCTCGGGAAGCTGGCGCAGGGTCCAGGCGATCTGGGCCCCCATCGCGTACTCGTCGGGGTCGGAGACGCCGCGGATGTCGATCACGGCGCGTTGGGAGTCGATCTCCAGATCCACCCGAGCGCCTTCGGGGAAGGCCGATTCGACGGACGGCGAGAGCCAGTCGGTGGGGCCGGAGATGAGCTTGCGGAGCAGGCGTTCGGCCAGTTTGTCCGTGCTCACGGGCAGGTAGACCGGGTCGGGGACCAGGGCCGTCCCCTCCGGGTTCAGGTAGTACAGGTTGAACGGCCTGTGCGTGCGTTCGACGTCGAGTTCGCTGAGGAGCAGTTCGTCGGGGAGGTCCTGGATCCGCCACTCGCCCTCGGGGTCCTCGTTCTCCCGGGCCAGGGTGAAGGTCTCGTCGAGGAGGGCCGCCCCGACCTGGGTCGGGACGTACTTGCCGCTCTCGTCGATGTCGGCCACCAGGTTGCTGCGCACCCGGACGGTCGCGGTGAGGCCGTCGGCGGAGATGTCGGCGTCGAAGTCGGCCGAGTCCAGGTCGTTGAAGACCCGGACCGCCCCGTTGGGCGACCAGTCCTCGGCCGTCGGCGGCAGCATGTAGCTGCGCGCGGCCTTGTGGTCGTCCTCGAAGCTGCCCATGTCCTTGAGGAAGCCGTCGACCAGCCCTTCCGGGGCCACACCGGGTTGGGGGCCCGCCGGAAGGAGACGCACATAGCCGTCATAGGGGTCGCCCGAGACGTCCCCGCCCTCTCCGGGGACCACCGGACCGGTCATGGGGATGGTCGCGCAGGCCGTCAGGGACACGCAGACGGACAGACAGACCGCGATGGTACGCGTGATCACGGTGGGTCTCGCCGACCCCGCCTTGTGCGTCACAGGGCCTCCTCGTCGTCGGTCCCTCCCCGCGCCTTGGCGGACTGGTCTCCCATGGAGGTGAAGTTACGGCCCAGGGCGATCTCCGGCGGCACCAGCGGCAGCGGCGATCCGCGCAGCTCGGCCCCCGAACGTCGGGGCAGGGACAGGCGGAACTGGGACCCCTGACCGGGCATGCCCCAGGCCTGGAGCCAACCGCCGTGCAGGGTGGCGTCCTCCTTGGCGATGGACAGCCCGAGCCCGGTACCCCCGGTGGTGCGCACACGGGAGTAGTCGGCCCGCCAGAAACGGTCGAAGCACAGGTGCTCCTCCCCCTCCTTCAGACCCACGCCGTAGTCGCGCACGGCGACGGCGATGGCGTCGCGGTCCCCCGCGGCGGCGACCACCACGTCCCGTCCCTCGCTGTGCTCGATCGCGTTGACCACGAGATTGCGCAGGATGCGGTTGATCCGTCGGGTGTCGAACTCCGCCAGGCAGGGCTCGGCCGGAAGCCGGAGGACGACCTTGATGCCGCGCCGTTCGGCGATCTGCTCGGCGTCGCCGACCGCCTTCATCACCGAGTCGCGGATGTCGGCGGACTCGATCCCCAGGGTGGCGGCCCCGGCGTCGTGGCGGCTGATCTCCAGCAGGTCGGAGAGGAGTTCCTCGAACCTCTCCACCTGGCTCTGGAGCAGTTCCACCGAGCGACGGTGGGAGGTGTCCAGTTCCTCCCGATCCTCGAAGAGCAGGTCCCCCGCCATCCGAATGGTCGTGAGGGGGGTGCGCAGTTCGTGCGAGACGTCGGAGACGAACTGGCGCTGGACCTTGGACAGCTCCTCCAGCTCCTGGATCTTCTCCTGGAGGTTGCCCGCCATGTCGTTGAAGGACATCGCGAGCCGGGCCAGGTCGTCCTCGCCGCGCACGGTCATGCGTTCGGTGAGGTCGCCCGAGGACAGACGTTCGGCGGACTGGGCCGCGGAGCGCACCGGCGTGACCACCTGACGGGTGATCATGAAGGCGATCAGTCCGAGCAGGATCACCAGCAGGACCGCGATCAGCGCGACCGTGTTCTGGAGCAGGTCGAGGATCTCCTGCTCGTGCTGGAGCGGGAAGACGTAGTAGAGCTCGTAGGCGTGGGTGAGCTGGGCGCCCACGACCAGCGCCGGCTCGATCGATCCGTCCTCGGTCTCGATCCGCGTGTACGTGTGGTACTGCTGATCCGGTGTCTCGGAGAGCCGGATCTGTTCGACCAGACGATCCGGGATGCTCTCGTCGACCGTCTCCTCGTCGACGGTCGCCCAACCGCGCTCGTCGCTCACCGACGGCAGGATCACCACGCCGTACAGTCCGGTCTCGCCGCTGCGGCTGGTCAGCTCCCGGGCGATGTCGTTCAGGAGCCGTTCGCGGTCGCTGCTCTCGTCCTCGCGGAGCTCGGCCAGCGCGTAGCCGAGCCCGGCCCGGTGGTCGTTGACCGCGGCGCTGGTCTTGGCCTCCAGCAGCCCTCCGCGCACCTCGGAGATGAGCACGTAGCCCAGACCCGCCATGACCACCAGGGACAGCACCAGGGTGGTGCTGATGACCCGGAGGTAGAGCGAGCGACGCCAGTTGGTGTGCACGACGCTCACCAGGGCGCGTGCGGCCCGCTGCGCGAGGAAGTAGGCCCGGGTCAACCCCGTGGTCTGTTCCCGGCGCCGTCCCCCGGCCTCGGACAGCCCTCCGGAGGACGGGACGGACCGCACCCCTTCGGGGTCGGCCGCCCGCCCCTCCTCGGGTTCGGACACGGTCATAGGGAACCCGGCCGGATCAGGCGGTACCGGCCTTGTAGCCGACGCCGCGAACGGTCACGACGACCTCGGGGTGCTCCGGGTCCTTCTCGATCTTGGCGCGCAGGCGCTGGACGTGGACGTTGACCAGGCGCGTGTCGGCGGCGTGGCGGTAGCCCCAGACCTGCTCCAAGAGCACCTCGCGGGTGAAGACCTGGCGCGGCTTGCGGGCCAGGGCGACGAGGAGGTCGAACTCCAGCGGGGTGAGGCTGATCTGCTCGCCGTCACGACGCACGGCGTGACCGGCGACGTCGATGGTGATGTCGCCGATCTGGAGCACCTCGGGAGCGGGCTCCTCGGTGCGGCGCAGTCGAACGCGCACGCGGGCCACGAGCTCCTTGGGCTTGAAGGGCTTGACGATGTAGTCGTCGGCCCCCGATTCCAGGCCCAGAACGACGTCCACGGTGTCGCTCTTGGCGGTGAGCATGACGATGGGCACGCCGGACTCGGCGCGGATCTGACGGCAGACGTCGATGCCGTCGGCCCCGGGGAGCATCAGGTCGAGGAGGACCAGGTCGGGCTTGGTCTCGCGGAAGGCCTCCAGGGCCTTGTCCCCGTCATGGACGAACGAGGGCTCGAACCCCTCACCCCGCAGCACGATCCCCAGCATTTCGGCGAGGGCGAGGTCATCGTCGACAACCAGTACACGTCCCTTCATCGGTGTGTCCGGCACCGGGTGTCCGTCACCGCCTCGTGGGCGGAGAGCCCGGCGCCTACTCCTCTCTCCTGGAACACTCAAGACTGCGTCAGTGATTCGGTGCCCCTGGTTCCCCGGTCCGGGGAGCCGGGGAACCGGGTTTCGTCCTCTCCAACCTTGCCGGCTTCCGGCCCGGTAGGAAGAGCGATCAACGGCGTTGGGCCCTTTTGGACCGTTTTCGGCCACCGGCCGTGTCGTTCCTGTCCAGGAGAACCTGGAAAGCTCTACGACTTGGCCACTTGGTAACAGAAAGCATACAAAAGGAATGAAGTGCGTCGGTTGTCCTGGGCCACACTCCACACCCGCTGAGGAGCGGTGGAGCCGGCCGGTAGGTTGGTTTCCGATAGTTCAGAATTCGCGCGAAAATGCTCGCGCCGAGTAACCGAGCCTCACGGAGGGCGGGACGGATGACCCAGGAGGACGACCACCGGGACACCTCCGGGCGGACCCCGGACGGGACCGAGCGACAGGGGTCGCCCGAATCCGGGGAGTCCGGGGCCTCGTCCGAGGGCTGGGCCGCTCCCGGAGGGACCACCCCGCCGCAGGACGCCCCCCGATCGCCCGCGACGCCGGACCCCACGCCTTCTCCCTGGCAGGACCGCCCCGAGGCCGCCGGTTACGGGCCGCCTCCCGGGCAGGCCCCCTACGACCCCTATCCCGGACAGCACCAGGCCCCCGGATACGGATACCCCCCGCGCGGAGAGGGCGCGTACGGACACGCCCCCGGCGGCCAGGGACACCCCCCGCACCACGCGGGCCCTTACGGCCCCCACCCCGGCCAGGGCCGTCCCATGGCGCCCAAGCCCGGTGTGGTCGCGCTCCGTCCCATGAGCCTCGGCGACGTCTTCAACGGGGCGTTCGGCTACATCCGCAACAACCCGAAGACCACCATGGGCCTGGCGATCATCGTCATGGGGCTCGCGAGCATCCTGAGCACCATCGGGTCCACGCTCTTCCTGGACGACTACACCGCGTTCCTGGACGAGCTCACGGCCGACCCGTACGCGGTCTCCCCCGATGACCCGATCTTCCCGTTCTCGCCCCTCTCCACGGCCCTGGTCTACCTCGGCTCTCTGATCACCTACCTGGGCGGGGCCGTCCTGCTCGGCCTGTTGGCCGCGGTCATCGGCATGTCCGTGCTCGGCCACAGGCTCACCCCCAAGCAGGCGTGGGAGGCCGCGCGCGGACGGATCGGGGCCGTTCTCGGTCTGTCCCTGATCAAGCTGGTCATGCAGCTGGTCCTCGGCGTCGTCTTCTTCCTCGGAATGTTCCTCGCCCTCTTCGTCGGCATCATGGCCGGCGTGGCGGCCGGAGGCGACGAGGGCGTCCTGATCGGCATCGTCGTGACCCTGGCCGTGGCCCTGTTGACCCTGGCCGTGGTGGTCGCCCCCGCCGTGTGGATCTGGGTCCGGCTCTACTACGCCATGCCCGTGGTCGTGCTGGAGCGGATCGGCCCCTTCAAGGCCATGGCGCGATCCTGGCGACTCTCCCGGGGAAGCTGGTGGCGCACCCTGGGCTACTGGCTCCTGGCCATGCTCATCGTCATGGTCGTGCAGATGGTCCTGAACACCCCGGCCGCCATCGTCAGCGGCGGGATCGCCTTCCTCGCCCCCGAGGCCGCCTGGGGCGTGATCGTGTCGGCCGCCGTCACCTACGTGGCCACCGTCCTCCTCTACGCGATCACCCAGCCGTTCGTGGCGGGTGTGAACACCCTGCTCTACATCGATCTGCGCATGCGCCGCGAGGGGTTGGACCTGCGGCTGCACCAGGCCGCCCAGCGGGGCGAGGGGGTCGGACCGGAGATCTACCTGCCGGAGCGGAGCGCATGACACTCCCGATGATCGTCCCCCTGGAGACGACCGGGGAGGAGGGCCGCCGGCGTGCGATCCAAGAGCTCTCCGACCCCCTGTACCGGGGGAGGGAACCCTCCTTCCTCGACCGCTTCATCGCCTGGCTGGACGAGATGCTGGGACGCCTGGTCATGGCCGGAGACGGCGTGATCCCCGGCTGGGTGTGGGCCCTGATCATCCTCGTGGTCCTCCTGGTCCTGATCGTCGCGCTCATCGTCTTCCTGCGCCCCTCCCGCTCCCGTCGGGCCGGCGCTCCCGTGCACGAGGGCACGGTCCTGTCCGCCGCCGACCACCGCGCCGCCTCCGACCGGCACGAGGCCGCCGGCGAGTTCGCGGAGGCCGTCACCGAACGGCTGCGCGCCATCAGCGTGGACCTGGAGGAGCGGACGATCGTCTCCCCCCGCCCCGGCCGCACCGCGACCGAACTCGCCGACGAGGCGTCCTCGACCCTCCCCGGCGAGGCCGAGGCGCTGCGCGAGGGGACCCGTATCTTCAACGACGTGGTCTACGGCGACCGCCCCGCCACCGCCGAGTCCGCGCGGACCCTGCGGGAACTGGACGTCCGTCTCGCCGCGGCCCGCCCCGCGAACGCCGGGGCCACGACCGTCGAGGAGGAGCGCCGATGACGATCTCCGCACCGCCGGAGGCGCCCCCCGCCCCCGTCCGTCCCGGCCCGGACACGACGGTCCGCCGCCTGTGGCGCGCGTTCCGCTTCCCGGTCATCCTGCTGACCGCCCTGTCCGTGGTGGCCGTCCTACTGTCGCTGGGCGCCGAGCGTTTCCCCGACGGACTCCTGGAACCGGACTCCCCCTCCCCCGACGGCACCCGTGCCTTCGCCCGGATCCTGGGTGAGAGGTCCGATGTCACCGTGGTCCGTGACTCCGGGGCCGCCGTGGACACGGTGGAGCGGGCCGGGGAGGACACCGTCCTCCTGGTCTTCCTCGACCACCGTCTGCTGCCCGAGGAGCTCGACACCCTCTCCGAACTGGGCACGGACACCGTCCTCGTCCAGCCGTCCCTGCGTTCGCTCGCGGCCTTCGCCCCCGGCACCGACGTGACCGGCCGAGGCGAGGCCTCGGAACCGGTGGCGCCCGAGTGCCCCCTGCCCGCGGCCGAGGCCGCCGGAGACGCCAGGATCGGCGGGACGCCCCGGTTCGACCGTGAGGCGTCCACGGAGCTGTACTCGGTCGCCGACGGGGTGGTCTCCCAGAGCTGTTACCCCGGCCGGAACGGCTCCGCCCTGGTGAGGGTCGACTCCCCGCACGGTGGCGCCACCACCGTGCTCGGCAGCGGCACCTTCCTCACCAACGACGCGCTGGACTCCGACGGCAACGCCGCTCTGGGGCTGAACCTGGCCTCGGCCGAGAACGTCGTGTGGCTGCGGCCCGACCCGCCCACCCAGGTCGGCGGGGCCACCATGTGGGAGCTGCTGTCGAGCGGACTGCGCTGGTCCCTCCTCCCCCTCGTGCTGACCCTGGCCCTGCTCGCCCTCTGGCGCGGTCGGCGTATGGGAGCGCTGGTCCCGGAGTCGCTGCCCGTCGTGGTGCGCGCCTCCGAGACCACCGAGGGCCGGGCCCGGCTGTACCGTTCCCGACGGGCCCGCGACCGGGCGGTGGCCGCTCTGCGCGCCGGCTTCCTGGAACGCGCGGTCCCCCGGATGGGGCTGAACTCCGACTCCGGACCCGACGCCGTGATCGCGTCGCTGGCCGCACGGACCGGCGAGGACCCCGGCACCCTGGGCCCGCTGCTGTACCCGGGCCCGACGGACCCGTACTCGGCGGACGACGAGGCGATGCTGCGGCTCGCCGACACGTTGGACGGGCTCGCCCGGAGGCTGCGGTGATCCGGGTCCGCGCGGGCCGTACCGCGCTCCCCCCACAGACCGGAATCGACAAGGGATCAGAGAGGTAGACGGCACGTGAGCGCCTTCACACCCGAGGCATCGCCCTCCGCCGAAGAGGCACGGGCGGCCCTGAACGCCCTGCGCCGCGAGGTGGCCAAGGCGGTCGTGGGCCAGGACGAGACGGTGACCGGGCTGGTCGTGGCACTGCTGTGCCGTGGCCACATCCTGCTGGAGGGTGTGCCCGGTGTCGCCAAGACCCTGCTCGTGCGCACGGTCTCCGCGGCCCTGTCCCTGGACCACAAGCGGGTCCAGTTCACCCCCGACCTCATGCCGGGCGACGTGACGGGTTCGCTCGTCTACGACCAGCACACGGCGAAGTTCGAGTTCATGAAGGGCCCGGTCTTCACCAACCTGCTGTTGGCCGACGAGATCAACCGGACCCCGCCCAAGACCCAGGCCTCCCTGCTGGAGGCCATGGAGGAGCGGCAGGTCACCGTCGAGGGCAGCCCGATGGCGCTCCCCGACCCGTTCATGGTGGCCGCTACCCAGAACCCGGTCGAGTACGAGGGCACCTATCCGCTGCCCGAGGCCCAGTTGGACCGTTTCCTGCTCAAGGTGACGATCCCGCTGCCCGAACGCGCCGCCGAGATCGACATGCTGGGGCGGCACGCCGCGGGCTTCGACCCCGGTGACCTGGCCGCGGCCGGGGTGACCGCCGTGGCCGGCGCCGCCGAGCTGCGCGCCGCCCGTGAGGCGGCCGCCCGGGTCCGTGTGGCCCCGGAGGTCCTCGGCTACATCGTGGACCTGTGCCGGGCCACCCGTTTCTCCCCGTCCCTACAGCTGGGCGCCTCGCCGCGTGGTGCCACCGCGCTGTTGCGGACCAGCCGCGCGTGGGCGTGGCTCTCGGGCCGCGACTACGTGACCCCCGACGACGTCAAGGCCCTGGCCAAGGGCACCCTGCGGCACCGGATCGGGCTGCGTCCCGAGGCCGAACTGGAGGGGGCCACCACGGACGGGATCCTGGACGGCGTGCTCGCCTCCGTCCCGGTGCCGCGCTGATGGTGGTCACCGGCCGGGCGGCCCTGCTCGCGCTCCTGGCGACGGTGGCGGTGGCGATCTCCGGCCAGATCGGCTCCACGGTCACCGCCATCGCCGTGTCCCTGGTGGTGCTGATCGTCGTGGTGGACGTGCTGGCGGCGACCTCCCCGGCGCGGCTGGTCCTGTCCCGGGAGGGCGACACCTCCGTGCGTTCGGGCGATTCCGCGTCGGTGTCGGTCCTGATCGCCAACCCGACGGGGCGCCGGCTGCGCGGTTCGGTACGCGACGCCTGGCCGCCGAGCTCGCACGCCTCGCCGCGCTCTCGTGAGCTGCTGGTGGCCCCCGGCGAGCGTCGACGGGTGACGACCACGCTCACGCCCTCCCGGCGTGGTGACGCGCGCTCCGCCGGAGTGACGGTGCGCAGCGTCGGCCCCTTGGGCGTGGCCGGGCGGCAGCGGACACTCCAGGCCCCCTGGACGGTGCGGACGCTCCCGCCCTTCCACAGCCGCAGGCACCTGCCGGGCAAACTGTCCCGGCTGCGCGAGCTGGAGGGCCGCCACACCGCGATGGTGCGGGGCCAGGGCAGCGAGTTCGACTCGTTGCGCGACTACGTGCCCGGCGACGACGTGCGTTCGATCGACTGGCGCGCCACCGCCCGGGACGACGGGGTGGTGGTGCGGACCTGGCGCCCCGAACGGGATCGGCGCGTCCTCATCGTGCTGGACACCGGCCGGACCTCGGCGGGGCGGGTCGGAGACACCCCGCGCCTGGACCACTCCATGGACGCCGCGCTGCTGCTGACCGCGCTGGCCGGCAAGGCGGGCGACCGGGTCGACTTCATGGCCTACGACCGTGCCGTCCGGGCCCGGGTGAAGGCCTCGGGCAAGGGCAGTCAGGTGCACCGTGTCGTGGAGGCCATGGCGCCGTTGGAGGCCGCCCTGGTGGAGTCCGATCCGGCCGGGATGGTCGGCTCCGTGATGACCCAGGGCCGCAGCCGTCGACTGGTGGTGCTGCTGACCGACCTCAACGCGGCCGCCTTGGAGGAGGGGCTGTTGCCGAGGCTTCCCCTGTTGTCCTCGCGCCACCTGCTCCTGGTGGCGGCGGTACGGGACCCGAAGGTGGCGGAGATGGCCGCCGAACGCGGGGACGCCGACGCCCTCTACCGGGCGGCCTCGGCCGAACGCACCCTGAGCGAGCGGCACCGGATCACCGCGGAGTTGCGCCGGGCGGGGGCCGAGGTGGTCGACGCCGACCCCGAGCGGATCGCTCCGGCGCTGGCCGACGCCTACATCGACCTCAAGGCCCAGGGCCGCCTGTAGGCGCTCTCCCGAGGGGCGCTCTTCCGACGGGGAGGGCGCCCCTCGTGCATCATGGGCGTATGGCCTCTCCCCCCGAAGCCCACAACACCGCGCACGGCGACCTGTACGGGGCGCTGGTCCAGGCACGTGACATCCACGGCGGGGTGACCGTGCACCTGCCTCGCGACACCTCGCCGATCGTGGACGTGTCCCTGGACCCGCCCCGCCTCGCGACCTCCGTCCGCGGACGCTCCGACCTGCTGTCGAGGCTCTGTCAGGCGATGGAACGGGGGTCCTCGATCCCGCACGTGCTGACCGGACCCGGCGGGTTCGGAAAGACCACCGTGGCCGCGGCCCTGGCCGAGCACGCCCGTGCGCGGGGGCGGGCCGTGTTCTGGGTACGCGCGGACGCGATCACGCCGAGCATGCTGGAGATCGCCGTGGAGTTGGCCGCCGCCCCCGAGGAGATCGACCGTCTCAAGGCGGCTCCGAAGGCGGCGACACGCTGGGTGTGGCGGCACCTCGACCGGTCCCCCACCCCTTGGCTGCTGGTGGTCGACGACGCCGACCGACCGGAGGAACCGGACCCCGACCATCGCCCGGGCGAGCGGCTCGGTTGGATGCGTTCGAGCCCGAAGGGGTTCGTCCTGGTCACCAGCAGGCTGGACGACGCCGGCCTGTGGGCGCCCGCCGAGATGCTCCGGGTCGGCCCGCTGACCGGCGAGGACGCGAGCGCCGCCCTGACCGAGCACGCGAGGGTCCCGGAGCTGTCGGGGGCCGACGCGCTGGCCGAGCGGCTCGGCGGGGTCCCACTGGCCCTCGCCCTCGCGGGGCGCGTCCTGGCCACCCACGGTGTGCTCTTCCCCGACGCTCGTTCCCTGCTGGAGCACCTGGACGAGAACATCGCCGGCATCGACGAACTGGCCGGGCCCCTCTCCCCCGGACCGGTCGACGAACGCCGGCTGCTCTCGGGTGTCTGGGAGCTGTCCCTGCGTCTGGTCGGCGAGCGCCACCCCCGGGCGGTCCCGCTCCTGCGCGCGTTGTCGTTGCTCGGGGCCCGGGGGCGGGCCGTGCCCCTGTGGCGGGTCCCGAGGTGCGGGATGTCCGACGCCTCCTTCGCCCGCGCCGTCGACGCGCTCGTGGTCCACGGGCTGGTCGGGGTCGAACGCACGGACGAGCGGACCTCACTGCTCCTGCACCCCCTGATCTCGGAGACGGTGCGCGCGGGCCTGGGCGAGAACGACGCCCCCTTGGTGTCGGAGGTGGAGCGGCTCTTGGAGGAGCAGGGCGAACGGGACCCGTGGTTCGAGCTGGACGCCCTCACCTCGCTGGCGTCCCTGGCCGGCCGAGCGCCGGCGCTCGGCTCCGGCTTCCGGGTCCGGGTGGGGCTGGGGGCCGCCCGCGCACGTCTGCGCCTAGGACGTTTCGAGGACGCCGAACGGACCGCGACGGCCGCTCTGCGCACCGCCGAGGGGGCGTTCGGCGCCGACCATCCGCTCACCCTCCATTCCCGGCACCTGCTCGCCGAGAGTCTGCTCTTCCAGGACCGTGTCGAGGAGGCCGAGCGGGGCTACCTGGCGCTGCTCGCGGACCGGGAGCGGGTGCTCGGCGCGGACCATCCGCGCACGCTGGACACGCGTCACCAGATCGCCCTGGTGGCGGGGGCGCGCGGGGAGTGGAGGAAGGCGCTCGCCCTGCACGAGAGGGTGTTGGAGGCGCGGCTGCGTGAGCAGGGGGCCGAGGCCGACGAGACCCTGGCCTCGATGGACGCCCTCGGGTACGCGGCGCTGCGGCTGGACGACCTGGACACGGCGGAGCGCCTGTTCGACCGGGTCCACGAGGTCCGTCTACGGCTTCTCGGGGACGAGGAGCTCCTCACCCTGAACGCGGACTACAAACGCGGCCTGGTGGCGTTGCGACGCGAGCACCGTCCTCGGGCGAGGGAGATCTTCCACCGGGTCATGGAGGGGCGGGCACGGATCCTGGGCCCCGACCATCCTCAGACCCGGCTGGCCCGCGACCGGATGAGCGAGTCCTTCGTCGACCCCGGAAGGGAGTTCCGCGGATCGGGGGCCTCCGGCTAGGCCACGGGGACGGCGGCGGGGGCGTCGGCGATGTCGCCGGTCTCACCCTCCTCGTAGGCCTTCCGACCGACGGTGAACACATAGAGGAAGAACAGCACCTCGGCGACCACGCCGATACCGATGGCGGCCCAGGTGTTGGTGATCCAGCCGGTCACCAGGCCCTCGATGAGCCCGGAGATGAACAGGACCACCACCAGGCCCAGGGCCACCGCGATCGCGGCCCGGGCCTCCTCGCCCAGGGCGCGCATACGGGTCCGATCCCCCGGGGAGATGATGGACCAGCCGATCCTCAACCCCACGCCTCCGGCCACGAACACCGCCGTGAGCTCCAGCAGACCGTGCGGGAGGATCAGCGCGAAGAACACGTCGCCGCGCCCCAGCGCGAACATCATGCCCCCGGCCGATCCGATGCCGATCGCGTTGACCAGCAGCACCCAGAGGGTCGGCAGGCCGAGGAACACCCCGAAGATGATCGCCTGCGCGGACACCCAGGCGTTGTTGGTCCACACCTGGGCGGCGAACGAAGCGGGCGGTGTCTCGACGTAGTAGTTGGCGAACTCGTACTCGACGTACCGGGCGATGTCCTCGGGGGTACCGAGCGCGGCGAGGGCCTCGGGGTCGTTCGCGATCCACACACCGACGGCGGTGGCGACCAGCACCGTGCCCGCGCTGACGCCCAGCCACCACCAGCGCAGACGGTAGAGGATGCCTGGGAAGACCCGGGTGAAGAAGGAGCCGACGTCGGCCCATCCGGAGGAGTGCGAACCGGTCACCGCCGAACGGGCACGGGCCACCGAAGAGGACAGTCGCCCGGCCAGTACCGGGTCCTGTCCCGAGCTGCGCACGACCGACAGGTGCGTGGAGACCCGCTGGTAGAGCTCGACGAGTTCGTCGATCTCCTCACCTGAGAGCGAACGGCGCCCGCGCACCAGTTCGTCCAGCCGTTGCCACTCTCGCGCGTGAGCCGCCGCGAACACGTCGATATCCACGTATCGGACACTACTGGATCGTCATCGGAGCTTCGCGGGCGATGCGAACACGGCCCGCCGACGCCGGGTAATGTCGGGGGGAACGTGACAGAACACCCGGCGAGGGAGTGTGTACTGGTGTCCTACCCCGGCGGCGGCGCGACCGGAGACGACGTGTACGGCACGACGCCGTTGGTCACCGGGGACGCGGTCGTCCTGGAGCTGCGTCCGGCCGGGTTCGTCACCCGTATCGCGGCCATGGCCATCGACGGCATCCTCCAGATCGTCATGATCATCATGGTGATGGTCGTGATGATGTGGGTCGGTACGTCCCTGGACACGGCGGCGACCGCCGCCCTCGGTCTGGCGCTGCCCGTCCTCATCATCGTCGGTTATCCGACCGCGTTCGAGACGATCTCGCGTGGCCGGACCCTGGGCAAGATGGCGTTGGGACTGCGTGTGGTCGGCACCGACGGTTCGCCCGTGCGCTTCCGGCAGGCCCTGGGCCGCGCCCTCTCCGCCTCCGTGGAGATCTGGGCGTCCTCCGGTCTGATCGCCCTGCTCACCTCGATGATCAACCCGAACGGCCGTCGGGTCGGCGACTTCGTGGCCGGGACGATGGTGGTGGAGGAGCGCACCGGAAGCCGCCGGGACGTGGAGATCCCCATGCCGCCGCAGATGGCGGCCTGGGCCGCGGCGGCGGAACTGTCGCGTCTGGCCCCGGAGACCGCCAACGCCGCCCGCCAGTACGTGATGCGCTATGGGGAGCTCGCCGAGCACACCCGCCACGAGATGGGTTCCCGGTTGGCCGACTCGGTCGCCTCTCAGGTGAGTCCGCCGCCGCCTCCCGGAACCACGCCTCCGGTCTTCCTGGCCGCCGTGCTGGCGGAGCGGCGTCGGCGCAGTCTGGAGTCGTTGCGCGGCGCCTCGGTCCCGCGTTCCCCGTGGGAGGGCGCCCCGCATGCCCCGGGCCCGTGGTCGGCGTACCAGGGCGGGCCTCAGGGCCCCGGCGGCCCCACCCCGCCCCCGCCGCCCTACGGCCGATGATCCCCCGAGGTCAGGGGCGCCAGGAGTTCAGGTAGGACTCCTGCTCCGGGGTGAGCGTGTCGATGCCGACCCCCAGAGCGGCCAGTTCCAGGCGGGCGACCTCGTGGTCGATCTCCTCGGGCACCTCGACGACGCCCGGTGAAAGGTCGGTGTGCGTCCGGGCCAGCCACTCGGTGGTCAAGGCCTGGACCGCGAAGGACAGGTCCATGACGGCGGCGGGGTGTCCCTCCGCGGCGCCCAGGTTGACCAGACGCCCTTCGGACAGCAGGAGGATGCGACGGCCGTCGGCGAACACGTACTCGTCGGCCTGTTCGCGCACCCCCCGGTCGACCGAGACCGCGAGGGAGTCGAGGGCGTTGAGGTCGATCTCCAGGTCGAAGTGGCCGGAGTTGGCGAGGATCGCCCCATCGCGCATCGACTCCAGGTGCTCTCGACGGACCACGTCGCGATTCCCGGTGGCGGTGACGAACACGTCGCCGAGGTGGGCCGCGACGTCCATGGTGGTGACCGTGTACCCCTGCATGACGGCGTCCAGGGCCTTGACCGGATCGACCTCGGTGACGAACACGTTCGCGCCCATGCCGCGGAAGCGTTCGGCCAGGCCTCGGCCGCAGTAGCCGTAACCGGCCACCACCACCGTGCGTCCGGCCAGCAGCGTGTTGGTGGCGCGCAGCACCCCGTCCACCGTGGACTGCCCTGTGCCGTAGCGGTTGTCGAACATCCGCTTGGTACGGGTGTCGTTGACCGCGACCATCGGAAGTCGCAGCTCCCCCTCGGCGCTCATCCGGCGCAGCCTGATCACACCGGTGGTGGTCTGTTCACAACCGCCCAGGACGCCCTCCAACAGGTCGGGCCGGTGGCTGTGCGCCGTGTTGACCAGATCGCAGCCGTCGTCCAGGAGCAGATGGGGGCGGGACTCCAGGACGGTGACCAGGTTGCGGTCATAGGCGGCGGTGTCCATACCGGCCCAGGCGTGCACCGCCACACCGTACTCGGCGACCAGGGCGGCCGCCGTGTCGTCCTGGGTGGACAACGGGTTGGAGGCGGCCAGCCAGACCTCGGCGCCCCCGGCGCGCAGGACGCGGAGCAGGTTCGCCGTCTCGGCGGTCACGTGCAGGCAGGCCGCCAGGCGCAGACCGGCCAGGGGGCGTTCGGCCGCGAAACGTTCACGGACGCTGCGCAGCGCCGGCATGGAGCGTTCGGCCCAGGCCACACGGCGGACCCCGGCCCCGCTGAGGCCGAGGTCCGCCACCTCGTGTGAGGGGAGTGTCATCTCCGGAGGAACTCGCCTCTCAGTAGCGGTAGTGGTCCGGCTTGTAGGGACCGCTCACGTCCACGCCGATGTAGGCGGCCTGCTCCTTGGTGAGGCGGGTCAGCTTGACGCCGAGCGCGTCCAGGTGCAGACGGGCGACCTTCTCGTCGAGGAGCTTGGGCAGCGTGTAGACGCCGGTCGGGTACGCGTCGGTCTTGGTGAACAGCTCGATCTGCGCGATGACCTGGTTGGTGAAGCTGTTGGACATCACGAAGCTCGGGTGACCGGTGGCGTTGCCCAGGTTGAGCAGACGGCCCTCGGAGAGCACCAGGACGGACTTGCCGTCCTCGAAGGTCCACTCGTGGACCTGCGGCTTGATCTCCTTCTTGGAGATACCGGGGATCTTCGCCAGGCCGGCCATGTCGATCTCGTTGTCGAAGTGACCGACGTTGCCGACGATCGCCTGGTGCTTCATGCGCGCGATCTGGTCGGCCATGATCACGTTGAAGTTGCCGGTGGTGGTGATGAAGATGTCACCGGTCTCCAGCACGTCCTCCAGGGTGGCGACCTGGAAGCCGTCCATGGCCGCCTGGAGGGCGTTGATCGGGTCGATCTCGGTGACGATGACGCGGGCGCCCTGGCCGCGCAGCGCCTCGGCCGAGCCCTTGCCGACGTCGCCGTAACCGCAGACCACGGCGACCTTGCCGCCGATGAGGACGTCGGTGGCGCGCATGATGCCGTCCGGCAGCGAGTGGCGGATGCCGTACTTGTTGTCGAACTTGCTCTTGGTGACGGAGTCGTTGACGTTGATCGCGGGGAAGGACAGGACGCCGTCACGCTGCATCTCGTACAGACGGAGCACACCGGTGGTGGTCTCCTCGGTGACGCCCATGATGCCCTCGGCGATGGTCGTCCACTTGCGGGCGTCCTTCTTCAGGCTCTCCTGGAGAAGCGTGAGGACGACCGAGAACTCCTCGCTGTCGGCGGTCGCGGGGTCCGGGACCACGCCGGCCTTCTCGTACTCGGCGCCCTTGTGGACGAGCATCGTGGCGTCGCCGCCGTCGTCCAGGATCATGTTGGGACCCTCGGCACCCGGCCAGGTCAGCGCCTGCTCGGTGCACCACCAGTACTCCTCCAGCGTCTCGCCCTTCCAGGCGAAGACCGGGACGCCCTTGGGGTCGTCCACGGTGCCGTCGGGGCCGACGACGACGGCGGCGGCCGCGTGGTCCTGGGTGGAGAAGATGTTGCAGCTCACCCAGCGGACCTCGGCGCCCAGGGCGACGAGGGTCTCGATGAGGACGGCGGTCTGCACGGTCATGTGCAGCGAGCCCATGATGCGGGCGCCCTTGAGGGGCTTGCTGTCCCCGTACTCGGCGCGGGTGGCCATGAGACCGGGCATCTCGTGCTCGGCGAGGCGGATCTCGTCGCGGCCGAACTCGGCCAGGGAGAGATCGGCGACCTTGAAGTCGAATGCCATGCGTTCCTCACTCGTCAAGTCGTGGTGGCGACCTTGATTCTAGGCCCGTGCCCCGGCGCCGGTCACAAACTTGACAACAGGGCGTCAGATTGATCCCGTGCGACCGTCCGGGTGGGTTACAGTCACACGCATGGCCGCCCGCGACGACGTCTTCACCGCTTCCGGCACCGAATCCGCCCCGGTGCCGATCTCGGCGGCCGCCGAACGGGTCGGCGGAACGGCCCGGATGCTCCGTTATCGGGAGGCTCTCGGTCTGCTCCCCCGTACCCAGGACCCGCCGACCGGGCGCGGCCATCGGCACCGCCGTTTCACCGAGGAGGATCTGCGGACCATAGAGGTCGGGCTGGAGCTGGAGCGCGAGTTCGACATCCCTCCGGCCGCCCTCTCCTTCGCTCTGCGCGTTCTGGCCGAACCCGAGGTGCTGGCACGGGTACGCGCGCACGGGGAACGTCTGGGCCGTCTCACCGCCGCTCCCACCCGGGCTCTGGACTTCGAGAAGGAGAAGGCGATGCGCCTCCTCCGCACCAGGCGTCCCGTACCGCCGAGCGCTTCGAACGTCCCGAAAACCCCATAGGTCACGTACGCATCAGCAGTCTCGAAAAACCCGTTGGCCCCCTGGGAATACCTCCTTCACAGAGGCCCCAGACCAACCGTTCGGCATGTTTTGGCAAACCGTCGACGGGCTACGTGAACACACGTGAACAGCCGACTCGTCGCCCCTGTCCCGGAGGCCCTCCCGGACCGCGTGCGCGCAGAACTCACGGACGTCGACCGCCTCAGGGAGATCTGGGCCAGACGTCTCCAGCGCAACCCCCTGACGGAGCGCACCGCCGCCAGACGCGCCCTCACCCACGACCGGGTCCAGGAATGGGGCGGCGGCCCCGAGCTCGCGGAACTGCTGCTGGCCGCCCCGGCGGGGGCCGAACCGCCTCTGACCGGCCCTTACGTGGCGACCCTGGCAGGACGGGCCGCGGGACTCCCGCCCTCTCCGCGCACGTCCGGCGCCCCCTTGACCAGCGAACACACCCTGGCCCTCGCCGAGGCCGCGGGGATCACCGCCCACCCGGTGGTCCGCGCCGCCCACGCCTACGCCGAATGTGTCCGGCTCATGAACGAACTCGACGGATCCGAGAGCGAGGGCGAGGCTCTCCACGCGCTGCCGTGGGCCCTGGCCTCCCGGGTCCTTCAGCGCGCCGACCACCCGCCCCTACTGCTGGATCCGCGCACTCCCCCACCGGTGTTCCGTAAAGGAGAGGATCCGGAGGAGCACTTCGCCGCGCTGGTCGCGCACTTCGCCCGTCTGGTGATCGAGGCACTGCGTCGGGAGATCGGTTGGAGCCCGGGGAACCTCCCCGTGACGGGTGGCCGCGTGCCGCCCTTGGCCGTCGCGACCCGCCGACGTGTCATGGAACACGTCCGTTCCCGGAGCGCCCCGGTCGAACTCCTCCTGCGCGCGCTGGACCCCGCCGCCCGGGCCGCCGTCTCCTCCGAGGACGGTGAGAAGGACACGGATCGCGACGCCGTCCCCCCGCCCCGCAGACCGCTCACCCACGGGGCCGCCCAGTGGTGGACCCGCATGGAACTGGTGACGGAAGGGGCGATCCTGAACCTCTACGTGATCGTGCAGGAGGTGGGGGACCCGCCCTCGGGTGTGCTGGCGGTGACCGCCGACACGCACCTGACCATGCCCGACGGTACCCGGCGGGCATGGGAGACCTCCGGCGGCGACAGTGTCACCGTGTTGCCGAGCGATTCCGCAGACGACAGGTGGCCCCGGATCCGCGAGTTGGTGGACGAGGCGATCTCCCGCGCGGTGGACGAGCTCACACGGGTCTGACCACCGGACGCGTGGACGCCCCGATCAGCCGCTGAGAGCCAGGATGAGCAGGAGCAGCATGAGGATGACGATGGTCATGAGCACGAGCGGGATCACCCAGCTCTGCTGGAGCACCGAGTCCTTCCCCCTCTGCTGCGGATAGCCGCCCTGGAAGGTCTGGTCGGGGCGCACGGCCCCGGTCGTCATCGGGTTCCCGCCGTGCTGCGGCATCTGCGGACGGTGTCGGTAGGCGGGCATCCCGGGGCGCGGATCGGACATGCCCGGGTGCCCCGCGTACCCGCCCTGACGGGGATCCGAGCTCATGGGGTGCCCCATCTGCCCGGGGCGCGGGTCCGACATGCCCGGGGCGCCCAGGCCCGGGGTCGGGTTGGAGATCGCGGGGTTCTGGCCCGCCCTCGGGTCGGAGACCCCCGGCGGATAGCCCATACCGGGGTGTCCACCGGTCTGCGGATACTGGACCTGCGGCAACCGCGCGCCGTTCAACAGACCGGTCTGGGCGACCTGTTCACCCTGCCGGAAGGCGTCCGCGGTGTCGGCGTCCTCGGAGTCGTGGCCGAGCAGCCGCATGAGCAGCCGCTGGGCGTTCGGACGCCGGGCCGGGTCCTTGTCCAGGCAGGACTCGACGATGGGGCGCAGGGCCTCGTCGATGCCCTCCAGGTCCGGCGGAGCGCTGACCACGCGGTGCACCACGGCCGGAACGGTGTCGGATCCGAACGGCGCCCGCCCCGTGGAGGCGAACGCGATCACACAGCCCCACGCGAAGATGTCGCACTTGTCGGTGATCCCACGCCCCTCGATCTGCTCGGGGGCCATGTAGGAGGGCGTACCGACGATCGAATTGGTCATGGTGGCGGTGCCGTCGTCGACCCGGGCGATACCGAAGTCGATGACCCGGGGCCCGTCCGGACCGAGCAGCACGTTGCCGGGCTTGAAGTCACGGTGGACGATGCCGGCCTTGTGGATCGCCACGAGCGCGGTCGCCGTGGACACGGCCAACCGCTGGAGCGCCGCCCCGCGCACCTGCTTGCCCTTGGCGACGGCCTCCTGTAGGTCCTTGCCCGGCACGAACTCGCTGACCACGTAGGGCGGATCACCGTCGAGCCGGGCGTCGATGATCGCCGCCGTGCAGAAGGAGGCGACCCGCTGGGCGGCCCGGACCTCCTTCTCGAACCTCTTGCGCAGATCGGAGTCCTGCGACCACTGGTCGTTGAGGACCTTGACCGCGTACTCCTCCCCATCGGCGTCCTCGGCGAGGTAGACGACGCCCTGGCCGCCCTTCCCCAGACGTCCGGTCACGCTGTATTCACCGAACGATGAGGGGTCGCTCGGCAGTAGCGATTCGGGACCGGGCATCGGTGTCCTCCTGGGAGGTCGTCACGGGCTGGGGGCAAGACCAGAGTACGGGCAGGCAACGTCGATCACGCCACGCGCGGGCGACCGGAGCCCACTGAGGGCTCCGCCCGCGCCGACGTACCCCCTATGACTGTCGGAACCGAAGGAACGTTCCATTCCGGACCCGACCTTTTCGGTCCCGACCCGTCGCCCTCTAGGAGATCTTGCGCGCCTCGTCGACGAGCAGGACCGGAATACCGTCCCGAATCGGGTAGGCCAGGCCGCTCTCGTCGCAGACCAGCTCGTCCGTCTCGGGGTCGTGACGCAGCGGGGCCTGGCTCTGCGGGCAGGCCAGGATCTCCAGCAGCCAGCCGTCGATCTTCGTGCTCATGGTTCTCGTTCCTCGTGTGATGGCCTCGTGTGAGGCGGGGTCAGGCGCGGACGATGTCCAGGACCTCGTCGCGAAGGCGCGCCACCTCGTCGTCGTCGGCGGCCTCCACGTTGAGCCTCAACAGCGGCTCGGTGTTGGAGGCTCGCAGGTTGAACCAGGCCCCGCCGGGCAGGGTGACGCTGAGGCCGTCGAGTTCGTCGACGGTGACACCGTCACGTTCGGCGAACGCCGAGCGTACCGCCGCCATACGGCCGGGGGCGTCGGCGACCTTGGAGTTGATCTCGCCCGAGGCCGCGTAGCGGGAGTACTCCTCCGTGATCCGCGAGAGCGGGCGGTCGCCCGCCCCCAGGACACGCAGGACGTGCATCGCCGCGAGCATACCCGTGTCGGCCCGCCAGAAGTCCCGGAAGTAGTAGTGGGCGGAGTGCTCACCACCGAAGATCGCACCGGTCTCGGCCATGGTCGCCTTGATGTAGGAGTGACCGACGCGAGTGCGGACGGGCCGGCCGCCGCGCTCGGCGACGATCTCGGGCACCGCCGCCGAGGTGATGAGGTTGTGGATGATGATGGAGCCCGGCTCGCGCTTCAGCTCCTCGGAGGCCACCAGAGCGGTGACCGCCGAGGGCGAGACCGGTTCGCCGCGCTCGTCGATGACGAAGCAGCGGTCGGCGTCCCCGTCGAAGGCCAGGCCGACGTCGGCACCGGTCTCGCGGACCTTCGCCTGGAGGTCGACCAGGTTGTCCGGGTCCAGGGGGTTGGCCGGGTGGTTGGGGAAGGTGCCGTCGAGTTCGAAGTAGAGGGGCACGATCTCCAGCGGCAGCCCCTGTTCCAGAACGGCCGGGACGGTGTACCCGCCCATGCCGTTACCGGCGTCCACCACGACCTTCAGCGGACGGGAACCGGACAGGTCGACCAGGCCGCGCAGGTAGTCGGCGTAGTCGGACAGCAGGTCCTTCTCCGTCACCGTGCCCCGGGGGCCGTCGTACTCGGGCACACCCTGCTCGGCGAGGCGGCGGATCTCGTCCAGACCGGTCTCCGCGCTGATCGGCGCCGCGCCGGCCCGGCACATCTTGATGCCGTTGTACTCGGCGGGGTTGTGGCTGGCGGTGAACATCGCGCCCGGAAGGTCGAGGGCGCCCGAGCCGTAGTAGAGCAGGTCGGTGGAGCCGAGCCCGGCGAACACCACGTCGACGCCCTGGGAGGTGACCCCGTCGGCGAAGGCGTGGGAGAGGTCGGGAGAGGAGGGTCGCATGTCGTGGGCGACCACCACGGCGGGGCCTTCGACCACGCGGGCGAAGGCCGCTCCGATCGCTCGCGCGATATTGACGTCGAGAGTGTCCGGAATCACACCTCGCACGTCGTATGCCTTGAAGATGCTTCCGAGGTCAGCCACGTCTGCTCCGGCCAGGTCGGTTCTGCCACGAGTTCGGTCCAGCACCCGAAGGTTCCGGGCGCCGTACAAAACTAGCAAGGGAAGACCGGCCGGCCCCACGGGCATCGCCCGGAGAGGTTCGTGCCGCGCGACGTTCGAGGCCGTGCCGCTCAGGGCAGGCGCGGATCGCGGTGATCGTCTCGTTCGGACCTGACCACACGCAGATGGCCGCGGCGCATGGTCTCCCGACCTTCTCCCACGGGCTCCCCCGGGGACGACTCCGGACGCGCCGGCGGCCGCGCCGCCTCACGTACGGCGTCGGCGAGGGCCTCCAGGTCATCGCTGCCGGGACCACCGCCCGACGTCTCGACCGGAAGCCGGACCACCTCCCAACCGCGCGGCGCGGTCAGCCGCTCGGCGTGCATGGCGCACAGATCGTAACAGTGCGGTTCCACATAGGCGGCGAGCGGGCCGAGAACGGCCGTGGAGTCGGCGTAGACGTACGTGAGCGTGAATACGGCGGGCTGCCTGCACGCGGTGCGGGAACAGCGTCGAACATGGCTCACAGCGTTCGACTGTATGCCTTTACCGAAGGACACGCCAGCATCGTCCCATGAGCCGTATGTTTTCGGATGCCCGTTCTTTACCCGGAAGTGGTCGAAGAGCCGTCCCGCGGCTTCGACACCGCCCGAGGTCCCTCCAATAACGGGGCTACGCGTCCGGCCTCCGATGGCTTAGTCTCGAAGTGTGCGACGAGTGCGCCTTTCCAGTGGCCAACCAGACCGAGTGCGGCGCCGGGACCGCCGCGGCCGAGGCATCCGCGGTCCTCTCGTGCCCTCTGACCTGCCGGTGTTCCGCAGCCGAGCCCAGGCCTTCGACGACCTTGTCCTGGACGCCGTCGAACGCCTGGAACGCCTGTGGGCACGCGAGCTGGCGAACGTGGACTTCCTCGTCGAGGACGTCCCCCCGTTGCCGCTCCATCGTGATCCCTCCGAAACGATCCCCTTCTCCCGTTTGGAGACCAACCCCACAGGGCGGGCGAGGATCGTCGTCTATCGACGCCCGGTGGAGATCCGCACCAAGGACCCCGACGAGATGGCCCTCCTCGTCCACGAGGCGGTGGTCGAGGAGGTGGCCAACCTGCTCGGAGTGGAACCGGAGTCCGTCGACCCCGAGTAGAGGTGGTGTTCGCTTCGGGCCTCCGCCGGCGCTTCGGGTGATGTCCGGGGTGAGATGAGAGATCACCTGCCGGTCACCACAGGGGGTCGAGGTAGGGAATCGCGTGACCGTCACGTTCCCGGGACCAGGCCGGTCATGCTGTCGCGGACGATGGGCAGCCGCACCTCGATGGGGGCGGGCGGGACGGGCATGACGCTGACGCCGGGGTCGGATCGCAGGACACGGGCCGCGTACACCGGACCGGAACCCTCCAGGAGCTCCAGCCGGATCGTGTAGCCGTCGTCGGGGTCGATGCCCGTGGGCGGGCCCCAGCCCTCGGTCTCGGTGTCGAAGACGTGGGTGGTCCCGGCCGTCACCTCGGCGCGTACGGCGTCGCCCATGCTGCCGTCGGCTGCGATGGGGGTGGCCACGATCCGGGCGTCGCTCTCGGGGGCGCCCAACATCAGTTCCACGTCGAGACCCTCGGGCATCTCGGGGATCACGGCCGTGACGTCGAGCGGCCACGAGAGCGGTTCGACCGCGGACGTGTAGGCGGTGTCCACGACGTCCTTGTCGTCGCCGTCCACCTCGGTCTCCTCCACGATCACACCGGCGACGATCGGAGCGTCGGCCTCCAGCACGACCGTCCCCGGGAGTCCTCCCAGGGCGCTCTCCAGACTGGCCCAGGCGGAGGCGGCGGGCGGGACGTTCAGGACGATCGGCTCCTCTTCGGAGGCCCCGTCCCCCTCTTCCTCGTCCCCGATATCGGGGATCACGCGCGCACGGACCTCGACGGGTGCGTCTCCGGGGGCGGCGACGATGAGCCGACGGGTCCCGTCCCCACCGGGGACTCCCGGGACGACGTGCTCGGTGTCGGGCGCCCGGGTGGGCGGAACCCAGTCGGTGTGGCCTTCGGCGTGCTCGGCGAGCAGGGAGGCGGCGACCCGTCCGGTACTGGTCCGCACGTGGACACCGACGGAACCGGTGCTCTGGACCAACTCGGTGACGTCGAGGGTGGTCGACTCCCCCGCGCCCAGGTCGATCCCCCGGCTCTCCGGCGAGTACGAGGGCCCCTCCGCGGTGTAGAGGTCGACGCTGACGGTGGCCCTGAACTCCTCGGGATTGGTCAGGTGCACGGTGAGGGTGTCGAGTTCGACCTCGTCGATCCCACCGGCCCCGGGCACGGCGAACCAGGTGCCGATGGCCGGTTCGACGCAGCGGACCTCGGTGACGGCGTCGTCGGTGAGGGTGATCTGGGCGGCGTCGAGGCCGGAGGCGAGCGCCCCCTCGGCACGCAGGGCGGTGGGCAGGACCGCGTCGCCGACGTCGGCCCGCCAGATCCTCCCGGGTTCGGTGAGCTCGTCGGCGAGGAGGTCCCTGCGTTCCTCGGAACCGCCGTCGTCGGTCTCGTCCTCCCGGTCGGAGCCGCTCGCGTCCTCGTCGTCCTCGTCCCGTTCGGGGGCCCGGTTGACGGGGACGGCCCACAGTTCCCCCTCGTCGTCGCGGCCGACCCTGGGGGCGAAGGCCGCCACCGAGCTCTCCGCGTCGCCCGAGGTCTCGTGGGGCGCGGGACACACGCGTGAGGCCAGTTCGGGGCGCAGGGTGCCCGCCTCCCTCACCCCCAGCGAGGGGGTGAGGGGCCGCAGCCCGAACGCGAGCCCGAACAGGGCCAGCAACGCCAACGCGACCAGCCCGAACAGGGCGAATCGGTTCTCGACGATGAGCCGCACGGCCTACCCCTCCCTCGTGTCGTCGTTCTCCGGCCGCTCCGGTTCGCGCGGGGAACCGGCGCGGCGTCGGCCCGTCGCCCTGCGCCTACCGGCCTTCCGGCCCCCTCGTTCGGCGCGACGTCGGCCGCGTACCGCGGGGATGGAACCGGTGGTGGTCGGCTCGTCCGCCGACCGTTCCGCGGCGGGTCGGGCGCTCCCTTCGTCCGCTCCACGGTCCTTCGTCCCGGTGTCCTCGTCCCCCGGTACGGAGTCGTTCTCCGGCACGGGCTCCTCCGGCGCCGCGACGCCGCCCGTGGAGGGGGCCTCGGTCGAGGACCGTGCGCCTCCGCCACGCCCCCGACGTCCTCGGCGCTGTGCGGGCCCCGCCCTGCGAGGGCGGCGGGGGCGGGGCATCGGTGTGGCCTCGATGAGCCGGCGTTCCTCCTCGGTGCGCACTCCCGGAGCGGCGAGCACGGACACGACGAGGAGAAGGAGACCCTGGGTGATCACCCAGGCGGTGTGCACCGGATCGGAGTGCCTGATCAACAGCTCTCCGCCGTCGACCGGCAGCTCCCAGGCCTGGGTGCCGTTACCGGTGTCGACCGGGGACAGCGCGACCCCGTCGAGGGTGGCCCGCCAATCGGCTCCGGCGGGTTCGGCCAGGGCCAGGAGCCGACCGGTGTGCCCCGGCTCCAGCGTGGCGGTGAACTCGTCGGCGCTCCCGTCGACCACGAGGGCCTCGGCCGTGGTCCCGTCCTCGGAGACCACGCGCAGTTCCCCGGTGGGCTCCGCGATCCGCCAGAGGCCGTAGTGGTCCGACAGCGACTGTCGTCCCAGACCGGGGGTCCCATCGAGGGTGTCGACCATGGTGGCGTCGGAGGGCGCACCCAGTTCGGGGCGGGGGTAGAGCACGTACTGGACGCCGTGGTCGAGAAGGGTCACCAGCGGGTCCCCGCCCCGACCGGCGGCCAGTTCGGAGACGGCCCGGTCCATGGCGACGCGGGTATCGGGCGGCGGCATGACGCGCTCCTCGCCCAGACGCGGCTCGCGTCCGCGCACCACCACGTAGTCGACGCTCCCGTCCTCTCGCGGGGTGACGACGAGCGTGCGCGGACGTGTCCCGTCGGAGCTGACGCTCTCCAGAGCGCCCGGGACGGTGGGCGCGGCGTTCGCGGTGAGCGGGCCGTCGACGCCCTCCCACATCCACATTCCGGCGGCGGAGAGGGGCGTGGCCAGGGCCAAGGTCGCCACGCCCACGGCGAAGCAACGTTCGAGCCCCCGCCTCCACCGCCCTCCGGTGGTCGTCTCGCGCGCGCTCCCCCACTTGATCATGTCGCCGAAGGCGCGGGCCGCCGTGGCGGCGGTCAGGAGTACGGCGGTGGCGGAGAAGGCCAGCGCGACCCCGGGCCAGACCTGGGCGGGCGGTCCCCCGTAGTAGGGCTCGATCACGATCCGGCTGGTCACGATGGCGATGAGCAGCCCGAACAGGGCCAGAGACCATCCCGCCGCGACGAGCATCCGGTTGCGGAGCAGCAGCAGGGAGCACAGGGCGGCGGCGATGAAGCCGGACGTCACCCAGAAGGGCGGGGTGCCGGGACCGCCCGGGGAGAGCAGGAGCAGTTCGCCCGGGGTGGCCCCCGGATCGGACAGTTCGGGCCGGTGCAGCCCGGCCTCCAACAGCCATAGTCCGGGGTGCAGCAGCAGTTCCAGGGTCCACGGCATGAGCAGCACGATCGGCACGGCCAGGGCGATCGCGATACTGACGTAGACGCGACGTCCCAGGTGGCCGAAGGCGGCCGCGACCAGAACCCCGGTGACCAGGCACAACAGCCACACGAGCGGCACGAAGGCGGTGGCCACCGTCAGGACCAGCCCCAGCCCCCAGGCGGCTCTTCGCGAACTCTTGGGCGGCATCGACAACAGCCGGACCAGGAGCAGGCCGAGCACCGGCAGCAGGGCGTGGACGAGCGCGGTGCCCAGGCGTCCCTGGGCGACGGCCCCGGTGGCCATGGGCATCAGCGCGTAGGCGCCGGCCATCCACAGTCGGGCCGGGCGATAGCGCAGGACCTCGCGGGCGAGCAGGTAGGCGGTCGACCCGGCCAGGGGGACACAGCCCAGCAGGATCACCATCACCGCGAGCCACGGTTGGCCCAGGGTCAGGGTGGACAGCAGAGCGATCAGACCCACGTAGGGCGGCACCGGACCATCGGCTCCCACCCCGCTGTCGGGATGGGCGGACAGGTACAGGTGCCACAGGTCGAACGCGTTGCCCGCGACCGGTGGAAGCGCGCCCCCGGCGAGCAGGGTGCCGAAGAACAGAGAGCGCTCGGCGATGATCGTGACCACGGTCAGACCGATGACCAGCAGCACCCCGGGGCGGAGGATCACGCGCCGGAAGAACGAGGTGGAGTCGTCGACCACTCCGTCGTCCTCGCTCGGGGCCACGGTGACCGCCTGGTGTCGGCCGGCGGTGTCTCCGACGGGCTCCCCGGTGAGCAGCCCCGTGACGGCGTCGGCGAACTGCCGCATGGCCACGCCCCGGGCCAGGAAGGGGCGGATCGCGCTGTAGGTGCGTCTGCGGTCGCGGCGACGCCGGAACCGGGCCCGGGCCAACCGGAAGGGCCTCCCGTAGACCAGGGTGATCGCGGCCGCCTCGTCCAGGGCGTTGGCCGGCTGCTTGATCAGCAGGTACATGATCACGCGCAGCAGGGACCCCACCGAGTTGCGCAACAGGGCGAACACCATGCCGCCCACCGGCAGGTTGGCGAGCAGGACGAACACCGCGTGCCGGCGGTCCACCCGACGCGGGTGGTTACGGGTGGCGGTGATCCTGCGCCGACGGCGGGCCGAGGCCTCCGCGTGGTAGGCGACGGCCTCGGTGACCAGGCGGACCCGGAGACCGGCACCGCCCACGCGCCAGCAGAAGTCGATGTCGTCGCGGAAGAGGGGCAGCGCCGGGTCGAACCCCCCGAGGCGTTCCCACACGTCGCGACGGATCAGCATGCCCGCGCTGGAGACGGCCAGCACCTGGCGGGTGCCGTCGTGCTGACCATGGTCGAACTCACGCTGTTCCAGACCGGTCTCGCGGCGACCGGCCCCGTCGATGGTGACGCCGGCCTCCACCAGGAGACGACGGTCGAACCAGTCGCGGAGCTTGGGCCCCAGCACGGCGGAGCGCGGGTCCTGGTCGGCCGCTTCCAGCAGCCGTTCGAGGGTGTCCTGTTCCGGGGTCAGGTCGTCGTGGATCAGCCAGATCCACTCGGTGGCGTCGTCGTCGAAGCCCCGAACCTCGGTGCTGGAGCGGGGGAGTTCGAGGGCCGCGCGGATCGCGTCGCCGTAGCCGGTATCGGCGGGCAGGTCGATGATCGCGTCGGCGGGCAGGTACTCCGCCAAGAGGTCGGGGCTGCCATCGGCGCTTCCGGTGTCCGCGGCCACGACGCGTTGGACGGGGTGGGACTGGGAGCGCAGCGCGGACAGGGTCTCCGGCAGCCAACGTGCGCCGTCGTGGGACACGATGACCGCGGTGACGACGTGGCGGGCGGAATCCAGGTCAAGCACGGCGGTGGCGGGTTCTCTCCGGGAGAAGGGGCCGGCCCTCGTCTACGGGGCCGGGGTGCGGCGCGGCCGGGGGGAACGACCGGTGAGAGCGTATGCGCGCCGGACACGGTTCGCGAGCGCGAACGCGGGACCTCACGATACGCCACCCGCGCCATTGCGGGGCTATTCGGGCCGGGGGGACCGAGCCGACCATATCGGAGCATTCACCGCTCCGGGGGTGGAGTGACCAATCCCTCCGAAGTCACGTGATCGCCGCCGAACATGAAAAAGCGCGCCCGGGCTCATCACCCGGACGCGCATCGCGACACTCGCCCCTAGAGCATGTCCGCCAGGAAATCGAAATCTCCCCCGGCGGCTTTCTTCAGCCTTCGGCGCTCGCGTTCGGAGAGTCCCCCCCAGATACCGAAGCGTTCGTCATGCTCCAGCGCGTATTCCAGGCACTCCGCCCGTACCTCGCACGACTGACAGACCTTCTTGGCCTCCCGGGTCGAGCCGCCCTTCTCGGGGAAGAACGCCTCCGGGTCCGTCTGCGCGCACAGGGCACGTTCCTGCCAGCCCAGATCTTCATCCGAGCCGTGCGCCAGCGGGATGACCTCGCTCATGCGCACCTCCTGTAGCCCCCCAATAGATGTCCCCGACCCTTTTCATCCCCCAGGTCAGGTGGAAATCCCACATTGGAATTACACGCGGGCGCATCACCAAGAGTCAAGCGCCCTACGTGGTAATCCACTGAATATCATGTAACGAACCGCCAACGGCAGGCCCGCGATGTCCGTTCTGTGGATTACCACGCAATTCACGTACCTTCCAAGGCGCGCGAGTGCGGGGCGAACCGAGGCGGGTCAGCGTCGGCCGTCGTTGCCGTACCAGTTCTGCTGATTGTCGGACCCGCCCTGTCCCTGCTGGTCAGAGCCGTAGCCGGCGCCGGAACCGTACTGGCTTCCGTACGTCCCACCACTCTGGTCCGACGTCTGCCCACCAGTGTTCTCATTGGAGTTAAAGAATGGTTCAACTCCTGGGGCGGCGGGGTTCTCCTGACCGGCCTGCTGCTGCGACTGGTCCTGGTACCACCCGTTCTGGATGGCTTCCTGCGCCTGCTGGTCCGCGCCGCCCTGAGCGTCGTAGGGCTGCTGCGGGGCGTACTGGGAGGGGTCGTAGGCCTGACCGTACTCGTTCTGCTGAGCGGCCCCCTGGCCGTACTGCTGACCATAGGCCTGCTGGGAGGCATCGGCCGTGTACTGCTGACCGTAGGCGTCGGCGCCGTAGGCCTGCTGCTGAGCGGAGTCCTGACCGTAGGCGGCCTGCTGGGCACCGGTGCCGTACTGCTGACCATAGGCCTGCTGAGCCCCGGTACCGTACGCCTGCTGCTGAGCCGCGGCGTCCTGACCATAGGCCTGCTGAGCGCCCGTACCGTACTGCTGCTGAGCGGCCTCCTGGCCGTACTGCTGACCGTAGCCCTGCTGGGCGTCGGTACCGTACGCCTGCTGGGCGCCGCTTCCGTAGCTCTGCTGGGCTCCGGTGCCGTAGGCCTGCTGCTGAGCCGCGGCGTCCTGACCATAGGCCTGCTGAGCGCCCGTACCGTACTGCTGCTGAGCGGCCTCCTGGCCGTACTGCTGACCGTAGCCCTGCTGGGCGTCGGTACCGTACGCCTGCTGCTGAGCCGCGGCGTCCTGACCGTAGGCCGCCTCCTGGCCGTAGGCCTGCTGCTGGGCGTCGGTCCCGTACGCCTGCTGAGCGGCGTCCTGGCCATAGGCCTGCTGCTGAGCGGCGGCGTCCTGGCCGTACACGGACTCCTGGCCGTAGACGGCCTGCTGGGCGTCCTGTCCGTACTGCTGACCGTAGACCTGCTGGGAGGCGTCTGCCTGGGCCGGGTAGCCGGGCTGGGCGAACGGCTGCTGCGTGCCCGTCGGGGACGGGAACTGCTGCCCGTACTGCGCCTGCTGCGGCTGCGCCCGCGGAACCACGGTCGGGTCGTTGAAGATCTTGATCAGGTAGAACCCGAAGAAGCCGAGCACCGCGCCCTGAGCCGCCCTGGACAGGAAGCCGGCGAAGGCGAGACCGCCGTTGTCGACCTCGATGAACCCGCTGATCAGCCCGATCAGGCAGAAGAGCAGACCGACACCGGCCAGGATCATCGTGGTCAGGACCACGGGGAAGGCGGACTGACGGGCCCGCTCACTGGTGAAGACCAGGACCACCGCGGCTACCAGAAGCAGCGTGACCGTGAGACCATAGAAGGAGTCTCCGGCCCAGTTCATGGACCGGGCGAAGCTTCCGCCGATCTCGCTCGCCTCGATGATGAGCCTGATGAGGCCCGAGAGCATCGTGACGCCCGCCGCTCCCAGCAGGACCCAGGCCCCGGGGAGGCGTAGGCGTTCCAGTGTTTCGTTGTTCAAGAGAGGTTCCCCTCTGCTGCTTCGCCGTCGCGTCGGAGGAAGCTTGGCATATCGTCGGACTGTCGGGTGAATCGGCTCGGCCGGGCACGGGCGGACACTGGGGACACCGAACGCGGAGCCGATGGGGTGGGATGGCGGCCGAGGCCCGAAGGTTCACCGACCTTCGGTACCGGATCGGACACGAAGGATCGCGCCCACCACGGGGCAGACGACCCATACACGACACCAGCCTGCCAGACTTGGGCGCATGCGGATAGTCGTACCGGCCGGCGGTATCGGCGGCGCGCGTTTCCTCCGCGGCCTCAAGGCCGCACTCGGAACGGACGCGTCGACCGGCCCCGGCCAGGCCACAGACCACCAGATCACCGTCATCGGCAACACCGGTGACGACATCACCCTCTTCGGTCTCCGGATCTGCCCCGACCTGGACACCGTGATGTACACCCTGGGGGGTGGGATCAACGAGGAGCAGGGCTGGGGCAGGGCCGACGAGACCTTCACGGTCAAGGAGGAGCTCGCCGCCTACGGGATGAAACCCACCTGGTTCGGTCTGGGCGATCGGGACACCGCCACGCATATCGTACGTGCCCAGATGATCGCCGCGGGCTACCCCCTCTCCGCGATCACCGAGGCGCTGTGCGACCGCTGGCGCCCCGGCGTGCGCCTCCTCCCGATGACCGACGACCAGGTCGAGACGCACGTGGTCATCGAGGACGAGCGGGGACGACGGGCCGTCCACTTCCAGGAATGGTGGATCGAGCACCGCGCCGCTCTGCCCGCCGAGCGGATCATCAGCGTGGGCGCGGAGGACTCCCGCCCCGCCCCCGGCGTGATCAAGGCCGTGAAGGAGGCCGACCTCGTCCTCCTCCCCCCGTCCAACCCGGTGGTGAGCGTGGGCTCCATCCTCAACGTTCCCGGGATCCGCGACGCCCTGGTCGACAAGACCGTGGTGGGCGTCTCTCCCATCATCGGCGGCGCGCCCGTCCGCGGGATGGCCGACGCCTGCCTGACCGCGATCGGTGTGGAGACCTCCGCGGGCGCCGTCGCCGCACACCTGGGCTCGGATCTACTGGACGGTTGGCTGGTCGACGAGGCGGACGCCGGCACCGAGGTCGAGGGCATCGAGGTCCGTTCCCGTCCGCTGTACATGAGCGACCCCGAATCCACCGAGGCGATCGCCCGTGCCGCTCTGGACCTGGCGCTGGAGCTGCGCGGGGACGGGGGCCGATGAGCGTCGAACTGCGGATACGCGGTCTTCTCGGCATCCCGGAGGTCCGTTCGGGCGACGATCTCGCGGAACTGGTGGCCGAGGCCGTGGCCGGTTCCGGCCGGCCCCTCGTCGACGGGGACGTGCTCGTCGTCACCTCCAAGATCGTCTCCAAGGCCGAGGGACGTTCGGTCCGGATGGACCGCGAGGAGGCCATCGACGCCGAGACCGAGCGGGTCGTCGCCCGCATGGGGCGCACACGGATCGTGCAGACCCGGCAGGGGTTGGTGATGGCGGCGGCGGGAGTGGACGCCTCCAACGTCGAGCCGGGCACCGTTCTGCTGTTGCCCGAGGACTCCGACGTCTCCGCGCGGACCCTGCGGGCCGGAATCCTCGACCGTCTGGGCGTGCGCGTGGGCGTGGTGATCTCCGACACCTTCGGACGCCCCTGGCGAGAGGGGCAGACGGACGTGGCCATCGGGGCGGCCGGGCTGCGCGCGCTCCAGGACCTGCGCGGCACGACCGACGCCCACGGCAACCTCATGGAGGCGACGATCAACGCGATCGCCGACGAGGTGGCGGGCGCCGGTGAGCTGGTCAAGGGCAAGACCTCCGCGATACCGGTGGCCGTGATATCCGGCCTGGGCGATCTGGTGACCGAGGAGGACGGCCCCGGGGCGGCCGAGCTCGTGCGGCCCGCCGACGAGGACATGTTCCGTTACGGGTCGCGTGACGTGGTCCCGGCCCGACGGACCGTGCGCTCCTTCTCCGACCGTCCGGTCGACCCGGCCCTGGTACGTCGCGCGGTCGCCTCGGCGATCACCGCGCCGGCCCCGCATCACACCACTCCGTGGCGGTTCGTCCTGGTGGAGTCGCCCGAGACCCGCGAACGTCTGTTGGACGCGATGCTCCGGGCCTGGGTGGAGGACCTGCGCGGGGACGGTTTCACCGAGGAACAGATCGCACGACGGACCCGGAGGGGCGACGTCCTGCGTCGGGCCCCCTATCTGGTGGTGCCCTTCCTGGTCGCCGACGGGGCCCACCCGTATCCGGACGAGCGTCGTGCCGACGCCGAGCGGTCCATGTTCCTGGTCGCCATGGGCGCCGGGGTACAGAACCTGCTGGTGGGCCTGGCCATGGAGGGTCTCGGGTCGGCCTGGATCTCCTCCACGATGTTCTGCGCGGACGTGGTCCGCGAGGTGCTGGAGGTCCCGGAGGAGTGGCGTCCGATGGGGGCCGTGGCCGTGGGGTACGCGGCCGAACCGCCCAAGGACCGTCCGCCCCGTGATCCGGAGGACTTCGTCGTGGTGCGCTGAGGCTCCCACCCCGTGTGAACACGGACGACGCGCCGTACCGGCCCACCGGGCACGGGCGGCGCGTCCTCACGTCGAGTGGTCCCGCCGAGCGGCATGCTGGTGCGGTCGACCGACGGGAGGGGCCGGGTGAACGTCGAGGAGTATGTGATCGCCGCGCTGGTCGTGGTGATCGCGGTCATCGTGGGGCAGTTGATCTCCGGACGTATCCGCGTGCCCGGATCGGTGGTCCTGGTGATGGTGGGGATGCTCCTCGGAGTGATCCCGTGGATGCACTCCCTGTCGGTCAGCCCGGAGATCATCCTTCTGGTCTTCCTGCCCCCGCTGATCTACAACGCGGCGTTCTTCTCCTCTCCCAAGGACATGCGCGACCTGATGCGCCCCATCATCGTGATGTCGGTGGGGGTCACCCTGCTCACCGCCCTGGGGCTGGCGTCCGTCATCCACCTGTTGCTCCCCGACGCCGGGTGGCCGGCCGCCATCGCCCTGGGCGCGGCCATCGCCCCGACCGACGCCGTCGCCGCCTCGGCGATCCTCAAACGCGCCGGCACCCCGCGCCGCGTGCTCACCATCCTGGAGGGCGAGTCCCTCATCAACGACGGCGTGGCCCTGACCCTGTTCAGCCTGGCCTTGACCGCGATGGCCCATCCGCTCACCCCGGGAGACGCCCTTCTGGAACTGGGCAAGGTCGTGGTGGGCGGGCTGGCCTATGGGGCCCTGATCGCCGTGCTGGTCGCCTGGGCCCGTGTCCGGATGCGCGACGCCTCCCTCCAGCTGATGACGGTACTGGTCACCCCGTTCGTGGCCTACATCCCCGCGGAGATGGCCGGGTTCTCCGGGGTTCTGGCGGCGGTCGTGGCCGGCTTCTATCTGGGCACGCACGGCGAGGGGCTGCTGCCTCCCCGGGTCCGGTTGAACGGTCGGACCATCTGGACCGCCCTGGTCGGCCTTTTGGAGGCCACCCTGTTCGTCCTCTTGGGCCTGCAACTGGACGCGGTGGTGCTCGCCGTCCGCGAGAGCTTCGGCTTCGTGCAGCTGTTCCTGGTGGCCTTGGTGGTGACCGCCACGGCGATGGCGCTGCGCATGACGCTGATGCTGTTCGTCGTCCCGATCCAGAGATTCGTCCCGAAGATGCCGCTGGGGGTGTCGACCTTCCGAGAACGCGTCGCGATCGGGTGGAGCGGTATGCGCGGCGCGATCTCGCTCGCGATCGCCCTGTCGCTCCCGACGACGTTGGACGGACAGGCCTTCCCCGAGCGGGGCGCGCTCATCTTCATCGCCGGGGTGGTGGTGATGGGCACCCTGGTCGGCCAGGGTACGACCCTGCCGTGGGTGCTGCGCAGACTGGGCCTGACCGACGAGGGGACCCGGCAGAGGGAGTACCTGCGGGCCGAGTACGAGATGGGCTGCGCCGCGGTCCGCAAGGTCGACGAACTGTTCACCGAGGGCGACGTCGACGGTAGGACCGCCGACGCCATGCGCGAGCGTTACTCCATCCGGATCGGACAGGTGAAGAGCCTGTTGGAGGCGGAGGAGGAGAAGTCGGAGCTGGAACTGCACAAGGCCAAGAAGGGCCTCGAGAACCGTCGCGCGATCCACGAGCAGATCATCCAGTCGCGGCGGGACGCCCTGATGGACCTCTACCGTTCCGGCACGATCGACTACGACGTGTTCACGAGGCTGAACCAGGACATGGACATCCGTGACGGCGGAAGCGGCCAGTACGGGCTTTGACCAGCGGGGAAGGCGTTCCTGGTACCGGGTGCCCAAGAAAACCGCAAACTTTCCTTACCGTTTCCGTTGACGCACCCCGTCGTCAACTTTAAAGTTTCCTAACAATTACCGGCTCACGGAGCTAGGACCCTTCGTCCCCCCGCTCGACGAAAGGAGCACCCCCCGATGCTCACCTTCCGGAAGACCCGGCTCGCCCTCCTCGGCGGCCTCGCCGCGGTCGCCACCGCGCTCGTCTCCACCGGTGCCGCGGCCGCAGAGCCCGCCCAGGTCGAGAACACGCCCGACTCCGCGCAGACCCAACAGACCGAACAGTGGCTCACCGGCTACTGGCACAACTTCGACAACGGCTCCACCGTGATGCCGCTGTCCGAGATCCCCTCCGAGTACAACCTGGTGGCGATCGCCTTCGCCGACAATCACCCCCGGCTCGACGGCGGTATCACCTTCAACCTCGCCGAGTCGGAGCTCGCCGGTTACACCGACGCCCAATTCCGCGAGGACATCGCCGCCATCCAGGCCGAGGGCCGCAAGGTGATCATCTCCGTGGGCGGCGAGCTCGGTCACGTGAACGTCACCAACCCCACCCAGGCGCAGAACTTCGCCGACACCACCTACGAGCTCATGCAGGACTACGGGTTCGACGGCGTCGACATCGACCTGGAGCACGGCATCAACGCCGAGCACATGTCGAACGCGCTGCACGACCTCAGCGGCAAGGCCGGCTCCGACCTGATCGTCACGATGGCCCCGCAGACCATCGACTTCCAGAGCCCCACCGCCGAGTACTACAAACTGGCGGAGAACATCTCCGACATCCTCACCATCATCAACATGCAGTACTACAACTCCGGCTCCATGCTGGGTTGTGACGGCAACGTCTACCAGCAGGGCACACCCGACTTCGTCGCCGCCCTCGCGTGCATTCAGCTGGAGATGAACCTGACCCCCGACCAGGTCGGCCTGGGTCTGCCCGCCGTCTCCTCCGCCGCGGGCGGCGGATACATGGCGCCGAGCGGCGTCGTCTCCGCCCTGGACTGCCTCCAGACCGGCAACGGCTGCGGCTCCTTCTCCCCCGAGACCCCCTACGGTCAGATCGGCGGCGTGATGACCTGGTCCATCAACTGGGACGCCACCAGCGACTACGCCTTCGCCCGGACGGTCTCGGCCGCCCTGCGATAACCGACGAGAACACCCGCGGGACCCACACTCCCACCCGCGGTCCCACGCGGCCCCCTCCTCCCATCCCGGGGCCGCCTCCCCAGAGGGGCGGGACGCCATCCCCCGGCGTCCCGCCCCTTCTTCGCGCCTCCTCGGTCAGACCAGGGGGAGACGGGGGCGCAGGATGCCGGGGGCGACACCGTCGCTGGCCTCCGCCGCGCGCAGACGCTCCTCGGAGACCGGACCATACGTGGTGGTCCGCTGACGCAGCGGCCGGCCGGTCGGCTCCACCAGCGCCTTGATGTCACTGATCGTCTTGTACGAGCCCTGACCGGAGCCCGCCATACGGCTGATGGTCTCCTCCATGAGGGTGCCGCCCGCGTCGTTGACCCCGCCCTCGAGCAGCCGTCGGAACGTATCCTCGGCCAACTTGACCCACGAGCCCTGGATGTTGTCGATCCGACCGTGCAGGAGCAGCCGGGCCAGGGCGTGGACCGCCCGGTTCTCCCGGACCGTCGGGCCGGTGCGGGCCAGGCCGGCCAGGTAGATCGGCGCGCTGGTGTGCACGAACGGCAACAGGACGAACTCGGTGAAGCCGGGGCGCCCGTTGTGTTCGAGGGAGCGTTCCTGAAGGGAGCGCAGCAGCTTGAGGTGGGCGACCCAGTGGTGGGGGGAGTCCACGTGGCCGTACATCATCGTGGAGGTGGTGGGGATCCCCAGGTCGTGGGCGGTGGTGATCACCTCGATCCACTCGCGCGCGGGCAGCTTGCCCTTGGTGAGGATCCAGCGGACCTCGTCGTCGAGGATCTCCGCCGCCGTGCCGGGGATGGAATCGAGCCCGGCCTCCCGTGCCCGGGTCAGCCACTCGCGGATCGGCAGGTCGGTGCGGGCAGCGCCGTTGACCACCTCCATCGGGCTGAAGGCGTGGATGTGCATGTCCGGCACGCGTTCGCGCACGGCGGCCGCGATGTCGAAGTAGGCGGTACCGGGCAGGTCCGGGTGGATGCCGCCCTGCATGCACACCTCGGTGGCGCCGGCCTTCCACGCCTCCTCGGCACGGTCGGCGACCTGGTCGAGCGAGAGCGTGTAGGCGTCGGCGTCGGTGCGCCGCTGCGCGAAGGCGCAGAAACGGCAGCCGGTGTAACAGACGTTGGTGAAGTTGATGTTCCTGGTGACGACATAGGTGACGTCGTCGCCGACGGTGTCGCGGCGCACCCGATCGGCCAGGCCGGTGAGGGCTTCCAGGGCGTCGTCGTCGGCGTGCAGCAGGGCGAGCGCCTCGTCGTCGGAGAGCCCCGCCGGATCGCGTTCGGCGCTGCGCAGGGCCGCGGCGATCTCCGGGTCCGCGCGTCGGGGCACCGCTCCGCGGCGGTCGACCCCGGGGGCGAGCTCGTCCCAGTCCCCGTAGACCGCGTCGAAGTCGCCGCGCCGATCCTCGGTACGTCCCTCGGAGTCGATGCCGGTGTGCAGGTCGGTGCGGCCGGTGGAGACCAGGACCGCCTCCGGCTCCTGCCAGGGGCGGCCCACCGGTACGGCGTCCTCGCGGGCCAGACCGGTGGCCGGATCCACCAGGGCGTCGATGTGTCCGCGCAGACGCGGGTCGACCCAGGGCTCGCCGGCCCGAATGTACTCGGGGTAGACGGTGAGGCGCTCACGCAGTGTGAAGCCCTGGGCGGCGGTGCGTTCGGCCAGATCGTCGATCTGCGGCCAGGGACGTTCGGGGTTGACGTGATCCGCGGTGAGCGGCGAGACGCCGCCCCAGTCGTCGATGCCCGCCCGGATCATGAGCGCGTACTCGTCCACTCCGCCGTTCTCGGCGCCGATGAGGTTGGGCGGGGCCTGGATGTGCGCCTTGGGGCCCATGACCAGACGGGTGACGGCGATGGTGGCGGCCATCTCCTCCCGTTCTGCGTCGGGACGGTGCATCATCGCGGTGTCCGGTTTGGCGCGGAAGTTCTGCACGATGATCTCCTGAACGCCGCCGTAGCGGCGGGAGACCCCGCGCATCGCGAAGATCGACTCGGCCCGGTCGGCGAGCGTCTCGCCGATGCCCAGTAGGAGGCCGGTGGTGAAGGGCACGCTGGAACGGCCGGCGTCCTCCAGGGCGCGCAGCCGGACGGCCGGATCCTTGTCGGGGCTGCCGTAGTGGGCCTGGCCCTTCTCTCTGAAGAGTCGGCGCGAGGTGGTCTCCAGCATCATGCCCATGGAGGGGGAGACCGACTTCAGGCGCTGGAGGTCGGACCAGGTGAGCACACCCGGGTTGAGGTGTGGGAGCAGCCCCGTCTCCTCCAGCACCATGATCGCCATGGCCCGAACGTAGGACAGGGTGTCGTCGTAGCCGCGGGAGTCGAGCCACTCCGCCGCCTGCCTCCACCGGTCCTCGGGGCGGTCCCCCAGGGTGATGAGGACCTCCTTGCAGCCCATCTCCGCGCCTTTTCGGGCGATCTCCAGAACCTCGTCCGGGGACATGTAGGGGGCTTCGAGACGGCCGGGGACCGTGGCGAAGGTGCAGTAGTGGCAACGATCGCGGCACAGGCGGGTGAGGGGGACGAACACCTTGCGGCTATAGGTGATCACGGCGCCTCGGCCGGAGGCCTCCAGGCCCGCGTCGCGGACCCGTCCGGCGTATTCGAGGAGGCGGTCGAGTTCCTCTCCTCGCGCGTGCAGGAGGGTCTCCACCTCGGTGGCGTCCAGGGTCTTGCCGTCTCGGGCACGGGCCAACGCCCTGCGTATGGACGATGCCGTGGGGGTGGGGATGGGGACGGGATCCGGCTCGTTCGCACCACTCATAGGTGCACCCTACGTTCCCGCCCCACCACGGAGACAGCCGCACCCGCCGTCGGATCGAGGGCGGATCCCGGGGCCGTCGAGGCCGGACGGATCCGCCCTGTGGACGAACGGAAAGGGAGGGGTCGCGCCGGTTAGGCTTGCGGGGTGCTGACTCGGCTGCGACACAACGTGTGGATCCGCCTTCTCCTCCTCGTGCTGGTGTGCGCCTGCGCGGGGCTGGCGTTGCACACCAACTGGACCCAGGCGCGCGGGGCCGTGACCGACCTCCCGCTCTGGGTGCCGCCCACCGCCGTCCTGGCCGGCATGGCCGGGTTGGCCGCTCAGATGCTCGCCTGGCGGTCGCTGCTGTCCGGGCTGGGCTCCCCTCTGCCACGTGCCGCCGCCGCGCGGGTGATGTTCGTCGGTCAGCTCGGCAAGTACCTTCCCGGGTCGGTATGGGCCTTCGTCGCCCAGGTGGAGCTGGCCCGGGACTGGAACGTGCCCCGCTCCCGCGGAGCCACGGCGACCCTGGTGGCGATCGCGGTGACGGTGTCGGTGAGTCTCGCGGTGGCGGCGGTGGCGCTTCCGCTGTCCTCCGTCGAGGCGGCCCGCCGCTGGTGGTGGGCGCTGGCCGCCGCCCCCGTCCTGCTCGCCTGCCTGCACCCTCGGATCCTGGGGCTGGGGCTTCGTGTCGCGGCCCGCCCCTTCGCCCGGTTCCGCGAGGTCGCCGAGGCCGGCCCCCTACGGATCGGCGGGGGCGCGGTGGCGGCCTCGGTCGGTTGGACCCTCGTCGCCTGGATCCCGCTGGGCCTGCACGTGTGGTTGTTGACCTGGGCCGTGGGCGGCGACGCCCTGCGTTCGCTCGGACCCGCGGTGGGCGCGTACGCGCTCGCCTGGACCCTGGGGCTGCTCGTGGTGTTCGCCCCGGCCGGGCTGGGCGTGCGCGAGGTGGTCCTGGTGGTGGCGTTGGCCCCGGTGGTGGACGCCGGAGCCGCGCTGGTGGTGGCGGTGCTCTCCCGTCTGGTGATGACCGTCGCCGACGTGGGGTGGGCCGGACTGTCCCTGGCCCTGTCCAGAGCCCCGGCCGCCCCCGAGCCCGAGCCCGAACGCGCCTGACGCCTCACGACGGCCGGCCCCGTTCAGGCCTCCAGGAGGCGTTCGATGTAGGCCTTCCAGTACGGTTCGGCGTCCACCGGACGCACCCCGGCGCGCAGGCGCTCGGGGACACCCGGTCGGTAGAACTCCGCCAACACGCGCGCCAGGTCGGCGACGTCGTCGGGGGCGCACAACAGGCCGTCCACCCCTTCCCGGACGTGGTCGGCGAGCGCGCCCGCCCGGGTCGCGACGACCGGGAGCCCGTGTTCGTGGGCCAGCCACACGTTCTGGCTCGCGGTGGCGGCCCGGTAGGGCAGGACCATCGCGTCGGCCTCGGCGAACAGCTTCGGAAGTTCCTCGGCGGGGACGTACCCCTCGCGCAGATGGACCCGATCGACCAGGCCCAGTCTCCGGATCAGGGCGACCGTCTCCTCGGAACCGCCCCAGAACTCGCCCGCCACCGTGAGGGTCACGTCGCCGGGGACGCCCTCGGCCATGGCCCGCAGCAGCACGTCCACCCCCTTGTAAGGGCGGACGATCCCGAGGAACAGCAGGTGGCGTCGCTCGCCGGCCTCTCCCCCCGGATGCGCCCGCTCCCCACCGGTCTCGGGCAGGTGCGGCGGCATCGACGCGACCAGAGGACGGCGCCGCCCGAAGCCCAGCAGCCCCTCGGCGAGGTGGGCCTGCTCGTCGGTGTGGGTCAGGACCCCGTCGACCCGGCGCAGCAGAGCGCGGACGAGTGAGACGTCCACGGCTCGACGTTCGTGCGGCAGGACGTTGTGGCACAACACCACCACCCGGGCCCGTCGACCGCGGACCGAGCGCAGCCCGGCGAGGACGCCCAGGTAGGCGGGGACCTGGACCGGCGAGAACAGGGTGAGCACCACCAGGTCCTCCGAACGTGCCAGACGGCGGCCGGTGGCCCACCAGCCGTCCGGCCGGTACCAGGCCAGCGCGTGGCGGGTGTCGGCGAACGGCTCTCCCTCGGGGGCGGTGATGGTCTGCTCGCCCGGGTAGAGCGCCGAGGGGTACTGGGCCGCCCACGACTCGATCCGGGTCCGGTGTCCCGCTCCGGCCAGATGATGGGCCAGCTCGGTGGTGTGCCGTGCCCCGCCGCCCTTGTAGGGATGGGCCGGGCCTACAAGGGTGATCCGCGGGTTCACGGGTGCTCCCTGGAACGCACGATGAGGTCGGCCAACAAGGCGATCGCCGCGAAGATCAACCCGGTCATGAGGATCATGACGGTGTTGTTGGGGATGTAGAGCGGCTGTTGTACCTGGTCGTAGACGAACTTGACGGTCCCCAGCCCCAGGAGCCACAGCGCGGGCGGCATGAGCACCTTGAGCGGGTTGAAGTACATGACCATGCGCAGCACCTGGAGGATGTACCGGTAGGCGTCGCGCACGAAGTGGAACTTGGAGGTGCCCGCGCGCTTGGCGTACTCGATGGGCACGTACTCGACCCGATGCTGGTTGGACAGGAACGCCAGGGTGATCGTGGTGACGCAGGAGAAGCCGGGCGGCAGCAGTCGCAGGTAGGGGCGGGCCACGTCCCTACGGAACACCCGCAGGCCGGAGTTGAGGTCGGGGATCCTGGTGTTGGTGAGGCGTTCGGCGATCTTGCGGATCATCCACTTGGCCGGGACCCGCAACAGCTTGTGCGTCCCCATCTCCTGGGTGCGCGCCCCGACCACCTGGTCGATCTCCGGTGAGGCGTCGAGCCTGGCCACCAGTTCGGGGATGCGCTCGTTGGGGTAGCTCATGTCCGCGTCGGTCCACACGACGTACTCGCCGCGCGCCCGTTGGCTGCCGATGCGTCGAACGGTCCCCGCTCCCCCGTTGTGCCCGAAGGCCACCACCCGCATGTGCGGGAAGAGGTGTTCGACGTCGCGCAGCCGGGCCAGGGTGCCGTCGTTGGAGGCGTCGTCCACCGCGAGCAGTTCGTATCCGTATCCGGAGGCGTCCATGGCCGAGCAGATCCGCTTGACCTCGTCGACGACGTGCTCTTCCTCGTTGTAGCAGGGCAGGACGATAGTGACCCGTACGGAAGGGTCGTCGGTGTGCTCTTCGCTGTGGCTCATACGGTTCTTCTCGACGGGGCGGTCGGTGGCGGGTCCCCGGCACGGCGGTCGCCGTCGGGAACGGGAACGCGGTTCACTCCGGAGCCGGTGGGACGACGGTCCACACACTGCCCTGGAAGTCCCAGGAGCCGGTCGGGGGTGTCATGAGCGTACTCGGGTCCATGTCCGCGATCACGTGGAAGTGCCGCTCGGCGTCGGCCCCGTTCCCGGTGAGCTCGTCGAGCGTCGCCCACTCCGGTGCGGCGAGCACGGGGACGCGGCCACGTTCGTACACGGCGGCGGTCACCCGTTCGACGGCCTCGGGGCTGTGGTCGTTCAGGGCGGCGGTGGGGGCGCCGCAGACGTTGCGGATGAGCGGCATGTAACCACCCGCCATGCCGGAGTCGACCACGAGCACCGACGCCTTCGGCGGGAGCGAGGCGCACAGGCGTTCCGTCTCGGCGACCGTCCCCACGTCCTGGCGGTAGCCCATGATCCCCGCGGCCGAGGTGGCGGCGGTGGGGACCAGCAGGGAGGCGACGGCCCCGGCGACCACGACCGGGGGCAGCGACCGCATGAGGGACCGCTGTCCGGTGTTGCGGGCGACCGCCTCGCAGTAGCGGGTCAGCCTGGCCAGGAACCACAGGGCGAAGAGGATGAACGCCGGGATGACCAGCACGATCAGCCGTCGACTGGCCCAGGGGTGGTCGGGGGTGATGGCCGGACGCAGGAGCGTGGTGGTCACCGTCCACACCAACAGCATGGCGGGCAACATCCACCAGAGGTCGCGGCGCAGGGCGAGCCGCCTCAGGACGAGGGCCACGCCGAGGGAGGCGAACAGCACGGCGCCCAGCCCCACGTACCAGCCCACCCAGTACAGGCTCATGTCGTAGTAGGTGCGGCTGCCCTCGATCGGCAGCCCCTCGAAGCCTTGGACCGCCGCCACCCACTGGTCGGTGAAGTCGCTGCCGTGCCCGTAGTCCGGCCACAGCAGGGGTCGGACGGCGAAACCGACCATCACCAGGACGGTGACCCCCGCGACCGCGTCGGGCAGCCATCGGACGCGTTCGGTGTGCGGTGGTCCGTGGCGCCACAGGGCCGCGGTGAGTACGACCGTGGCGAAGACGACCCCTCCGCTGATGAGGAGCAGCGGGACCATGGAGTCCGACAGGTATTCCAGGTACGGGAGTGAATAGCCGTAGCCCGCGACGAGCCCGTACGCCACGCCGACGACGAGCCCTCCGAGCAGCGGGAGGGCCTGCCCCCTTCGCGCGACGAGCAGCAGACCGATGAAACCGATGACCGGGAGCAGATCGCGGATGGCGTCGATCCGCACCAGGACGCCGAGTCCGAACACCACGCCCGCGGTGGCCGCGAGGGTGTGGACCGCACTCCAACGATCCGTGAGGGCGCTGCGCCGGGACAGGGCGTCGAACGCGATCACCAGCCCGCCGAGCAGGAGGATCTGGGCGAGGGGCTCACTGTAGGTGAACCTGCTGACCCACTGTTGAGGCAGGCAGATCGCCAGTACCAGGGCGGCCAGGGGCGCCCAGCGCGCTCCGACCAGACGCGCGGTGAGCCCCGCGAAGGTGAGGACCCCGAGGGCTCCCAGGATCGGGGTGGTGACGAGCATGCCGTCGAGACCGCCGAGCCAGTAGCCGATCGAGAGCACCAGGGGCGCTCCGGCCATGAACTGGGGCCAGATGACGTCGTCGCGCTCGTAATGCGCCAGGCTCTGGTAGCTCAACGCGGGATCGTCCCCCGCGATCAGCTCCCGCTGCTGTGGGATGGGCAGGTGCCCGTATTCGGCGATCCACGTCGTGTACATGGCGTAGGACGCGGGATCCCTACGGATGACCAGGGCCTCGGCGTGGTAGGCGATCTGGACCGCGGCGAAGGCCACGGTGATCAGCAGGACCGCCACCACCGGCCACCAGGGGACGTCGTCCAGGTCGGGGACCAGTCGGGGCAGGAGGGCACCGGCGGCCACCACGGCGGGCAACCCCAGCACGAGGCCGATCATCGGGGTGAACCAACCGCCGACCAGAAGCGGAAAGGCGACGAGAAGCCAGGCGGAGAGGGCGATCGCGGGAAGCGCGGTCACGCGGGCGAGGAGCCGTCCGGGAAGCAGACGCATGGGGCAACTCTGACAGCTTCCGGCATCGTACGCACACCGATCGGCCTTCTCGGAGCGGCCATGACAAACACCCACACCCCCGGTCACCTCGGCCTTGTGGGTCGGGTCCGGGCGCCGGGAAAGTAGCATGAGCCCATGTCCGATTCTCCCGCGCCCCTGTGGCGTGCCCTCGTCGCCTCCGAGCCCTCCCGCCCGTTCGTGACCTCCTACGACGATCTCGGCGATCGGGTGGAGCTGTCGCGGGCGACCCTCGACAACTGGGTCTCCAAGACCTCGAACATGCTGGTGGACGGGTTCGGTACCCAGCCGGGCGACCGGATCGCGGTGGCGCTGCCCGTGCACTGGCAGTCGTTGGCGTGGGCGCTGTCCGCCTGGTCGGTGGGGGCCGCCGTGGTGCTGGAGGGTGACGGGGTCGCTCCGGGCACGGAGGTCGCGGTGACCGACGAAGGTCGGTTGGACGCGGCTCTGGACGGGGGCGCCGAGGAGGTCGTGGGCACCTCGCTCGATTCCCTCGGGATGCCGATGCGCGAGGTCCCGCCGATGGTCACGGACTACACCGTGGAGGTGCGCGGGCACGGGGACCACTTCCCGGCCTATCGGGTCTCCGCCGAGGAGCCCGCTCTGGAATCGAACGGTCGGACGTTCACCGGGGCCGAACTGGTGGCCGCCGGACGTGAACGCGCCCGCGCGTGGGAACTGGGAGAGGACGACCGGTTGGCGGTCGTGGTCCCCTCGGACGCTCCATTGAGCGCCCTGGGCGAGGATCTCTCGGTGCTCCTGGCGGCGGTGGTGTCCGGTGCCCCCTTGGTCGTGACGCCCGCCCCGGCCGAGGGCGAGCGGGAGCGTTTCCTCAAGAGGCTGAGCGCCGAGCGGGTGACCGTCCTGTTCGGTGAGGGCCTCGACGAGGATCTCCCCTTCCGGCGAGTGAGCTGACCGGCACCTCGAAAAGGGGCGATGGCCGGTTACGGACCTTTCCACCCATAGGTCCGCTCTGTTAGAACGACCCGGTGGACAACACGACCCTCATACCTCTCCTCATCATCCTCGTATGCGCCGGTTCCTTCCTCTATAAGGGGATACGCGGCTTCTTGGCCGCCTCCAAGGAGAACCGACGTGTACGAGAGCTGGACCGATCCGGTGTTCGCGCTCGCGGAGTGATCGCCGTCGTGCATCCGCTGGAACGCTCTCCCCACGGCCACCGGGTGACCGTGACCGTGGAGGGGGGCGACGGCCGCCGTTGGGAGGCCGTCGACGCATCGGGGCTGAACGGCTACCTGGTACGCGAGGGCACCCCGGTCGAGCTGACGTACGCCGCCGGAGACCCCCTGAACATCCGGGTGGAGCGCGCGGCGTTCCCCCTACCGCCCCAGGGCCTCTATCCCCTGTATCCGCACGGGCTCCCGAAGCCGCCCTCGCCGGTGTGGCCCCTGCTGTACGCGGTGGGCGGCGCGGCCCTCGTCCTGGGTGTCGGCGTCCTAGTTCTGAACGGGGGCGAGGCCGCGGGGAGGTTCGTCCCGCTCCTGTTCGCCGTCCTCGGACCGGTATTCCTCGTTCTCGCCGTCCGCGGCCTGATCCGTCGTGGTACCGGAGAGCGGAGACTCACCGCGGAGGCGACCGGGGTGGTCACCGACGCCTGGACCGAAGTGCGTCGGCGAAAAGGGAACAACGAGCGACACCGCACCTATCGAGTCCACCCGTTCACCCTCCACTTCCGGGCGGCCGACGGACGCGAGGTCCACCACCGTCATCCGGTCGCGAGCGGCTCCTTCGAACCGGTGGTCGACCAGCTCCTCCAGGTCCGCTACGACCCGGAACACCCCGCCGACCACGCTCTCGTCGGCCACATGAACGCGGCTCTGGGCAAGAGTGTCGCGCTGTTCTTCATCGGACTGGTGTCCACCGTCCTCGGGGTGGCGTTGACCTTCGTGTTCTGGTCGACGCCCCCGGTCTGATCCGCCCTCCCGACCGAACCCGGCCACCGGGTCGCGGTGTCACCGCCTCCTCCTCTTCTCACGTTCCTTCTCCCGCTCCGTCCTCCTCGCCTCCCGTGCCATCCGCTCCTCCCGGGCGAGACGTTCCATCTCGACCCGGTACAGGTCGGCCGCCTGAGCGCTGAGATCGTGGTGCATGGGCCCTCCTCGGTCCGTCACACCGGGAAACCTCTTCCCGATGTCTCCAGACTTCCGATAAGGACCCCCGCGGCACATCGGGAGAGTTCCTCGAACGACGACGCCGCGACCCTCCTTAGAGGAGGCGTCGCGGCGTCGGGGGGTCCTTAGACACCCCTCACGGAGCGAGGCGGGCCCGAGGTCCGAACGACCGGTGGAGCGCTACGGGCCGTCGGGTTCGCGCGGGTCAGGCCTCCCTGTAGTAGGGGTCGGCCGCCTTGCCCTCGCGTCGTTCCTCGTCGTAGGTGTACACCTCACGGCCGCCGACGAACACCCGCAGAGCGCGGCTCATGATGTCGAGCGGGTCGCCCGACCAGACCACCACGTCGGCGTCCAGACCCGGCTTCAACGAGCCCACGCGGTCGTCCAGGCCCATGATCTCGGCGGGGTTGACGGTGAGCGCGCGGATCGCGGAGTCGCGGTCCATGCCCTCCTTGACGCACAGGATCGCCTGGTAGACGAGGTATTCGATGGGGATGACCGGGGCGTCGGTGGTCAGGGCGACCTTGACGCCCGCCCGGTCCAGGATCCCGGGACCGGCCAGCGTACGGTTGCCGACCTCGACCTTGGAGCGGCTGGTCATCAACGGTCCGGTGATGACCGGGATCTCGCGTGCGGCGATCTCGTCGGCCAGCAGGTGGCCCTCGGTGCAGTGGTTGATGATGAGCCGGTAGCCGAACTCGTCGGCCAGCCGCATCGCGGTGTGCATGTCGTCGGCGCGGTGCACGTGCTGGCACCAGGGGACATCGCCGTCGAGTACCTGGACGAGGGTCTCCAGCGTGTTGTCCCGGTCGAAGGGGGTCCCCTCGCTCCGGGCGTGGTCGCGCTTGGCCTTGTAGTCCTGCGCCTTGGTGAAGGCGTCGCGGATGACCGCGGCCACGCCCTGGCGGGTGGAGGGGAGGGTGTTCTTGTCACCGTAGACGCGTTTGGGGTTCTCGCCCAGGGCGCTCTTGACGCTGGCCGGCTCCTTGAGCAGGCGATCCTCCATGCTGCGGCCCCACATCTTGATGGCGACGGTCCGGCCGCCGATGGGGTTGCCCGAACCGGGCTTGATCACGGAGCTGGTGACACCACCCGAGAGAGCGTCGACGAAACCCTGGTCGGCGGGGTTGATCGCGTCGATCGCCCGCATACGGGCACCGTTGGGGTCGGTCATCTCATTGGTGTCGTCACCGGCCCAACCGATGGTCTCCTCGTGGATTCCGACGTGGCCGTGGGCCTCGATGAAGCCGGGCAGGACCCACTTGCCGGCGGCGTCGACGACCTCGACGCCCTCGGGCACGGTGACCTCGTCGGCGGCGCCCACCGCGGTGATCCGCCCGTCCGAGATGAGGACCGTCCCGCCCTCGATGGGGTCTCCCACGACGGGCACGACGTATCCGGAGGTGATAGCGATATCCATGGCGGGCAACCTAACCCATCCCCGGACACACCCCCAAGACCTTTCCGGCACCGATCGGTCAACGACCCGTGCCCGGTGTCACTCGGCGGAGGGATGCCCGCAGAGGAGCTCGGACTCGGGGGTGAGGTCGACACAGGCCTCCTCGATGGCGTCGCGCACCATCCGGCAGTGGCCGACGTCCTCGCTGTCCCCGGTGAGCTCGCCTCCTTGAGCGGCGAAGGCGTAGACCATGCTGGGCCGGTCGGCGAACTCCATCATCCGGAAGGCCCCGCCCAATCCCGGGTGCGAGGGCGTCTCCTCGGGGATGATCGCGAGGCTGACGATGCCCGCCTTGATCAGATCGGCGAGGAAGGCGCGCTGCTCGTTGAGGACCTGGGGACCGCCCTGGGGGCGTTGGAGCACCGACTCGTTGAGGACCACCCGCAGTTCCGGACCGTCCGGGCCGGTCATCGCCGCCCTGTCGGCCATCTCGTCGTCCACGAGGGCCTCGATCTCCTCCGGGCCCACATGGGAGTAGAGCGGTTCCAGGATCGCCCGCGAGTACTCCCGGGTCCGCAGGAAGGCCGGGACCGTCATCGGCTGGTGCTCCCACAGGCGTGTGGCGTGCGTACCGAGTTCGCACATGTCCCCGAACTCGTTCGGGAAGGCCTCGGCCTGGAGCGTGATCGCCCAGGCGTCGACCAGGCGGTGTTCGGCGCCCAGGGCCGTGTCGACTCGTTCGACCAGGGAGCGGGCGGGTCGGCAGTGCGCGTCCTCGACCTCGCGGAGCTTGTCGTCGGTGACCCCGACGCTCTCGGCCAGTTCGGCGCGAGAGAGCCCCCGGTCGGAGCGGGCACGCAACATCCGCGCCCCGAAGGGGAGCCACATCGCCGAAGGCAACGCGGAGTTCATACCCATAACCTCTCCCGTTCTCGCCGACGCCTCGAGGGGCGTGGCGTGACATACCCTCGGTGCGACACCCCGGCCCCTTGGAGACGACCTTCTCTTGGCTCGGGGTGAATGGTCAAGCGACGAGGCGGGTGCGGCCATCCTTGACAAGTCAGGACAAAGTCGGCGATGTCGCCCTAGCCTGTCGAGTGTTTCCCCCGATTGGAAGGTCCGTTGGTCTACCTCGCCCTCTTCCTCACACTGATGTCGCTGGCGTTCTGGGTGTACGTGCTCTTCGACGTCATCGGGTCCGACGCGGAACGGATCCGGCTCCTCCCCAAACCCGCCTGGGCCGTGATCGTCCTGCTCCTCCCCAAGATCGGCGCCATAGCGTGGTTCCTGCTCGGCCGTCCGCCCCGTGAGCCCGCCGTGAACGGACCGGTGGGGCCGCCCTCCCCCTTCCCCGAATACGAGCACCCCGGGCGGGCCCGGGCCGCCACCCCGGAGGAGGACGAGGAGTTCCTGCGTCGCTGCCGTGAACGCGCGGAGGAGCAGCGCCGTCGGGCCCGCGAGTTCCAGGAGCGTGAGGAGCGCGAGCGTCGTGAGCGCGAGCGACGTGAACAGGGATCGGACCGTCGTGAACGGGACGGTGACGAGGACCCGACCGGACCCTCCGTATGAGAGATGTCCGGGTTTCGGCCCTACCCCCGAAGCTCTCGCCTCTACCGATTCGCAGTAATCTGTGTGCCACCCCCGCCGCGCATCCGACCTCGGAAGTGAACCGATGAACCGCTTGACCCTGCCGGTCTCGATCCTCGCCTGTACCGCTCTGTTCGCCACCGCCGCCTGCGGCTCGTCGGAGAACGACTCCGACACCGCTCCGGACGCGGAGACCCCCACCGCCCCCGAGGAGTCGCCGCTCCCCGCCGAAGTGGACATCGACGGCGTCGAGGGCGCCGTGCTGCACACCAGCGCGGGCGACATCGAGGTGGAGCTGTACCCCGAAGAGGCCCCCATCACCGTGGCCAACTTCGTGGGTCTGGCCGAGGGCGATCTGGCGACCAACCCCGAGACCGGAGCGGACGAGTTCTACGACGGCACGATCTTCCACCGGGTCATCCAGGACTTCATGGTCCAGGGCGGAGACCCGCAGGGCAGCGGTCGGGGTGGTCCCGGCTACCAGTTCCAGGACGAGTTCGAGTCCGGTCTGACCTTCGACGACCCCGGGATCCTCGCCATGGCCAACTCCGGCCCGGGCACGAACGGCTCCCAGTTCTTCATCACGGTCGCCCCCACCCCGCACCTGAACAACATGCACACCATCTTCGGCAAGGTCGCGGACGAGGAGTCGCTGGAGATCGTGAACGAGATCTCCACCGTCGAGACCGACGGCAACGATCGCCCCACCGACGACATCGTCCTGGAGTCGATCACCGTCCAGCGCGCCGGCTAGCCGAGGCCCCGACCGAGACCAGGGCCGGCACCCCCTGGAGTGGGGCCGGTCCGCGGTCTCCTACCTTCAGCGTCGGCGTTTGGCCATGGCCGCGCGGGCGCGTTCGACGGCGGGTCCGATCTCCTCGACGAGCCGGTCGATGTCCTCTCGGGTGGAGGTCCGTCCGAGGGACAGGCGCAGGCTGCTGAGCGCGGTCTCGGGGGCGGCGCCCGTGGCCAGCAGCACGTGGCTGGGCTGGGCCACCCCGGCCGAGCAGGCCGAGCCGGTCGAGCAGGAGACGCCGCGGGCGTCGAGGAGCATGAGCAGGGCGTCGCCCTCGCATCCGGGGAAGGACAGGTGGGAGATCCCCGGCAGCCGGCGGTCGAGGTCGCCGTTGACGACCACGTCGGGCACGACTCGGCGTACCCGGTCCTCCAGTTCGTCGCGGAGCTCTTTCAGGTGCGCGACGTGTTTCTCGCGGCCCTCGGCGGCGAGGCGTACGGCGGTGGCCAGGCCTCGGGTGAGGGGCGCGGAGAGGGTGCCGGAGCGGATGTCGCGTTCCTGGCCTCCCCCGTGCAGGACGGGGGTCGGGGCGAGGCCTCGGGCCACCACGAGGGCTCCGGTCCCCACCGGGCCGCCGAGTTTGTGGCCGCTCAAGGTCAGCGCGCCGACCCCGGACGCGGCGAAGTCGACCTCTTCGACGCCGATCGCCTGGACCGCGTCGGTGTGGAAGGGCACCCCGTACTCGGCGGCGACGGCGGCCAGTTCTCGGACCGGTTGCAGGGTGCCGATCTCGTTGTTGGCCCACATCACCGACACCAGGGCGACGGACGCGGGGTCGCGTTCGATGGCGGCGCGCAGCACGTCGGGTTCCACCCGGCCCCGGGCGTCCACGGGGAGCTCTTCGCAGAGGGCCCCTTGGTGGTCGGCCATCCAGCGGGCGGGGTCGAGGGCGGCGTGGTGTTCCACGGCGCCGATGAGGATCCGGGTCCTGGCGGGGTCCTCGGCGTGCCGGGCCCAGTAGAGGCCCTTGATCGCGATGTTGTTCGACTCGGTCCCGCCGGCGGTGAAGACGACCTCGTGCGGGGTGGCGCCCACCGCGTCGGCGATGTGTTCTCGGGACTCCTCGACGACACGGCGGGCGGACCGACCGTGCGCGTGGAGTGAGGAGGGATTGCCGAGGGCACCGAGCTGCGCCGCCACATCGGCGATCACCTCGGGGCGGACCTCGGTCGTGGCTGCGTGATCCAGATACACCATGGCGCATTCCAGGATACGTCCGGCGCCCGGGGGCTTCGGGCCCCGGCCCCCGGGCCCGGGCTTTTCCACAGGTCGGTCTCCGTTCCGGCACCGGCCGCCCCGGCCCGATAACCTTGTGTCATGCCTGACTCCGTGCCCACGCCTCCCCGACCGACCGACGTCCCCGCCGGGGAGCACTGGCCCGCGCCTCGCGCGGACAGCCCGGTACGGGCCCGTGTCCGCCTGCCCGGTTCCAAGTCCGTGACCAACCGGGCCCTGATCATCGCCGCGCTCGCGGAAGGGCCCTGCGCGGTACGCCGCCCCCTGGTGAGCCGGGACAGCGAGCTGATGGTGGGCGCCCTGCGCGCGCTCGGCACGCGGGTCGAGGAGGTCCCCTCCGACGATCCGGACACCCCCGACCTCGTCGTCACCCCGGCCCCGCTGCGCGGACCGGCCTCGATCGACGTGGGCAACGCCGGAACCGTCATGCGCTTCGTCCCACCGGTGGCCGCCCTGGCCGACGGTCGGGTGGACTTCGACGGCGATCCGCGCGCGCGGGAACGGCCGGTGGACGAGCTCCTCCGCGCGCTGCGCGCCCTGGGCGCACGTATCGACGACGAGGATCGCGGTGCCCTGCCGCTGACCATCCACGGCACGGGGTCGGTGCGCGGCGGCGAGGTCACGTTGGACGCCTCCGGTTCCTCCCAGTTCGTCTCGGCCCTGCTGCTCGCGGGGGCCCGGTTCGACGAGGGGGTGCACGTACGCCACGAAGGGCCGCCCGTGCCCTCCCAGCCGCATCTGGACATGACGGTGGAGATGCTGCGGGCCGCCGGGGCCGCGGTCACCACCGGTGAGAACTCCTGGAGGGTGGAGCCCGGCCCGCTCCGGGTCTCGGAGATCGCCGTGGAGCCGGATCTGTCCAACGCGGCGCCCTTCCTGGCGGCGGCCCTCGTGAGCAAGGGCGAGGTCACCGTCGAGGGCTGGCCGGAGCACACCACCCAGCCCGGTGACGTGCTGCGCGAGCTGTTCACCCGTATGGGCGGCGAGGTCTCCCGTTCGGGCGATCGGGGCGAGAACCTGACCCTGCGCGGTACCGGGGCGATCCACGGCATCACCGCCGACCTGCGCGACGTCGGGGAGCTCACCCCGACCATCGCCGCCGTGGCGGCCCTGGCCGATTCCCCCTCCCGACTGACCGGCATCGCGCACCTGCGCCGGCACGAGACCGACCGGATCGCCGCCCTGGCCACCGAGATCAACCGCCTGGGCGGGGACGTCGAAGAGCTGCCCGACGGCCTGGTGATCCGTCCTCGACCGTTGCACGGCGGGGTCTTCCACTCCTACGACGACCACCGGATGGCCACCTCCGGAGCGGTGATCGGGCTCGCGGTGCCCGGGGTGGAGGTGGAGAACATCGCCACCACGCGCAAGACGATGCCCGACTTCCCCGGCCTGTGGACGGAGGTCCTGTCATGAGCCGCACCCGGGGCGGTGGGCGTCACCTGGACGAGGACGACATCAGGGTGCGGGCCCGGGGCGGTTCCCGCCCACGCACCCGTAAACGGCCCAAGCACGAGGACGCCCGTGAGGGCCTGGTCACCGCGGTCGACCGTGGGCGCTACCGCTGTCTGGTGGACGGCGTCCCCGTCGTGGCGATGAAGGCCCGTGAGCTCGGCCGCGGCTCCATCGTGGTCGGCGACCGTGTGGACGTGGTCGGCGACCTGTCCGGCCGACCCGACACCCTGGCCCGGGTGGTCCGGGTGCGCGAACGCGCCTCCGTCCTACGAAGGACCGCCGACGACACCGACCCGGTGGAACGGGTGATCGTCGCCAATGCCGACCAGCTCGCCATCGTCTGCGCCCTGGCCGACCCGGCCCCGCAACCGCGTTTCGTGGACCGTTGCCTGGTGGCCGCCTACGCCGCCGGGCTGGAGCCGCTGCTCTGTCTGACCAAGGCCGATCTGGCCTCCCCCGATGAGATGTTGGCCATCTACCGGCCGTTGGGGCTGCCCTACGAGGTCCTGGAACCGGACGAGGGGTTGGAGGAGCTGCGTTCGCGTCTGGCCGGGAGGACCACGGTGTTCGTGGGTTCCTCCGGTGTGGGCAAGTCGACCCTGGTCAACCGGCTGGTGCCGGGCACCGACCGGGCCGTCGGGCATGTCAACGCCGTCACCGGTCGAGGCCGGCACACCTCCACCTCGGCACTGGCGCTGGAGTTCGAGGGCGGCTGGTTGATCGACACCCCGGGGGTGCGCAGCTTCGGTCTGGCGCACATCGGACCCGAGGAGATCGTGCGGGGCTTCCACGACCTGGACGAGTTCGCCGCCGACTGTCCCCCCGACTGCACCCACCAGGCCGACGCCCCCGATTGCGCCATAGGCGCGGCTTTGGATCGGGGTGAGGCCGACCCGGACCGGGTGGCCTCGCTGAGACGTCTGCTCTCCAGTCGTGAGGGCGAGGACGACTCCGAGCCCGCTCCGCAGAGCCCGACGCCCTGAGACCGCCGGGGTGGCCGCGTCGAGCGGCCCCGGCCCCGGAGCCGTGCGAGCGCCGTTCTCCGGAGCGCTGGTCTCCCGGCCGATACCGCCCGGAACAGACCCCTCACCATCACCAGAGGTAGGTGGAGGTCCGGGTCTCAAGGGCGCCGGCCCGTCGCCGTGCCCGTGGTCAGCGGTCGACCGGGAGCAGTATCCCGTGCACGACCATCTCGACCCTCCGCGCGGCCAGGTCCGGGTCGATCGGCTGAAGCGAGTACGAGACGAGCAGACGAAGGGTGACGTCGGCGACCGTCTCGGCGACCCCGGGATCGGCGTTCGGACAGTGTTCGCGCAGGGTGCGGTGGATCCGTTCGCCCAGGGCGTCCAGGAGCGGTTCGGAGCGGGTGGTGAGCACGGGGAGGAGTTCGTCGTCTCCGGTGACCACGGCCCGCAGCAACGGGTTGTCCCGGGCGCCGAGCAGCACCATGCGGATGGTGCGACCGACGGCGTGCGCTGGATCGTGACCGTCGGCCTCCAGGACACGTTCGACGGTGTCCATGAGCGCGTTGACCTCGCGTACCACCACGGCCTGGAGCAGCCCCTCCTTGCTCCCGAACACGTTGTAGAGGGTCTGCCTGGACACCCGGGCCGCGCGGGCGATGTCGACCATCCTGCGGCCGCCCCAGTGGCCCGCCAGCACCTCGGTGTAGGCGGCGTCCAGCAGCCGTTCCCGGGCGCCGACACCCGCTCCCGCGCGTCCGTCTCCGCTCACGGTCCCCATGGCCTCATCCTCACATCCGCTCCGCCGCCCTCGGGTGGGCGCGGGGCGGGAACACGTGTTCCGTTTCGGGCGCCGTTCCCCGGATTCGACGCACACAGGGCAGGGTAGGCGTTCGCGGCACAGGTCATCACACTCCGGTCACGCGCCGGCCCCGCTTTGGGCATGAGCCTTCCCGGGACGGTAGCGTTACCCGCCATGGGGTCCTTTGACGATGATCTGCGGCTGGCACACGTGCTCGCCGACGCTGCCGACGACATCGCGCTGAAGCGTTTCCGCTCGCTCGACCTGGTCGTGGACACCAAACCCGACCTGACCCCGGTCACCGAGGCCGACCGTATGGTCGAGGAGACCCTGCGAGGGGTGCTCTCGCGTGCCCGTCCCCGTGACGCGGTGGTCGGCGAGGAGTTCGGCAAGAGCGGCAACAGCAACCGGGTATGGGTCATCGATCCCATCGACGGCACCAAGAACTACGTGCGGGGTGTCCCGGTGTGGGCGACCCTCATCGCCCTGCTCGAGGGCGATCGGCCCGTGGTCGGCCTCGTGTCCGCTCCGGCTCTGCACCGGCGCTGGTGGGCCTCACAGGGCGGGGGCACGTGGGCCGGACGGAACCTCTCCAAGGCCACTCGCTGCCAGGTCTCCCAGGTCACCGAACTCTCGGACGCGTCGCTGAGCTTCTCCTCACTGACCGGCTGGGAGGAGCAGGGGCGGTTGGAGTCGTTCCTGGGACTCACCCGCTCGGTCTGGCGGACCCGCGCCTACGGCGACTTCTGGTCGCACGTGATGGTCGCGGAGGGTGTGGTGGACATCGCCGCCGAGCCCGAGCTGTCGTTGTGGGACGCCGCGCCGCTGCCGATCATCCTGGAGGAGGCCGGTGGCCGCGCCAGTGCTCTGCGAGGGCAGGGTTTCGAGGACGGCGGCCCTCTGGTGTGCACCAACGGGACCCTGCACGAGCAGACCCTGACCTGGCTCAACGGCGGCCCCACACCGCTGCGTCGCCCCTGAATCGACACCGTCGAGCACGTTCGGCACTCGAAAGAACACGTCGAGTAGTAATGTGCGCTGTGTGCTGACCACGACAACCCGTCTCCCACGTACGGTCGTGCTCTGCGGAGCGGCCCTCCTCCTGGCCACCACCGCCTGCGCGGAGGGCCACGGCAAGAGCCCCATGGAACTCAGCGAGATGATCGCCGAGTCCGTACGCGACTCCGCCGACACACGGATGCCGGGCCTCGGGGTGGCCGAGGCCCACTTCGAACCGGACGGTTTCTCCTGCGATCCGGCCGTCGACCCCGAGGTCCCCGGTCTCTGGCGCAGCCACGCTCCCCGGGAGACCGTCGTGGACGAGGCCTCGGTCGAACTGGGGCTGATCGACGCCGACCACGAGCGTTCCGGCACGGTCTTCGCCACCGTCACCGACCCGGAGGGCGGAACCGCGACCGCCGAGGCCGAGCTCGCCTCCGACGAGTGGACCGGACTGGTCTACCCCGACGACTTCGACGCCGACCCGCTCCGGAGCGGCGTGTACACGGTGATCTGGTCCGACGCGGCAGAGGGGGCCCGTATCACCTGCGACGGTTTCGAGGTCGACTGAGCACCGTTCCCGCCCTCACCCCTTCGGATACGTGCGTGGCGTAAGGGACTTTCGAACGGTCCTGTAGAAAAATCCTCCCAGAGTGAACCGAAACCCCTCGGTCCCGCGATGGGTCTGTTGTCAGCCCGCCTTCGTGGGCCACCCCGGCGCCGCCGAAGCCGCGCCGGGTCCTACAGACACACACGGGAAGGGGCCCAATGCTGCGTTCCCTCACCGCCGGGATCCTGCTGGCCTTCGCCGGTTCCCGGGCCAACGTGGCCCGGACCATCCTGTCCTGCGCGGGGATCGTCGTCGGTGTCGGCGCTCTGATCATCGTGGTCACCGCCGGCGACCTCGGGCAGCGCTACGCCACCGCCGAGAGCGAGGCCAACGCGGGGCGAGCCGCCACCATGCAGGTGACGTCCTTCTCGGCGGTCACCGACATGGCCGCCTACGAGGAGGACATCGCGCGCGCCGGGGCCGAGAAGGTCTCGCTCTCCCAGATGCCCGCGCAGAGCGCCGTCTTCCGGAACGGCGACGAGACCCTCGACTACGTCGACCTCACGGCCGTGGACGTGTCCATGGCCGAGATCCGCCGGATCAACATCCTCCAGGGGCGTTGGTTCACCGAGGCCGACCTGGGCTCCCAGGCTCCGGTCCTGGTCGTGAACCAGGCGCTCGGGGACATCATCGGCGACAGCACCGAGATCCAGATGGGCACCGACCGCTGGATCGACGTGCGTGTGGTCGGCGTCTCTCAAGGGTCGGCCTTCGACGGGGACTGGTACAGCGCCTACCTGCTGCGTTCCCCGATCACCGAGGAGATGATCTTCGGCCCCACCTGGGACGCCGAGGCCGGCGGCATGTCACCGGGCGAGAGCGAGCTGGGGGTCACCCACGTCGCCCTCCTCGACCCCGCCGACAGCGCCGCCGAGGACATGGACAACGGTGAGGAGTTCACCGAGCGTCTGTCGTCGGCGAAGTGGCGGTGGAGCGCCGACGGCCGCCCCGACCTCATGATCTATCGGGCCGACTACGCGGAGCAGACCCAGGAGCTCATCGACATCATGTCGTGGGGTCTGATCGGTATCGCCGCCATCACCCTCACCACCGGCCTGCTCGGCGTCCTCAACGTCGGGCTGGTCACCGTCCGGGAACGACGGCGCGAACTGGCGACCTACCGCGCCTTGGGCGCGAGCCGGTTCACCCTGTTCGTGGCGGTGGTCATGGAGGCCGTCGTGGTGGCCGTGGTGGCCGGGCTCATCGCCCTGCTCCTGTCGTTCGCCCTGGTGGCCGTCGCGGGGGCCGTCATCGGGAACTTCGTCGCGCTGCCCCCCGATATCGCCATGGTGGTGCCGCCGTCGGCCGTACTGGTCGGTCTGGGCAGCGCCGCCTTCGTCGGGCTCTTGGCCGGGATCATCCCCGCGATCCGGGCGCTGCGCGCGTCCGTCGTCGCAGGGCTGCGGGAATAGGAGAACAAGTGAAGAAGTGGATCATCGTCGGCGCCGTCACCGTCCTCTTGCTGGGACTGGTCGGCTCGGGCTACCTCCTGCTGTCGCGGTCCGGAGCCGACCCCTCGGACGAGGACTTCATCGGGACCGCCTCCGACGTGAGCGGAGAGCCGGTCGAGGTCGAGTTGGGGACGGTCAGCTCCGTACTGGTGCTGGACGCCATCGTCCGCGCCGAATCCGGGGAGAAGGTCCGGGCCCGTCAGGGCGGGACCGTCACCCATCTGTGGTTGAACGACGGCGCGAGCGTGGACAAGGGCGCTCCGGTCGTCAACGTCTCCCTGCCCGCCGAGGGCGGGGCCGTCGAGGGTGAAGACGGGGAGGAGGACGCCCCGGCCACTCGTGAGGTGACGTTGTACGCGCCCGCGAGCGGCACCCTGTCCGGTCTGGACGACGTCCTGGTCGGTGACGTGCTGGAGCCCGGGGCCACGGTAGCCACGGTCTCCAGCGGGAAGTTCCAGGCGGTGGCCCAGGTCCCGGCCAACGACCTCTACCGGTTCTACGACGACCCGGGCGAGATCATGCTCAAGATCGACAAGGGTCCGCCCGCCGCGGAATGCGAGTTCATCGGGCTCGGTGCCGGGAACGACTCCTCCTCCGAGGGGGACGACGAGACCGGCGGCGGCGAGGGCGGCGGCTCCGAGCTGTCCTGCCGGGTCCCCTCCGACCTGACCGTCTTCGACGGTGTGCAGGGCAAGCTGTCGGTGAGCACCGGCGAGGCCGAGAACGTCATCGTGATCCCGGTGACCGCCGTGCGCGGCAACTCCGAGTCGGGCGAGGTCATCGTGATCGGCGACGACGGCTCCGAGGAGGTCCGTGAGATCTCCCTGGGTCTGTCCGATGGGAACTTCCTGGAGGTCACCGAAGGTCTGAGCGTGGGCGAGAAGGTCATGGACCCGATCCCGCTCGACCCGCGTTTCGACATCCCCGAGGAGCCCATGGACGAGTTCGACGAGGAGTTCGATGAGGACTTCGAGGACCCGGAAATCGCGGAGGAGAGCTAGATGTCGTTCGAGGCTCCCCACCTGCTCCCCACCCCGGTGCGTTCACCCGCCTCTCCGCTGCTCCGGGTGGAGGGGCTGACCCGGCACTTCATGGTGTCGGGCGAACGCATCGACGTGCTGCACGACTGCACCTTCGACGTCGCCCGCGGCGAGGTCGTCGCGATCATCGGGCAGTCCGGGTCGGGCAAGTCCACGCTGCTGAACGTGCTGGGTCTGCTCGACCGGCCCAGCGGCGGGTCCTACGTCTTCGACGGGGTGGACACCACCGGCCTGCGCGAGGGATCGAGGTCGCGGTTGCGCGGTGACGGGATCGGCTTCGTCTTCCAGCAGTTCCATCTGTTGGAGCGGCGGACCGCGCTGTCCAACGTGGGGGTGCCGATGGTGCTCTCCGGGGTGCCGCTACTGCGTCGTCGGGCCCGCGCCAAGGAGCTGCTGGAGTCGGTGGGGCTGGGTCACCGGCTGCACTCTCAGCCGCACCAGCTCTCCGGCGGTGAGCAGCAGCGTGTGGCCTTGGCGCGCGCGTTGAGTCGTGACCCCGCCCTGATCCTCGCCGACGAGCCCACGGGTGCTCTGGACGCCGCCAGCAGCACCATGATCATGGACCAGCTGATCGAGCAGGCGCGGGACCACGACGCCGCCGTGGTCGTGGTGACCCACGACCCGAAGGTGGCCGAGCGGGCCGACCGTATCGTCGAACTGGTGGAGGGCCGCACCCGCTGAGCGTGATCCCGTGCGACCCGACCCTCCGGGCCGCACGGGATCCGCGGTCCCCCTCGGATTCGAGGTATCCGCGCACGAGAAAGCGCCGGTCGGATTTCTCCGACCGGCGCTTTTCCTGGTAGCGGGGACAGGATTTGAACCTGCGACCTCTGGGTTATGAGCCCAGCGAGCTACCGAACTGCTCCACCCCGCGTCGTTGTGTTCTCCACTTTAGGGCATTCACTCTCGGGTGGCAAATCCGTTCCGACTTCCGCCGAACCGATGGAGAACCCACCCGACCTCGATCGATCACTCGATCTCGACCCTCATCCCACCGTGTGGAAAACCCCGGAAGGACATTTCCGATTTTCACCGGGGTGAAAAGTCGGGAAAAGTACCGTACCCGGGATTTCTCCCGGGCCCGAACCTGGTAGCGGGGACAGGATTTGAACCTGCGACCTCTGGGTTATGAGCCCAGCGAGCTACCGAACTGCTCCACCCCGCGTCGTTGTGTTCACTACGTTAGCGTGCCCACGGGGTGAACGCCAAATCGACGGTCGGAGACGCCGGACACCCCGGACACGAGAGCGGGGCGGGACCCGTCCGGATCCCGCCCCGCGTCACGACCTCACCCCGAAGGGGCGAGGACTAGTTCTCGCCCGCGGCCTCCTCGAGGGCCTCCAGAGCGTCGCGCAGACGCTCGTTGGCCTCCTCGTTGGCGTTCTGGGCCTCCTCCCAGGCCTCGACGGCCTCGTTGAGGGCGTCGGTGAGGTCCGAGGGTTCGGAGCCCGCCTCGGAGGTCTCGTCGTCCCCGGTGGACTCCTCGGAGCCCTCGTCCGGGTCCGGAAGCGGACCCTCGCCGCCCTCGAACAGGTTGTTCAGGGCGTCCTGGAGGTTGCTGCCGATCGCGACCTCCTCACCGAAGCCGACCATGACCTGCTGGAGCAGCGGGAAGGACGCGGCTCCGCCGCCACCGGCCTGAACGTAGAGGGGCTCCACGTAGAGCAGACCGCCGGCGAACGGCAGGGTCAGCAGGTTGCCTCGTGTCACCTCGGCGTTGGACTGCTCCAGCGGGAGCAGCACCTCGCGCACGTCGGCGTCGGAGTCGAAGGCGTTCTGCACCTGGCCGGGACCGAAGATCACCGTGCTTCGAGGCAGTTCCAGCAGTTTGAGCTTGCCGTACTCGTCCGACTCGGGGTTGCTGTCCACCGCCATGAACGCGGCCAGGTTCTCACGGTTACGCGGCACGAACGTGGTGGTCAGCGAGAAGCTCGGCTCCTCGGCGCCCGGGAAGTTGATGGTCTGGCGGTAGGGCGGCTCGGAGACCTCCCCCTCCTGGGTCGGGTCGTTGGGGACCGTCCAGAAGTCCTGACCACCGTAGTAGGACGCGGCGTCGGTGACGTGGTACTCGCGCATGATCTCGCGCTGCACCTTGAACAGGTCGTCCGGGTAGCGCAGGTGCTGGACGAGCTCGTCGCTCATCTCGTCCCGGTCGACGATCGTGCCCGGGAAGGCGCCCTGCCAGGTCTGGAGGACCGGGTCGTTCTCGTCCCACCCGTACAGGGTGACGGTGCCGTCGTAGGCGTCGACGGTCGCCTTCACCGAGTTGCGGATGTAGTTGACCTCGTTGCCGGGCAGCGCGCCGACCTGCTGGGCCGAACCGTCCGTGAAGGTGTCGGTCACCGCCTGGGTGAAGTCGATGCGGTTCGCGTACGGGTAGCCGTCGGAGGTGGTGTAACCGTCGACGATCCACACGACACGACCCTCGACCACCGCCGGGTAGGGGCGGCTGTCGACGGTGAGGAACGGGGCGACCTTCTCGACACGGTCCAGCGGGTCGCGCTCGTAGAGGATGCGCGAGTCGCTCGTGATCGCGCTGTTGAGCAGGATGCTCGTTTCCTGGTACTTGATCGCGAACAGGATGCGGTCGAAGAAGTTGTTCAGCGGCACGCCGCCGTCACCGTCGTAACGGTTGTAGGCCTGGGAGCCACTGGCGGTGTCACCGTCCTCGCCCTCCTCGGTGGCCTCGGCGTCCGCGTCCTGGGACTCGTCGGCGCCGTCGGCCGGGGCGCGGGCCTCGTCCGAGTCCGGGCTCGGGCTGGATTCCACGGCGTCCTCGAGCGTGGGGACGTCGGGCTCCTCGGCCTCGGGGTCGAGGGGGTGGTCGTACTCCTCCTCGGCCTGGACGATGACGTAGTCGGCGCCCTCGCGACCATAGTAGATACGCGGCTCGTACTCGCCCACGACGTCGCTGAGCTCACCACGCGGCGGGATGTTGTACTCGGTGAAGACCGGGCGGCCCTCGTTGTCGATCAGGTTGCCCGCGGCGGCGACCATGCCGTAGCCGTGGGTGTAGATCAGGTGCCGGTTGAGCCAGTTGTCCTGGTCGGCGGGCGGACCGTCGAGTTCGCGGACGGCGACGATCGTGTCGATCAGGTTGCCGTCGGCGTCCGGATAGCGGTCGACCTCCAGCACGTCCGGGAACTGGTAGAAGCCTCGGACCTGCTGCATCTGCTGGAAGGTCTGCGAGACCACGGCCGGGTCGGCCAGACGCACGCTGGGGATGGTGTCGGCCTCGGCCGCCAGCTCCTGAGGGGTGAGCTCGGTGGTGGCGTCGTAGTCGATCACCTCGGTGTCGGCGATCCCGTACGCCTCGCGCGTGCTCTCGATGTTGCGCTCGATGTAGGGGCTCTCCAGGCGCTGCTCGTTCGGGTTGACCTGGAAGCGCTGGACGATCTCGGGGTAGGCCACGCCGACGACCACCGCGGACAGCACCAGCAGACCGAGAGAGGCCACCGGGATCATCGTGTTCTTGAAGACGATGTTGGCGAAGAACAGGAGCGCGCAGATCACCGAGATGACGGTGAGGATGGTCAGCGCGGTCTTGACGGCGTTGACGTCGGTGTAGGAGGCGCCGAAGGTGTAGCCGCGGTTGGAGAAGACCAGTCCGTAGCGGTCGAGCCAGTAGGAACCGGCGCGCAGCAGCACGAAGAGGCCCAGCAGCACCGACAGGTGCACTCGGGCCGCGGGGGTGGCGCGCTGGCCGCTGTCGTTCTGGAGACGCACACCGCCGTACAGGTAGTGGACGATGACCGCGGCGATGAACGCCAGGATGACCGCCGCGTACATGTAGCCGAGCAGGATCCGCAGGAACGGATAGGTGAACGCGAAGAAGGCGATGTCGATGCCGAACTCGGGGTCGTTGACGCCGAAGTCCACGCTGTTCACGAACTGGAGGTAGACGCGCCAGTCACCGCTCGCGGCGGCTCCGGACAGGAGCGCCAGGGCGCCCACCGCGATCCAGAAGAAGAGCTTGCGGTGCGGGTCGATGGACTGGCGGTAGCGGTCCAGCCCCTGCTGTTCCAGGCTCATCGGCCGGATACCGGGCCGGGCCCTGTAGGCGAAGAAGATGCTCGCGCCGACGATGACCGCCATCACCAGTGCGGCGACGGCGAACAGCAGGACACGGGTCCACAGCTCGGTCAGGAAGACCGAGGTGTAGCCGATGGCGTTGAACCACTTGTAGTCGGTCCAAAAGTTCGCGGCGAGCATCAATCCCGCGATGATGACGACCACGGTCGCCGCGACTGGCGCGAGCAACCTTGATCGGCGAGGCATACGCGCAGGTGGTGCGCCGGGCGATCGGAAGCTCACGCCTCCCCCTCGTTCTGGCTAGGTGCGTTCTGGTGCGCGTGTGGCGCCTTATTGGTGAAAACTTATGCGGTGGCCCCCGGGTTCCCGAAATCCCCCATAGGCAGGTGACAAGGCTGCATCGTTGGGGTATCGGAGTCGCAAACGGACGGCCCCCACGCGACCCTACTGCCGGCGAACGGGCGCGGCGAGGTTCCCACATCGGCCACCATGGAAACGTGTCGAACATTCGCGAAGCCGTCATGGACCTGGAACGCCACGCCGCCGAACAGGGGTGGGACCGACCGTTGGGGCTGTACGCCCTGGTACCGACCTCGGAGCTGCTGACAGCGGAGCCCGCTCTGGCCGGTCTGCTGGGGATCGACTCCCCCGCCGACCCGGACGAGCTGACCCCGGTGGAGCAGGAGGAGCTGCCCGGAGACGTCCCGTTGGAGGAGGCCCTGGGTCGCATCCTGTGGCCCGAAGGGGTGGCCGGCTGCGCGCTGGTCATGGAGCGCCTGGTGGTGAAGGGCTCGGACGAGACCCTGGCCGCCGGCGAGGACCCCGCGCTCTCAGGAAAGGAGACCGAGGAGATCCGGATGGTCGCCGGCGTGCTGCGCGACGGCTCCCGCCACTGCGCGATGCGGATGCGCAGTCACGACAGCGAGTCCGAGGTGCTCAACGGCCCGGACCTGATCCCGGCCCTGACCTCCGCCCTCGCCCTCACCCTCGACCTGGAGGAGTAGTACACGCGGTCTCCCACAGCAACCCCCTGAGGTCAGGGCACGCGATCTCCTACCCCGGCCACGGGGGGTTGCCCGTTCGGGCGCCGGCGGGGTTCTGGAGGTGCCGCAGGTGGGGTCGCGAGGTACGAGTGGCCACACCGTAGGTGCCGAAGGTTCCCGCCTCCCTTGGCGCCCGAACACGCGCCGAAGCGAAGCGGAGGCGCAAAGCAAACACTTTCGGGCCTTGACCACGGCAGGGTGTAACGGCCACACGCCCTCCTACCTCAGACACGGGGGGGGGGTGCGACCGGTACGTGTTCTCCTACATCAACTCCAAGGGGTGCCCGAAGCGCCGGCTGACCCCCGAAGCGAACACCGCTATTCGCAGCGGGGGAGGTCGTCGCCGCCGTCACGGATGGTCTCCAGGGCGTTCACGGCGTCGGTGAGGGTCTCCACCCGCACCACCTCCAGCTCGCCGTAGGCGGCGGACTGGGCGACCTGGGAGCAGCTGTCGGCGGCCACGAGGAAGTATTCGGCGCCGTCGCGCTTGGCGCTGACCATCTTCTGCGGGATGCCGCTGATCCCGCCGACGGTGCCGTCGGAGGTGATGGTGCCGGAGCCGGCGACGTGGGCGCCGCCGGTGAGGCCCTCCTCGCTGAGGCGGTCGATGATCCCGAGCGCGAACATCATCCCGGCGCTGGGGCCGCCGATCTCGCCGACGGAGATGTCGATGTCGACGGGGAAGTCCATGTCGTCGGCGATGAGGATGCCGACGGCGGCGGTGTCGCCGTCACCCTCGACCGTGTCGAGCTCGACCTCGAGCTCGTCGCCGTCGCGGTCCAGCAGGAGGGAGACCGGATCGCCGGGCTCGCGGGCCCCCACGTGTTCGACGACGTAGGCGCTGCCGACGAGCTCTTCCGGGTCACCGCCGCTGGTACTGGTGGGGACGGTCTCGCCGTCCACCTCCAGGATGCGGTCCCCGGGCTCGACGACGCCCTCGGCCGGCATCCCCTCGACGGCGTCGGCGACGAGGGGGATCGCCTCGTAGTCGATGTCGAGCTGGTTGAGGGCGGCGGCGGTCGCGTCGGTCTGGGAGTCGTTCATCTGGACGGTCTGCCTCTGGCTGACCTCCTCCGGGGAACGCCCGGCGGGGAACAGCAGCTCCTCGGGCAGGACCGCCTGACTCGGCGAGATCCAGGCCGAGACGAGGGTGAAGAGGTTGAGCCGGTGGTCGGGTCCGCCGGCATACTGGACGGTCACCATGGACAGTGAGCCGTCGTGCTCGTAGCTCTCGGCGCCGTCGACGCCGATGATCGGCTCTCCGTCGTCCTGTTCTCCCAGGGTGTCGAGGGTGACGCCCGGAGCCGCGACCAGGTAGGGCATGGGCAGCAGGAGACTGCCGTACCCGAGCCCGACGAGCAGGGCGAGTGCGGCGACCAGGGTCATGACGCGACGAAGCATGTGCACACCTTAGAGCCCCCGCCGGACCGTCGGTGATCGGCCACCCCCGACTCGGGGGCGTCGGTGCAGGGGCTCGGAACGTCCCGGATCAGGGAGATCCGACCCATTCGGTCGCGCCGTCCTCGAAGGCCTGGTTCTTCCAGATGGGCACCTGGGCCTTGAGGTCGTCGATGAGTCCACGGCAGGCCGCGAAGGCCTCCTCGCGGTGCTCGGCGGCGGCCGCGACGACCACGGCGAGGTCGCCGATCCGCAGGTCGCCGACCCGGTGCGCGGCGGCCATCCGGACGACGGGGCGGCCGGCCACGGAGGTGTCGCTCAGCACCTTCTCCATGACCTCGCGCAGGCGGGCCTCGACGGTCGGGTGCGCGGAGTAGGACAGGGCGGAGACGTCCCGTCCGTGGTCATGGTCGCGCACGGTCCCGATGAAGACCGCCGTGCCGCCGGCCCGGGGGTGGGCCACCGCGGCCAGGACCTCGTCGACGGACAGAGGGGTGTCGCGTACTACCGCGAGAGTGATCTCTTCCACAGGTGAACCGTATCAATCGGTCGGTCGCGTGCGCGGCCGCCGGTACGACGTCACGCGCGTTCCGAGCTCTCGCTCTCGCGGGGCGGTGACTCAGGATCTTCCGCGTTTGCGCAGGTGGCGGATGGCGGCGGCGGTACCGATCGCGGCGGCCGCGGCTCCGGCGGCCCCCGCGGCGGTGATGGTGACCTCCTTGCGTCCCAGGGTGCGTCCGGCGATCGCGTGCTTGCCGTCGCGGGATTCCAGCAGGACCCCGAGCGCCGACTCGTTGTCGTGCTCGGGTTTCCATCCGGCCTCGCGCAGGGAGGCGCAGTCCACCACACACGGGTAGACGAGGAACTTGATCTCGCCGGCGGCGGCCGGGGTGATACGGGCCTGGTGCAGGCGTCGGACCGCTCCGAAGGCGAGGTTGGCGGCGACCTCGAAGTGCTTCATCCCGGCGATCTCCTCGACCTCGCTCTGGCTCAAGGAGCCTTCGGAGGCCACGGCGACCACGCCGTCGCTTCCGGTCACCCCGTGCAGGGCGCAGAAGGCCAGGGCGGAGGTCAGGTCGTCCTGGTGGCAGAACTGCCAGTGCTGTTCGTGCCCCTTGACGGTGAGCAGCCGGGGCGCGGAGAAGTGGCGGCTCAGGAGGGTGTCGAGGTCCGGGCCGACGAGGGGCGCGGGGCGCACCACGGTCACCGTCAGGCCGGGGTGGGCGCGGCGCGCGCGTTCGGCCAGCTCCTCGACCTCGGCGAAGTCGCCCATGAGGCCCTCCCCGTTGTCCGAGACCCGGGTGGAGTTCTCGGGCAGCGGCACCGGGTTGTCCGGTGCGGCCCCGTAGACCATCGTGCTGGTGACCAGGACCACACGGGGGACCCCGGCGGCGGCAGCGGCGGTCAGGACGGTCTGCGCGGCCAGGATGTTGTGGCGTCTGCGACGCGCGGGGCGGGTCTCCAGGGAGCGGTCGTCGGCGGTGTGCACGAGGACATCGATCCCGTCGAGTCGCCAGACCAGGGCGGGGTCGCAGACGTCGGCGATGCGCCAGGTGACGTCGCGCAGGTCGGCGAACTCCCCGTCGATCGCGATCACTTCACGGGCCCGGATGGAACCTTCCGGCGTGGCCAGGCGTTGCACGAGGAGCCGGCCCATCCCGGAAGCGGCACCGGTGACCCCGACCACCGGTCCCGCCGCACGTGAAGGGCTGTGCTCTGGGCGAACCTGGCTGCTTTCGGTATTCACTCCGGGCGACTCCCAGCTAACGTGACAGTGGAGACCAAACCTAATCCTGCCTGAGGTCTGATTGTGAGCGACCTGCCTTTCGGTTTCAGCATGCCGAACGATCCCGATGACGAGTCCGGACGCCGTTCAGGCGACTCCGGCTCGGGTGCCGGCAGCGGCCGCCCGGGCGGGGGGGACTCCGGAACGCCGGACGGTTTCCCGTTCGGCGACCCGCAACAGATGGCCGACATGCTCCGCCGCTTCGCGGACATGATGTCGTCCCAGCCCTCCCCCGGTTCCCCCGGGGAGAGCGCGACGTCCTCGACGTCCGGCATCAACTGGGACATGGCCAAGAACATCGCGCGGCACGCGGTGTCCCAACAAGGGGACCCGAGTGTGCCGCCCGCCGACTATGCCCGGGTGGAGGAGGCGCTGCGCCTCGCCGACCTGTGGCTCGACCAGGCTACCGACCTTCCTTCGGGGGTGCAGACGGCCCAGGCCTGGAGCCGCTCGGAATGGATCGAGCGGACGATGGACGCGTGGGCGCAGCTGTGCGACCCGTTGACCGCCAAGACCGTCCAGGCCATGGGGCAGAACCTGCCCGAGGAGATGTCCACCATGGCCGGCCCGCTGCTGGGGATGATCCAGCAGATGGGCGGCATGATGGTCGGTCAGCAGGCCGGTCAGGCCATCGGTGGCCTGGCGCAAGAGGTGATCGGCACCGCCGACATCGGCCTGCCTCTGGCCGGTGAGGGCAACGCCGCCCTGCTGCCCTCGGGGGTGGCCCGCTTCAGCGAGGGTCTGGAGATCCCCGACGACGAGGTGCGGCTGTACCTGGCGGCGCGTGAGGCCGCCGTGCACCGCCTCTACTCGCACGTTCCGTGGCTGCGTTCGCACGTGTCCCGTCTGGTCGAGGAGTACGCGGCCGGGATGTCGTTCGACGTGAGCGGCCTGGAGGACCGGCTCGGTGAGATCGACCTCACCAACCCGGAGGCGCTCCAGGAGGTCATGTCCGGCGGGATGGGGGCCGAGGGCCTGCTCCAGCCGGAGGACACCCCCCAGCAGAAGGCCGCCCTGACCCGACTGGAGACCACGCTCGCCCTGATCGAGGGCTGGGTGGCGACCGTCGTTTCGGCGGCCGTGGCCGAGCGGCTTCCGCACGCCGGGGCGCTCGCCGAGACCACGCGACGTCGTCGTGCCACCGGCGGCCCCGCCGAGCACACCTTCGCCGCCCTGGTCGGTCTGGAGCTGCGGCCGCGCCGACTGCGCGAGGCCGGTGCGCTCTGGAAGGCCCTGGAGGAGGCCCGTGGGGTGGAGGGCCGGGACGCCGTATGGCAGCACCCGGACCTGATGCCCACCGGCGCCGACCTGGACGATCCCGAGGCGTTCGTCGCCGGGGGCTCCGACGAGGGCCCGGACTTCGACATCTCCTCGTTGACCGGCCCCGAGGGGCCGTCCGACTCCGGCGCGGACGAGGACGACCGCGGGGACGACGGCCGTAAGGACGACAGGGGCGAGGGCGGCGCGTGAGCCTGCGTGAGGACGCCCGGGCGGTACTGACCACCTGGGCCGCCCCCGACCCCGGCCAGGAGGCGCTGCGCGTCTCCTACCTGGAGCATCTGGACGCCCATGAGGACGCCATGTGGCGTGACTGCCTGCCGGGGCACCTGACCGCGAGCACCGCGATCATCTCCGCGGACGGGGACCGGGTGGCGTTGGTACTGCATCGGATCCACCGGATGTGGTTGCAGACCGGTGGTCACTGCGAGAGCGACGACGCCACCCTGGCCGAGGCGGCTCTTCGTGAGGCCGCGGAGGAATCGGGGATCGTCGGTCTGACGTTGCTCCCCGCTCCGGTGCGGCTGGACCGGCACACGGTGCCGTGCGGCGGCGGCAGCGTCCATCTGGACGTGCAGTTCGCCGCGGTGGCTCCCGACGACGCGGTACTGGTACGGGATCCGGACGAGTCGGCGGGCCTGGGGTGGTTCCCGGTCGATTCTCCGCCCGAGCCCACCGACGACTCCGTGCGCGACCTGGTGCGCGCCGCCGTGGTGGCCGTTCGGGACCATGGTCCGGTACGCCCCTGAGGAGTATCCGTGTCCTTGATCACCGTCGTCGTCATGGTCGGCGGCCTGGTCACCACCTGGCTCGTCCGGCGTTCCCGTCGTGCTCTCGCGCGATTGCTGCTCGATGAGCGCGCCGGACGGGTCGGGGCGGCGGAGGCCGCCCGCCTCCGGTTCGAACACGTGCGCCGCTCGTTCCTCGTGGGACGGGCGGCCTGTGGTCTTCTGGCGGTGCTGATCGTGGCGGTCGTGGGCCGGGCCGCGGTCTCGGGTTCGTGGGGTGCCGCGACCGGCTACTACGTCGCCGCGTTCGGCGCGCTGCTGCTGGCGGGCCTGGTCATGCTCTGGCGGGTCCACACCGATCTGCGTCGTTCCCGGGCGGCCTTGGAGGGCTGACCCCGTCTTCTGAGGGGGCTCACCCTTCCAGGGTGTTCCGGCCGGTCTCCAGATCGTCCTCGTCGTCGTGGACGCACCCTTCGGACCGGCTGCCCGCGCTGTACCCCTCGAGGTAGCCGCGTGCGCGGTCGGCCTTGGGGTAGCGACGTACCAGTTCCCAGAACTCGCGACCGTGGTTGGGGTGGTGCAGGTGGGCGAGTTCGTGGACGAGGACGTAGTCGACGACCCAGGAGGGCATGCCCGCGATCCGGCGGGAGATGCGGATGTCCCCGGTCTCGGGGGTGCACGAGCCCCAGCGGGAGTTCTGGTTGTCGACCCAGCGGACGCTGGCGGGCAACCTGGTCCCGTCGAGGTGGCGTCGGGCCAGTTCGACGGCGCGTTCGTGGAGTTCGCCGTCGCCGGGGCGGCGGCGGTCCTCGCGTGCCTCCAGTCTCCGCAGCATCTGATCCACCCAGCGCTTTTCCTCTGCGCGGGAGAACGTCGCGGGTACGAGGACGACCGTGGTGTCCCCGTCACGGTAGGCCGACACCGTACGTCGACGACGGGGACTGCGCCGTACCTCGATTCTGGTGTTCGAGGGCACGAACTTTACGGTAGCCGAGGGAAGCGTTTCCGAACAGGTGTGCCCTGTTCTGATATGTCACCGGGATAGCGTTTTGTTCGAGTGGTCCGCACGAGCCGCGCGAGCCCTCCTCGGGTCGGATCTCCCCAGAACAGAGGGGTTCTCGTGGCTCCGAGGCACCATCCTCCACTCGGAACACGGCCCCCCGAACCCTCTCTTGGTTATGAAAAAGAGACCGGACGGCCCCGTGTCGGGTGCCGTCCGGTGCTATCGGATGCCATGTCGGCCGTCTCTCGACGTCAACACAGCCTCGACCACGCGATTTCCATGATCGCCTCTTCCGCACGACGCTCCTCGCGCTGACGGGCGCGCAGGTGCCGGGCGCCGAGCCTTCTGGCCAGACGCTCCCGGGGCTCTTCCTCGGTCCGTTCCACCATGCGCATGAGTTCCTGCATCATCGTTCTTCGAGTCCTTCGGTTCGTGTGGGAGTTGATTCGGTGACGGGTCAGGCCGCGACGGGGGCCGGGTTCTTCCGGGGCCGGCCGCGAGGACGCTTGCGCGCCACCACCTGGCCGGAGACGAGCAGCTGCCCGCCCCAGACGCCCCACGGCTCACGCCGTTCGAGAGCGTCCGTCAGACACTGTTCACGGATGGGGCAGTCACCACAGATCGCCTTCGCGGCCTCGACGTCGGCCGGAGCCTCCGCGAAGAACAGGTCCGGCTCGAGACGGCAAGGGATTTCGACCTCACCCAGCTGGGGCGTTACCAGGACCGACGCAAGCATCGGTGCCCTCCAAGATCTTTGATCGTTCGTACAACGCGGTCGGTGTTCGGTCACCGGAACCGGTCCGGTGAGGGACCTGGACTTGCGATGTCGCCGTCGTTCCGCCGTCCCCGGGGGACGGAGGTACTTCACGGAGATACAAAGAAAGCCGCGGGCCCCTGTGCTGGGGTCCGCGGCCACGGAGTGGAACTTCCGACCTCTAGGCCGGAATCCTCCGTGGACACTCCCCCAGTGCGCCGTACAGGCGCGGGGTTTCGCTCGAGGCGTGGACGTCACCGGTGTGCTCACCGCGATCAAGGGCGAGCTCGGACTCGTCACGCAGCAGAGCCATGACGGCACCGGTTTCGGACACACGGGTCCCCTGCGGCGCGGGCTGGGATCCATTGGCCAGCCTGACGCCGATGACGGACTCGCCACCGAAGGTGCGCATACGGATGCCGGTGAAGGCGCCCTCGAAGGCGCCACCGCTCAGGTCGGTGCCCTCGATCAGGTGAGTCATGGGCGAACGCCAGGTAGCGGCGAAACCGGTGCACTGCTCGTTCTTCGTGCTCATCAGATGGGACACCTCCTTCTACGTCGGGCACGGGGTCTTGCACCCGTACCGAGAGCGGTCATGACGACGCTGTACACATTACGGCCGCCCAAGAAAGACGGCAACCCATTTTTGACCTGCGAAAACGACCGCATCCGGCCAGAAGTTCACGGGAATGCCGAAGGGGCCGCGGGTGTTGCCCGCGGCCCCTTCGGTCGCTCTCTCCGAGATGGGATCCGATCAGGTCCAGCCCTCGGCGTCGACGACCCGGATCAGGCCCTCCTGCACCACCGAGCAGACCAGTCGGCCGTCCCTCGTGTAGACCAGTCCCCGCGCCAGACCCAGCGCCCCCTGCGCGGTCGGGGACTCCTGCGCGTACAGCAGCCACTCGTCGGCGCGGAAGGGGCGGTGGAACCACATGGCGTGGTCGAGGCTGGCCATGGAGATGCCCGCGAACGAGCGGCCGTGTCTCAACAGGACCGTGTCCAACAGGGACATGTCGGAGGCATAGGTCATCAGGCACACCTGGGTGAGACGGTCGTCGGGAAGCCTCCCGTCGACCTTGAACCACACCGGGTTGGTGGCGGTACGCAGCTCGGGGTCGCGTTCGGCCTCGAAGGACATCGCGCCCACCGGCCGCGTCTCGATGGGGTGCCAATGGACAAAGCTGGGCACCTTGCCGAACGCCTCGCGCAACCGGTCCCGGGTGCTGAGCAGCTCCTCGGGCGGAGGAACGTCGGGCATGGGGATCTGGTGGTCCAGGCCCGGCTCCTCCTTGTGGAAGGAGGCGGACAGGGTGAAGATCGGCTTGCCGTGCTGAATGGCCACGACCCTGCGGGTGGTGAAGGAACGCCCGTCACGGACCCGGTCGACCTCGTAGACGATCGGCACCGACGGGTCGCCCGGCCGTATGAAGTAGGCGTGCAGAGAGTGCACGTGGCGCTCGGCGGGCGTCGTCCGTCCCGCCGCCACCAGCGCCTGCCCCGCGACCAGGCCGCCGAAGACCCGCTGAGGTCCGGCCGACGGGCTGCTGCCGCGGAAGATGTCGGCCTCGATCCGTTCCAGGTCGAGCACCTTCAGCAGCTCGGTCAGCGATTGACCCACGCGCCCGTCACCGTCGCGTTCACTCATCCTCTTCCTCTCCGTCACCGGCGACCGTCTCCTCCGGGTCGCGGCCCGCCACAAGCGCGAGCACCGCCTCACCGTAACGATCCAGTTTGACCGACCCGACCCCGGACACGGCGGACAGCCGGGACACGCTCCCCGGCTCCTGCTCGGCGATGGCCTGGAGGGTCGCGTCGGTGAAGATCACGTAGGCGGGCACCTTCTGATCCCGCGCGGTCAGCCGTCGCCATTCGCGCAGGCGTTCCAGCAGCGCCTCGTCGTAGGTGGAGGGGCAGTCCAGGCAGCGACCCAACTTGCGTTCGACGGCGTCGGTGAGCGCGTCGGAGCACACCCGGCAGCGCACGACACCGCCCTTGCGCCGGTCGCGGCGGCCCGGGGTGCTGGGCGAGGCGGGGCGCAGTCCGTCGAGGAAGCGCGAGGGCTTGCGGGACTTGCGTCCACCGGGAGAGCGGGCCAGGGACCAGGACATCACCAGGTGCTCGCGGGCCCGGGTCACCCCGACGTAGAAGAGCCGACGCTCCTCCTCCACCTGGTCGTCGGTCTCGGCGTAGATGATGGGCATCATGCCCTCGGTGAGCCCGACGAGGAACACCGCGTCCCACTCCAGGCCCTTGGCCGCGTGCAGGGAGGCGAGGGTGACCCCCTCGAAACCGGGCGCGTGTTCGGTGGCCATGCGCATGTCGATCTCGTCGACGAGGTGGGCCATGGTGGCCCTGCCCCCTGCGGAGCCGGCCTTGGCGGCGACGTCCTCCGCCAGCTGGGCCAGCGCCGACAGCGACTCCCAGCGTTCCCGCGCCCGACGTCCCTCCGGGGCCTGCTCGACCAGCCCGAGGGGGGCGAGCAGGTGACGCACCGTCCGGACGAGGGGCTCGTCCTCCCCGTCGGCCGCGCCGTGGCGTGCCCCCCGCAGCAGGTGCACGGCCTCGCGGATCTCGGGGCGTTCGAAGAACCGCTCGCTGCCGCGCACGGTGAAGGGAACGCCCTGGTCGCCGAGGGCCTGTTCATAGGCGGCCGTCTGGGAGTTGGTGCGCATCAGCACCGCGATCTCCCCGGCGGGCACCCCCTCCTCCAACAGGACGCTGATCTTGCGGGCGACACCGGTGGCCTCGGCAGGCTCGTCGTCGTACTCCTGGTAGATCGGGTCCGGCCCGTCCGGCCGCTGGGCCCGGAGGGTGAGGTGGTGCGCCGAGGTCGCCCCCTTGGCCTGGGCGATGACGTGGTTGGCCACACGCACCACCTGGGGGGTCGAACGGTAGTCGCGGACCAGCCGCACCAGGGTGGCGTGCGGGTAGCGGTCGCCGAAACCTGTCAGGTAGTCGGGGGTGGCCCCGGTGAAGGAGTAGATGGTCTGGCTGGGGTCGCCGACCACGCACAGGTCGTCGCGGTCGCCCAGCCAGGCGTCCAGGAGGAGCTTCTGGAGCGGGTTGACGTCCTGGAACTCGTCGACGACGAAGTAGCGGTACTGGTCGCGGACCCTCTGGGCGATCTTGGGGCTCTCGTTGATCATCGCCGCGGTGAGTTCGAGGACCGACTCGAAGTCGATGAGGTGCTCCTCACGGCACAGCTCCTCGTAGGCCTCGAAGACCCGCGCGACCTCTCCCTCGGGAAGCGGTGACTGGCGACCGGCCTTGGCCACGGCCTTGTCGTAGTCACTGGGCCGTACCTGGGTGACCTTCGACCACTCGATCTCCCCGGCGAGGTCGCGCAGACCGGTCCGGTCCGGCTGCTGGCCCACCGAGTGGGCGGCGCGGGCCACGGCCTGGACCTTGCTCTTGATCAGGTTCGGTTTGGCCCCGCCGACGGCCTCCCCCCAGAAGAAGCCGAGCTGGCGCAGGGCCGCGGAGTGGAAGGTGCGGGCCTGCACCTTGGGGGCGCCGAGCGAACGGAGACGGCCGCGCATCTCGCCCGCGGCCCGGGCGGTGAAGGTGACCGCGAGGACCTGCTGTTCGGAGACGACCCCACCGGCCACGGCGTGCGCGATCCGGTGGGTGATCGCCCGGGTCTTGCCCGTGCCGGCACCCGCCAGGATGCACACGGGGCCACGAAGCGCTCGTGCCGCCTGGGTCTGTTCGGGGTCCAGTCCCTCCAGGACGCGGTCGGGGTCCATGCTGCTCCTGCGTATGGTCGGACGGGTGGGTCTGGACGGTCAGTCTCTCAAGTATCGGCGGTCACAGGGAGCGAACGGTCCCGCGCGGCACCCCGGGAGACGGAACGATCCGTGTCGCACATTCCCCAGAACCAGTCGCCCTTGTGAGGCGTCCCACGTTGTGTCGAACGGCCATGGGAAGCGGTGACGGCCCCGCGGTGTTGGAACCGAGGGACCGATCCCGCAAGCCATGACAGTCGACACGGAAAAGACGTGAGCGAGATGACGAGTACGGGCACCGAGCAGTTCACGATGTACACCACCCCCTGGTGCGGCTACTGCAAGCGGCTCAAGAGCCAGCTCTCCCGAGAGGGCATCACCGGCCGCGAGGTGAACATCGAGGAGAACCCGGAGGCCGCGGATTTCGTGATGAAGGTCAACGGAGGGAACCAGACGGTCCCCACCGTGGTCTTCAGCGACGAAACGGCCATGACCAACCCGTCCCTCGCTCAGGTGAAGAAGAAGCTGGCCGAGCTGTCCTAGGACGGATCGCGCGGACCGCCCGGGGCGGTCCGCGCGGCGGGCGCCCTCCCTCAGGGCGGACCACCCCTGGTCTCCGAAGAACGACTCGGCCGACACCGACGGACCCGAAACGACGGGGAGTGTTGAGTTGGGGGACGACGTGAGGCCTCATGACATAGCGGTCACCGACACGGTGGACGCCGAAGTGGTACGGCGCACCCCGAACGGGTGGCGTGTGGGCGACGGGCACGACGACCGCGAAGCCCCGGACCTGATCAGCGCCATGGTGCTGGCCGACCTCCTCACCTCCGAGGCGGGCGGGGCCCGGCCTCGTGCCCAGGCCCCCGGACGCGCCCCCGAGGGCGCCTCGGAGGTGGAACGCCTGAAGCACACCATCACCCAGTTGGAGCACGCGCTGCACTCGCGCGTCATCGTGGAGCAGGCGATCGGCGTCCTGTCCGAGCGGCACACGATGCCGCCTCGGGAGGCGTTCGAACGGCTGCGCTCCTCGGCGCGTTCCCGCGGGCGCAAGGTCGCCGACCTGGCCGGGGACGTGGTGGACAGCAGCACCAGCCCGCTGACCGTCCTGCCGGACGAGCTCGCCACGGGACAGGGCTGACCGGATCTCCGGCAGGCCATGACCCGGGGCGAAGCCGCCACGGTGGGGCCGCGGTCCGTCCGTGACGGGGGGTCGGACGGCCCGCGGCCCCGTCGTGTCCGGCTCAGGGGCCGTCGATCAGCTCGCCGCCGTACCAGCCCTCGATGAGGGTGCGGGCGATGGAGACCCGTCCGGGCAGGACGATCTCCCCGGCCGCGGTGGCCTCGGCCAGGGCCTCCCGGGTGAACCAGCGGGTCTCGGCGATCTCGTCGTCCGTGGGACTGGTCCGCCCCACCGCCCGGGCGGTGTAGCCCACCATGAGACTGCGCGGGAAGGGCCAGGGCTGAGAGGACACGTAGACCGGTTCCTCGACGATCACCCCGGTCTCCTCCGCGACCTCGCGCGCCACCGCCTGTTCCAGTGACTCGCCCGCGTCCACGAACCCTGCCAGCACGGAGAAGCGGCGCGCGTCCCAGTGCGGATTGTTGCCGAGCAGGGCCTCCTCGCGCCCCTCGTGTTCACGGTGCACCAGCATGATCACCGCCGGATCCGTGCGCGGGAACTGTTCGGTCCCCTCCTCCTCACAGATCCGGACGTGCCCCGACCGTTCCATCCGTGTGCGCGCGCCGCACATGGGGCAGAAGCCGTGGGCGGCGTTCCAGTTGGCCAGGGCCAACGCCCGGGTGAACAGCCCGGTGTCGCGGTCGTCGAGGACCGCGCCGACGTCGCGCAGGGAGGCGGGCTCGGCCCCGGTGACCGCTCTCACCTCCTCGTGGGAGCGCACCGCGAAGTAGGCGTGGTCGCCGTCGTGGCCCAACAGGTACCGCTCGCCCTGCGGAGCGCGGTCGGGCGTGGTGAGGACCAGCCTCGGGTTCGGACCCGTGGTGACCAGGGCCCGTGTCTGTCGCGCTCTGAGCGCTCCGGGGCCGTAGCCTCCCGGTTCACCGCCCTCCAGGACCAGAACGCGCGTGTGCGGGTCGTTCCAGGCCTTGGCCGACCATTCCTCATCGCCTCGCAGATGCCCGGCGGGATCGACCGCGTTCCGGGAAAGAGCGGGTACCGCTTCGGAGTCCATGGGTCCTTCCGGCGTTCGTACTCGACATGACAGGTGTAACGCTTTCGAGGACCCCGCGCACTCCCCTTCCGCGGAACCGGGGGGAGTGCGCGGTTCACGCACGGTTCGTCGTGGTCGTACGCGGGGTCGGGCCCGGTCAGGTGTCCCGGGCCGTGCCCAGTTCCTCCCAGAGGTGGGCGACGCTCTCGGCGCCCTTCAGCAGCAGCGGCATCTCGACCTTCTCGTTGGGCGCGTGGATGCGGTCCTCGTTGAGGCCCACCGCCACGAACACCAGGGGCGCGTCGAGGATGTCGGCGATGTCGGCCTCGGGGCCGCTGCCGCCCTCGCGGGTGAACAGGATCTCCTTGCCGAACGCCCGTCCCATGGCGGAGCGGGCCGCCTTGAGCGCGGTGGAGGACAGGTCGGAGGCGCAGGCGCGCACGCCCGGGCCGCCGAACTCCAGCTCGGCGCGGATCCCCTCGGGGAGGGCGGCCTCCACGTACTCGCGGACACGGGCCTGGATCTCCAGCGGCTCCTGGCCGGGGACCAGTCGGAAGCTGATCTTGGCGTGCGCGGAACGGGGGACGATGGTCTTGCCGCCGGCCCCGGTGTGGCCGCCCCACATGCCGTTGATCTCGGCGGTGGGGCGCAGCCAGACCCGCTCCAGGGTGCTGTAGCCCTTCTCTCCCCACGCGGCGGTGGAGCCAGCGGTGGCCAGCCACTCCCGCTCGTCGAAGGGCAGGCGGGAGATGAGCTCGCGCTCCTCGGCGCCGGCCTCGACGACACCGTCGTAGAAGCCGGGGATCGCGATCCGCCGGTCGGCGTCGTGCATCCCGGAGAGCAGGTCGCTCATGATCTTGAGCGGGTTGGGAACCGCGCCGCCGAAGGAACCGCTGTGCAGGTCCCTCTCGGGGCCGTACAGGGCGATCTCGACGTCGGTGACGCCGCGCATGCCCACGCACATGGACGGGGTGTCGGCCGCCCACATCGTGGTGTCGGAGATGACCGCGACGTCGCAGGCCAGACGCTCACGGTTGGCCTTCATGAGCTCGGCGAAGTGCACCGAGCCGGACTCCTCCTCGCCCTCGATCAGCATCTTGATCGTGACCGGAGGGGCGTCGGCGCCGGAGACGGCCAGGGCGGCGCTCACTCCCAATGCGTGGAAGAGGACCTGTCCCTTGTCGTCGGAGGCGCCGCGCGCGTAGAGGGAGGTGCCCTTCTCCGTGGGGGTGAAGGGGTCGGTCTCCCACTCCTCGACCGGGTCGACCGGCTGGACGTCGTGGTGGCCGTAGACGAGCACGGTGGGCGCGGACGGGTCGGCGGCGGGCCACTCGGCGAACACGGCGGGCAGTCCGGGCGTCTCCCAGATCTCGACCGTGGGGAAACCGGTTCCGGTCAGGTGGTCGGCGAGCCACCGGGCCGAACGACGCACGTCCTCATGGCGCTCGGGGTCGGCGGAGATCGAAGGGATCGCCAGCCACTCGCGCAGCGCGGTGAAGAATTCGCCCTTGTGGTCCTCGATATAGGCGCGTGCGTCCATCTGCCCTCACTCTTCTCGACATTCTCGTCCGCATCGACCTTAGGACCTGGACGAACCGGACGGTGACGCCCCTCCGTCGAGAAGGGGCGTCGAACGTCGATCCGGGTCAGCCGTCGGTGGCCTCGCGCCAGGCGTCGAGGTACTCGGACAGGTTGGCCTCGATGTCCTTCCAGTCGGGCTCGAAGATCTCGACGCCCTCCATGAGTTCGGCCAGGGCCTCGGCGTCCTCCCCGGTGGGCTCCACGTCGACGCGGGCCGGGAAACCGCCCGCGGCGGAGGAGACCTGCTCCTGGGACCCCTCGGAGAGCAGGAAGTCGATGAGGGCCCGTCCGTTCTCGTCGTTGGGCGCCCCGGTGAGCAGGCCCGCCGTGTAGGGCAGGGCGAAGGTCGTGGGGGCGCCGCCCTCCTCGGCGGGGAACCAGATCCCGAGGTCGGGCATGGAACGGGCCTGGGCGTAGTTCATCTGGACGTCCCCGTTGGCGACGAGCAGCTCGCCCTTGTCGACCTTGGGCCCCAGGGCACCGGTGGAGGAGGAGGGGCCGACGTTGTTCTCCTGGAGCTCGCCGAGGTAGTCCATGGCGGGGTCGAGGCCGCCGAACCGGTGCATGGCCTGGATGAGGACCGCGGTGCCGTCTCCGGCGACACCGGGCGTGGAGTACTGGAGCCGCCCTTCGAAGCGCGGGTCGAGCAGGTCCTCCCAGGTCGCCGGTGGCTCGTCCAGCTCCTCGGTGTTGTAGATGAAGGCGAAGTAGTTGTCGACCACCGTGGTCCACTTGCCGTCGGGGTCGCGGGTCTCCACCTGGTCGGCGCCCTCGGGTTCGTACTCCTGGAGGAGGCCGAGTCCGTCGGCCTGCTGGATGAAGGGCGGCAGGGTCACGATCACGTCGGCCTGGGGGTTGGCGCTCTCCCGATCGGCGCGTTGGACCATCTCTCCGGACCCCCCTTCCACGTAACGGACCTCGATACCGGTCTCGGCCTCGAACTCCTCGAAGACCAGGTCGAACCAGCCGGTGCCGGCCTCGTCTCGCAGGCCGTCGGCGGAGTAGACGGTGACGACGTCGGTGTCGGCGGTGGCCCCGCAGCCGGTCATGGCGAGGGCCGCGGTCAGGGCGATGGGGGCGAGGGCGCGGACGCGCATGGTGTGTCCTCCGGGTGGGTCAGCGATGGCCGGCGCGAGTGCGCACCAGGGAGAGGGCGAACATGACGAGCAGGGTCGTGGCCATGAGGACCACGGCGAAGGCGGAACCGGTGAAGAGCGCGCCGCGGTCGGTGGCGGCGAAGATCCGGACCGGCAGCGGGGTCCAGTCGGGCGGGTAGAGCATCATCGTGGCGCTGAGCTCCCCCATGGACAGGGCGAAGCAGAGTCCGGCGGCGGCGCCGAGCGAGGGCAGCAGCAGGGGCAGGCGGACCAGGAACAGGGTGCGGGCCGGGCGCGCGCCCAGGGAGGCCGCGACCTGGCCGTACACCGGGTCGAGGCGGGTCAGGGCCGCCGACACCGACTGGTAGGCGAAGGCGGTGACCAGGACGGTGTGGGCGAGGAAGACGATCGTGTGGGTGCCGTTGAGCAGGACCGGCGGTCGGCTGAAGGCCACCAGCAGCGCCAGCCCCACCACGACGGTGGGCACCGCGACCGGGAGCATGAACAGGGCGTCCATGATCCGGCGGCCCCTGGGCCCCATCGATGCGGCGGAGAGCGCCGCCCAGGTACCGATGACCAGGGCGCAGACACTGGCGACCAGAGCGGTGACCACGCTGACGCGCAGGGCCTCCAGGGTCTGGGGGCCGAACGCCACCGCGTAGTTGTCGAGGGTGGGCCCCGAGGGCAGGGCGCCGCTCCATCCGGTGCTGAACGAGGCCGCCACGATGACGCCCAGCGGCAGCGCGAACAACGGCAGGAACAGGAGCGCGAAGAGCGCCTGGATCGCCCTGCGGGTGAGCCGGTCATGGACGAGCACGACGACCTCCGTCGGTGGGGGCTCCCAGTCGTGAGGTGAGGGAGCGGTAGAGCAGGTAGAGGCCGATGGAGAGCGTCGCGTTGATGGTGGCGACCACGCAGGCGGTGGTGTAGTCGGCCTCCAGGATCGCCGAACTGTAGACGAGCATGGGCAGGGTGACGACGTCCTTGGCCCCGGTGAAGAGGACGATCGCGAACTCGTTGAGGCACAGCACCAGGACCAGGGCCCCACCGGCGACGAGGGCGGGGAGGGCCTCGGGAAGGATCACCGAGCGCACGACGCGGGCGGGGCGCGCGCCCAGGGAGGAGGCGGCCTCCAGTTGGGCGGTGTCGATCTGCGCGAAGGCCGCCAGGAGCGGGCGCAGCACGAACGGGGTGAAGAAGGTGACCTCGGCCAGGATCACGCCCCACGGGGTGGACAGGAAGGTGAAGGGGCCCGAGTCGGCCCCGGTCAGATCGGTCCACATCCCGTTGGCCATGCCGACGGTGCCGTAGACGAACAGCAGCGCCAGGGTGATGAGGAAGGACGGGAACGACAGGTAGGTGTCGATGAACCGACCGGCCGACCCGCTGCCCGGGAAGGGCACGAACGCGATGATCAGGGCCAGGACGAGTCCGAGGACCAGACATCCGACGGTGGAGCCGACCGCGATCAGGACCGTGGTGGTCAGCGCGGTGCGGAACCTCGTCGAGGACAGGACGTCGACGTAGGGCCTCGTGGAGAACCCTCCGTCCGGCCCGGTGAACGACTCGGAGATCACCGAGCCCAGCGGATACAGCACCGCCAGGGCCAACAGGACCACGGGCGGGATCGCCCAGACCCAGGCCGGTACGGTGATCCCCGATCGGACCGGGGCGGGTTCGGACGGAGACCCGGTCGCGGCGGTGGAGGCGGTCCGGGGCGGGGCGAGGGCGCTCACGGTTCCTCACCCACCGGGATCAGGACCGCGTCATCGCGGTCGAAGCCGAGCTCGACGGCGCCGCCGGGCCCGGGAGGTGTCCGGTGCCCGGCCAGTTCGACGGTGACGGACCGGCCGTCGACGTCGACGGTGAGGTGGTGCACCGAGCCGCGCCAGCTCAGATCGGTGACCGTGCCCCGAAGGGTGTGTTCGGCCGGTCCCAGGACGATCCGGTGCGGACGCAGGCACACCTGGAGTCCGGCCCCGTCGGCGGTGCCCGCGGGCAGGTCCTCCGGGGAGACCGGCAGTTCCAGACCGCAGACGCGCACCCGGTCCCCCTCCAGCCGGGCCGGCAGCAGGTTCGCGCTGCCGACGAACCCGGCGGTGAAGGCGGTGCGCGGACGGTCGTAGAGCGCGCGGGGCGTGTCGTACTCGCGGAGCCGGGCCCGGTCCAGGACCGCGACCCGGTCGGCGAGGGTGAGGGCCTCGCCCTGGTCGTGGGTGACGTGCAGGACCGTGAGGTCGGGCAGCTCCCGGTGCAGACGGGCGAGTTCGTCGGTCATCTCGGCCCGCAGCCGGGCGTCCAGGGCGGAGAGGGGTTCGTCCAACAGCAGGACCTTGGGGCGGATGGCCAGGGCCCGGGAGATGGCGACCCGCTGTTGTTGACCGCCCGAGAGCTCGCGCGGGTAGCGGCGGGCGTAGGAGCCCATCCCGGTCATCTCCAGCGCCTCGGTCACCCTGGACGCCACCTCGTTCCGAGGGACCCCCTGCGCGCGCAGACCGAAGGCCACGTTCCGTTCCACCCTCATGTGGGGGAAGAGCGCGTAGCTCTGGACCACCATGCCGACGCCCCGGTCGTAGGGAGGCAGGTCGGTGACGTCCCTGCCTCCCAGGTGCACCCGCCCCGAGTCGGGGCGCACGAAGCCGGCGACGGTGCGCAGCGCCGTGGTCTTACCGGATCCGGAGGGACCGAGCAGGGCGGTGAACTCTCCGGGTTCGACGGTCAGGTCCAGGGAGTCGAGGACGGTGGTGCCGCCGTAGGAGACGCTCACCCCGTCGAGACGGATCCCCACCGGTCAGCCCTCCCGAGCCGCGAGCAGATCGGGCAGTTCGGCCACGGAGTCGAGCACGTGCCCGGCCCCGGCCAGGCGCAGGGTGGCGGTGTCGTGCGCCCCGGTCCGGACCCCGGCGACCACGGAGGCCCCGGCGTTGCGGCCGGCGCGCATGTCCGAGTCGGTGTCCCCGGCCACGGCGACGGCGGCCATGGAGGAGACCCGGGAGCGCAGGGCCGCGGTGAGGATCATGTCGGGGTGGGGGCGGCCGCGCCCGTCGACGTCGGAGGGGCACAGGGCGAGGTCGACGAGGTCGTTCCAGCCCAGGGCGGCGAGGATCCGGTCCTGGGTGTCCCTGGCGAAGCCGGTGGTCAGGGCGATCCCGCGGCCCTGGTCCCGGAGCCGGCGGAGGGCGTCCTCGGCTCCGGGCAGAGGCGCGCAGTGGCCCTCGTCGACCAGGCGGGCGTAGGCGGCCTCGAAGGCGGCGTTGGCCGCGTGGGCCCGCTCCTCGTCTCCGCCGGTGAGGTGGCGGAAGACGGTGATCTTGGACTCGCCCATGGTGGCGCGTACGTAGGCGAGCTGTTCGTCGGTGGCGTCGGGCAGCGCGGCTCCGAAGGCGCGTTCGACCAGGCCGTCGTCGGCGACGGTGGTCCCGGCCATGTCCAGGACCACCAGTTCGATCCGGGAGGGTCGAGGGTCGAGGAGCGCTCCGGTGCGGGTTCCGTGGTCGTTCATGGTCACCATCCCAGTTCGTCGGCGGTGGTCTCGGCGATGGCGGGGGAACAGGTCATGCCGCGTCCGCCGGGGCCGGTGACCAGCCAGGCGGAGTCGGCGACGGGGGCGCGGTGCACCACCGCGTCGGGGTCGAGGCACTGGGCGTAGACGCCGGCCCAGCGTCGGCGGATCGGGGGCAGGGGACGACCGAGGAGCCGTTCGACCACCCCGGTGAGGTGTTCGTAGGGGTCCTCGACGGTGTCGAAGGAGAAGGGGTGTTCGTACTCGTGGGTGTCGCCGATGGTCAGGGAGCCGTCGGCGCGCTGGACCATCAACAGCTGCATGGCGTGGTCCCGGGCGGTGGGCGGCTGGGGCTGCTCGGCTCCGAGGGCGTCCAGCGCCGGTCCCCGGTAGGCCGGGTAGTAGCGGAAGCTGTCGGCGTCCGCGACCGAGGTGGTGAGGGTCTCGCCCAAGGGCGCGGTCTGCATCATCTGGAGGCGGACCCGGCGCACGGGCGGATCGGGGACGAGTTCGCGGACCAGCCCGCCCAGCCAGGCACCGGTGCAGAGCACGACCTGGTCGCCGTGGTGAAGGTCGCCGTGGTCGTCGCGGACGGTGCCGGGCGCCGGGAGGTCGCGGACCTCGCGTCCGGTCAGCAGGGTGTAGCGGTCGCTGCGGGCGAGCTCGGCCTGGAGTACGGCCTGGGCCACGCGGGGCTCGACCTGGGCGTCGCGTCGGCACCACAGGGCGCCGAGGAGGTCGCCGCGCAGGGCGGGGTTGACCTCGCGAACGCGGTCCGGCGCCAGAAGGCTCAGTTCGCGCAGATGCGCGTCGGGGCCCTCGACCGCGGCCTCGGCCACGGCGAGCTCGTGTTCGGTGGTCAGCGCGGTGAGCGACCCGGAGGGGCGGAAGCCCAGACCGGGAAGCCGTTCGCCGATCTCCTCCCACAGCTCGCGGGCGCGCAGCGCGGTCTGGAGTTCGGGGCCGGAGGAACGGCCGCTGACCCAGACCAGACCGAAGTTGCGGACCGAGGCGCCTCGCGCGGCGGCCTCCCGTTCGATGTGGACGACCTCGTGCCCTCGGGAGAGGGCCTGCCAGGCGTGCATGGTGCCGAGAACGCCGGCACCGACGATGATCACTCGCATGCCCCGAGGTTCTCGGGCGCGGGTGGAGCGCTCGATGACCGCCGGGGACATCCGGGTGAACCGCCTTCGAACTCTGGACCAGACACGTTATCTTTCCGTTATCGAACGGTCCGGGTCGTGTCCCCGAGATCAGCCGGAGGTTCCGTCGGCACCGGTCAGACGGGTGGTGAAGCTGAACCGGTCGCCCCGGTAGAGGGAGCGCACCCGTTCCAGGGGACGGCCCCGGGCGTCCCGGGAGAGTCGGTGGATGAGCAGCATCGGCAGGGCCGGAGGCGTGCCGATGAGCAGCGCCTCGCGCGGGGTCGCCAGGACCGTCTCCAACCGCTCGTCGGCGTCGGCGAACGCCGTGCCCACCCGTTCGTCCAGGTAGGCGTAGAAGCTGGAGTCGGGGTCGAAGTCGACGTCCAGCCGGGGTACGCGTTCCACCGCGATGTAGGTGGACTCCAGACCGACCCGCTCGTCGTCGGCCCACAGCACCCGCTCCATGTGCCAGATCGGCTCCCCCTCGACCAGGCCCAGTTCCTCGGCCAAGGGTCCCGGGCAGGGCCAGCTGCGCAGGTCGACCAGGGTCCTCCCCGGGTCGAGGCCCTGCCTGCGCACGCCTTCGGTGTAGCTGGCCAGGGACAGGGGCTGTTCGAGTTTGGGTCCGGCGACGACGGTGCCGCGTCCTCGACGGCGCAACCGTCCCTCCAGGAGCAGGTCGCGCAGCGCCTGTCGTACCGTCTCCCGCGCCGCGCCGAAGCGCTCGGTCATCTCCCGTTCGGTGGGCAGCGCCTCCCCCTCGCCCAACCCGTCCACCAGCTCGGTGAGGAGTATGCGCACCGCGTAGTACTTGGGCACGCGACCGTGTTCGGGCACCCCGGCACGTACCGGGGCCCCGCCGTCCTGAGGGATACCTGTCACCGACATGCGGGGCATTCTCCCCCAGCCCGGTGAACGTCCGGGTGAACGGAGAGGGACCGACCGGCCGCCCCGGCCGCGTTCTCGCCCCGACCTTGGTGCGTTCGAGGGATTCGAGAAAGGTCGCTCGGGAAACTCCGGCCTCAGGAACATCGACGTGAGGAGACGAACACATGGCCATCACCGGTGTCGAAAGGAACGACGAGAACCTCACCTTGACGGTGGTCGCGGACTATCCGGCCCCCGTCGAGGAGGTCTGGCGGCTGTGGGCCGACCCGCGTCGTCTGGAGCGCTGGTGGGGCCCGCCGACCTACCCCGCGACCGTGGAGGAGCACGACCTGAGCCCGGGCGGCTCCGTCACCTATCTGATGACCGGCCCCGGAGGGGACCGACATCGCGGCTGGTGGAGGGTGGTCTCGGTAACGGAACCGACCTCCCTGGAGTTCGTCGACGGGTTCGCGGACGAGGACGGGACCCCGTCCGAGAACCTGACCAACACCACCCACGTGGAGCTCCTCGAACACGACGGCGGCACCCGGATGGTGCTCCGTTCGACCTTCGTCTCCCGCGAGGACATGCGCAGGCTCATGGAGATGGGCATGGAGGAGGGACTGCGGGAGGCCATCGGCCAGATCGACGCGCTTCTCATCGAGTGAGAGGCGATCCTCCCGTTCGGGCCCCGAGGGAACCTTTCCGGTGGTAGGAGACTCAGAGGGACCGGGGGCGGGACAGGCCCGTCCCCCAAGGAGTCCGGGAGGAAACCCCATGGCCATCACCCCCTCTGAGGCGATCGACGCCAGGTTCGGTCACCTGTTCGACGTTCTCGACACCGACGACGACAAGGTCGCCACCTGGGACGACTACCGCCGGCTCGTGGAACGCTACATCTCCGGCTACAGGCTGGATCCGGAGGAGCGCAAGGCCCGGGCCCTCGACTCCTCCTACCAGGCGCTCTGGCAGGAGCTGCTGCGACGTTCGGACGAGACGGGGGTTCGTCTGGAGCGCGAGCGGTTCGTGGCGGCCATGCGCGCGGTGTCGGAGGACCGCAGCCGGCACAACGCGGTCGAAGGCGTGGCCGAGGCCGTCTTCGACCTGCTGGACGAGGACGGGGACGACCGGATCTCCCTGGAGGAGTTCCTGACCTACGCGGACGTCCTCGGCGCTCGTGAGGAGGACGCGCGGAACCGGTTCGCGCACGTGGACACCGACGGCGACGAGCACATCAGCCGGGAGGAGTTCGTGCTCTCGGCCCGTCAGTACCTCTTCGGCGAGGACATCGAATCCCCGGGCGGTTTCGTGTTCGGCGTGGTCTGAGACCTCGGGGCGGCGGGGAGTGGTCTCCCCGCCGCCGCTCACTCCGGTTCGGGCAGGGCGGTGAAGAGGGCCGCCAGCCCCTCCGCGTCGAGCAGGTCGACGGGACGGACGGTCTCGTCGGCCCGGACGTAGTGGAAGGCCGCGCGGACCTCCTCCGGCCGCACCCCGACCAGGTCGGCCCAGGCCAGCCGGTAGGCGGCCAACTGCACCCCCACCGCGTGGCGTTCGGCCCGGTTGCCCGGTGGGCGTCCCGTCTTCCAGTCGACCACGTCGTAGGTGCCGGTCTCCGGGTCGTGGAAGACCGCGTCCATGCGCCCTCGGACGAGACGGTCGCCGATGACCGTCTCGAAGGGCACCTCCACCTCCAGCGGCACACGCGAACCCCACTCGCTCGCTTCGAACATGCGCTGGAGTTCGGCCAGGTCCTCGTCCTCGCCGGCGGTCTCGTCGGCGGCTCCGGGAAGCTCGTCGAGCAGGGTGGCGTTCTGCCCGAAACGCCCCTCCAACCAGGTGTGGAAGGCCGTCCCCCGCCGGGTGTGCGGGGCGGGCGGTCGCGGGAGCGGTCGCCGGATCTGTCGGGCCAGCGCCGAGGGGTCGCGGGCCAGCCAGACCATCGAGGAGACCGACAGGTGGTCGGGCAGTTCCACCTGGACGGGCCCCTCCCCCGGCCCCGAGGCGGCGCGGTCGCGGTGGGCGAGCAGCAGTTCGGTGTCGCGCTCCCAGCCCCTGAGCCTGCGACGCAGCACCTCGGGGGCGTTCTCGGGAAGGACCCGATCTCCCTCCCTGATCCTCCGACGCGCGCGTTCGACCAGTTCGGCGCCGACCAGGACCCTGGCACGACGCTCCTCGGCGGGGTTCCGAGCCCCTGAGGCGGGGGCGACCTCGACGGTCGACCCCTCCGCCTCGACCGGGGGCTCCGGCGGCCACACGGCCGTGGTCTCCTCGTCGGCGTGCGGGTTGGTCTCCTCCGGATCGGGCGGGGGCGCCCAGGTCACCACCGGTCCGGCGCCCCGCTCACAGGCCTCGCGGATCTCCTCCAGGAACACCGAGGGGCCGCGCGGCGTACTGCCGGTGCGCCCCCACCAGTGGCCGGTGCACACCAGGGCGTAGGAGGCCCGGGTGACCGCGACGTAGGCGAGCCGCCGCTCCTCCATCAGGTGGCGGGCCTCCTCGGCCTCCTTGAATCCGGCGATGTCGTCCTTCTCCACCCCTCGCAGGACGGGCAGGCTCGCCCGGTCCCCGCGCAACGGGTAGGGCAGCATGTGGTCGGCCTTGAGCCAGGCCAGGGGGTCGCGCGCCTTGGCGGGGAACAGCGGGGAACGCCGGCCACCGCTGACGCCGGGGACGAACACGACCGGCCACTCCAGGCCCTTGGCCCCGTGCATGGTCATGAGCTTGACGCTGTCGGAGCCGCCGACGCGTTCGCCGGGGCTGAGCGCGCTCTCGTTCTCCTCCGCGGCGTTGAGGTAGCCGAGGAAACCGCCGAGGGTGGGGTCCTCCGAGTTGCCGACGAAGCGGACCGCGTGGTCGACGAAGGCGTCCAGGTCGGCGCGGGCCGACAGCGGATCCCGGTTGGTGCGGGAGCCCACCTCGATGTCCAGGCCGAGCGTGCGCTCGACCTCGGTGATCAGGTCGGGCAGGGGCTGGCCGACGAGCCTGCGCAGAGAGCGCAGCTCCTCGGCCAGGCGGCCCAGTCTCTCGTAGGCGACCTCGGAGTAGTTCTCGGCCGGCCCCGGGTCGTCGACGGCGTCGACGAGGCTGCCGCTCTCGGCGGTCAGGTCCAGCACGGTACGACGCAGCAGGTCGTCGGTGTCCTCACCGCCGTCCTCTGAGGCGGCTCCGGTCAGGTCCCTGCGGGTGTGCCGGGCCAGTTCGGTCGCGCGGGCGCCCAGGGCCGCCAGGTCGCGCGGGCCCATCCGCCATCGGGGCCCGGTGAGCAGACGCGCCAGTTCGTTGCCGGCCGAGGCGTCGTGGACCACCCGCAGGGTCGCGATGATGTCGCGGACCTCGGGCACCATCATGAGGCCGCCCAGACCGACGACCTCCACGGGGATGTCCCTCGCCTCCAGGGCCTCCCGCAGGGGCGGGAACTGTGAGCGTTTACGGCACAGGACGGCGATGTCGCCCGGACCGATCGCGCCGTCGGAGGCGCCACCGAGCTCTCCGTCGGGCCAGACCCGCCCGTCCGGTGCGAAGACCGGGCCGCCGGGATCGTCGGCCGTGGCCCTGACCAGCCGGTGGACCTGGTCGGCGATCCACTCGGCCTCCTCCGTCTCGGTGGAGAACAGGGCGGCCATGGCGGTACCCCGATCACGTCGGGCGGGGCCCGGGTGCAGGACCGGAACGTCCACGGCCTCGGCCCTCAGCTCCTCGGAGACGCGCTCGGCGACGTCGAGGACGCGGGCGCCGTTGCGGAAACTGACCGACAGACGCCGCACCGGGGCCGGGTTCCCCGGAGAGACCGGGAAGTCGGTGGGGAAGCCGGTGAGGTTGGCGGCGATCGCCCCGCGCCATCCGTAGATGGACTGGCAGGGGTCGCCGACGGCCGTGACCGGATGCCCCTCGCCGAACAGCGCGCGCAACAGTACGAGCTGGGAGTGGCTGGTGTCCTGGTACTCGTCCAAGAGCACCACGCGGTAGCGGCCGCGTTCCAGCAGCCCCACCTCGGGATGGTTGAGGGCGATACGGGCGGCCAGGGCCATCTGGTCGCCGAAGTCCATCGCCTCACGGGCCCGTTTGGCCCGGTCGTACAGGTCGACCAGCGGCAGGAGTTCCTCGCGTCGGCGCTGGGTCGAGACCAGTTCGCGGGTGGGCGCCGTGGGCTTGCGGCGCATGGCGTCCACCTGGGACTGGATCCAGCGCCCCACCCCGCGCACCCGGTCGGTGGTGGTCAGGTGGTCGGAGATCTGCCCGGACAGGTCCAGAACCCTCCGCGTGACGGTGTCGGCGCCGACGTCGACGTGGTCCATGGGACCGTCGTACTCGCCGACGATACGAGCGGCGAGCTGCCAGGCCTGCCCCTCGCTGAGCAGTCGCGAGGTGGGCTCGACCGCCTCGCGCAGGGCGTGATCGGCCACGATCCGCCCCGCGTAGGCGTTGTAGGTGGAGATCGTGGGCTCCCCGTCGAGTTCCTCCTCGGGGAACTGCTCGGTGGAGCGCAGCTGCTCCAGGCGTTTGCGCACGCGTTCGGCCAGCTCGGCCGTGGCCTTGCGGGTGAAGGTCAGACCGAGGACCTGTTCGGGCCGCACCAGACCGTTGGCGACCAGCCAGACCACACGTGAGGCCATGGTCTCGCTCTTGCCGGAGCCGGCGCCGGCGATCACCACACCGGGTTCCAGGGGGGCCGAGATGACCTGGGCCTGCTCGATGGTGGGCTCGGGACGCTTGAGCAGGCGGGCGAGTTCGGCGGGGCTGAAACGGGGGCGGGGGCCGGGGGTCTCGGGGGTGGGGGCGGGGTTGGGTTCAGACATGTCTGCCCTCGTCCTGGACCGGACAACAGGCGCGTACGGCGCACGCGTTGCATCCGATGTTGCGGGTGGCGGCGAAGCGGGAGCCCCCCATGCCGGTGGCGACCTCGTGCACGAGGGTCTTCGCCCAGCCGGGATCGGGGTCCTCGCCCAAGGGGGGCTGGACCTGTTCACGCGCCTTCTTGCTGAACGCGGCGGCACCGACCTGGACCAGCGCGGCACCGCCGGGCTCGAACAGGCCGAGCTTGGCGAAGGCGCCCTGGAGCACGGCCATCTGATAGACGCCGAGCTGGGGGTGGCGGGCCAGGTCGTCGGCCTTGGAACCGCCGGTCTTGATGTCGACGACCACGGCACGGCCTTCGGAGTCGCGTTCGAGACGGTCGACGCGGCCGGTGATCTCGATACCGCCGACGTCCACCTTGAACCCCTCCTCGGTGACGACCAGTTCACGGTCGTTGAGGGCGTCCCAGGTGACGAGCTTCCGGATCATCTCGTCGGCGCGGTCGCGCTGTTTGTCGGACTGCCAGGGGCCGCCGAAGTCGAGGTCGGACCAGATCTCGTCCATGCGCTCGCCGACCTCCTCGGCGTCGCCGCCCTGGGCGACCAGGACCGCGACGGCGTGCACGATGGTGCCCAGGGCCGAGGCGGAGTCCCCGGAGGAGGCCCCGGCGGCGCGTTCGAGCAACCAGCGGAACTGGCAGTTGGTGAAACTCTCCACCTGGGAGGGCGAGACCCGGATGGTGTCCTCCGGGTCGGCGAGGGGACGATCGTCGCTGAACGGGGTGAGGGCGTACCACTCGGAGGGGTCTGCGCCCCGCACCCCCTCCTCCGCCAGTCGGGCCAGGTGGGCGGCGGAGGCCTCGCGCAGAGGGCCCGGCGCGTCGGGGTCGGTGACCACCGAACGCAGGTCGGCGACCAGGGCGGGCAGCGACAGCCAGCGCCGTCCCGTGCCGACCGGCTCCGGGTCGCCCAGTCCCATCTCGTTGAGGAAGCGGGAGGGACGTTCGTCGGACTCCTCCCCTCCCACACAGGTGACGTAGAGGGTGCGCCGGGCGCGTGTGAGCGCCACGTAGAACAGACGGCGCTCCTCGGCGAGGAGTTTGGAGGCCAGGGCGGCGCCGCGCGAGTCGGCGTGGAGCCCCTGGGAGTCGACCAGCTCCTCGACCCCGAGCAGGGAGCCGCGCAACCGCAGGTCGGGCCAGTCGCCCTCCTGGGCTCCGGCCACCACGACCAGACCCCACTCCAGTCCCTTGGAGCGGTGGGCGGTGAGGATGCGCACCGACTCTCCGTCGGGGGCGCGTTCGGCGAGGCTGTCCCCGGGGATCTCCTGCGCGGCCAGATCCTCCAGGAAGCCGTCGGGGGTCCCCGGCGGCAGCCGGTCGCAGTAGCGGGCGGCGCTCTCGAACAGGGCGACGACGGCGTCCAGGTCACGGTCGGCCGCGGCGCCGCGGCGCCCTCCGGCCAGGCTCGCGCGCAGCAGGCGGTCGGCCAGCCCACTGGCGCGCCACAGTTCCCACAGGACCTGTTCGGCGTCGGAGCCGCCGGCGGCGAGCGCGCCGACCGTGCGCAGGGCCTCGGCCACGCGGACGGCCGGGGCGGCGATGACGGGGTCGATCAGGGTGAGCCGGCCGGGGTCGCGCAGGGCGTCCACCAGAAGTCGGGTGGAGGGGCGGTGTTCGGCCTCCTCCGTCTCCCCGTTCTCCCTCGCCTCCCGGACCCGGTCCAGATCCAGCCTGCGCAGGGCGCGGGTCAGCCGGCGCAGACGAACGGTGTCGGCCTCACCGAAGGGGCTCGTCAGGAGTTCGCGGGCCGCGTCGTCGTCCAGTTCCTCCGGACGCAGGCCGTAGCGGATGAGGGCGAGCATGGGGCGGACGATGGGCTCGGCCGCCACGGGCAGGTCGTCGGCGCCCACGGCCACCGGGACCGAGGCCGCGGTGAGCGCTCGGCGCAGCACGGGCAACTGCCGGCTGGAGGAGCGCACCAGGATCGCCATGTCCGACCACGGGACCCCGTCGATCAGGTGGGCGCGGCGCAGGAGGTCGGCGATGACCGCGGCCTCCTGGGTGGGGCTGTCGGCCATCAGCAGACGCACCTCGCCGTCGGGGATCCCCTCGGCGGGTGTCAGGTCGCGGTGGGCGTTGACCCGCCCGCGAGCGGAGGCCACGGCGGGCAGTCGACGGGTGATCGCGCGCGAGGCCGCCAACAGGGCGGCGCCGCTGCGGCGGCAGGTGCGCAACGCCACCACCGGGGCGTTCTCCCGCCGGAGCGTGGGGAAGCGTTCGGGGAACTCCAGGATGTTGTGGACCTCGGCGCCGCGGAAGGCGTAGATGGACTGGTCGGGGTCTCCCACCGCGATCAGATCACGGCCGTCCCCGGCCAGGGCGCGCAGGAGCTCCTCCTGGGCGGGGTCGGTGTCCTGGTACTCGTCGACGAACACCACCTCGTGGGCGGCCCGTTCGCGGTCCTGCACCTCGGGGTCCGAGAGCAGACCGGCCGCGATCCGCACCAGCTCCGCGTAGTCGAGGGTGGGCACGGGGGCGACGTCGAAGCGACCGTTCATCCGGTCCAGGAAACCGGCGGCGGCGACCCAGTCGTCACGATCGCGTTCGGCCCCCATGGCGGCGAGTTCGGCGGGGCCCAGTCCGCGCTCCTGGGCGCGCATCATGAAGTCGCGCAGCTCCTCGGCGAAGCCGCGCGTCTCCAAGGCGGGTTGGAGCCGTTCGGGCCAGTCCCGGGCGCCGTCGGCCAGCTCCCAGGAGAGGAGCTCACGGATCTCCATCAACTGTTCGGGGCCGGAGAGCAGCCGGGGCGGCAGGTCGCCCATCCGCTGGAACTCGCGTCGGATGAGCGCGTAGGCGTAGCTGTGGAAGGTGAGGGCCAGGGGTTCGCGGGTGGTACGACGCAGCCGTCCGGTGATGCGCTCGCGCAGTTCCTGGGCGGCCTTGCGACTGAAGGTGAGCACCAGGATCCGGGAGGGGTCCACCCCACGGTTGTCGATGCGGTCGACGACGGCCTCGACGATGGTGGTGGTCTTGCCGGTCCCCGGCCCGGCGAGGACCAGGAGCGGCCCTCCGGGATGCTCGACCACGAGCCGCTGGTTCTCGTCCAGCACCGGTGGCGGCTGCACCCGGTGGGCACGCCGCACGAGACGGTACGGGGATGTGTTCACCTCACCAGTTCACCAGAGTCGGACGACCATCCCGAACGACCCCGGCCGGGTCGCCTACCTCGTCAGGCCCCGGAACCGCCGTCCCATCGGGCTCGTGTCATATCGACCCGATCGCTCTGAGAACGCATCGGCGTGCCCTCCGCCGCGTAGTGGGAGCGGGCCCGCACCTCGTGTCCGGAGGCCGGCCGACCGTCCGAGCGCACCACGCGCCACCACGGCACTCCTCCGCCCCAGCGGGACATGACCGAACCCACCTGGCGCGGGCCGCCCCGGCCCACGTACTCGGCGATGTCGCCGTAGCTCATCACACGGCCCGGCGGGATGGCCTCCACCACCGCCAGGACCTCCTCGGTGTAATCGTCGGGCACGTCGTCCGTCATGGGGCCGAGCCTAGCCACCCCCGACGACAGGCGTGCCCGGGTTCCCCGCTCCGCCGGAGCCCATGACGAAGGGGCCGCCCTGGAAGGGGACGGCCCCGCTCGCGTCGCGGCGCGGGTCAGGGCGTTCTCGTGGTCACCCCGGCGTCGTGGTGGTTGTTCCAGGCCAACTCCGGGTGTCGCTTGTGGGTCTTGGCCGCCATGACCACACCGAACACGCCCAAGGCGATCAGGAGGCCGCCGCCCACCCACGCGGTGATCGCGGCCGCGAGGATGTGGGTGAAGCCGAGCAGCCACGGCAGGACGAACAGCACCACCCCCGCCGCCAGGACGCCGAGCTCGCTCGCGATCGCGGCGGGGCGGGTCAGCGACAGCACCGCGGCGAAAATGGTCCCCAGCCCCAAGAGGAAGAACATCCCGCCGGAGAACCCGTACATTCCATGCCAGATCCAGCTCAGGCCCACGGCGAAGCCGAGGACGATCGCCGCCCAGTCCGCCCGGCGTCCCTTGTCACGCATCACTCCACCTCCCACGACGAGGGCGCGCGCCGGTCGGCGCGGCCACCCATGTGAGGTTTGTACCCACTTGCGTAGTTTTCAGGGACGCGGGTCCGTGAACGCGTCCGGGCGGCACGGGAGACCCGTACCGCCCGGAGGGAGCGTGACCTAGTAGGAGGGCAGGCTCGGGTCGACCTGGTTGACCCAGGCCAGCACACCGCCGCCGACGTGCACGGCGTCGGCGAAACCGGCCGCCTTCACCGCGGCCAGCGCCTCGGCCGAGCGGACGCCCGACTTGCAGTGCAGGACGACGCGCTTGTCCTGGGGCAGGCGCTCGAAGGCCTTGCCGTTGAGGAACTCGCCCTTGGGGATCAACGTCGCGCCCGGGATGCTGACGATCTCGTACTCGTTCTTCTCGCGCACGTCCACGAGGAAGATCTCGTCGGGCTTGTTGTCCAGGAGGTCCTTGAGCTCCGGCGCGGTGATCGTGGAGTCCGCGGCGGCCTCGGTGGCCTCCTCGGACACGGCGCCGCAGAAGGCCTCGTAGTCGATGAGCTCGGTGACCGGCTCGGTCTCCGGGTCCTTGCGGACCTTGACCTCGCGCCAGGTCATCTCCAGGGCGTCGAAGATGAGCAGACGGCCCACCAGCGGGTCACCGATACCGGTGATCAGCTTGATGGCCTCGTTGACCATCACCGAGCCGATGGAGGCGCACAGGACGCCCAGGACACCGCCCTCGGCGCAGGAGGGGACCATTCCGGGCGGCGGCGGCTCCGGGTAGAGGTCGCGGTACTGGGGCCCGTACTCGTTCCAGAAGACGCTGACCTGACCGTCGAAGCGGTAGATCGAACCCCACACGTAGGGCTTGTTCAGGATGACGCAGGCGTCGTTGACCAGGTACCGGGTGGCGAAGTTGTCGGTGCCGTCCAGGATCAGGTCGTAGTCGGCGAAGATCTCCAACGCGTTGTCCGACTCCAGACGATCCTGGTGCAGGACGACCTCGACGTTGGGGTTCACCTCCTTGATGCTGTCCCGGGCGGACTCGGCCTTGGGCCGGCCGACATCGCTCTGGCCATGGATGACCTGGCGCTGGAGGTTGGACTCGTCGACGACGTCGAAGTCGATGATGCCGAGCGTGCCCACGCCCGCGGCCGCGAGGTAGAGCAGGGCCGGGGATCCCAGGCCACCCGCCCCGACGACCAGCACCTTCGCGTTCTTCAGTCGCTTCTGGCCGTCCATCCCCACGTCCGGGATGATCAGGTGACGCGAGTAACGACGCACCTCGTCCACGGTCAGCTCGGCGGCCGGTTCGACCAGCGGCGGCAGCGACACGGTGACTCCTCATGTCTGTTCGGGTCGCCTCGCATCCACACCCGTACCGAGGGGAGCCCGCGGAGGGCGGGGCGGCGCGCGAAGCGTCTTGCACTCATACCCAACCTAACGGGTGGGGTATTCCATTCCCACCCCGGGGAGGAGTGGTCCACGTCGCTCCACGCGCACGCCCCGTCGAGCGGCCTCCCGGAGGAAGGGGGGCGGGTGTCGAGAGGCACCGAAGGGTGGAGTAACGGTAGTGTCACGGGTACGGAGACGACGTTGGGGAGGACCCCGTGGCATCTTCCGATTCCGACCGGAGAACGGGCGGACGCCGCCCTGAGAACGACGACCCGACCACCGATGTACCCGAGGCCGACGCCGCCGAACAGCGCGCCCCCGCCGGGTCCGACGAACCCGGCGACTGGACCGAGGGCGCGGCCCGCGGCACCTTCGACGAGGCCGACGAGGCCGACGTGATCGAGCAGTCCATCGAGGCGGGCGAGGAGGACGAGGAGGAGCGCCGCTGACCTCCTCATCCGCACCGGCCGACGACATACGCCCCCGCCGCCCCTGAGGACGGCATTCGCCCCGTGCCGCCCACACGGAACCTACGCGGGAGTAAGATGAGGGACGACCTGCGGGCCGGGCCACAGATCACAGGCCGCGTCCGCAAGCACTAGCCACGCAGATGCCCGGTCAACGGCGTGCATCTGCCATGCCGAGTTCGGAGGGTGTGGGTGTGACAGCTCCTTCAGACGCCCGCGCCCGGGGTACCCGCTTGCCCCGGGTCAGGCGCCGTCGCCAGCTCCTGGCCGCGGCTCAGGAGGTCTTCGTCTCCCGCGGATACCACGCGGCGGCGATGGACGAGATCGCCGACCGCGCGGGGGTCAGCAAACCCGTTCTGTACCAGCACTTCCCGGGGAAGTTGGAGCTCTACCTGGCCCTTCTGGAGGAGCACTCCGAGGCCCTGGTCGAGAAGCAGCGCGAGGCGCTGGAGAGCACCGACGACAACCGTCAGCGCGTCACGGCGAGCTTCCAGGCCTACTTCGACTTCGTCGCGGGCGACGGCGAGGCCTTCCGGCTGGTCTTCGAGTCCGACCTGCGCAACCTCCCCGCGGTCAGAGAGAAGAGCGAGCAGACGTTCCGGCGTTGCGCCGAGCTGATCGGCGAGGTGATCCGTCAGGACACCAGCATCTCCGACGACGAGGCCCACCTGCTGAGCATCGCCCTGGTCGGTATGGCCGAGACCAGCGCCAGGTACTGGCTGAACAACGAGGGTTCGATCCCCAAGGACGCCGCCGAGCAGCTGGTCGCCCGGCTGGCCTGGCGCGGCATCAGCGGCTGGGACCTGACCCGCTCGGCCGAGGAGGACGGCTCCTAGCCTCTCCCTCGCGAAGACGACACCCCCGGACGCCCACGCGCCCGGGGGTTCTTCCGTTCCACCCCGAGGAAGAACACGGGTCGCGAATTCTCCCATCTTGAAAAAGGGAATTCACCCAGCTCTCCACCAAATCCCGATAAAGGACATGCAATCACTTCGAGGTATTGCTGACAAACGGTTCGAAACTCCCTCGACGGGTATCGCGAAACTGAGAAGTAACGAGCTTCTCTTCGCCGTATCCGCTCGACTCCGGCCACCGGAATCACGGGCGGGACCAGCGATTCGGGGGTGAAGACGTATGGACATCGGGCAGGGTCTGATGAGCGCCTGGCAGTCGATAGCGGGCTTTGTGCCACTGCTGCTGGGCTTCCTGGTGATCCTCGTTCTGGGCTGGATCATCGCCTGGTTCGTGGGCAAGGGGGTCGCCAAGGGGCTCCACGGCGTCGGGCTGGACCGCGCCCTGCACCGCGGCGGTGTGGGCCACTACTTCGAGCGCAGCCGCTGGACCGCCAGTGAGCTGGGCGGGAAGATCATCTACTACGTCGCGCTGCTGTTCGTGTTGACGCTCGCGTTCAACGTCTTCGGGCCGAACCCGATCAGCACGCTGCTCAACGACGTCATCGCCTGGATCCCGCGGGGCATCGTCGCCCTGGTGATCGTCGTGGTGACGGCCATGATCGCCAAGGCCGTCCGCGACCTGATCGACGGGGCCCTGGGCGGACTCTCCTACGGACGCCTGCTGGCGAACATCGCGGCCGTCGCGATCGTCGCCCTCGGTATCATCGCCGCGCTGAACCAGATGGGCGTGGCCGTGGCCGTGACCCTGCCGGTGCTGATCACGGTGCTGGCGACCATCGGCGGCATCCTCGTCGTCGGTGTCGGCGGCGGTCTGATCAGGCCGATGCAGTCGCGGTGGTCCCGCTGGCTGGACGTGGCCGAGCGCGAGACCAGCCGGCTGAGCGAGGAGAGCAGCTACCGGGCCGGGCGCGAGGCGGCCATGAACCGCCCCGGGGCCAGGGCCGAGGAGGAGACCGCCGAGACCAGGGAGGAGAGCTCCAGCCTTCCCGGGCAGCGCGGGACCGGCGGCGAATCCACCCCGTAGCCGTCGGGTCCCGCACGTTCCCACCCGTCCGGGAGGAACGCGAGATCGGCGGACTCGGAAGCACACGAAAAGAGGGCGGGGCCCGGCGGCCTCGCCCTCGTCGTGTGTCCCGGACCGAGCTCGGACGTCTACGGCCGGAGGCGACTCACAGGAACTCGGAGTCGCGCAGCTCCAGTCGGGAAAGGTGTTCGATACGCCGGAAGGCCAGCACGACGGTGGCGATCAACGGCAGGAAGGCCAACCAGAAGACGACGCTTCCGGGTCCCGTGAGCACCATCGACGCGAGCGCGACGACGAAGATGAGTGCGAAAAGCGCGAAGTCGACGCGATCCTGCTGGATCAGGACGCCGACGGGTGGGCGCGCCGCCCCATGCCGACCGCTCCTCATTCGCATTCCTTTCTCGCGGCTCCGCAGGCCGCTCCGCCGGTTACGGTGACCGAGATCCGCCCGGCACCTTGAACGCCGTGAATCCCACGCCGCATTCCGCGGGGTTCTCGATCGCACCCGGATACGCCGGACCACGATCGGCCACGGTGGAGCCACCGTCGTGTTTCAGCCTACGCCCGGTCACGGCATTTCGCCGGGGAACCGCCAAGGGCGACGATCGCGAGAGGCTCGCGTCGAAGATCACATACGCCCGCGGGTCACGACCAACCTAGCGGACGAAACCGCGCTCCTTCGCCAAGCGACAGATGGCGAGAATGCGAAGGGTCTCCCAGTCGTAGCCGGCGTCCTCGGAATCCCAACCGCGTTCGAGACAGCCGTCGAGGAAACCGTGAAGGTAGGTTCCTAGGGTGGCGGCGTTGAGTTCGGCACCGCCGGAGACGATGCCTTCGCACACCTGTGCGGCATGCTGATCCAGCTCAGCGCTCATCCAGGGCTCTACAGAGCCCTCGAGCGGTCCGAGGCGGTGGAAGTCACGGGTGAGTCCGGCCAGTGGGTGGCGCACGGAGGTCCCACGGGGCATGGAAGTACCTACTCGCGTGGTCGAGGAGACGGGAAACCTTCTCGACTATATGTGCCGGCGACCAATGGATCGTCACGAATGTGGTGGAAATTACCCGCACTTGACCAAGAGCCGACAAGAAAAAGTCAAGGCCCCGATACACGACGAAACCGGCATCCGTCGTCACGTTAACGGATGCCGGCGAGCACTCGGACCGTCGGTCCCCACGCCCTTTCGGACCTGTCAGTCGGCCAGGCCCATGGCGGCCAGACGGGCGGTGTGGCCCTCGGTGAGCGAGGCGAACATCCGACTCACCGCGGCCAGATCGCCCAGACCCGAGCCGCTCTTGTCCCTCTCGCTCCCCCGCGAGAGCAACCCCGCCAGCTCCGGCCGATCCACGGCCACCGACTGCGCCTGACTCAGCGCCTCGCCCACCAGACGTCGCGCCCACAAGGACAGTCGACCGGCCAGCTTGGGGTCCTCCTCCAGCGCGGCGCGCACCTGACCCGCCACGAACTCGGCCCTTCCGGTCTCGGCGAGGACGTCCTCGACCAGGGCCCGGGTCTCGGCGTCGGCCAACTCGGCGACCTTGCGATAGAAGTCACCCGCGATGCCGTCGCCGACGTAGGTCTTGACCAGACTCTCCAGCCAGCTCTGCGGCTCGGTCCGCTCGTGCCAGGCGTCCAACGGCGCGATGAAGGGGGCCATCGCCTCCTCCGGATCGACGCCGAGCTCCACCAGCCGGTCGTGGATCGCCTGGTAGTGGCTCTGTTCCGTGGCGGCCAGCCCGGCCAGCTCTCCCTTGGTGCGCAGCGACGGGGCCAGGCCCGCGTCGTCGGCCAGACGGAAGAAGGAACCGAGCTCGGCGTAGGCGAGGAGTCCGAGCAGATCGATCACGCCGGGTTCGGCGGAAGGGCCTTGGGTCATGACCGTCAGGGTATCGCCCGGCCCTTCGGACCCGAACCGGGGACTAAACGGCCTCGAATGACGGTTGCACCGGGCGGGAGCGGGTACGGTCTCGGCCGTCCACCGACCCGGTGAACCTCTTCTGTCCACCGGGCGAACCAACAGCTAGACTCTGTGTGATGACCAGCGTGCGCGCACACCGCGCCGCCCTCCGCGCCCTCCACACGCGGGCCCTCCCGCGGGTACCCCTCGGCGCCGCGAAGGCGGGCGCTCGGGGTGCGGGCGCCGGACACCACGACGTGTCCTCACGACCAGTGCGGCGTGAGGGAGCGATGGCCACGCGCCCAGCGACGCACCGCACATGACAATCCAGCGGATGGAACCGGAAAGTCCGCGGCAGGGGCAGTGTCCCCGGGCCGCGCGGATCCAGTCGGCAGCGCCACCGGGGCTCCCTCCGTCAGACGGGGACCGGGTGTGCCGCGCCCTCCGCGGCGGCCGGAGGCCGACCGCGACCGCACCCCGCCGCGGCCACGAACGACGCTGCGGCCCGCCTAGATGGAGGCTTGAGCCCTGAGCAGCACAGATGAGACGAAGACACCCCGCATCACCTTTCGCGACCTCGGAGTGAGTCCCGAGATCTCCGACGCCCTGGAGGCGGAGGGGATCGTGGAACCGTTCCCGATCCAGGAACTGGCCCTGCCCATCGCGCTCAACGGCAGCGACATCATCGGGCAGGCGCGCACGGGTACCGGCAAGACCCTCGCCTTCGGCCTGCCGCTGTTGCAGCTGTCCCAGCGCGAGCCGGGCACGGCCAAGCGACCGCGCGCCCTCGTGGTGGTCCCCACCCGTGAACTGGCCATCCAGGTGGCCGCCGACCTGACCACCGCGAGCAAGCGCAGTGGCGGTCGCATCCTCACCGTCTACGGTGGGCGTTCCTACGAGCCGCAGATCAACGGCCTCCAGGAGGGCACCGACGTCGTGGTCGGGACCCCGGGCCGCCTTCTCGACCTGGAGAAGCAGAAGCACCTGCGGCTGGACGGCGTCGCCTCGGTGGTCCTGGACGAGGCCGACAAGATGCTCGACCTGGGGTTCCTCCCCGACATCGAGCGCATCCTCACCAAGACGCCCGCCGAACGTCAGACGATGCTCTTCTCGGCCACCATGCCGAGCGAGATCGTCACCCTGTCGCGCAACTACCTGACCCGACCCACGCACGTCAGGGCCGGGGACGACAACGAGATCGACGGCTCCGCCATCACCAGCCGGATCGCCCAGCACGCGTTCCGCACCCACCAGATGGACAAGCCGGAGATGCTCGCGCGTCTCCTCCAGGCCGAGGACCACGGGCAGAGCATGGTGTTCTGCCAGACCAAGCGGGCCTGCGACCGGGTCGCGAGCGACCTCAAGAGCCGTGGCTTCGCGGCCGCGGCCGTGCACGGCGACCTCGGGCAGAGCCAGCGTGAGCGCGCCCTGCGGGCCTTCCGCAATGGCAAGATCAACATCCTGGTCGCCACCGACGTGGCCGCCCGGGGTCTGGACGTCGACGACGTGACCCACGTGGTCAACTACGAGACGCCCGAGGACGAGAAGACCTACACCCACCGGATCGGCCGGACCGGCCGCGCCGGACGCACGGGCACCGCCGTCACCTTCGTGGACTGGCAGGAGATGCCGCGCTGGAAGCTGATCAACGGCGCGCTCGACCTGGACTTCCACGAGCCCGAGGAGACCTACTCGACCTCGCCGCACTTCTTCGAGGCGCTGAGGATCCCCAAGGGCACCAAGGGCCGGCTCGCCGAGGACAAGCGCGGAGAGCACGCGGGCCTGGAGGCCGAGGAGATCGAGGACATCGGCGACACCGGCCAGCCGCGGGGCGGCGACCGGGGGGAGCGCGGTGGCCGTCGAGGACGCGGTGGCGATCGTGACCGCGGCCGCGGTAAGCAGGGCGAACGCCGTGGCGGCGGCCGTGACCGCTCGCGCCGACGGACCAGGAACGGCGAGTCCGTGACCGGTGCCGGGGCCTCGGCGGAGAAGGCCGGGACCACCGCGCCGCCCTCCACCGAACGGTCCTCCGCCTCCGAGAAGGGCTCCGATGGAGAGGGCACTCGCCGGATCCGTCGCCGTCGTCGTACGCGCGGCGCCCGCAGGGACCCCGAGAACACCTGACCGAACCCGCGTATCCTCCCGTTCCGGCGCCCTGATCGTCTAGGGTGTCCCGACGTGAGTACACCTGAGTTCCTCGATCTGCCGCCGGGTGTGCGGCGCACGGACCTGAGTCTTTCCTATGGTCCGGTGGCCGCGCTCCGGGCTCTGCCCACCTCCGGCGGCACAGAACTGTCCCCTGCCGTCCTGGTGCACGGTTTCACCGGCAGCAAGGAGGACTTCATCGCCCTCCTCCAGAGTCTGGCGCAGGCCGGACGGGAGGTGGTGGCGATCGATCTGCCCGGCACCTACCGGTCGCCGGGCCCGGAGACCCTCACCCCGCCGCCCGGGGTGAGACTTCCCGACTACCGTCTCTCCTCTCTGGGAGAGGTGGTCTCCGAGGTCCTGGACCAGGTCGGCGACGGCGGCCCCGTACATCTGGTGGGGCATTCCTTCGGCGGCCTGGTGTCCCGTGAGGCGGCGTTGGTCGACCGTTCCCCCCTGGGCTCCCTCACCCTCATGTGCTCGGGCCCCGGCGCGATGAGCGGGGCCGCCGCGACGCGCACCCGCAACCTGATCGCCGCCGTGTCGATGAACCCCACGAGCGAGCGCCTGCGCGAACTGTGGGACGAACTCTTCGAGGCCGAGGCGCACCGCCGTTCGAGCCGGCCCGAGATCGTCGACTTCCTCCGCGACCGTCTTCTGTCCAGCAGCGCCGTGGGCCTGTTGCGCATGGCCGAGGACCTGTTGGGCGCCCGGGACCGGGTGGACGAGCTGGTCGAGGTCGACATCCCCAAGCTGGTCCTGTACGGCGAGAACGACGACGCCTGGCCCACGTCCGAGCAGGACGAGATGGCCGTGCGTCTGGGCGCCCGACGCCTGGTGATCCCCGGTGCGGGCCACTCCCCCAATGTGGAGGCGCCCGAGACCACGTCGAGCGCGCTGACCGCCTTCTGGAACGAGACCGAGTCGGTGGGCCGCCGCTGAGACGACTCGTGCCGCCACCCCGATAGGGGCGGCGGCACGATGTGCGGGGGACGGTCCTCGGGATCAGACCCAGGCGTCGAAGTTGCGGCTCTCCGTCTCCACCGTGGTGGAGGGTCCCCGGTCGGGCAGGATCCGGGTGTCCGGCGGGAGCGTCAGCAGGTTCTCGCCGATGGAGGCGAGCTGCGTCGTGTAGTCGATGTAGATCCCGCCGACCATGCCGGGCTCGCCCTTGCGCAGGGTGTCGCCGCCGAACACGGCGCCGAGCTGGCTGACGTAGTAGCCGACCGTGCCGGGGGAGGTTCCGGGCAGCGGAAGGACGTCGATGTGCAGGTCGCCGACGTCGAAGGAGCCGCCGCCCTCCACCTCGATCTCCGGGCGGTGCTCGGCACCGTGGACGCGACGCCAGGCGCGCATCTCGCGGGGGTGCAGGGCGATGTCGGCCTCGGTCTCCTCCGCGATGGTCAGGGCCGCCTCGATGTGCGGACTGTAGGCGTTGGTGCAGGCCACGAGGTACACCTCGCGGTCGCCGACGACCTTCAGGATCGCCTCGGCGTCGTGGGCGGGGTCGATGACGACGACACCGTCCTTGTCCGCCTCCACGATCCAGGTGTTGCTGATGATCTCGGACTTCTCACCGTCGAACTCGAAGGTGCCGGCGGTGCGCACGCGGGTGATCCCGTCGGCGTCGGGGCCGGTGACCCCGACCTCCACGACCTCGTCCTCCTCCTCGGAGTCCTCGGTCTTCGCCTCCTTCGCGTCCTCGTCGGCCTTCTCGTCCGTGTCGTCGGAGGCGCTCTCGTCGGAGTCGACCTTCTCGTCGGCGGCCTCGGCCTCATCGGACCCGGCGGTCTCGGTCTCGTCGGCGGACCGGTCCTCGGTCGCGGCCTTCTCGGTGGTCTCCTCCGTGTCGGTGTCCTCGGACCCGACCGCGTCGTCGACCTTCTCCTCGGTGTCCTCCGCGACCTCCACAGCGGAATCGGTGGCCTCGTGGCCTTCCTGCTTCTTCGGCTTCCGCTTCCAGAACACGGCGTCAGACCCTTCGTCCAGATATGTGCTGATTCAGCGCTGCGACCATTGTCGCGCCCTCACGCAGTGTTCCGTACCGTACCGAACCTCGGCGCGTCAGGGCATCCCTTCTTCCGCCTCTCACCCGCGGATCGGCTCGGCACCGGTCGCGGGGGCGATGAGCTCCTCGAACGCCTCGGGTGCCGTGGTCCGACAGCCCAGCCTGCGACCGCTCAGAGTGCCGTGGTCGTCGCTGGAACCGGTGACCACCGCTCCCAGGTCGGAGGCGACACCGCGCCAGAACTCCGCCTGGGATCTCCGGTGCGAGGGATGGTCGGCCTCGATCCCGCCCAGCCCGGCCGCCACCATGTGTTCGACCAGCTCGACCGGGACCGCGCCGTTCATGGCGCCCTCCGCCCGGCCCGGGTGTGCCAGGGAGCAGACCCCGCCGGCCTCACGGACCATCCGGACCGCGCGGACCGGATCGAGCGCGTAACGGGAGGCGTAGGCCGGACCGCCCGAACCGATCCACCGATCGAAGGCGTCCTGGACGTTCTCGGCGGCGCCCGCCTCCACCACGGCCCTCGCCAGGTGGGGGCGGCCGATCGTGTTGGCGTCGGCGTGCTCGGAGTGACCGGCCCCGGCGATCTCCAACACCCGCTCCCAGGTGACGTCGACGCCCAACTCCTGGAGCTTGCGCACCATCTCCTCGGCCCGGGAGGCCCGGTCGGAACGGATCCGGCGCAGTTCCTCGAGCAGGCCGGGCGCCTCCGGGTCGAACAGGTAGGACACCAGGTGGACGCTCGATCCCTGATAGGCGCAGGACAGCTCCATCCCCGGAACCAGTGTGAGGTCGGGCGGCAGGCTCCGGGCGGCCTCCTCGATCCCCCCGACCGTGTCGTGGTCGGTGAGGGCGAGCACGTCCACCCCCGCGGCGACCGCGTATGCCATGACCTCGGCCGGGGTGTCGCTCCCGTCGGAGACCGAACTGTGCGAGTGCAGATCGATACGTGTCACCGGGCGATTGTACGTAAGACCGGGGTCCGGCCGTCAGTCGTTCGTGTCCGTCGAGGCGAGGTTCCGCTCCAGGAAGGGGCTCGGCGCGCCGAACGGAGGCTCCAACGCGACCCCTCCGTCACGTAGATCCCTCAGGTCGCGCAGGGCGTGGATCTCCCCCATGAGGATCCCGGTGTCGGCGGAGTCGAAGACCAGCCACAACCAGTGGGCGAGCGCCTCACCCGTGTAGACGGCCCGGCTCCTGCCCATGTCCAGGTTCCACAGGGCCACGTCGTGACCATCGAAGCGGACCTTGGCGGCGGGCGCGCCCGCATCACAGCCCGCACCCGGATCCGGCCCGTTCAGACCGGCGAGGCGGGCCCCCAGACCGATCCCGGGGTCCTCCGCCACGATGACGAGCTCGCCGAAACCACCGAGCGGGTTCGGCCCCGAGAGGGCGACCGCGGTGGCCAGGGCCCCGCTGCGCTCGTCGCCCGCGTCGGCGAAACCGGTGACCACCCATCCCGCGGGCAACGGCCACGGGATCCACAGAGGCACCCGGGCACGGGGCAGAAGGACTTCGAGGGAGGCGCTCCCCGGCACACGCACACCCTGGAGCGGCGCCACCGACCCGTGGGCGTCGCACTGCCAGGCGCTGGACCACAACCCCGGAGGTTGTACGCCGCGCCCACAACGTGGACACGTGGGCTCGAACTTCATGTTCTGGTCATCTACCCGGCCGTAGCCCGGGAAAAACGCGGGGCGGACGGGACACATGATCCCGACCGCCCCCTGCCACCGTCCGGCCCCCGATCAGGGCCGGAACGGTGCTAGCGCTGCTGGCGCTTCTTGTTCGCGGTGATGCGCCCGCGCTCTTTCTGGTCGAGGATGACCTTGCGGATGCGCACGTGCTCGGGCGTCACCTCGACGCACTCGTCCTCGCGGCAGAACTCCAGCGCCTGCTCCAGGGAGAGCTTGCGCGGCGGCACCAGGCGCACCAGCTCGTCACCGGTGGCCGAGCGCATGTTCGTGAGCTTCTTCTCCTTGGTGATGTTGACGTCCATGTCGTCGGCGCGAGAGTTCTCGCCGACGATCATGCCCTCGTACACCTCGGTGGTCGGCTCGACGAACAGGACGCCGCGCTCCTGGAGGTTGAACATCGCGAAGGGGACGGCCACACCGGCGCGGTCGGCGACCAGGGAGCCGTTCGGGCGGGTGCGCAGCTCGCCGAACCACGGCTCGAACTTCTCGAAGACGTGGTGGGCGATACCGGTACCGCGGGTCTCGGTGAGGAACTCGGTACGGAAGCCGATCAGACCGCGGGAGGGGACCAGCCAGTCCATGCGCACCCAGCCGGTGCCGTGGTTGACCATGTTCTCCATGCGGCCCTTGCGGACGCTGAGCAGCTGAGTGATGGCGCCCATGTAGTCCTCGGGCGCGTCGACGGTCAGACGCTCGACCGGCTCATGGACCTTGCCGTCGATGTCGCGGGTGACCACCTGCGGCTTGCCGACGGTGAGCTCGTAGCCCTCACGACGCATCTGCTCGACCAGGATCGCCAGAGCCAGCTCGCCTCGGCCCTGCACCTCCCAGGCGTCGGGACGCTCGGTCGGCAGCACACGCAGGGAGACGTTACCGACGAGCTCCTTCTCCAGGCGGTCCTTGACCAGACGCGCGGTGACCTTGGCGCCCTTGACCTTGCCGACCAGCGGCGAGGTGTTGGTACCGATGGTCATGGAGATGGCGGGCTCGTCCACCTTGATCAGCGGCAGCGCCACCGGGTTCTCGGGGTCGGCGAGGGTCTCGCCGATCATGATCTCCTCGATACCGGCGATGGCCGCGATGTCACCGGGGCCGGCCTTCTCGGCGGGCTTGCGCTCCAGACCCTCGGTCATGAGCAGCTCGGTGATCTTGACCTGCTGGGTGCTGCCGTCGGTGCGGATCCACGCGACCTGCTGACCCTTGCGCAATTCGCCCTGCTGGACGCGGACCAGGGCCAGACGGCCCAGGAAGGGAGAGGCGTCGAGGTTGGTGACGTGGGCCTGGAGCGGGGCGTCGGGAACGTACTCGGGCGCCGGGATGGTCTCCAGGATCGTGGAGAACAGCGGCACGAGGTTGTCGTTCTCGGGGACCGCGCCGTTCTCCGGGCGCTCCAGCGTGGCCTTGCCGTCGCGGGCGCAGGTGTAGACGATCGGGAACTCGATCTGCGACTCGTCGGCGTCCAGGTCCATGAACAGCTCGTAGGTGTCGTCCACGACCTCGGAGATCCGGCTGTCGGGCCGGTCCACCTTGTTGATCACGAGGATGACGGGGAGCTTGGCCTGGAGGGCCTTGCGCAGCACGAAGCGGGTCTGCGGGAGCGGGCCCTCACTGGCGTCGACCAGCAGGACGACACCGTCGACCATCGACAGACCGCGCTCGACCTCGCCACCGAAGTCGGCGTGGCCGGGGGTGTCGATGATGTTGATGACCACGTCCTCGCCTTCGGGCGTGGTGTAGTGGACCGCGGTGTTCTTCGCGAGAATGGTGATGCCCTTCTCGCGTTCCAGGTCGTTGGAGTCCATCACACGGTCGTCGACGTCCTGGTTGTCCCGGAACACACCGGACTGCCAGAGCATGGCGTCGACGAGGGTCGTCTTGCCATGGTCGACGTGTGCCACGATGGCGACATTGCGCAGGTCGGTGCGGCGGGCGGAGCCCTCGACGGAAGTGGCGGTGGGCATGCTTGAGTCTCGATCTCCTGTACTGGGTAGAGACCGCAGATCGCCACGGCCCGTCGCCAGTTTATGTGGTCATGATGGTCTGGTCGGGAAGCGAACGAGTCGTCCCGGTTAGCTTCGTCACTACGAGGCGTCCCGGAACGGAACCCGCGAAACCCTTGTACGCGCGCCTCAGGCGGTTTGTTCCCCCACCTGGAGGATGTGGGCGATCGGTCCCAGGAAGGGTCGATCGGCGGGCAGCCAATCGAGCCTCTCCAGACCCGCGATATCCACCCATTCCAGGGCCAGATGCTCCAGAGGACGGGGGACGCCCTCCAGGAGTTCGACGCGATACAGCCGCAGGACCGCGGGGAGCCCGGTACGCCGGTCCGGTCGGGGCAGGGGAAGGTCGGATCCGATCCGCTCCCGCACCTCGACGGTGACGCCGAGTTCCTCACGACATTCACGGACGAGCGCGTCGCCGGGGCTCTCCCCCGGCTCGGTCTTGCCGCCGGGGAACTCCCATCGGCCGCGATCGGCTTCCGGTTCGGCCCGTTGGGCGGCGAGGACCCGTCCGTCCCGGATGACGACGGCGCCCACCACGATCAGTGTTTCTTGCACGGCACTCCAGCCTACGGGCTGTGAGCCACACCCCGCGCCAGCTGTGTTTGCTTTGGCCCTCCGCCGGCGCTTCGGGCCGTGTTCGGGCGCCCCTGGGGTCGAGGTAGGGAACCGTGTCACCCTTACACCCTGCTGTGGCTGAGG
>NZ_BAZE01000005.1:270838-425177 GCF_000710955.1 Nocardiopsis alba
AAAACACACCCCCGGGCGCCGGCCTTCTGCGGCCGGCGCCCGGGGGTCGGCGCTCTCCGGGGGGAGGAAAGGGCGCCGTTTCTCATGTTGGCCTCGATAGCACTCGCGGGAAGCTTCTCGCCGGTGAACGAGTGACTGTTCGAGAGCCTATGCATCCGGATGAGCCCATGGGGGTGGTTCGGGGAAGGTTTTCGAACTTATTCAGGGACGAAAACGGTCTTTTCCCCACGCAATGGGCGCTCAGTTGAGGGAATCGGCGCTCGAGTAACCGGAGAGACGCAGTCGATGGCCGAGCGCGGTGTGACGACGCCCCGAGGAGACGTTGCGCACCGCCTGCGCCAGGGCACGACGGGACCCCACCAGCACGACCAGCCTCTTGGCCCGGGTGACGGCGGTGTAGAGCAGGTTGCGCTGCAACATCATCCAGGCGCTGGTGGTCACGGGGATCACGACCGCCGGATACTCGCTGCCCTGGGAACGGTGCACGGTGATGGAGTAGGCGTGGGCCAGCTCGTCGAGTTCGGCGAAGTCGTAGGCGATCTCCTCGTCCTCGTCGGTGCGCACCGTCACCTCCTGGGCGACGGGATCGAGGCCGGTGACCACCCCGAGGGTGCCGTTGAAGACACCGTTGCGGCCCTTCTCGTAGTTGTTGCGGATCTGGGTGACCTTGTCGCCCACCCGGAAGATCCGGCCGCCGAACCGACGTTCGGCGACACGTTCGCCCGGCGGGGTGAGCGCGGCCTGGAGCGCGGAGTTGAGGTTGGCCGAACCGGCGGGGCCGCCCTTCATCGGGGTGAGCACCTGGACGTCGCGGAGCGGGTCGAGCCCGAAGCGTCGGGGGATGCGGCGGGCGACCACGTCGACGGTCATCTCCGCGGCCTCCTCCGTCTCCTCACAGGGGAAGAGGAAGAAGTCGGCCATCCCCCGCAGGTGGGGAGGCTCCCCCTGGTTGATCCGGTGCGCGTTGGTGACCACCCCGGACTGTTGGGCCTGCCGGAAGACGTGGGTCAACCGCACGCTGGGGATCGGCGACCCCTCCTCCAGAAGGTCGCGGAGGACCTGCCCGGCGCCGACCGAGGGGAGCTGGTCGACGTCCCCCACCAGCAACAGGTGGGCTCCCGGCGGGACCGCCTTGACCAGCTTGTTCGCCAGGATGAGGTCGAGCATGGAGGCCTCGTCGACCACCAGTAGGTCGCAGTCGAGGGGGTTGTCCCGGTCGTGCGCGGCCTCACCACCCGGGCGCAGCTCCAGGAGCCGGTGCACGGTGGAGGCCTCGTGTCCGGTGAGTTCGGTGAGGCGCTTGGCGGCGCGACCGGTGGGCGCGGCCAGGATGACCTCGGCGCCCTTGGCCCGCGCCATGGTGACGATGGAGGAGACGGTGAAGGACTTGCCGCAGCCGGGTCCGCCGGTGAGCACGCACACCTTCCGGGACAGGGCCTCCCGGACCGCCTCCTTCTGGGCCTCGGCGAGGGAGGTACCGGCGCGGCGGTCGAGCCAGTCCAGCGCCACCGGCCAGTCGACGTCGGCGAAGGCGGGCATGCGCTCCTCGGGTGTGTCCAGCAGGGTGCGCAGCCCGGTGGCCAGACCCATCTCGGCACGATGGAAGGGCAGCAGGTAGACGGCCCGGACCGGCTCCCCCTCGGGGCCGGGGACGTTCTCCCGGGCCACCCCCTCGTCGGCGACGAGGCGGGCCACGCACTCGATCACCAACCCCGCCTCCACCTGGAGGATCTTCACGGCGGCGGAGATCAGCCGCTCCTCGGGCAGGAAGCAGTGCCCCTCGTTGCTCGACTCGGACAGGGTGAACCGGATCCCGGCCATGACCCGCTCGGGGCTGTCGTGCGGGATGCCCACCGCCTGGGCGATGGTGTCGGCGGTCTTGAAGCCGATCCCCCACACGTCGTCGGCGAGCCGGTAGGGCTCCTTCTGGACGACCTCGATCGAGGCGTCGCCGTACTGCTTGTAGATGCGCACGGCCAGCGAGGTGGTGACCTGAACCCCTTGGAGGAAGAGCATGACCTCCTTGATGGCCTTCTGTTCCTCCCACGCGTCGGCGATGAGCCGGGTGCGCTTGGGGCCCAACCCCGGAACCTCGATCAGCCGGGCGGGGTCCTCCTCGATGACGTCCAGGGCGTCGGTTCCGAAGTGGCCGACGATCCGTTCGGCCATCTTGGGTCCGATGCCCTTGATCAGGCCGGATCCGAGATAGCGGCGGATGCCCTGCACCGTGGCGGGCAGCACGGTGGTGTAGTCGTCGACCTGGAACTGGCGGCCGTACCGGGGGTGGGAGCCCCAACGGCCGCGCAGCCTCAGTGCCTCGCCGGGCTGGACCCCGAGGAGTGAGCCGACGACGGTGAGCAGGTCGTCGGAGCCCCGACCGGTGTCGACCTTGGCGACGGTGTACCCGGTCTCCTCGTTGGCGTAGGTGATGCGTTCAAGGACGCCCTGGACCACGGCCTGTTTGAAGGGAGGAGAGGTCTCGGATGGGGTGGGCACCGCGCGTCGCCGTCCTTTCTCGGTCGTCGGCGTCGTCCGTCGGAAGTCGGTCTCCCAGGGCCCCGAGCACCCGGTCGCGGTCGGCGCGACGCAGGCCTCGGGCGACGCTCCGGTAGGAGTGGTCGACCATCTCCACGAACTCGTCGTCGGGGACGGTCCCGTCCAGCCGCACGGAGTTCCAGTGCCGCTTGTTCATGTGCCACCCGGGGGTGACGGCCGGGAAGAGGGCCCGTAGTTCCAGCGCCGTCTCCGGGTCGCACTTGAGGTTGACCACGGCCGGCCGGTCCTCGTCACCCGGCATGAGCAGCGCGAACATCCTCTGCCGGGCGATCTTGTAGACCAGGGGCCCGGGGCCGAAGGGTTCGCTCTCCTCCGTCTCGGGGAACCACAGGGCCACGTCGATGAACCGTTCCGGTGTCATCCGTCCTCCCTCGCCGACGATCGTCGTCTCCTCCGAGAGTGCCAGAGGTCGACGACGATCGGGACGACGTCAGAGGAGCCCGTAGTGGGCGCGCCCCTCCTTGGAGAACATGTTGGCCAGCATCCAGCAGGTGAAGCCCAGCGGGACGAGCATGAGGAGCCCGCCGCCGAGGACGTTCCACAGCAGGAACAGGCCGGCCAGCCCCTGGAACACCACGACGCCCCAGTAAGCGCCGACGGTCCGGCGGGCCAGCCGCCGACCCAGCATGAGGGAGGCCACGCCGTACAGGCCGGTGACGAGCGCGTAGACGGCCATCAGGGCGCGCATCGTCTCGACGTCCATGACCATCTCCACCCCCTCCTCGGCCATGAGGGCGGTCTGCTCGTCCAGGGCCTGGGCCATCATGTCGGTCGGGAACGCCAGGGGCAGCAGGAAGATGAGGGAGAGCAGGACACCGCACGCGCCGCCGATGTACATCAGCATGCGGGTCGTCACGACCTTCGCGGGCATGGGGGCGTCGGGGCCCATGGCCTCGAAGCGTGCGTTGAAGTCCGACATCCCGCGCGGCGAGGGGACCCCGCCCCGATTCGGGTCGTACGGGTCCTGGCCAGAGGAAAACACGGACGTCCTCCGAGGGATGAGCGAGCCGACGGTCCCCACCATGGTAGAGGCGCGCCGGTGCGACGGCCACGGGCTCCCGACGATCGGTACGGGATCGCGCCCCGGTCCGGTCACCCGGGGCGACCGGCCGCGGCGGACGGTGACCTCGGACGACCCGTGCGGGGCGGTCGTCCTTCGAACGCCGGGAGATTCTGCAAATCGTAACCCCCTGGTCCGTGCCTCAACACCCGACCACGCCTAGGGTGAACAGGCTCCGCCCCCGTTCACCCCGGCGGTGCCCCCGACAGTTCCCCCGCACGATCCCCCGAAGGAGTAACAGCGGACATGTCCAGACTCGTGCGTGCCTCCGGCGCACTGTTCCTGAGCGGCGCGCTGGTGGTGCCCCTAGCGCCGGCCGCCGCGGCCGAACCCATGAACGCCTCCGACGAGGCGGCCTTCACCCTCACCGTCCTGCACGCGAACGACCCCGAGTCGGCGCTGCTGGGTGCCCCCGCCGATCCGGAATACGGCGGAGCCGCCCGGTTCGGCACCCTCGTCCAAGAGCTGCGAGAGGACGAGAACGCCGGCGTCGACGCCGAGGCCGGCGAGTCCGAGAACCGCGGCGTGGTCACCGTCAACTCCGGTGACATGTACCTGCCCGGCCCGGAGCTCGCCGCCTCCCTGGAGGAGGACGCCCCCTTCTACGACGCGATCGGCGCCTCCTACGTCGGCTACGACGCGATCTCCATGGGCAACCACGAGTTCGACTTCGGCCCCGACCTGTACGCCGACTTCATCGGTGAACTGTCCGAGAACACCACCGTGGTCGCCGCCAACGTGGACGTGTCCGCCGAGCCCGGGCTGGCCGCGCACGAGGCCTCCGGCAGGATCGCCCCGAGCACCGTCGTGGACGCCAATGGCGAGCAGGTGGGCATCGTCGGCGCCCTCTACCCGCCGCTGGCCACCATCACCAGCTCCCGCGACGTGGTCGTGGACGAGGTCGTCGGCCCGGTGCAGGCCGAGGTCGACCGCCTCACCGAGGAGGGGGTGGACAAGATCATCATGATCTCCCACCTCCAGAACATCACCTACGAGGAGCGGGTCGCCCGTGAGCTGACCGACGTCGACGCCATCGTCGCGGGCGGCGGCCACGAGGTGATGGGCTCCGAGGACGACGTCCTCGTGCCCGGCGACTCGGTGAACACCCACCCCGGGACCGGTGAGCCGCTCACCTATCCGCTGGTGGCCCAGAACCCCGACGGGGTCGACGTCCCGATCGTGACGGCCGGCTCCAACTACAAGTACGTGGGCCGTCTCGTCATCAACTTCGACGCCGAGGGGAACCTGGTCTCCGTCGGCGACCGTTCCGGTCCGGTCGTGGTGGACGGCTCCGTCACCCCGCACCCGGAGATCGAGGAGCGCGTCTCCGGCCCCGTGGCCGACCACGTGAACGAACTCGCCGAGACCGAGATCGCTCAGAGCGAGGTCGACCTCGAAGGCCGCCAGTCCCCCGGCGTGCGCACCCAGGAGACCAACCTGGGGAACCTGATGGCCGACGCCCTGCTGGACACAGGCGCGCGCAACGCCGCCGAGTACGGGGTTCCCGAGCCGCAGATCGGTATCCAGAACGGTGGCGGCATCCGCAACGCGTCGCTCATCCCGTCCGGTCCGATCACCGTGCTGGACACCTACTCCATCGCCCCGTTCGCCAACCAGGTCGCGGTGGTCCCGGACATCCCCCGCTCCCAGGTCAAGGAACTGCTGGAGCAGAGCGTGGTGGCCGCGCCGGCGGCCAACGGCGGGTTCATGCAGGTCGGCGGGGTCAACTTCGCCTACGACCCCGAGCGCACCGCGCAGGTGGTCGACGAGGAGGGCACCGTCCTCACCCCGGGCGAGCGCGTGCGCAACGTGATCCTGCACGACGGGACCGTGCTGGTCGAGGACGGCGAGGTCGTGGAGGGCGACCCCATCACCATCGCCACCAACGACTTCTCCGCGCGGGGCGGCGACATGTACCCGTTCCGCGGCGCCGACTACACCGTGGTGGGCTCCAACTACCAGGGCGCCCTGGAGCTGTTCGTCACCGAGACCCTGGAGGGCCGGATCGGTGCCGAGGACTACCCCGAGGGCGGTTCCGGCCGCATCGTGGTGGGCGACGAGGCCACCGTCCCCGGTGACGACGGAGGCGAGGGCGGCGACCCCTCCTCCACGCTGGAGCTGGACCGGACCCCGGTCCGCGACGGCATCGCGATGCACCTGCGCTACACGACCGACGCCCCGGACGCCGGGAACGTCGTGGCGATCTTCCGCGGCGGTGACGAGCCGGGGGTCGACGCCCCCTTCGCGGAGATCAAGGCCCACAAGTCCGAGGGCCGTGCCGTGACGAACACCCGCGGGCTGGGCACGGGCGAGCACCGGGCCTACCTGCTGACCGACACCGGTGAGGTGTTGGCGGGTCCGCTGACCTTCGAGGTCGTGCCCCGCAGGGGCTGAACGAGGATCCGGTGATCCGGGATCGAGGGGCCGACGTCCATGACGGGCGTCGGCCCCTTTCCGTGTTCCGTGCTTCTTTTCGTGCGCGCGGTACTCTTCGTCATCGGAGTTCCTCCCCGACCACACCAAGAAAGTCCAAAGAAAAGAATCTACGTAGCCGATTAACCTATTTGACCGTTATGTGATTAGCGTATTTTCGGTCAACCTTGGGCCATCCGGCGCGCATAATAGGGAAATGCGCCACCCTGGACCTACGATCGGCTCCATGACCTGCGTTTTGCTGGCCGAAGACGATGTCTCGATCTCCGAGCCTCTCGCGCGTGCGCTACGCCGCGAGGGCTACACGGTGGACGTGACCGTCAACGGCGTTGAGACACTCGACCGCGCCCGCGCCGGAGACATCGACCTCATGGTCCTGGACCTCGGCCTGCCCGAGATGGACGGTCTGGAGGTGGCACGTCGTCTCCGCGCCGAAGGACACGGAACGCCGATCCTCATCCTCACCGCCCGCGCCGACGAGGTCGACACCGTCGTCGGCCTGGACGCCGGTGCCGACGACTACGTCACCAAGCCCTTCCGGCTCGCCGAGCTCCTCGCCCGCGTCCGCGCCCTGCTGCGTCGCGGAGGAGCCGAGGTCCCCGTCGTCCACGGGGTCCGCATCGACAACGACTCTCGTAGAGCCTGGCTCGGCGACCGTGAACTCCAGCTCACCACCAAGGAGTTCGACCTGCTCCGCGTCCTCGTACGCGACGCGGGCAAGGTGGTCACCAGGGAACAGATCATGCGCGAGGTGTGGGACACCAACTGGTGGGGGTCGACCAAGACCCTCGACATGCACATCTCGTGGCTGCGCCGCAAACTCGGCGACGACGCCAACCAGCCGTCCTACATCACGACCGTCAGGGGCGTCGGCTTCCGGTTCGAACGAGACTGACACGACCTTGGGTTCGACGCGTTCCCCGGTCGACCTCGCCCGGGTCGGACGGACGTGAGGTGACATGCGCAGGCGGATGGTTTTCTCCACCCTGGTGGTGACCGTCATCGCCGTCATGCTGCTCGGACTGCCGCTGGGTGCGCTCACCTACAAACTGGTGCACGACGAGAACAGCCGCCAGATCGAGGGCGAGGCGGAGCTGCTCGGCTTCGAGATCGACAACATGCTCGAGCGGGACGACGAGGTCGACCTGACCTCGATCGACCGGGAGTACAAGGACCGTTACGTGCGGATCACCACCGCCGACGGTTCCACCGTGCTCACGGCCGGAGACCCGAGGCTCAATCCTCGCGCCGCGGACTCCCCCGGGCTGATCCGGGGCTCGGCGACCACCGAGGCGGGCACCACCGTCGAAGTGTGGACCGACTCCGAATCACTTCAGGAGAGCGTCATCCGGGCCTGGCTCGGCATCGCCTCACTGTCTCTGCTGGCCATCGGCGTCGCCGTCGGTCTGTCCATGGTCCAGGCCCGCAGGCTCACCCTGCCCCTGGTCGACCTGGCGGCCACCGCCGAACGTCTCGGCTCCGGCGTCACCACGCCCTGGGGCCACCGCTACGGCATACCGGAGGCCGACCGCGTCGCCGAGGTCCTGGACCGCAGCGCCGAACGCATCGCAGGCCTCATCGCCACCGAACGCCACTTCGCCACCGACGCCTCCCACCAACTGCGCACCCCGCTGACCGCGCTCACCATGCGGTTGGAGGAGATCATCGCCGAGGCCCGCAACCCCGAGGTCGTACGCGAAGAGGGAGAAGCGGCCCTCGCCCAGGCCGAACGCCTCACCGAGACCGTCGAAAGCCTGCTCGGCCGCGCCCGCAAGAGCCAGAACCCCGAGGTCGAGGCCGTCGCCCTCGACCCCGTCCTCAACCATCTCCAGGCCGAATGGTCCCCCGTCTTCCAGCAGGAACAACGCAGGCTCCTGGTGACCGGCGACCCCGGCCTGACCGCCATGACCGTCCCCGCCGACCTCGCCCAGATCCTGGCGACCCTCGTCGAGAACGCCTACAAACACGGCGCCGGGACCGTCACCATCCGCCGCCTCGACACCGGACAGTCCGTCCGCATAGAGGTCAGCGACGAAGGTGAGGGCGTGCCCGAACACCTCTCCGGACGCATCTTCGAACGCGAGGTCAGCGGCGGCGGAGGCACCGGCCTCGGCCTGGCGCTCGCCCGCCACATCGCCGAATCCGAAGGCGCCCGCATCGAACTCGTCCAGACCAGGCCCACCACCTTCGCGCTCTTCCTGCCCGCCGGAGCCGGCGGCCTGTCGAAGATGACGGGGCCTGTCTAGGGGTGTGCCTCCGCCGGTGCTTCGAGTGCCCCGGGGGGAGGTAGGAGGTCGGGTGACCGTGACACCACAGGGGGTCGAGGTAGGAGACCGCGGGCCCGTTCAACCCTGCTGGGGCTGGGGCCCGAGAGTGTTTGCTTTGCGCCTCCGCTGGCGCTTCGGCGCGTGTTCGGGCGCCAAGGGAGGGAGCGTTCTTCATCCTCGTCTACGCCTGGCTCGTTCCTCGCTGGCGGCTTGACTCGTCTTGCAGAACACTCCCGGCGCCCGAACGGGCAACCCCCCGTGGCCGGGACAGGAGACCGCGTACAGCGACCCCAGGGGGTGCGGGTAGGAGACCACGTGCACCGACCCCTGGGCCTCTTCGGCCCAGGGGCGAGGGTCAGCCTCCGGTGGTGGCGTGGGCGGTGGAGGGGGCCTGTTCGGGAAGCCGGCCCTGGACGACCAGGTCGCTCCAGAGGGAACGCACCCGCTCCAGGCCGTAGACCGAGGTCACCTCGGCGCGGGCGCGTTCGCTCTCCTCGGCGAACCGGCCCTCGGAGACCGTCGCGTGGATCGCCTCGGCCATCGCCACCGGATCGTCGTGGATCCAGTGCGGGTCGTAGATGGTGTCCGAACCGGGCCACGGCAGCAGAGCCGGCACTCCCCCGGAGGCCGCGCATTCGGCGGGCGCCAGGTGGAAGGACTCGTCGTCGCTGGTGGAGAGCATGAAACCGACCCGGCGCAGCCAGGTGGCCACGTCGGGGCCGAAGGGGTCGAAGATCACCCCTGAGGCGAGCGACTCGTCGCGCTGGATCCTCCGGTAGACCCGTTCGAAGTAGGTCCGCTCCTCAGGACGGTTCCAGATCCACCAGTACTCCCAGGGCTGCTTGGTCTTGACCGACATCGTGTAGCGCGGGTCCAGACGTCGCAGCTCGGCGAGCACGTCCAGGCCTCGGTCCAGGCGTTTGCGGGAGGGCGCGATACCGATCATGCCCAGCGAGTACTCGGCCCCCGCCAGCTTGGGACGGTCCAGTTGGCGATCGTCCACCCAGTTGGGCAGGACCACCACCTTCTCGGCGGGCCAGCCGGTGATCTCGCGGGTCAGGTCCGCGTAGTGGGGGCTCACGCACACCACGGCGTCGACCTTGGACACGTCCAGGCGGCGCGGCCACTCCGCGTACAGCTCGAAACGGTGCAGGCGGACGATCAGGCGCTGCTCGGGCCGCTTCCACTTGGCGTAGAAGAGGGCGTTGGGGCCGCACCACTCACAGATGACCACGTCCGCCCAGGCGGCGAGTTCGCGGGAACGGTACTGGTCGTGGGTGCTCAGTCCCTCCCACTCGTCGATGCGCACGTCCAGACCGGGCAGCGAGTCGAGGTACTCGGCGAGGCGGGTGAAGAACTTCAGGTCGTGGCCGGCGATGACCACCTTCAACGGCAGTTCGGGGTCGGTGCCCTCGGGGGCGGCCGGCAGGGCCTCGGCCAGGTGGCCGCGCAGTCGTTCGGCGGCCCGCTCCAGGGCGTGGTCGGCGGCGGCCGTCCGGCAGCGTTCCGCCGCGTCGGCGTACACGGCGCGGTCGTTGTAGGCGCGGGCGATCACGGCGGCCACCGAGGCGGTGTCCTCCCCCGCGAAGAGCGGGTAGTCCTCACCGAGCATCGCCTCGTGCATGGGGGTCCGGTTGAGCACCACCGGTAGGCCGAGCGCGCCCAGCTCCAGGACCTTGGTGGACAGCTCCAGGCTCGCGTCCATGTCCGGGTCGCGCCAGGAGAGCCCGAAGTCGCACTCGGCCGACTGGCGCAGCGCCTCGGCGCGGGCCATACCGCCGCGCCAGTCCACGTTGGGCGTGCCCTCCAGGGCCTTGCGCATCCGTTTGGCCCAGTCGGCGGGTTCGGCGTGGATCTTGTCGCCGATCATCACCAGTTCCGAGTCGACTCCCAGACGGGAGAGCTCCTCGGGCAGCCCGGTCATCTCCAGGGTGTTCCAGCGCGGGGCGAACTTGCCCGTGTAGGTCAGGCGGGTGCGGGCGTGCACCTGTCCGTCGGCGGAGACGCCCGGGGGCACCACCACGACCGGGGGGAAGAGCACCGAACGTCCGCACGCGGCGGGGACCGTGGTCTCCAGGAACGCCCGCAGTTCCTCGGTCTGGCAGAGCAGGAAGCGGGAGGCCAGGGCGATCTCGGTGAGTTCGGCGGTGGCCGTGGCGGTCAGTTCGTCGACGCTGTGCGGGAAGTCGGTGAGGTAGGTCCACAGACGTCCGGACAGGGCCTCCTCCTGGGCGGCCAGACCGGCGACCCGACGGCCCCGGACGACCACCAGGTCGAAGGGCTTACGGGCGTGCAGTCGTCCCGCCAGCTCCACGGCCTGCTCGGGGGTGATCCCCCGGGGACCGAGGTCAGAGAGCATACGGTCCTCGTAGGGACGGACCAGTCGGACCCCGGGGACCTTCTTCAAGGGCGCCGTGAGCCGGTCGGTGCGCACCGGCGCCTTCAACAGCAAGGTGACCTCGCAACCTGCCGCGGCCAGGGCCTGGGCCATCGACTGCGCCCAGATCGCCGAACCGTCGATGATGTTGAGGTCCACGTCGCCGTACAAGAGTGCGCGCGGAGGAACTGTGCTCACGTTCTTCCCTTCGGATGCTGGTGGGTGGCCCATGCGGGAGAGTTCGCCGCGCCGGAGCCGTCGCCGCCGGGCGACGGACGGGAGTCACCGCGCCGCGGGCGTCCGTCGAGGGTGGCGGCGGGTGACGAACGGACGGGGGTCAACCCACGGCCCCCGTGGAGGCGTCGACGTGGGTGGAACCCTCGTCGTCGCCGTCGGGCCCCGTCCCGTGGTCCGGTCCCAGGGCCAGGAGCCGGGTGCCGCGCCGGTTCCATTCTCGTGGGTGCCAGGACTTCCGGAGCAGGTCGGTGCGGGCCAGCTCGGGCTCGATCCCGGTGACGAACACGTACTGTCGGACCCCGGTGTTCCGGTCGAAGAAGCCGCGTTCCCCGCCCCCGTCCGGTTCGGTTCCGTGTTCGGCGGTGTCGGGGATCCCGACGGCGTCGGCGCCGGAGCACTCGGCCGCGCAGACGAGGTCGACCAGACGGTGTCCGCCGATCGTTCCGGTCCACAGGTAGGCCCAAGGTCTGGTGGCGCGTTCGGCCAGGGCGGCCCACTGCCCGGGGGCCAGGCCGCCCGGTCCGGTGGTGCCGGCCTCCCGTTCCAGCTCCTCCGGGGTGTCGGGCGCCGAGAGGTGGACCGTGAGGACGGTGACGCCCTCCGCCCGCAGCCGTTGAAGGCCGGGCAGCCGGCCCGCGGTGTCGGGGACGACGACCTCGGCCGGTCGCAGGCGCGAGGAGAGCAGGTCCTCGGCGAGTCGATCGGCCTCCTCCGCGGAGCCCGGGTCGGCCAGGACCGCGACGCCACGCCCGCTGAGCGGGAGTTCGGTGCCGGGGGTCCCCTCGGAGAAGTCGAGGCCCTCCAGGAGCGTGGCCAGGCGGACCGGGGTGGCCTCCTCCAGGAAGACCTGGCGGAGCATGGTCCGTACCTCGCGCGGCGTGGGGCCGAGCGAACGCAGTCGGGGAACGCTGACGGTCAGGTCCTCGCTCTCGGGGGCGGGGACGGCCGGGTGGGAGACCACCCGGGTGCCGCAGGCCCAGGCCCGGCGCCGCAGGGCGGCCTCGCCGGGGGTGGATTCGGGGATCACCGCGACGTTCGCGGCGCGCAGGGCGTCGGCCAGTCCGGGCGAGTCCACGTCGATCACGCCCACGCCGAGTTCGAGGAGCACGTCGGGGACGACGGTGTCCGGGCCGGTGCGGACGTAGACCGCCTCGGGGCCGAGGGCGAGCTCGGCCGCGACCGGGTTGAACAGGTGCAGGGGCACCCCGGCGTCGCCCTTGTACACGCGGTCGAAGCCGAGCCTGCGCAGTGCGGGCGGGGCGGTCCCGTCGTCGAGGAGGACGGTGGGGATGCCTCGGGAGCCGGCGGACTCCAGGACCCAGTGCAGGGCCCGGGTGCGGTCGACGGCGGCCGGGTCGCCCACGTGCGCCCACGAGGAACCGGGGGCGGCGGCCGAGGACGAGACCAGGAGAAGGTCGACGTCGACGGCGTCCATGACGATCTGCGCGTCGTGCGGGCGCAGCACCACCGAGCTCAGATAGGGGTCGATGGCCTTCTGGACCTCGGGTCCCACGACGGTCGCGGCGACCAGACGGTCGGTGCCGCCTCCTCCGAGGCCGGTGAGGAGGCGGGCCTCCTGGCGTTCGGCGTCGAAGGAGCGGACCGGTTCGACCCGGCGGCGTTCGGCGTGGTTGGTGGTACCGCTGCGGCGCCATAGGCGGTAGAGGTCGCGCGGCAGGCGGACCAGGGAGCGGCCCGGTCGTTTGGCCGCCGCGGTGAGAGCCCGCCCCACTTGGAGGGAGGTGGACCCTTCCAGCGCCGCCAGGCGGGCCTGGGCCTCCTGAAGCTGGGCCTCGCGTTCGGCCAGGGCTTGCCGAAGCTGTTCGGTCTGGCTCTGTTCACGCCGTTTCACGGTCTGCCACCTTGTGCTCGGGTCGGACGGCCCTGTCGCCCCTCGGGTGCGCGGCACCCTGGTTCGGCGGGAACGCCGTCCGACGTGTGCCGGGACGGGTGCGAAGGCCCGGGGTCGACCGGACGGCGGACCGTTCGGGACCCCCGGGGTGCGCGTGGGAGGGCTGCATGGCTTCTCTCACCTGGACCACTGCGTGAGGACCGAGGCGATGCGCTCACCGGACCGTCCGTCCCACAGCGGCGGGGTGTCTCCGAGGCGTTCGCCGACGTGGCCGTCGAGGACCTTGTCGAGCGTGGCGAGCAGGTCGGCCTCGGTGACGAGCCGGTTGGTGCCGTGGGTGATGGTGATCGGCCGTTCGGTGTTGGGGCGCAGGGTCAGGCAGGGGACGCCGAGGATCGTGGTCTCCTCCTGGACGCCGCCGGAGTCGGTGACCACGGCCTCGGCGCCCCGGGTGAGGGCGACGAAGTCGAGGTAGCCGAGCGGTTCGAGGAGGCGTACGCGCGGGTGGTCGCCGAGACCGGCCCGGTCGAAGGAGGCCTTGCCGCGCGGGTGCACGGGCATGACGACGTCGACGATGTCGGCGATCTCGTGCAGGCGTCCGGTCAGGCGGGCGACGCTGTCGGGGTCGTCGACGTTGGCCGGCCGGTGCAGGGTGGCCGCCACGTAGCGTTCGGGCAGATCGAGTCGTGCGCGCAGCGCGTCGGCGTCGAAGCGGTCGAGGTTGCCCAGAAGGGTGTCGATCATCGGGTTGCCGACGAGGTGCACGCGGCTCGGGTCGATGCCCTCGCCGGCGAGGTGGCCGACGGCCTCCGGGCTGGTCGCGAAGCACAGGTCGCTGAGCCGGTCGGTGACCTTGCGGTTGATCTCCTCCGGCATGGTGTCGTCGAAGGAGCGCAGCCCCGCCTCGACGTGCGCGACCGGGATGCCGAGCTTGGCGGCGACCAGGGCCGCGGCGACGGTCGAGTTGACGTCGCCGTAGACCACCACGGCTCCGGGCGGGTTCTCGACGAACTCGCGTTCCAGACCGACCATGAGCGCGGCGGTCTGGGAGGCGTGCGAGCCCGATCCGACGCCGAGATCGACGTCGGGGGTGGGCAGGCCCAGGTCCCGGAAGAAGACGGCGGACATGCGGTCGTCGTAGTGCTGTCCGGTGTGCACGACCCGCTGGTGCGCGCCTCGACCGCGCAGGGCGGAGACGACCGGGGCGGCCTTGACGAAGTTGGGACGGGCGCCGACCACGTGCGCGATCGCGGTGTCCTCACTGCCTGGGGGGGCACTCGTTGCCACGGTTGTTTCCTTCTGCTGGTGTTCACGTTGGCTGTGGTGTCGGTGGCTCGGAGGGGGCGTCTCCGAGGCGGACATCGGGAACATACGGGACGATCCGTTCGAGTGGCGGGCTTCTTTGCCCCATCTGTCCCGCCCATGTCGCCGTGGTGTCACCACCTGGTCACGTCCACGTGGTTGTGTGACTGACCGTGCAAGACACCCAGACTCCCGAACCCCGACCGTCTCGTCCGCGCGCTCTGTGGCCCCGGGCGGTGACCTTCACCGCGTCGCTGGCCTGGAACCACATGCGGTCCGACCCCGCCCGGCTGCCGCTGTTGGCCGCCCGGTTGATGCCGGGTCCGCTGCGTGGTCCGGTTCGCGCCGTGGCCGCCCGCTCGGGTGCCCTGCCACGCGCCTACTCCCTGTGGGACCAGGGTCGACGCGAGGAGGCCCGAGAGGCGCTGCTGGCCGCGGCGCCCCGCCGTTCTCCCCGAGGACTGGGGCGCCTGGTCACCGCGGCCTTGGCCGCCGGCGATTCCGAGACCGCCCGTGAACTCGTGGAACGCATCCCACCGGGTCCGCATCGGAGTACGGCCGAGCACCGGACGGCCCTGGCCACGGGACGTGCCGTCCCCGCGTCCATGTCCGTTTCGCCTGACCGTCACGGGATCACGTTAACCCGCGATGCGCCAACGCGGCCTGACGACACGGTGAACGCTCGGCGACCGGCCCTCGCGGAGGACGCCCCCCGGGTCCTGCACCTGGTCACCAACGCCCTGCCGCACACCAACGCCGGGTACACCCAGCGCACGCACAAGATCGCGGTGGCCCAGCGTGAGGCGGGCATGGACGTGCACGTGGTCACCCGGGTCGGCTACCCGCTCACCAAGGGCGTTCCGGATCCGCGGACCCGGGTGGAGATCGACGGTGTGACCTACCACCGACTGCTGTCCTGGACCGCCCCGGCCGATCCCGCCGAGGAGCTGCGGGTCGGGCTGCGGTTGGCCTCACGGCTGGTGGAGGAGGTGCGCCCGGACGTCCTGCACGCGGCGAGCAACCACCACAACGCGCGGCTGGCCCTGGAGCTGGGACGCCGGTACGACCTGCCCGTGGTCTACGAGGTGCGGGGATTCCTGGAGGAGTCGTGGCTGTCCAGGGATCCCTCCCGGAGCGTGGACGACGCCTTCTACAAGGCCGAACGCGCCAGTGAGACCGAGTGCATGCTCGCCGCCGATCTGGTGGTCACCCTGGGCGAGGCCATGCGCGCCGACATCGAGGACCGCGGGGTCCCCTCGGAGCGGCTGCTGGTCGTGCCCAACGCCGTCGACGCCTCCTTCCTGGACCCGTTGCCCTCGGGTTCCGAGGTCCGCGAGGGCCTGGGCATCGGGGCCGAGGAGTTCGTGGTGGGGACCACCACGAGCTGCTTCGGGTACGAGGGGCTGGACGTGCTCTTGGAGGCGGTGGCGCTCCTGCGCGAACAGGGCGGGTCGGCGCACGCCCTGATCGTCGGCGACGGGCCCGAACTGCCGGCCCTGCGCTCCCTGGCCGACCGGCTCGGCCTTGAGGGCGCCGCGCACTTCACCGGGCGGGTCCCGGCCGATCGGGTCCGTCACCATCACGCGGCGCTCGACGTGTTCGTCGTCCCTCGCCGAGATGAACGGGTCTGCCGTCTGGTGACGCCTTTGAAACCCGTGGAGGCCATGGCGGGAGGACTTCCCGTTGTTGCCAGTGATCTTCCTGCTCTTAGAGAGATCGTGGAACCAGGGGTGACAGGAGAGTTAATTCCGGCGGGCGAATCGGCACGTCTAGCTGATGTCATCACAAAACTCGCCTACAGTCGGCAAAAGCGGACGTCCTATGGACGAGCAGGTCAGGACCGTGTAGGCGCGAAGCGCACATGGACTGAAGCCGCATACCGCTACAACCAGGCGTATCGGGTTCTCATTCGAAAAATGTCCGGACCAGGCCAGATCCCGTAACCGTGGACAACAGCTGCCTACACTCGGACGTCCATCACTCCGAATGGCAGTCCTCGAATATGTGCGCCCGTTCACGAAATGAATGCGAGTGTGACCACGAAGTGGATGCCGCAGCCAACAACCCAGCCACTGTCCCCGAGCAGAACAACGGCTCGGCGACCGATCTCGTCGTCCTCGGGCTCGGTTACGTCGGTCTACCCTTGGCCGCCGAGGCCGTGTCCTCGGGGCTGAGAGTGACCGGCTTCGACGTCAGCGACCGTGTGGTCGACGGGCTCAACCAGGCGATCTCGCACGTCGACGACCTGTCCTCGGACGACGTGGCCATGATGCTGGACCAGGGGTTCAGCGCGACCACGGATCCCGCGTGCCTGGCCACGGCGCGCACCATCGTCATCTGTGTGCCCACCCCGCTGTCCGCGGAGGGCGGCCCGGACCTGGGCGCGGTCACCTCGGCCGCCAAGGCCATCGCCGCCCACCTGACCCCGGGCACCCTGGTGATCCTGGAGTCCACCACCTACCCGGGCACCACCGACGAGGTCGTCCGCCCGCTGTTGGAGGAATCGGGCCTGGTCGCGGGGTCCGACTTCCACCTGGCCTTCTCGCCCGAGCGCATCGACCCGGGCAACCCGACCTTCGGCGTCGCCAACACGCCCAAGGTCGTCGGCGGCCTCACCGAGGCGTGCGGAGAGGCCGCGGCCTCCTTCTACGGACGGTTCGTGGAGACGGTCGTCCGCGCCCGGGGCACCCGCGAGGCCGAGATGGCCAAGCTCCTCGAGAACACCTACCGGCACGTCAACATCGCCCTGGTCAACGAGATGGCCATCTTCTGCCAGGAGCTGGGCGTGGACCTGTGGGACTCCATCGCCGCGGCGGCCACCAAGCCGTTCGGCTTCCAGGCCTTCTACCCGGGCCCGGGCGTGGGCGGTCACTGCATCCCGATCGACCCGAACTACCTCTCCTACAAGGTCAAGACCCTCGGCTACCCGTTCCGGTTCGTCGAGCTGGCCCAGGAGATCAACGGGCGGATGCCGTCCTACGTCATGCAGCGGGCCCAGGAGCTGCTCAACGACTCCGGGCTCGCCCTGTCGCGCTCCAAGGTCCTGCTGCTGGGCGTGACCTACAAGGCCGACATCGCCGACCAGCGTGAGTCGCCCGCGCGTCCGGTCGCCCGCAAGCTGGCCGCCAAGGGCGCCACGCTCACCTACCACGACCCGCACGTGGAGTCCTGGCAGGTGGACGGCGTCGACGTGCCCCGCTCCACCGACCTGGAGCAGGCCCTGGCCGAGGCCGACCTGACCATCCTGCTCACGGACCACAGCGACTACCGGCCCAAGCTGCTGAGCGAGTACGCGCGACTGCTCCTGGACACCCGGGGCGTCCTGCGCCGCTCCGAGCCGGAGGAGACCGCGATCGCCGCCGGGGTGCCGACACAGGAGCGCCGGCGAATCCAGCGCGAAGGTCTTCAGGTGTTGTAGAACAGAGCCGTTCACCAGGGCACGCCGCTCTGAACGCCCATGGCGTTCGACGGCGTGCCTTCGTGTGTTCACCACCCGCCGACCGAAGGTTCACCGGAACCACCCCCGGAGTCCATCCGGGTGTCCTCCGTGCGTTTCCCCAGGTGAATACCGTGTCGTACAGCGAATATCGCCGCTAAACGGCGGATCATCGCTGTAGTCGGTACAAATCGGTGACACACGTAGGTGATCTTCATGCACGCGCTTGTGGCCACGATCGTGCACCACCCGGAGGACGCCAGGATCCTGCACCGCCAGATCCGTGCCCTGGTGGACGCAGGACACACCGTCACCTACGTCGCCCCGTTCCGGGAGTGCGGGGTGACCCCCTGGGACCGGGTCCGCTCCGTCGACGTACCGCGTGCCCAGGGGCGTGACCGACTCTCCTCACTGCGCGCCGCCAGGTCCGCCCTCGCGGCGCTGGCGCCCCAGGCCGACCTGCTGCTCTTCCACGACCCCGAGCTCCTGCTCGCCCTCCCCTCCAAACGCCCCGTGACCGTCTGGGACGTGCACGAGGACACCCCGGCCGCCCTGCTCACCAAGCCCTGGATCCCCGGACCGCTGCGCCGCCCGCTCGGTCGGGTCGTCCGGGGCTTCGAACGCAGGGCCGAGCGTCGGATGCGTCTGCTCCTGGCCGAGGAGGGATACCGCCCCCGCTTCCGCGGGAACCACCCGGTGGTCCCCAACACCACCGAGGTCCCCGACGCCCCGCTGCGCCCTCCCGGCGACGAGCGCGTCGTCTACCTGGGCCACGTGTCCGAGGCCCGCGGCGCCCTCGAGATGGTGGAGATGGGACGTCGGCTGCGCGAGCACGGCGTGCGTCTGGAGATCATCGGCAACGCCGACGGGGCGATCCGACCGCTTCTGCGCGAGGCCCACCAGGAGAACGCCCTGCACTGGTACGGGTTCGTGCCCAACGACCGCGCGCTGCGGATGACCGCGGGCGCCCTGGCCGGGATCAGCCTGCTCCACGACACCGACAACTACCGGCACTCCCTGCCGACCAAGGTCGTGGAGTACATGGCGCACGGGCTTCCGGTGGTGACCACCCCGAACCCGATGGCCGAGGCCCTGGTGACCCGTCGTCCCGAGGGTCGTTCCGGGACCGTGGTGCCCTTCGGCGACCCGGAGGCCGCGGCGGAGGCGGTGCTGGAGCTGCGCCGGGACGAGCGGGTCCGCCGCGAGTACGCGCGCACCGGCCACCGGATCGCGCAGAGGTCCTTCCACTGGCCGGTCCAGGCCCGGCTGTTCGTGAAGCAGTTGGAGGAGTGGGTGGCCGAGGCCGGGGGGCCCAAGGTCTCCGATGAGCGCCCCGAGCCCACCACCCCGACCATCGTGCCGGGGCTCGTACCTCGTCAGCACCGGCGGCATCCGCGCACCGCCCTTAGTGAATGACGTCACATATGGTCGGTTGCAGAAATATCTTCCTAGCAAACTAGGTTGTGCTGCTCGTCGCCCTCGGGCGAGACTTCCCACGTTCAAGAGCACAACGAGGTTTTCGATCATGACCGACACCCTGGCCCTCGACAAGAACGCCCAGGACCTTCTGTTCCGCAGCGCCCGCACCGCCAACTCCTTCACGGACGAGCCGGTGACCGACGAGCAGCTCCGCGCGATCTACGACCTCGTCAAGTTCGGCCCCACGGCCATGAACAACCAGCCGCTGCGCGTCACCGTCGTGCGTTCCCCCGAGGCCCGTGAGCGTCTGGTCCGCCACATGCAGGGCAACAACGGTCCCAAGACCTCCACCGCTCCCCTGGCCCTGGTCCTGTCCGCCGACAGCGACTTCCACGAGCACTTCCCCAAGACCTTCCCGGTCGCCCCGGACGCCCGCGACAACTTCGCCGGCATGCCGGTCGAGGCCCGCGAGTCCATGGCCCTCCAGAACGCCTTCCTCCAGGTCGCCTACCTGATCGTGGGCGTGCGCGCCGCCGGCCTGGCCGCCGGCCCGATGACCGGCTTCGACGCCGAGGGCCTGCGCAAGGAGCTCTTCGGCGAGGACTCCAAGCAGCGTCCGATCGTCGTCATGAACATCGGCAAGCCCGGCCCCGACGCCTGGTTCGACCGTCTCCCCCGCCTCGACTACGACGAGGTCGTCACCGAGATCTGATCTCTCGGAAGAGCACACGAAGGGGGCGGGCGCCGTACGGCGCCCGCCCCCTTCCTCACGCATGGGATGAACCGTCAGGGCCCGAGGGGACCCCTCCGTCCCGAGTGGGCGCCCGGAACGGCCTCCTCGGGAAGGACGGTGCGATGCTCAGATGATCGGCGGCCGGCCGGCCCGGGTCATCCGCCAGGCGGTACGCCAGCCGATCGGCGTGCGACGGCCGGCGTCCTCGCGCCAGCCCTCGCGGAAGCCGCCGAACCAGGCCTTCAACGACTCCTTGTCGCGTTCGCGCAGGACCGTGAGCCCCACCCAGGTGCCCAGGTAGGCGAAGGCCAGCGGCCAGGGCAGGTTACGGCGGGCCAGCCACACCCGGTTGCGGGCGTTGAGCCGGTAGAAGTTCTCGTGTCGGGTCGGCGCCACCGCGGGGTGGTACATCACGGCGTCGGCGTCGTACTCGATGGTGTAGCCGGCGTCCATGATCCGCCAGGCCAGGTCGGTCTCCTCGTGGGCGTAGAAGAACTCGCCGGGAAGACCGCCGCCCTCCTCGAAGGCGGTGCGACGGATGGCGCACGCCCCGCCCAGGAACGTGGTGACCACACTCGACCTGCGGGAGTCGCCCACACGCAGGCGGGGGACGTGTCGACGCTGGTCGGGGCCGCCGTCGGGGTCGGCGATACGGAACGAGAGGGCGCCCAGCCTCGGCTCCTCGGCGAAACGGTCGCGCACGTGCCGGGCCAGGTCCATGGAGCGGTACCAGCCGTCGTCGTCCAGGAACAGGATCACGTCGCCGTGGGCCGCCCGCACCCCGTGGTTGCGTCCCTCCGGGATGCCGAGGTTCTCCGGCAGCCGCACCGTCACGACGTTCTCCGGCAGCTCCGGAAGGTCGGCGCCGTTACCGACGACGATGACCTCGACGTCGGCGCCCTCCTGCTCGAACACGCTCGTGATCGCCCTGCGCAGCTCGGCGGGGCGGGTGCCCATGGTCAGCAGGACACAGGACAGAGTGGGTTTACCGGGCACCTGAGGACCGCTCCGTTCCTGCGCTCGGGGGTCCCGCGCCCTGGACGTACCGGAGTCGGTGGACGAGACGGAGCCCTGCGAGGGCGGAATCACTGGTGTGGCCATGATCGCGAACCGTTCAATGGACGACGTGCGGCTGACAGGTGGACACATGTCAACGTTCGCAGAAACAGACTAACGAAAGGATAAAAGTGGAGTGTACGGAGCCGTGGACCGGGTACCGTCCACGGCCCCGTAACGTCACCGGAGCGTCATCGACGCGTTATTCGAGGCGTCGGGAGGCGAGCACGCTCACGAAGTGGGCGAAGCTCATCAGGACGGCCACCGCCGCGCAGGCCACCACCAGGATCCGGGTGGCGAGCAGATCCCCGAGGAAGAGGTCGGCCACGGCCGCCACCACCACGATCAGGGACAGCTCGACCGCCTGGATGAGGCGGTGCACCTTGAGCGCCGAGGCCAGACGACGGGCCAGACTCAACCCCGAGGACTTGGGCCGCATGGCCTCCTCGGTGATCTTCTCGGGCAGCCCGGCCTTGGCACGGGCCACGACCACGTTGTCGGTCTCGGCCTTGATCAGCACGACGCCGAGCGCGGCCGCCATACCGAGGACGACCCAGCCGCCCGCCTCGAACTCTCCCTGGGCGCGGATGCCCAGACCGACGAGGAGGGCGACCTCGGACACGTAGTGACCGATCCGGTCGAGGTAGATCCCGGCCACGCTGGTGCGCCCCGTGTAACGGGCCACCTCGCCGTCGGAGCAGTCCAACAGCAGGTAGATCTGCACCATCACCGCGGCCAGGATCGCCGACCACAGTCCACCGAAGGCGACGACGACGCCGGCGAGCACCCCGAACACCATCATCAGGTAGGTGATGGGGTTCGGGGGGACCCGCAGCCGCACGAAGAGCGTGGACAGGTACGGGGAGATGTCCCTCATGTAGAGACGACCCGCCCAGTGCTCCTCGTTGACGCGCTCCTTGATCCCCGCGGGCTGACCTCCCGCGCGGACCTCAGCGACCGACGGCTTCGACATAGTCCGCGACACTCCGCCCGATCTCGGCCTCGGAGAGGTTCAGGTGTTCAAGGATGGTGAACCGTCCCGGACGGGTGTCCGGGGCGTGCGCCACCGCCTTCGCGAACGAGGCCTCGTCGAGACCGACGTCGGAGGGGACGATGGGCAGTTCGTGGCGGAGCAGGCAGGAACGGATCTCGTCCAGCCGGGCCTGAGGCCAGTCCAGGTGCCGTACGCGCAGGAACGACGCGTACAGGGAGCCCAGACCCGCGAGCTCGCCGTGGTTGGCCGCCCCCGGGTACAGCTGGGTCACCGCGTGCAGGACCTCGTGGCAGGCGCCACTGGCGGGCCGGCTGGAACCGGCGACCGACATGGCCATCCCGGACAGCACCAGCCCTTCGGCCAGCACCTTGAGGAAACCGTCGGACTCGATGGAGTCGGGGCGGTGCAGGACCGCCTCGGCCGCCACGCGCGCGAAGGTGACCGCCATGCCGTCGACCGGCTCGTCGTTCACCCTCCCGGCGAGTTCCCAGTCCTCGATCGCCGAGATGTTGCTGACCACGTCGCCGATCCCGGAACGGACCAGACGCGAGGGGGCCGCCTGGACGTAGTCGACGTCGATGACCACCGCGATGGGCATGGTCACGCCGATCGACGGCTTGCCGCCCTCGTGCTCCAGGGAGCTGACGGGAGAGGCGATGCCGTCGTGGGCCAGGTTCGTGGCCACCGCCACCATGGGGATGCCCGCCATCGTCGCGGCGAACTTGGTGACGTCGATGGTCTTGCCGCCGCCGATGCCGGCCACGGCCTCGTAGGCGCCCGAGCGCAGCTTCTTGCCGAGCTCGGTCGCCGCGTCGACGGTGCCCTCCTCGACCTGGAAGACCTCGCACTGGGGCAGGTCCAGGTCGGCGGCGATCTGCGCCCCCTGACCCGGGCCCACGGCCACGGCGATACGTCCCTCGGTGGCGATGCGGCGGTCGGCCAGCACCGTTCCCAGCGAGGAGATGGCGCCGCGGCGCACGTCGATCGCCAGGGGCGAGGGGAGCATTCGGGCTAGTAGCGGCACGCGATCTCCCTCGCCTTGGCCAGGTCGTCGTGGTCGTCGACCTCGACCCAGTCCACCTTGCCGATGGGGGCGACGGCGATCTTCTCGCCGCGGCGGACCAGCTCCTGGTAGCCGTCCTCGTAGTAGAGCTGCGGGTCGCGCTCCCAGGTGGCCTTCAGGGCGTCGGCCAGACGGGAGTCGAGCGAGCTCTCGATGAGGGTGGCGCCGATGTACTCGCCGGCGGCGGTGGCCGGGTCCATCAGCTTGGTGATGTTCTGGAGGTGGCCGTCCTCGTCGAGGGTCACCTTCATCTCCTCGTCGGCGAGGTTTTTCACGTTGTCCACCGCGAGGAGGAGTTCCGGTCCCCTGGCGGCGAGTAGCGTTTCCTCGACACTCACGGGGTGAACGGTGTCGCCGTTGACCAGGAGGACGCCCTCGGAGAAGAACTCACGCGCGGTCCACAGGGAGTAGGCGTTGTTCCACTCCTCGGCCTTGTCGTTGTAGCTGAGGGTGATCTTGACGCCGTGGCGCTCCTCCAGGGCCTCCTTGCGCTCCTCGACCGCCTGGGCGCAGTAGCCGACCACGACGACGACGTCGGTGAGCCCGGCCGCCGCCAGGTTGCGCAGCGAGATGTCCATGATGGTCGTCTCGCCGTCGACGGGCACCAGGGCCTTGGGGAGGCTGTCGGTGTAGGGACGCAGACGGCGCCCCGCGCCTGCGGCGAGAACCATTCCGAGCATGAGGGCGAGTTCCTCCTTAGGTCGAGGAGGCGCTCACGCCTCCCCGTTCGTTCCGGAGGCCGATTGGCCCCCGTCTCCGTCGTGGGGGATCGACCGATCCCCCGGGTCCGCCCCGCCGGGGGTGGCGGGTCGGGTCCGCACGTCGGACACCGGTGTCGCGCTCCAGGTGCGCACGCACTCGCGCACCATCAGGACCACCAGGTATCCGGCGAGTATGCCGTAGGCGGCGGTGAGAGCGGAAAACGCGCCCCCGACCGCGATGACGAGCATCCGGCCGTCCCACCCGAGCGCCGCGTGGCGTACCCCGAGGGGTCGATCCACACCGACCGCGGGCCGCGCGACGTCGTCGCGATGGTGACAGACGATCGTCACCAAGAGTACGAACACCATAGGACCGGGTACGCCGGACGCCGAACCCAGCACCGCCAGGTAGCCGTATTCGGTGACACGCAGGACGGGCGGCACGAACAGGTCGAACCGTCCGTCGTGGGGATGGCCCGAGGCCGCACCGGACAGTAGCAGGGCAGCGACCGGTGCGAACAGGGTAATGCCTGTGAGCTGTCCGCGGTCCGCCGCCAACAGGACGGCGACGACGAGGGCTCCGGCCACCGCCGTGAGCAGCGGCGGAGCGATCCCCGGGGCGACCCTCCCCCACAGCCGGGCGATATGACCGTCATCACGCAGGTGACGCAGATCCGGTACGGCGGGCACGAGCCTCTCCCGCGCCCGGGGCACGTCATGGCCGTTCACGCCTTCTCCGGTCCCGAAGCCGTTCACCGGTCTTCCGTTCATCGGCCCTCCCCGCGCGAGGAGGGATCGACGAGTTCTCCGGTGATCGCCACGGCGCAGCCCACGATGAGGCTGACGAAGGCGATCCTGGCGTCCCACAGCGTGGTGGCCACCGCGATGACGAGGAAGCGGGTCGGCTGCCCGAAGGCCATGACCCGACGGACCAGGAGCGGCAGCGGCAGCGAGGGCTCGGGGACCCCGGCGGGGCGGGGCCTGGGCACCCCGGGTGGCCGAACGGCCTCAGAACGTCGCTGGGCGGGCACGAAGAGGGCGGGCGACGCCGAACTCGCGGGCGGGGCCGCGAAGGCCACCAGGAGCGCGTTGCGCAGAGCCAGGGCGATCAGGGCGCCGGCCGCCCATCCCCAGGCGCTGGCGTGGCCGGCCGCGGCGGCTCCGAAGGCCAGTCCGACGTAGACCACGTACTCCCGAAGTTGGGAGGCCATGGACACGGTCCACAGCGTGAGGGCGTCCCGGCGGTCGGAGCGCATCCGGGAGCGGACCGCGTCACAGGCGAGGATCAGCGCGAGGAACAGGGATCCGAGGACGGCCCCGGTGGGGTCGGCCCGGCTGAACCAGACCGCGGCGGCGACCGAGGCGACGAGGCTGACACGGGTCACCCCCGACCGGGTGACGTGCCTTCGCTCGATGATCCTCGCGGTCGCCCGCGCCACGGTTCCCTCGGCCATGTCCGTGCCCTCCCGATGTCAACTGAGAGTCACCGTCACCCACCGTCTGTACACAATCCATCACCGACACGCTCAAGGCCGCCGTTACGCCCTTTTCGCACGTGGAAAGCGGTTTCAGACAGGTCCGAACAGCGAAGAACGCACCTCCGGAACATGCCGTGGTGCGCTCTCGCCGCAGGTCGTGAAGGGTGGATCCGGTCAGGCCGCCCGGCCCCCGTCCTTGCCCTCGCCCTTCTCGTCCTTCTTCTCGGCCTTGTCCTCGGCGTCGGCCTCGACGGCCTTCTGCTCGGACTCGACCTTCTTCGCCTTCTCCTCGGCGCGCTTCTTCTTCGCCTCGTCCTTCTTCTTGCGCTCCTCGATCTCCACCTTGGTGTCCGCGTTGTAGGCGGCCAGGGCCGAGTCGATGTCGGTGTCCAGGGCGAGCTCGCCGCCCTTGATGTACAGACCCCGGTTGCAGAAGCGCTTCAGGTCCCGTTCGTTGTGCGAGACCAGCACCATGGTGCGCTCGTTGGCGAGCATCCGGTCGATGGCCTCGTAGCACTTGCGCTTGAAGGCCTTGTCGCCCACCGCGAGCACCTCGTCGACCAGCATGATCGGGTGCTCCAGCTGCGAGATGAGGGCGAAGCCCAGGCGTACCTTCATCCCGCTGGAGTAGTGCCGGACCGGGGTGTCGATGAACTTCGGCTTGACCTCGGCGAAGTCGACGATCTCGTCGAAGCGCTCGTCGATCTGCTTCTCGCTCATGCCGTGCAGGGAACCGACCAGGTACACGTTCTCGCGTCCGGTCAGATTGTCGTTGAACCCGGCGCGCAGCTCCAGCAGAGGCGCCACCTTGCCCCGGACCTCGACCGTGCCCTCGTCGGGGATGAGCACCCCGGCGATCATCTTGAGCAGGGTGGACTTGCCCGTGCCGTTCTTGCCGACGATGCCGACGCAGTCGCCCTTGGCGATCTCGAAGGACACGTCGCGCAGCGGCCAGAACTCGTTGCCCTCGGCGTTGGGGTCGCGCTTGTTGCCGTGGATGAACATCTCACGCAGGCTGCGCTTGCGGCGACGGTTCACGGCGAACTTCACGCCGAGCCCCTTGGCCTCGATGACCGGACCGCCGGTGACCGCGGCCTCGTAGGTGGACGCCATCACAACTCCTTCAGTACGGACATCTCCAGACGACGGAACGTCCAGTATCCGATGGCGAGCATCAGGATGGAACCGACCACCGCGGAGGTCACGGCGAGCGGGCTCGGGGTCAACTCCTCGAACCCGGCGAACCATACGGTGCGGTGCATCTGGAAGATACCCATAAGCGGGTTGAGCTCATAGATCGTCTTCGCCCACCCGGGCACTCCGTCGCTGTGGAGCACCATCGAGGCCGGGAAGAGGATCGCCGAGCCGTAGAACAGGATTCGGGTCAGGATACGTGTCAGTCGTTCCACATCGCGAAGCAACACGTTGACCGAGGCCAGGAACAGGGTGACGCCCAACCCGAAGGCGAAGGTCAGCACGATCGCCAGGGGCAGCCAGACGAGCATGCCCTCCCAGGTGAAACGGCCGCCCAGGGCGAACACGAAGATGAGCAGGACCGGCCAGGTCAGCAGGTACTCGACGAACTTGGTGCCCACGGTGGCCATCGGGAAGATCTCCCGGGGCACCTTCATCGTGGTGATCAACTTCGAATGCGTGAGCATGGCCTTCGGCGCCTCGCCGAGGATCGCGCCGAAGGTCGTCCAGGGCAGAATGCCGGCGACGAGGAAGAGGACGTAGCCGCCGTAGGGCTTGGCCTCCTCGGGTATGCCGCGGTCGGCCTCGAGTACGAGACCGAAGACGAAGTAGTACACCAACGTCAGGGCGAGGGGTTCCAACATCGTCCAGGCGTACCCCAGCACGGACTGCTGGTACTTGACCTTCAGGTCGCGCCGGACCAGGAGGCCGACGACCTTCCGGTGCTCCCAGACGGCCAGCGTCCTTGACGCCACCGCCACCTCCAAGGTTTGAGATCGTCCGGTTCACGATGTGCCGGACAGTCGCGTCTACGAACTCACCTGTGCGCACCGGCCGTCGACGCGGTCCTACCCTCACCGGGACCGGAACGGGGGGATCCGGCGGAGTCCGGGGGGCGGTCATGAACCACGCCCGGCTCCAACGTCCGAATCGAAAGGAGGTGGGGACCGGGCACGCCCAACAGGCGTCCATAGGTTACCGCCGCATCGGACAGACCGTGTCAACCACATACCGTCCTCCCCCGATCCGACGCCTCTCCTCCTCCCTCCGTTCGGTTAGGGTCGGCCTTCGCACGCCCGTGTTCCCGGAGAGTCGTCCCCTCCCCCTTCCCGTCGTCTCCGGCCCACGAGAGGCGTGTCCCCGTTCGGTCGCCGCCGGCGACCGACGATCGATACGGAGGCGACGATGTCCACAGGTCCGCAGGTGATCGCGGCGGTTCTGGCCGGAGGGGTCGGTTCCCGGATGGGGGCGCCCAGGCCCAAACAGCTGCTCTCGCTGGAGGGCCGCACCATCATCGAGCGTTCGATCGCGGCCTTCGAGTCCGCGCCCGAGGTGGACGAGATCGTGGTGTTGATGGTGGACGAGTACGTGGGCGAGGTCGAGGAGATCGTCGCGCGCGCCGGGTTCGCCAAGGTGAGCCGGGTCCTCCCGGGCGGTGCGACGCGGACGGACACCTCCTACGCGGCCCTGACCGCGGTCGCTTCGGCGGCCGACGACGATCTGGTGCTGCTGCACGACGCCGCCCGCCCCCTGGTGCTCCCCCGGACCATCGCCGCCTGCGTGTCCGCGTTGGGCGAGGCCGGGGCCGTGGGCGTGGCGGTGCCCAGCGCCGACACCGTGGTGAGGGTGACCGAGGGACGCTCCGGCGGCGAGGTCATCGCCCAGACCCCGGACCGTTCGTCCCTGCGCCGGATGCAGACTCCCCAGGGGTTCCGGCTCGGGGTGGCCCGGCGCGCCTACGAGGCGGCCATGGCCGACCCCGATCTGGTGGCCACCGACGACTGCGGGGTGGTGTTGCGCTACCTCCCCGAGGAGGAGGTGCGGATCGTTCCGGGTGAGGAGGACAACATCAAGGTCACCAACCCCGGGGACGTGGAGATCGCCGAGACCCTGCTGCGTCGTCGACGTGCCCACGACGCGTCCGGGAACGCGATCGCGGAGGGGGTCTCGTGAGCGGGGTGTTCGAGGCGACCGAGGTGATCGGCCATCGGGGCGCCGGCCGGGGCGTGGTGGACGGCGCGGTGGAGAACACCGCGGCCTCCTTCGAGGCGGCCGTGCGCTCCGGAGCCGACTGGGTCGAGATCGACGTACGGCGGACCGCCGACGACGCGCTCGTGCTCCATCACAACGCCGCTCTGGACGACGGACGCGCGATCGTGGACCTGGATCTCGCGGAGTGCCGACGGGCCGGACTGATCGGGCTGGAGGAGGGTCTTGAGGTCGTTCCCGACCACATCGGCCTGGACGTGGACGTCAAGACGGTGATGGAGGACGCCGTCGACGCTCCGGCGCGACGGACCGCCGCGCTGCTGATGCCCTTCCTGCGCCGGGAGGCCGACCGCCGGCGCACGTTCGTCTGCTCTTTCGACCCCGGGCTGCTGGTCGCCGTCCACGAGGGCGCCCCCGGGGTCCCGACCGCCTGGATGCCCTTCGTGCGCAACCCGGCGGACTCGGCGATCCCCGGCGCAGTGGGGCTGGGCTGCCCGGTGGTCGCGGTGGACTCCCGTGCGCTGGACACAGGCGTGGAGGGCCCCGTACCCGGGCGCCGCCCGCTGGAGTACACCGTGGAGATCGCGCACCGGGCCGGGCTGGAGATCATCTCCTGGTGCCCGGACCCGGAGGTCTCGGCGCGGTTCGCGGAGGCCGGGATGGACGCGGTCGTGGTGGACGACGTCCCCGGAACGGTGGCCGCCCTCCGCTAGATCCGGTCGAGGAGTTCGGCCTTCTTGGTCCCGAACTCCTCGTCGGTGAGCAGCCCCTTGGCGTGCAGGTCGCCGAGGCGTTCGATCTGCTCGAAGATCCACGCGGTGTCGGCCCCGGTCCCCCGTTCCGGGGCCGGGTCCGTACCCTCTCCCGCCGTGATGGCGGCCTCGTCCCCGTCCTCCTCCACGGTGGCGCCCCGGCCTCCGGAACCGGGGAGATGGAAGGAGATCCGAGGACCGCGCAGGACGTCGACCGCGTTGCGGGCGGTCTCCTTCCACCATTCGGGGTCGTCGAATCCGGGCTTCGTCTCCTCCTCGGCCTCCGTCCCACCGGAGCCCAGGGCCGGGCGGGGCCGCACGTCGCGGGCCCACTGGTGCGCGGTGACGGTGGCGGCCAGCAGGAAGGCCTGCTGGATCTCGTTGCCCTCCTCGCCCGCGCGCAGCACGTTGAGGTCGTTCTTGGGCTTGGCGTCGGCGACGCGGCCGCGGGTCACCACCCGGACGAAGCCCCAACCCCACTCGTCGACCGGGGCCCACTCCATGTGGGCGATCTCCGAGAGCTCGAACTCACGACGCTGTTTCTTCTTCTTGTAGCCGCTCGCGTAGGTACCGGACCACACCAGGGACAGCCGATCGGCCTCGAAGCGGGCGGTGCCCTCCGAGGTGAGGACGTGCAGAGGCGTCGACGGCACCAGGGAGAGCACGGTGGCCGGGTCGGGAGGGCCGGCCTGCTCGGCGGCGAATCGGAGCTGGTCGACCAGGTACTCGGCCACCAGCTCGGTCTTGGCTGGGCCGGTCAACCGGAAGGGCTGGTACTTCTCGTCGAGCATGGCGCCGACGGCGGCGTAGGGGTCCATGCGGTCGTGCAGCCGCAGCTGGAGGACCCACCCCTTCTTACGACCCGCGCCCGGCCGGAAGTCGATCTCCCGGATCGCCCCGACCGGAAGGTCGAGGGTCCCCAGGAGTTTGAACAGGGGGCTCTTGAACCAGCCCTTCGTCTCGAAGCGCACACGAACGATCTCACTGTCGAACGCCCATGACGCCTGGTCCCCGCGCAACTCGTCCATATCGTCCTCTCCGGTCGTCTCCGCTCTCTTGACTAGCAGAAGCGGAGAATCCACGGGAGGGTGAGAACCCTTACGGGTAGGGCCTCGCCGCCCGGTCTCGTCAGGAACCGGCGGCCTGCGCGGTCCGCGAATCGGCGCCCAGGCCGGGCGGGCTGGTGATGAAACCGACGCCCCACGACATGTGCATGGTCGCCAGCGCGGCCGGGACGAGCGGCCAGGACGAGACCGGCAGCCCCCGGATCAGCGGAACCGAGGCCACGGTGATCAAGGCCAGGTAGGCCGCCGGGACCAGCCACAGCGGCCAGAACAGGAACCCGCCGAGGAGACCGGCGACGATCCCGGCCACGGCCACCGGTGGTGCCAGGTAGCGCAGGTTGATGGTGCCCTTGTGCTGGCGGGCGACCACACGCCGCCAGCGGCCGTAGTGGAAGTACTGCTTCCCGAGCAGCCGCATGTTGCGTCGGGGACGGTAGGAGACGCGCATCCTCGGCTGGAACCAGACCGTGCCGCCGGTGGTGCGGATGCGGTGGTTCATCTCCCAGTCCTGCGCCCGCAGGAAGGCCTCGTCGTAGCCGCCCACGCGCTCCAGGGCCGAACGCCGGAAGACGCCGAGGTAGACGGTGTCGGCCGGGCCGCCCTCACCACCGGTGTGGAAACGGGCGTTGCCCACGCCCACCTTGGAGGTCATGGCGGCCGCGACGGCCTTCTCCCACGGGGTGGTGCCCTCGGCCGCCATGATGCCGCCGACGTTGTCCGCGCCCGTCTCCTCCAGGGTCTCCACCGCCACCTTGAGGTAGTCGGAGGGCATCATCGCGTGACCGTCGATACGGGCGACGATGTCGTGCGAGGAGGCGCCGATGGCGGCGTTCAGGCCCGCCGGGGTCTTCCCCGTGGGGTTGTCCACCACCTTGACCCGGGGATCGGCCGCGGCCAGACCGTCGGCGACCTCCCTGGTGCGGTCCTCGGAGGGACCGACGCCCAGCACGACCTCCAGCTCGCCCGGGTACTCCTGGGCGAGGACGTGCTCCACCGCCGAGGCGAGGTGGCGCTCTTCGTTCAGTACGGGCATGACGACGGAGACAGGCGGCCAGGACACGGGCACTTCCCAGGGTCAGAACATGGCGGGACGGCGTACGGGGGGATCTACGCGCCGTCAACCGTACTGCACACCGCGCCGCCGCTCATCCGTCCGGCGGGGTGTGGAGCCCTACCCCCCGGGGCAGATGTTCCGAGACGTGCGACCCCCCGGAGAACGTTTTCGCCTTCCGACGCGTCCGACCTTGATGAGGACGCCGGGGAGCACAACACGCCGATGGTCGACATCCCGCGCCCTTCGGCGGATCGGGTGACAACCTTAGGTACCGAGGACACCGTGGAACGGGTGGGACGGGGATGCCGATGAGCGACGACGCCGGACGGCACGGACCAAAGGGCGAGTTCCGACGCGAAAGGTCCACGCCCCTACCCCCGGAGGAGCCGGGACGTTCCGCGCGTTCGGGGCGGATCACCGTACCCGGCGCCGGGGTCCGCCGTCGCCGCAACGGTCTGTTGCTGATGAGCGTACTGTCCGTACTGGTCCTGTTGGCCTCGGGCACCTCCTGGGCGATCACCGGATGGATGTCGGGGTCGATCAACCGCTTCGACGTGTTCGGCGGACTGAGCGACGGCGACCGTCCCGACGAGACCGGTGGGCTCACCTTCCTCGTCATCGGCTCCGACAGCCGCGACGAGATGAGCACCGAGGACCAGAACGCGCTCAGCGTCGGCTCCACCCCGGGGCAGCGCTCCGACTCCATGATGCTGGTGCGCCTCAACCACGAACGCGATCACCTCACCGTGGTGGGCCTCCCCCGCGACCTGTGGGTGAACATCCCCGGTGAGGGCGAAGACAAGATCAACGCCGCGTACGCCTACGGAGGGCCGGGGCTCGCGGTCCAGACCGTGGAATCGGTCACCGACGTGCGCGTCGACCACTACGTCGAGGTGGACTTCAACGGCTTCGTCGACGTGGTGGACGCCTTGGACGGCATCGAGGTGTGCCTGCCCGAGGCGATCCAGGACCCCAAGGCGCAGTTGGACATGGAGGCCGGAACGCACCAGGTCGACGGGGTCGAGGCGCTGGCCTTCGCCCGGACCCGGGCCACCGCCCGCGGCGACCTGGACCGGATCGACCGTCAGCAGCAGGTGCTCTCGGCCATGCTCGACAAGGCGATGAGCTCGCAGACCCTGTCCGATCCCGGGAAGCTCACCGCCTTCCTCGACAGCTCCCTGTCCTCGGTGACCGTGGACGAGGGGCTGACCACCAGCGCCATCAACGACCTCGCCTATCAGATGCGCGACCTGGACCTGAAGGACGTCACCTTCGCCCAGGTGCCGATCTCGGACATGGACCACTGGACCCCGCGCGGCGACGTGGCCCTGCTGTGGGACGAACCCGCCGCCCGGGAGATGTTCGCCGCCATCAACGCCGACCGACCGTTGGAGGCCCCCGAGCCCGAGGCCGAGGACGACGGCGGGAAGGACGACGAGCCGGTCCCGGCCGACGTCGGCCTGCGGGTGTTCAACGGCACCGCCACCCCGGGTCTGGGCGCCCGGCTCGACGACAGCTTCACCACGGCCGGTTTCAACGTGACCGACCCGGCCGAGAACTGGACCGACCGGAGCGTGGAGCGGACCGAGGTCAGGTACGGGCCCGGAGAGGAGGCGCTCGCCGAGTACGTCTCCGGCACGCTCCCCGGTTCGGAGACGGTCGAGGACGGGACCCTGGACGAGGGCCTCCAGGTGGTGATCGGGTTCGACTACACGACCTTCGAGGCGCCCACGGCCCCCACCGCTCAGGCCGGGGCCGAGCCGGAGGCCGCGCCGTCCGCCCCCGACACCACCACCGCTCGGGACAACATCTGCGCATAGCCTGGACAAGGGCCGTGGAAGGCCCTGGAGAGAAAGGGACAGAGTGCTCCGCCACCTGCTCGGCCTGCTCGCCGGCATCGCCTTGGCCCCCGTGTTGTGGGTGGGGCTCGCCTGGTCGTCCGAGACGTTCCCGCGGATCGTCGAGGGTGACGTGGGCTTCGCGACGGTCTCGTCCGTGGTGGTGTTGTGCCTCCTGGGAGGCCTGGGCGCCTATCTGGTGGCCTCGCGACGATCGCCGATGGTCGCGGCCTCCTCCGGGGTGCTGCTGAGCGCCCTGTGCCTGTGGCCGGTCCTCTCCCGGGAGAGCCTGGACTCCGCGCTGAGCTGGCTCAACGACGCCAGTTTCCTCTACCCGAACGGGACGGGGCTCGTCGTCGCCCTGCCCTTGGGCGTCCTGCTCGCCGGATCGGCCTTCCTGCCCACGCGGTGGCGCGCCGCCGACGACCTCGGACCCCTGCCCGGCACCAGGGTGGTCGCCTCCGCCAACCGCGACCGGTACCGTTCCGCCCCGATGGAGGAGGCCGACGGGTCCGGCCCGGAGGTCTCCGACGGCGGCCCCTGGAACGACGGAGGCCCGGTCGGCGACACCGTCCCCGACGTCCCGCCGCCCGCCTCGCCCCGGCGCGGCCTCGACGACCCGAACAAGACCACGACCCCGTTCCGGCGTGGAGGCAGCGGGGCCGTGTGGACCCCGCTGGACGATGACTCCGAACACACCCGGATCCTCGACGACGACCGCCGTTGACCCGCCGTCCCCCGGGCTTCACGGCTCCGCGGATCCCCCGTGCGGACGGCCTCCCACCCACCGGTAACCTGTGCGCCTGACTGTTCACGTGTTGTTGGGTCGGGCGCCACGCCCTTGAGCGTAGGGTGATGCACCGTCCCTCTTGGGCACCCCCATCGGCCGTACCATGTCCGTTTTCTGCCCTCGTGCGGGATGTCAGCCGTCATGAGCGGGAAGACTCAGTACGAGGCGCGTGCGGAAGCGAGGAAGGAACACCAGTGGTCGAAGCGGAAAGCAGGCGGGTCACCGTCATCGGGACCGGCTATCTCGGCGCCACCACCGCCGCCTGTCTGGCCGAAATGGGTTTCGAGGTCCTGGGACTGGACGTCGACGAGGCCAAGATCGAAACGCTCCGCTCCGGTCGCGTCCCCTTCTACGAACCCGGTCTCGACGAGCTCCTGACCTCCGGGCTGGAGGCCGGTCGACTCCGGTTCACCACCAGCTTCGCCGAGGCCGCCGAGTTCGCCGACCTCCACCTGATCTGCGTCGGCACCCCCCAGCGCGACGAGAGCGGCGCCGCCGACCTCAAGTACGTCAACGCGGCCGTGGAGTCCCTCGCCCCGCACCTGACCCGACCGGCCGTGGTCGTGGGCCGCTCCACCGTCCCGGTGGGCACCGCCGCGACCCTGGCCGCGCGCCTGAGCGCCCTCGCCCCGGTCGGCGAGGAGGCCGAGCTGGGCTGGAGCCCCGAGTTCCTCCGTGAGGGCTTCGGGGTGGAGGACACCCTGCGCCCCAACCGCATCGTGATCGGCACGGACTCCCCCCGGGTGGAGAAGGCCGTCCGCGCCCTGTGGCAGCGACAGGTCGACGCAGGAACCCCGTTCCTGGTCACCGACCTCCAGACCGCCGAACTGGTCAAGGTCTCCGCCAACGCGTTCCTGGCCACGAAGATCTCCTTCATCAACGCGATGGCCGAGGTCTCCGAGGTGGCCGGCGCCGACGTGATCCAGCTCGCCGAGGCCCTGTCCTACGACGACCGGATCGGCGGCAAGTTCCTCGGCCCCGGGCTCGGCTTCGGCGGCGGCTGCCTCCCCAAGGACATCCGCGCCTTCATGGCCCGCGCCGACGAGCTGGGCGTGGAGCCCGCCCTGTCGTTCCTGCGCGAGGTGGACGCGATCAACCAGCGTCGCCGGGCCCGCACCATCGACATCGCCCGCCAGCTGATCGGCGGCAACTTCGCCGGCCGCACCGTGACGGTGCTGGGCGCGGCGTTCAAACCCAACTCCGACGACATCCGGGACTCGCCCGCCCTGGACGTGGCCTCGACCATCGCCTCCTTGGGCGCCCGGGTGACCGTGTACGACCCGCAGGCCCTGGAGCGGGCCCGGGAGGCGCACCCGGAGCTCAACTACGCCGACTCCATGCTGGAGGCCGCCCGCGACGCGGACGTGGTCCTGCTGCTCACCGAGTGGACCGAGTTCCGCGAGGCCAACCCCGAGGAGCTGGCCGAGGTCGTCGCCCAGAAGCGGATCGTCGACGGCCGCAACGCGCTGGACCCGACGTACTGGCGCGCCTCCGGCTGGACCTACCGGGCCCTGGGCCGCCAGTAGGCACCACCGCCGTTCGAGCCGAAGGAACGGCCGCTCCCGTACGGGGGCGGCCGTTTCCCATGTTCAGAGCCTCGCACCATGGTTGACTTCTCTCTGTAGTTCTCGCGGAACACACCGTGTTCAAGGATCGAACGGAGACCGATGCCGACCTTCCGCGCGGCGGCCCTCACCGCCCTGGCCCTGATCTCGAGCGCCTCCCCCGTCCTGGCCGCGGAGGCCGTCCCCTCCCCGCCCCTCGCACCCGTCACGCCCCTGGTGCCCGAGGCCGGATGCCCCGCTCTGGACCCGCCGCCCACCGAGGAGGACCGGGACCGCTACCTGTGCGGCGACCGACGCTTGGGGCCGAGGGAACTGCCCGCCGACGGGCCGGTCGGCGAACTGGTCGAGGGATACGACCGGCTCGGCGGCCTGACCCCCGTCGAGTTCCTGGACCGCTGGGCCACCGAGGACGGCTGGGACTACCCCGAGCACGACGGCTTCGTGGTGGAGGACGGCAAACCCGTCCAGGAACTGCGGAAACTGCCGGAGGGGTGGATGCTGGACCGCTTCGGCTCCCCGTGGGGGACCTTCCTCGCGCCGGCCGGAGCCTCCTACGCCGAGCGGGCGCTGCCCCCGGACTCGCTCAACACCTGGCCGGACGGACCCGAGCACAACTACAACTGCTACGAGGTCGTCCGCCCCGTCACCGCGCTGGTGGGGCCGATCGCGCCGCACTTCGAGCAGCCCGGCGGCGGAGAACAGCTCCTCGTCCCCGCCGAGCAGGTCCCCGAGGCCGGCGGAGAGGGCTACGTGCCCGTCAACGACCTGCTGGAGTGGCGCTACCTGGAGCAGCGGTCCACCTCGGAGTGCCTCTTCCCCGAGGAGTTCGCCGCCTAGACGGTTCGCGGGGAGGACTCCGGCGCACCGGGGTCCTCACCCCGCGCCGCCCGGTGGATGACACGTTCCTCCGCAGGCGGGCCCGGAGCCGGCCGAGGGGCCGTGCGGGCCTTGTGACGGAATCCCTGACACCGGGCGCCCAGGGGTGGGATCCTTGTCGGAGAGGTCGAGAAGCATCCCCCAGGAGGCACGTCATGGCCGAGCACCCGTCCCTCGTCTTCCACAAGTCCTCGTACAGCACCACCCGGCAGGAGTGCGTCGAGGTCGCCGAGTTCCCCGCGGGCGCCGCCGTCCGCGACAGTGAGCGTCCGGTCGCGGGGCACCTCGTCTTCCCCGCCCACGAGTGGGCCGCCCTTCTGGTCGTCGTCACGCGGTGACGACCGGATCCGGTCACGAAAATCCGTTGCGATGCCCGAGTCCCCCTGCCACTGTCGACCCGCACGCACCACGCTCATCGTCACGCGGTGACGGACGGATCCTCTTCGGACGCCTTCGGGCCCGGACGATCCTCGAAAGGACGGCATGACCCTCCGCTTCGTACAGGTCAATATCAAGGCCCTGGACGCGCCACGACTCGGACGCTTCTGGGCCGAGGCCGTCGGCTGGGAGTTCGACGACAGCAGCCCCGGGGAGATCAACCTCGAACCGGCGGGCTTCGACTACCCGAACCCGAGCGACCTCGTCATCGACCTCGTGCCCGTCGAGGACCCGAAGACGGTCAAGAACCGCGTCCACATCGACCTGACCTCGCGTTCCTCGGAGCACCAGGCGGAGACGGTACGGCGGCTGAAGGCGCTCGGCGCCACACCGGTCGACATCGGCCAGGGCGACAGCTCGTGGGTCGTCCTCGCCGACCCCGAGGGCAACGAGTTCTGCGTCCTCGCGCCGGACGCCCCTTACGAGGGCACCGGTCCGATCGGCGCGATCGCGGTGGACTGCCGCGACCCCGAGGCGATGGTCCGGTTCTGGGACGCGGCCACCGACTGGACGGTGCACGAGGTGAACGAGGACTACGCGAGGATGCGTTCCTCCACCGGGATCGGCCCCTACGTCGACTTCTTCCGGGTCCCGGAGGAGAAGACCGTGGTGAACCGCGTCCACCTCGACCTTCGCCCCTACGCGGACGGCGACCGGGAGAAGGAGGCCGACCGGCTCTGCGAGCTGGGCGCGACGCGCGTGAACGTCGGCCAGGAGGACGTGCCGTGGACGGTCATGGCCGACCCCGAGGGCAACGAGTTCTGCGTCCTCACGCCGAAGTAGGCGAGGTACCCGCACGACGACGGCGAGGCGCTCCTTCCGGGGCGCCTCGTCTCGTTCCACGTGAAGGCGTCGCGATGTCTCCGATCGAGGTCGATTCCAGGGGATATGTCGGTGCCAGGGGGGATACTCGGAGCCCGTGCCGCCGAGACGGAAGGCCTCCCCATGACGATCCACGTCGCCTCCCGCCGCCGCTCGCCCGCCTCACTCGCGGCCGCGTTCCCGGAGGCGGAGATCATCGACGTGACCTCCAGGGCTCCGGAACCGTGGGTGCGGCTGAGCCCGTTCTTCCCGCACGGCGGGATCCCGATCCCCTTCGAAGAGGACCTGACCGGCGCCTCCGTGGAGGGGATCTGGCAGGGCCTCAAGGTCTTCGAGGGCTCGGACGTCGATCCGTCCAGGTTCGACGTGACGACGATGAGGGGGCTGAAGCGGACGGTGCGCCGGTACGGGCCCGTCCTGGGGCACCGCGCCGGTCCGCGTGGAGATCGACTGCTCCCCTACGAGGCGGCGCGGCGCCTGATCTACCTGCCCGTCTACCGGTGGGTCCTCGAACACCGGGTCGCCGACCTGGTGGAGCGGCTGCGCGCGAAGGAGGAGGTCGTGCTCCTGGACCACACCACCAACGGCGACGTCTCCGATCCTTCCAGCCCGCTCTCCCACGCCGCGCTCGTCCGGTCGTACGTCGAGGACGCGTGGCCGGAGGAGCGCGAGCCGACGTCCCCGTGAACTCCCCCTTCGAGGCGGGGAGATCGGGGTCAGGCGTCGATCCGCTCGGGGGCCTCGGTTCCGGCGGGCAGGCGCCGCAGGGCGACCAGGACCACGAGGGACAACGCTCCCAGGAGGGCGACACAGGCCAACGCGGCGGTGTTCACCCCGTGGGTGAAGGCGGCGAAGGCTCCTTCCAGGAGACGCTCGGCCTCCGCGGCCGGTAGCCCCGGCGCCGTGTCCACGGCCCCGGTGACGGTCTCCCCCGCCGGCCCGTCGACCCCCGACATCCCGTTCCGGTAGGCGGTGAGGGAGATCGTGCCGAGGGCGGCGACGCCCAGCGCCGCGCCGAGCTCGGTGCCGGTCTCCGAGATACCGGCGGCGGCCCCGGCGCGTTCCGGCGGCGCGGTGGCCAGCACGAGGGTGTTGGCCAGGGCGCCCACCATTCCAGCGCCGAGGGTGATCAGCGTGTATCCGCCGACGAAGATCGGCAGCGCCGTGTCCGGCCGGACCAGGGCGATCACGGCGAACCCTCCCGCGCCCAGGGCCAGGCCGGCCGCCATGATCGGCGCGGGCCGGACCCGTGAGGAGAGCGCTCCTGAGACGGTCGCCCCCAGAACGGTGCCGAGGAAGGTCGGCAGCGCCCACAGGGCCGCGTGCAGCGGGCCGAGCCCGTGCACGCTCTGGAGGAACGTGAAGGTCAGCAGCCCCATGCCGGCGGCGGCGAAGGAGACGACCGCGTTGCCCGTGACTGCGGCCCCGAAGGCGGGGCGGGCGAACAGCGACAGGTCGATGAGCGGATGTTCGACACGGCGCTGTCTCCTGACGAACAGGGTCAGGAGGAGCAGCCCGAGCGCGAGCGCCCCGATCGCTCGGGGGTCGGCCCCGTACTGGACGAGGCGTTTGACGGCGTGGACCAGGCCGAGGATCGCCATGAGGGACAGCAGCGCCCCGGGCAGGTCGAATCGGGCTCCGGCGGGGTCGCGCGATTCGGGGACGAGGAAGGGGCCGGCCAGGAGCAGCAGGGCCATGAAGGGCAGGTTGATCAGGAAGACCGAGCCCCAGGGAAGGAACTCCAGCAGCGCGCCACCGATGATCGGTCCGGCGACGGCCCCTCCGGTGAAGGCCACGGTCCAGGCTCCGACGGCGGCGGCCCGCTGTCGGGCGTCGGTGAACATCGCCCGGATCAGGGAGAGCGTGGAGGGCGCCAGGGTCGCCCCGGCCAGTCCGAGCAGGGCCCGCCCGATGATGAAGAGCCCGCTGGAGGGGGCGAAGGCGAGCAGGGCCGAGGCGAGCCCGAACAGCAGGGCACCGGTGAGCAGTAGCCGGCGCCGGCCGATCCTGTCCCCGAGGGCGCCCATGGTGACCAGGAGTCCGGCCAGGACGAAGCCGTAGACGTCCATCATCCACAGCCACTGGGCGGCGGTGGGTTCGAGGTCGCGGGCGATGGCGGGGGCCGCGACGAAGAGCACCGACAGGTCCATGGAGACCAGCAGTGCCGGGATGAGCAGAAGGAGCAGCCCGATCCGGGTGCGGACGGGCGCTCGTGGGGATCCGGTGGTCGTGTTCATGGATTTTATCGTACGTACGTCAAAATCCACCGTCAATATGTACGTACGTCAAAATGTTAGGGTGGGCGCATGAGCCAACGTGAGGACCTGCTGGCCGGCGCCAAGAGGTGCCTGGCCGAGAAGGGCTACGGCAAGACCACCGCACGCGACATCGCGGCCGCCTCGGGCGCCCACCTGGCGTCCATCGGCTACCACTTCGGTTCCAAGGACCGACTGATGAACACCGCGGTGCTGGAGGCCACGAGCGAGTGGGGCGACGTGCTCACCCGACTCGTCCGGGAGTCCTCCTCCGCGGCCGCCCCCGAGGAGCGGATCAGGGCCGTGCTCACCTCGCTGTTCGAGGCCGTCCCCGCCCACCGGGACCTCATGGTCTCCAGCGTCCAGGCCTTCGCCCAGGTCCAGTTCGACGACGAGACGCGCGCCGCCCTGGCCGACGGGATCGAAGGGGCCCGCGAAGAGCTCGCCGCCCTGCTCCTGGGGGTCGCGCCGGAGGAGCTCGACGCCGACACCGTGGCGGGCCTGGGCTCCATGCTCTACAACATCGTCACCGGCTACGTGCTCCAGTACCTGGTCTCCCCCGAGCACATGCCCACCGTGGACCAAGCGGTGGCCGGGATCCGCGCCCTCCTGCCCCCGACCCCCTGACCCGGGACGGGAGAAGGCCCCGGCGTCCACGAGGGACGCCGGGGCCTTCTCCTGGCCCTCAGAAGCCGAAGCCGGTGGGCTTGTCGCCCTCGGAGACCTCGCGGCGCAGCCGCTCGCCCTTGGCGTGCGCCTGGGACTTGAGCTTCTCCTGGAAGCGGGACATCCTCTCGGCCAGCTCCGGGTCGTGGGCGGCCAGCTGGCGCACCGCGAGCAGGCCGGCGTTGCGGGCCGCGCCCACCGCCACCGTGGCCACCGGGACCCCGGCGGGCATCTGCACGATCGACAGCAGCGAGTCCATCCCGTCCAGGTACTTCAGCGGCACCGGGACGCCGATCACCGGGAGCGTGGTCACCGAGGCGAGCATGCCGGGCAGGTGGGCGGCGCCCCCGGCCCCGGCGATGATCGCCTTCAGGCCCCTACCGGCGGCCTCGGAGCCGTAGGCGATCATCTCGTGCGGCATGCGGTGCGCCGAGACCACGTCCGCCTCGAAGGGCACGTCGAACTCGCGCAGGGCCTCGGCGGCCTCGCGCATCACCGGCCAGTCCGAGTCCGACCCCATCACGATGCCCACCACGGGGCTGTTCTCGGTCACTTGTGGTCTCCTCGCAGATAGTCGGCGGCGTCGCGGGCGCGCTCCAGCAGGTCCTGGTGGTCGTCGCCCATCACGGTGACATGCCCGATCTTGCGGCCGGGACGCACTTCCTTGCCGTAGAAGTGCACCTTGACCTCGGGGTCCTTGGCCATGACGTGCAGGTAGCGGCGGTAGACCTCGGGGTCGTCGCCGCCCAGCAGGTTGGCCATGACGGTGAAGGGGGCGTTGAGGCGGGGGGAGCCCAACGGCAGATCGAGCACGGCGCGCAGGTGCTGCTCGAACTGGGAGGTACGGGCGCCCTCGATGCTCCAGTGCCCGGAGTTGTGCGGACGCATGGCCAGTTCGTTGACGACCACCCCGTCGGCGGTCTCGAACAGCTCCACGGCGAGCATCCCGGTGACGCCGAGCGCGTGCGCGATCTCGATGGCCAGCCGCTGGGCGCGGGTGGCCTTCTCCTCGTCCAGGCCGGGGGCCGGCGCGATCACCTCGTGGCAGATCCCGCCGCGCTGCACGGTCTCGACGACCGGATAGACCGCCACCTGGCCGTAGGGGGACCGGGCGACCTGCACGGCGAGTTCGCGGGTGAACTCGACCTTCTCCTCCACCAGCAGCGGCACGTCCTCGGCGGCGGCGCGTTCCACGACCTCGCGGGCCTCGTCGACGTCGGCGACGACCCACACGCCCTTGCCGTCGTAACCGCCGCGCGCGGCCTTGAGCACGACCGGCCAGCCGGCCTCCTCGGCGAAGGCGGTGACGTGTTCGAGGGTGGTCACGGCACGCCAGAGCGGGGAGGGCGCGCCCAGTTCCGCCATACGCGTCCGCATGCGGAGCTTGTCCTGGGCGAAGCGCAGGGCGTCGCGGCCCGGACGCAGCAGCCCACCGGCCTCCTCCACGGCGCGCAGGACGGGTTCGGGCACGTGCTCGTGGTCGAAGGTGACCACGTCGTTGGCCTTGGCGAAGGCCAGGACGTCGTCGAGCCCGCGGTCGTCACCCAGGGTGACGTCACCGCAGACCAGGGCCGCGCTGTCGTTCGGACGGGCCGCCAGGACGGAGAAGTCCACCCCCAGGGCGATGCCCGCCTGGTGGGTCATTCGGGAGAGTTGACCTCCACCGACCATTCCCACGCGGGGGACGATGCGGTTACGCTCGCTCACAGTTCCTCAACTCAATGCTCGTGAACCGCGGATGCGGGACGGTCCCGCCCCTGGCGGAACCTGGCCGTTCCGGCTCGGAACCCGCGGCCGGGGTGTTCCTCGTAGCCCCGGTTAGAGAGTCTAGGACCCTCGGTCGGACCCACCGAGGGCCGCTCCCCGCCCACCCTCACGCTCCCCCAAGGACTGGAGGCGCAGGTCGTGCGCGAGTTCCTCGCCCGGCATCCCCGCATCGCCGCGTTGGCGGCCGAGGTCGGCAAGTTCGGCTCCGTCGGCGCCATCGCCTACGTGGTGCAGGTGGCGATCACCAACCTGGTCTGGAGCGTCACCGACCTGTCGCTCATCGCGGGTCAGGTGATCGGCACCACCTGCGCGATCGCGGTCGCGTTCATCGGGAACAGGTTCTGGACCTTCCGTGATCGTCCCGGAACGGGGCTGGGTCGAGAGACCCTCCTCTTCCTGCTCATGAACGGCGTGGGCATGCTCATCCAGGTGGGCTGTCTGAGCTTCGCCGTGCACGTGCTGGGGCTGGACGGGCCCGTGGCGACCAACATCGCCGGCAACGTCGTGGGCGTGGGGCTGGGAACGCTGTTCCGCTTCTTCGCCTACCGGACGTGGGTGTTCCCCCGACGGGCCGAGGACCCCGAGCCGACCGAGGCCCCCGAGAGCCGGGTGCCCTGAGACGGGGCTCAGGCGTGGACGGCGCTCCGGGTCGCGGGTCCGAAGCGGCGCAGGCACCACAGGACGACGGCGACGTACAGACCCACCTGGGCGACGGTGAGGAGCAGTGTCAGCGGGGTGTCGGCCCCCACCGGCAGTCCCGCGCCGATGACCACCCCGGTGCCCACTTCGGACAGGCGTCCCTCCAGCGCGCAGCGGGTGAACTGGAAAAGGCTGTTGACCACGTGCAGCCCGATGGCGGCCTCCAGGCCGCCGGTGCGCAGTGTGAGCCAGGACATGGCCGCGCCGAACACCACGAGGGAGGCCGTGGTCCACACGTGTCCCGGGTGGGTGGAGGCGTACAACGCGGCGAACAGGGTGCCACCGGCCAGGATCGCCGGCCATGGGGACCGCATCACCCTGGAGAAGGCGCCCTCGCCGTGTTCGGAGCCCAGCGACCCGACGAGCTGCATCACCAGCCCGCGCATCGTGAGCTCCTCGGCCGCCGATTGGAGCGGTACGAGGAGGACGATCACGGTGAGCGCCGCGAGCAGGACCTGGACCCCGGCTCGGGTGCCGGCCGAGGTGGCCTCGACCGCCGCGTCGTCGGCGGAGTGGAGCGGGAGCATCGGCACCAGGGCCGCGCACGTTCCGGCGAGCATGAGGGCGATCAGCAGGCACACGCCCGTCCACGGAGATCAGGGAGCCGGCGCTGCGCCACTGCACCACGCGGGCTATGAAGAGCGCGAGTGGGATGAGCAGGGCCATCGACGACAGTCCGAAGGCGAGCCCGGCGATCTCACCGACCCGGGCCGAGTCCGGTGCCAGCCCGCCGCCGCCGAGGATCGCGACGATGGTCATCACGACGACGACGCCGATCCACAGGAAGGACAGCAGGACCGCGAAGACGAGGATCGCCAGTGGCGGGATCCACCATCGGAACAGTGGCGTACGGGCCAGCCTGTGATAGGACTCACCCTCGGGGATCTCCGCGCGGGCGAAACGGCTCCGCCGTACCGGCCGGGGAGGTGGCCAGGCCCACACCGACGGTGCGGGGGTCAACGCCGGGTGGCCGCCCGGCGGTGTCCTTCGCTCACCCCCGGGCGGCCAGGCCCAGGTCTGTTCCCGAGGCTGTTCCTCCGCACCACGAGCCCGCCCATCCGGCCCCTCGGGCGCGGTGGGCCAGGACGAACCAGGCGGTGGCGGCACATTTCCCATCGTGCGGCCGAGGCTACTATCCGGGCATGTATCGCCTGCGTTAAGGCCACGCCGTTATCGGCCGGTCACGGTGTGGAGCCGGGTGTGGGGAAAGGCGGCGACCGGGCCGGAATAGCGACGAACCGCCCTTCCGTTGGAAGGGGTGGACCTGGGGTGACACCACAGGCCTCGTACCCCGTCCCGCTGACCTACGATTGAGTACATGTCCTCCACACCAACCACCGAGCAGGTAAACAAAGCCCTGGCCACGGTGCAAGACCCGGAGATCCGCCGCCCCATCACCGACCTCGGCATGGTCAAGAGCGTCGACATCGCCGACGACGGTGCCGTGCACGTGGGTATCTACCTCACGGTCGCGGGCTGCCCGATGAAGGGGCGTATCGAAAAGGACGTGACGGCCGCGGTGACCGAGGTCGCCGGCGTCACCTCCGTCAAGGTCGAACTCGACGTGATGAGCGACGAGCAGCGCAAGGAGCTCCAGACCAAGCTCCGCGGCGGTCAGGCGGAGAAGGAGATCCCCTTCGCCAAGCCGAGCTCGCTCACCAAGGTCTACGCCGTCGCCTCGGGCAAGGGTGGTGTCGGCAAGTCGTCGGTGACCGTCAACCTCGCCGCGGCGCTGGCCGCCCAAGGGCACAAGGTCGGTGTCGTCGACGCCGACATCTACGGTCACTCGGTGCCGCGCATGCTGGGCGCGTCGGACTTCCCGACCAAGGTCGAGGACATGATCCTGCCGCCCACCGCGCACGACATCAAGGTCATCTCGGTGGGGATGTTCACCCAGGGCAACCAGCCGGTGGTGTGGCGCGGCCCGATGCTGCACCGCGCCCTCCAGCAGTTCCTCTCGGACGTCTTCTGGGGCGACCTGGACGTCCTGCTGATGGACCTGCCCCCCGGCACGGGTGACATCGCCATCTCCGTGGCGCAGCTGCTGCCCGGGGCCGAGCTCCTGGTGGTCACCACGCCGCAGCAGGCCGCCGCCGAGGTCGCCGAGCGCGCGGGCGCCATCACCGCCCAGACGCACCAGCGCATCGCCGGTGTCATCGAGAACATGTCGTACTACAAGCCGGACGCGGGCGCCGAGCCCGTCTACCTGTTCGGCCAGGGCGGTGGCCGCCAGGTCGCCGACACCCTGACCAAGACCCTCGGCGCGGAGATCCCGCTGCTGGGCCAGGTGCCGCTGGACACCCGCCTTCGCGAAGGCGGTGACGAGGGCGAGCCCCTGGTCCTGAGCACGCCGGACGCCGAGGCCTCCAAGGTGATCACCGAGATCGCCGAGAAGCTGGTCAGCAAGCCGCGCGGTCTGGCGGGGATGCAGCTCGGCATCTCCCCCGCCGGTCGCTGAGGCCGGCCTCCGGGTCGATCGGAAGACGCGAACGGCCCCGAACCGTCCGGTTCGGGGCCGTCGTCGTGTCCGAGGAGGGTCAGTCCTCGGAGCCCAGCGTCACGGTGACGGTGGTGCGGTCACCGTCGCGCTCGTAGCCCAGCTCGACCTCTTCGCCGGGGTTCTTGTCGCGGACCATCGCCTGGAGCTCGCCGTGGGAGTTGACCCGACGGCCGTCGAAGGAGACGATCACGTCCCCCGGTTCCAGACCGGCCTCGTCGGCGGGGCCGCCGCGTTCGATGGCGTCGTCCTCGTCGGAGATCACCGCTCCCACGACCGGGCTCTCCTGGTCGTAGGTGACGCCGAGGTCGGCGTAGGCGGTCTCTCCGTGGTCGATCATCCGGCCGATGACGCTCTCCGCCTCGGTCGAGGGGATCGCGAAGCCCAGACCGATGCTGCCGGTGGGCTGCTCTCCGAAGGCTCCACCTCCCATGCTGTAGATCATCGAGTTGACCCCGATGACCCGCCCCTGCATGTCGACCAGCGGCCCACCCGAGTTGCCGGGGTTGATCGCCGCGTCCGTCTGGATCGCGAAGAACTGGGTGTCCCCCTCGTCCGGGCTGACCGGACGGTCCAGGGCGCTGATGATGCCCTGGGTGACGGTCCCGGCCAGACCCAGCGGAGCCCCGATCGCGATGACCTCGTCACCGACGATCGCCTCGTCCGAGTTCCCGAACTCCAGGGGTTCCACGTCACTGGGGTCGTCCAGTTCCAGGACGGCCAGGTCGGAGCTGGGGTCGGAGCCCACCACCTCGGCCCCGGTGCTGCTGCCGTCGCTGTAGTCGATCACGATCCCGTCGTCCTCCAGTACGGAGGAGACGTGATCGTTGGTCACCACGTAGTCGCCTTCGATGACGAACCCCGAGCCTCCGCCGCCCACACGCGGGTCGGCGCTGCGCAGGGAGACCACGCTGGGGCTGACCCGCTGGGCCACGCCCGCGACGGTGTCCGGTGCCCGTTCGGGGGCTTCGGGCGGGGGCTCGTTCATGACCGGCCCGTCCTGGTCGGAGTCGGTCGCGCCTCCGTCCGCCGAGGAGAGCATCGTTCCGGCGACACCGCCCGCGCCACCCGCCAGGACGGCGACCAGGAGCGCGCCGGTGAGCGCCGCCCACACCGGCACCCCGCGTCGGCGGCGTTCGGGGGGCGTGCCGGGGGGTGCGGCGCCGTGTTCCATCGGCGGGACGGCGAAGTGACCGGGGCCGGTGGAGCCTCCGGGGGCTGCCATGGCGGGCGGGGCCGAGCCGCTCGGCCCCGGCCCGGGGGCGCCGGATCGGTTCTCCGCGGGGGGCGCCGCAGGGTTCGGCGGGCGCTGTGGGGGGTTCCCACCGTTCTGCGGCCAGGCCCCTACGTGACCGGGACGTCCACCCGGTTCGTTCGGGGCGGGCCCCCTCCCCTGGGGGGCCTGTGGCGCCGGTCGTGGCGGGCCGCCCGGGAACGGCTCTCCCCCCGGTGGTCGACGCGGCTCGTTCCACTCGCCCGGCCGTCCCTGAGGACGGTCTCCGGGTGCCCGTGCGGGGTCCACGGGCGGCGGCACGGCCGGTCGGGACGGTCCGCCGTTCGGCGGGGGCGGAGGCGGGGTGCCTCGGCCCTCAGAGGGTTCCGAACGGTCGTTCTCCTGACTCAAAGACCTGCTCCGTACGTCGGTTGGCTTTCGGCTCGGCACACGCTCCACCGACCGGGCGGGTCCTACACCAGACCCAGCCGGGACAGACCTCTCCGGACCCTGGGCCAGAACCCGGAGGACTCCTCCGGACCGGGCAACGCCGTCACCGCCGATGAGGCCAGGCCCGCGGGGGCGTCGGCCAGGACCGTGTAGACGAAGCCGTCCGCCTGCCACATGCTCTGGTACTGGCCCACGCCACCGCCGAAGATCGTCTCGTGTCCCCTTGTGACGCCTTCTCCCCCCGTACCGGTTCCGGCGTATCCGTTCCGATCTGTGGAGGGATGTGCCTCCCCCAGCTTGCCACGCTGACTGAAGACGGAGATCTGGGACAGACCATCCGAATAGATCGTGTGGACGACCCGCTCGCCCCCGTGGTCGGTGGATCGGGCGTCCACCAATCGAAGGTTCCAGGTGAGGTACTCGGGCAGCTCCCAGCCCGCGTCGCGCAGCCTGTTCCGTTCGCCGTGGTCGAGGTCGTCGCCCCAGGGCGAGCCCCCCTCGGCGTTCTCGGGCCACCCCTCGGTGTCGAAGCGCAGGTCGGTGAGGCGGCTGCTGAAGGCCACCTCCTCCGCCCGGTCGTAGACCACGCGCCCCAGGAGCAGGGCGGTCTCGGAGTCCACCCAGAAGCGTCCGGCGACGGTGGAGTCGGACCGGCGGGCCTCGACCAGACGTGCCCGTCGCCCGCCGATCGCGTCCACGCCCACGTCGGTGACCATGTAGGTCTCCTCCAGCATGGCGAGAAGACGCTCGTCGAGGGTGTCCAGGTCCGAGGAGTCGCGCACGACGAAGGCTCCCTCCTCCGTGCCCGTCGGGGACATCGCCAGTCCCTCCCCCGGCCGGTTGACCACCCGCACGTCGAGCCCGTCCCGCAGTGCGCCCTCCGGGCCTCGGAGTTCGCGGACCGCGGTATAGGCGACCTCCCCTTCGGCGTCGGCGGCGTCGCGCAACACGGGCATGCCGTCGTCCTCGCCCTTGGCGGGGACGGCCGTGGGCGCGGGGTGCGCGCCGGCGGTGAGCAGCAGGACGCACAGCGCCAAGAGGAGGATGACGGTGACGGGACCGGATTCGGAGCCGGAGGAGGTTCCCCAGACCCTCACCGGGTCGTTTCCGTCGACTCCGAGGGGACCTCGGGGTCGAACGAAGGCTGTCGGTCGCCCACCGGCCGGACCGGGTGGGAGGTGGCCGGACCGGGGTCGACCACGGGTATCTGCCGGCTGGTCACCGCGTGTTCGATCGCGTAGTCGGACAGACGGGGTTCGACCACCGGGGTGTCGTCGGAGCCGTCACCGCCCGCGATGAACGCGCTTCCCAGCAGGGTCGTGGCCACCGCCAGACCCGCGACGGCGTAGCGCCCGCCGGAGAAGGAGGGCAGCAGGCCGGAGAAGCCCTCGCCCTGTCGTGCGGTGCGCGGCGGAACGTGGCGTTCGGGTCGGGTCCGCGGCTGTTCGCGACGTGTCCCCTGTTCTTTCTCGACCACCGTGCCCTTCACCGCCGGGGCGGCCTCCGAGAAGGCCTCGGGTCCCCGGGCGGGACCCGGGCCGTTCGGCATCGGCGGCCCACCCCCCGGGAACCCGCCGAGGGGCCGGGAGGATCCCAGTGGTGGGCTGGAGCCGAAAGGGCCGCCGCCCGGAGGTTCCTGTGGTCCGCGCCCTCCGAGACCGCCGGAGGGGCCTCGGTCCCAGGGACTCTCGCCCCCGGGGCGGGCCATGAGCCGGCCCATGAAGTCCATGTCGGGTTCGGGTTCGCCGAGCCCGGTGAGGCGGCGTTTGAGCCGGCGCATCATGTCGGCCTCGAACCGGCACGACTCGCACTTGGCCAGGTGGATGAGGGCGCGTTCGTGTTCGGCGGCGCCCAGTTCCCCGTCGATGAGCGCGGACAGGCGCTCTCCGAGGTGGTCCATGCTCACTCCGCCTCCCCGTTGATCACGTTCGCTCCGTCGCGGGCCCGTTCCTCGGCCGCGAGAGAGCGCCGGTGTTCGAGCGCGCGCCGTAGCTGGGCGCGGCCCCGGTGGATACGACTGCGAACCGTGCCGAGCTTGACGTCGAGCGTCGCGGCGATCTCCTCGTAGGAGAGCCCTTCGATGTCGCACAGCACGACGGGGGCCCGGAACTCGGCGGGGAGGGCGTCCAACGCTCCCTGGATGTCGGCGTCGAAGTGCCGGTCGTCGTAACGCTGGGCGGGCGAGGGCTCACGGCCCTCGAGACGCTCGTCGGCGTTGTCGGCCAGCCCCTCGAACCGGATCCTGGCCTTGCGTCGGGCCATGTCCAGGAAGAGGTTGGTGGTGATGCGGTGCAGCCATCCCTCGAAGGTGCCGGGGGTGTAGTTGGCGAGGGAACGGAACACCCTGATGAAGACCTCCTGGGTGAGGTCCTCCGCGTCGTGCTTGTTGCCGGTGAGCCGATAGGCCAGGCGGTAGACCCGGGGCGAGTGGACCCGGACGACCTCTTCCCAGCTCGGCGGCTCCCACTCCTCGAACGCGACGGCAGGGCCGGTCTCTGGCACCGCTGCTCCCTTCATCCCGCTGAACGACCGATCGAGGGCTGCTCTGGGGGGAGTTGCTTCGTGACGATCAACGTACTTTCATCCCGATTCAACGTCGGGAGACGCCGTTTAAGTTCCCGCCGCCACGCTCGGAGTTTCGGGCCGGATCAGGCTAGGCTTTCGACCAGGGAGACTACCTGGCCGCTACCGCCATTCTACGGTGGGTGACGATCCCCCGGTCAGAACGCACGCCCCCTTCGTGAAACTGGGCATGGGAGGCCGTCATCAGCGCTGAAGAGAGCGTCGCACGCACGACGTGGGTCCGGACCGAGCAGGAGAGGTTCGAGGAGAACGCCATGGGGGACGGCCCTCTGGCCGACGCCTACGACGCCGGGGTCCGCTCGGCCGCGCCCCCGGTGGACGCCGCCACCGGGGCCGCGCTGAGATTCCTGACCGCCGCGATCGGCGCGCGTTCGGTGGTGGAGGTCGGCACCGGCTGCGGCACCTCGGGGATCTGGCTGCTCCGGGGTATGGCGCCGGACGGGATCCTGACCACGGTGGACGTCAACGCCGCCTACCAGGACTACGCGCGTTCGGCCTTCGGCCGCGCGGGTTTCGGCGCCGGGCGGGCCCGGTTGATCCGCGGGGTCGCGTTGGAGGTGCTGCCCAGGCTCACCGACGGCGGATACGACATGGTCTCGATCGACGCCGACCCGGTCTCCTACCCCTCCTATCTGGAGGAGGCGCTGCGCCTGCTGCGGCCGGGCGGGGTGGTGGTCTTCAACAACATGCTGGTGACCTCGGGTGAGCCCGACGGCCCCCTGCGCGTGCCGGACCCGGCGGAGATCGCGATCCGCGAGGTGATGCGTCGCATGCGGGAGGACGAGGACTTCATCCCCTTGCTGGTGCCCGTGGGCGAGGGCCTCCTGGCCGCAATCCGCCCCTGAACGCCTCTCTCCCCGCGCACGGGAACGGGGTCCGGACGATGTGATCGTCCGGACCCCGCGAGAGAACGTCCGTCAGCGCTCGGCGAGCCAGCGCAGCAGGGTCCGCGTGGTGAAGGCGGTCCCGCCCTTGCTCAGCAGACCGCTCTCCTTCATGGAACGGCCCGGACCCGCGATGTCCAGGTGGGCCCAGGGCAGCCCGCCGGTGAACTCGCGGAGGAACAGCGCGGCGTCGGTCGCCCCGGCCGGGCCGAGTTCACGACGTGTCCCGATGTTGGCCAGGTCGGCCACCCGGGACTCGGTCGTGGGCACGTACTCCTCGGTGAGCGGCATCCGCCACAGCGGCTCGCCCGCGGCGTCGGCCGCCTTCGTCAGCTCCGCCGCGACCTCGTCGTCGTTGCTGTACAGGGCGCCCATGCCGGTGCCCAGCGCCACCTTGGCCGCGCCGGTCAGGGTGGCCACATCCACCAGCAGATCCGGCTCCAGCTCGGAGGAGGCGTAGCCCAGGGCGTCGGCCAGGACCAGACGTCCCTCGGCGTCGGAGTTGAGCACCTCGACGGTCTTGCCCGTGTAGGTGGTCAGCACGTCGCCGATACGGGTGGCGTCGCCGGAGATGGAGTTCTCCGCCAGCGCCAGCAGACCGGTGACCTTGGTCCGAACACCCAGGTCCCGCAGGGCCGAGAGGACCGCCAGGACGATCGCCGAGCCGCTCATGTCGGTCTTCATCAGCGACATGTTCTCGTTCGGCTTGAGCGAGAGACCGCCGGTGTCGAAGATGATGCCCTTGCCCGCCAGGACCACGTGCCCGACGGGGTTCTCCGGGGTGTAGGTCAAGCGCACCAGACGCGAGGCGCGGGACGAACCCTGACCGACGGCGAGGATCGCGCCGAACCCCTCGTCCTGAAGGTCCTTCTCGTCCCAGACCCGGACGGAGAGCTCCGCCTTCTCGGCCACCTCCCGGGCCCGGGAGGCCATCCACTCCGGGTCCTTGGTCAGGGAGGGGGTGTTGATCAGGTCCCGGGCCAGGGCCGTGGCCTCGGCCAGGCGAGCGCCCCGGGTCAGGGCCTCGGCGACGGCGTCGGTGGCGCCGACCACCTCGATCCGTTCGGCGGGGCGCCGGTCCTCGGGAACCGGCTCGGACTTCATCGTGAACGTGTAGGAGGCCAGGAGGGCACCCTCGGCGAAGGCCGTCGCGGCCTCACCGTCGGCGCCGGGCCAGGCCAGGGCCACACGTCCGTCGCCCCGAGCGGCCCGGGCGAGGACGGCGCCGGCCTTCCGGAGGTCGGCGGGGCTGCCCGAACCGACTCCGAGAAGGGCCAGACCGACCAGGCCCCCGTCCCGGGACACCGGGAACCGGGAGAGCTCACCGGGTGCTCCGGTGAGCGAATAGTGAGCGAACAGCTCGGTGAGCGGGGCCGGAAGGGCCGATGTCAGTCCGCCGTCGGCGACACCCTCGGCCGCCTCGGGGCCTTCCCCTCCCGTGAGAACGGGGAGGACCAGCAGGTCCGCGGTGGATTCGGCGAGGGTCCCCGGCCGGGGACGGATCTCCGTGGCGAAAGGCACAGCCGCTCACAATCGTTCGCTCGTCATGGGAGGTGTGGAACCTCGGGGGTCATCGGGGCGTTCCGGCCCGGTGGGGGAGATTCGATCGGTCGGAGTTACCCGACGACGCCCTGGAGCGCGTCACGCAGTTCGGTCGCCTCGTCGGGCGTCAGTTCGACGACCAGACGGCCTCCGCCCTCGAGCGGTACCCGCATGATGATGCCGCGACCCTCCTTGGTGACCTCCATCGGCCCGTCACTGGTCCTCGGCTTCATCGCCGCCATGCCATTCCCCTTTCTAGGTGTTCCTCGTGTCAGGGCCGCCCCACGATGTCGGCGCCGATCCACGTGTGTGTCCCGGATCCGCGGCCGTGGGCCGGGTTCGTGTGACTCGTGCCCATGTGACTTAAGGGACGTGAATCACTCTTCGCCCATTATCTCGGAGGTCGGCCCGTGTATGTGCGCCAGGCGACAGTCGGACCGCCACCGATAACGAGGAGGCTTCGATCAGTAAGGTTATATCGATCCCGCCCGACACCCGATCTCGACGAGCGCGTTACGCGCTCCGACGGCCCTGTCCTCAGGGGTTCCGGTGGTGTTCGGACGTCTTCCGGAAGAAGGGATCCGGCCGAGACCGGGGTCCGCCTCGCGCGTTCTCAGTCCAGGGTTCCGGTGGAGACCATGCGCGTCCCCTCGCGGGTGATCGAGGCCCATTCCGCGTTGAGTCCCGGGCCCGAGTCGGGCCACAGGGTCAGTTCGGCCTCGTCCACGCAGCGTTCGTCGGGATCGGCGATCTCGGTGTAGGTGTACACCAGCCGGTCCCCGTCGCGCGCGGACAGTTCCAGCGTGCCGGAGCAGGAGAAGGTGGTCCAGGAACTGGTGCCGCGTTCGGCCCCGTCCTCGATCCGCACCTCGGCGTCCCACTCCGCCACCGGTCGGCCGTCGGTGTCGACCTGGTTCATCCGCCCCGACCAGGACCCGACGAACTCCTCGGGGTCGGAGGTGACCGTGGCCGGCCCCTCGTCGGAGGGGCCCCACAGGGTCCATGCGGCGGCCGTTCCTCCGGCCGCCAGCACGAGCGCGAAGGTCACCACGGCCAGCCGGGTGAAGCGGCGCCGACGCTTGCCGGAGTGCCGGTTCGAGCGGGGCGGCGGCCATAGGGACATCTGGCGCACCGGGGTGGGGGAGCTCCCCGATCCGTCCTCCTCGCCCGCCCTGAGTTCGGCTGCTGTGTCCATCCTCGCCATCCTCACCGATGGTCCGCCCCGCTCCGGCGGAGCGGGGGTACGCATGTACAGCGAACGAGAATAGAGCACACGGACCACCCCCCTCGGACCACGAGGGGGGTGAGGGTGTGACGCACGGCATCCCGTTCTCGGCCGCGTCGAGGCGTGTCACGGCTCTTCCGCGCCGCTCACCGGCAGGGTCCGAGCCGACGAACGCGCCGTTCGGGAGACGGTTCAGGGACGCTCTTCGCCCCGGCCACCGCCGACGGTGGCGCCGTCCCCCTCGGGGGCGTACTCGGCCGGGTCCACGGGGGCCTCGACCCGGTCCGTCCTCGGCTCCGTCGCCTCGGCCTCGGCGGCCCGCTCCACGTTCGCGTCCTCGTCCTTCGGCGTGATCTCCTCGACGCCCTCCGGGAAGTCGCCCGGCAGGTGGGCGCCGGGCGCGGGGCCGGTGCCCTGCGGCACGTAGGAGGGGTCGAGGCGGGCCAGACGCCATTCCAGGTCCGCGATGCGTTCCTCACGCTCGCGCAGGGTGGAGGTCAACCTCAGCAGCAGGGCGTCCACCGCCCGCACGTGGTAGCCCCACAGCGACAACGGCAACAGCAGGCCGGACAGGTCACGGGAGCCGACCGGGCGCCCATCGGGCAGGTCCAGTGGGGGGAAGTCGGCCTCGAACCGGGCGAGCCCCCCGCCCTTGCCGAGTACGACGTAGACCACTCCCACGAGGACGGCGAGCGCGGCGACGGCGACCAGGATCATGATGAAGTAGGGCACGGCTCCGATCGTGCCACACACGTCCCCTGTCCCGGGAGTGCCGGAGCGTGGGAGACTCGGCGGGTGCCGAACGAACCCTTCCGAGTCCTGACACCCGAGGAGCTCGCGACCGCCGAGGGCTCCTCCGCCGACCCGGTCGTCTCCCGCGCGATCGACGCCGGGCGCCGACCGTCGACGGCCCGGGTCGAGGAGTTGGCGGCGTCGGGTACCCCGGTCCTGGTCCGCTGCGACCCGGCCCCCGAGACGAGTGCCGCCCCGGCCGAGCCGACCACCGTCCCGGCACCCGCCCTGGCGGGCACGGTCCCGGTGGAGGCGGCCGAGGAGGTCGCGCTCGCCTCGGTCTACGCCTGGGCCGGTGCGCGGGTGTTCGTCACCGACCATCCCGAGCGGGTGCGTCGGGCCCTGGACATGGTCGCGTCGATCCGAGGCGAGCGTCCGCCCGCCGCCGTCCGCCGCGGCCTGGTCTGAGCCCGGCCCCGCCCTTCCGTCTTCCGGATCAGCTCGACGGGCCGGGGCGGTCCCGCTCGAACGTGTCCTCCAGGTGGCGGTGGGACCGCTGGATCACGGAGATCACCTCGTCGGGATCGTCGGTCATGTACAGCAGGTCCATGTCCTGGGGCGAGATGAGGTTGTGCTTGAGCAGGCTGGACTCGACCCAGTCGCGCAGACCGCCCCAGAACTCGGTGCCCACTAGCACCACGGGGAAACGCGTCACCTTCTTGGTCTGGACCAGGGTGATGGCCTCGAACAGCTCGTCCAGGGTGCCGAACCCGCCGGGCAGTACCACGAAGGCCTGCGAGTACTTCACGAACATCGTCTTGCGGACGAAGAAGTACCGGAAGGTGACGCCCATGTCGACATAGGGGTTGAGGGACTGCTCGAAGGGCAGCTCGATCCCGAGCCCGACGGACAGACCGCCCGCCTGCTGGGCCCCCTTGTTGGCCGCCTCCATCATGCCGGGGCCGCCCCCGGTGATGGTGGCGTAGCCCGCCTCCGCGAGCCGGGCCCCGACCTGCTCGCCCAGCCGGTAGTACTCGCTGTCCGGCCGGATCCGCGCCGAGCCGAAGACGCTCACCGCGGAGGGGAGCTCCGACAGCAGCCCGAAGCCCTCGACGAACTCCGACTGGATGCGCAGTACCCGCCAGGGGTCGGTGTGCACCCAGTCGGTGGGGCCCCTGCGGTCGAGCAGACGCTGGTCGGTGGTGGTGGCGGGGATGGCGCTGCCGCGGTAGGTGAGCGGTCCGGCGCGCCTCACGTTCTCTTCTTCCGTCATGCACGTAAAACTATCCGGACGGAGGCGCCTCACACCTGAATCGCGTGTGACCCGCGGGTGGCCACTGATGGCCGCCGCGGGTCACGCGCTCGGGGGTCAGTCCCGGGCGGTGAGCCAGGCGACCATGCGCTCCTCGGCCTCGCGGATCTGCGAGATCGTCGCGTACTCGTCCCTGGTGTGGGCCAGCATCGGGTCGCCAGGACCGTAGTTGACGGCGGGAACGCCCAGCTCGGAGAAGCGGGAGACGTCGGTCCAACCGAGCTTGGCGCGCGCCCGGCCGTCCCCCACCGCGGTGACGAACGCGGCGGCCGAGGGGTCGTCCAGTCCGGGGCGGGCCGGGGCGGCGGAGTCGGTGAGGGTCACCTCGAAGCCGGCGAACACCTCGCGCAGGTGCGCCTCGGCCTCGGCCGGAGAACGGTCCGGGGCGTAGCGGTAGTTGACCTTGACCACGCACTCGTCGGGGATGACGTTGCCGGCCACGCCGCCTTCGATGAACACGGCGTTGAGACCCTCGTGGAAGGCCAGACCCTCGACCTCGGGCTGTCGAGGCGTGTAGGCGCGCAGGACGTCCAGGATCGCCCCGGCCTTGTGGACGGCGTTCTCGCCCTTCCAGGAGCGGGCGCTGTGGGCGCGCTTGCCGGTGGCCTTCACGTCCACGCGCATGGTGCCCTGGCAGCCGCCCTCGATCATGCCGTCGGTGGGCTCCATGAGGATCGCGAAGTCGCCGGCCAGCCACTCGGGGTGGTTGCGGCTCAACCGCAGGAGGCCGTTGAGGGAGGCGTCGACCTCCTCGTTGTCGTAGAAGACGAAGGTGAGGTCGTGGACCGGCTCGGTGACCAGGGCGGCCAGCTTGAGCTGGACGGCCACACCGGCCTTCATGTCCGAGGTTCCGCACCCGTAGAGCCGGTCGCCGTCCACGTGGGAGGGCACGTTGTCGACGATCGGCACGGTGTCGAGGTGACCGGCGATCACGACACGACGGCCGCGTCCCAGTTCGGTGCGGGCGACGACCGCGTCGCCGTCACGGGTGACCGTGAGGTGGGAGAGGGTCGACAGCGCGTTCTCGACCGCGTCGGCGAGGTTCTTCTCGTCACCGCTCTCGGAACGGATGTCCACGAGGGCGGCGGTCAGGTCCGCCACGTCCGAGGTCAGGTCCAGCATGGTGTCGCCCCGTTTCACTGGGTGTGGGTTCGCGTCCTGTTCGGTGCGTGCGCGCCCCGAGTGCGCGGCAGGCACCTGGAACACCCTAGAACACGCGACGGGGCGCCCTCCCACGTGCGGAAGGACGCCCCGGATCCGAACGCGTCGGACGTCAGGCGTTGACGCCGTGCTCGCGCAGGAGGTCGTTCAGGGCGAGCTTGTCGTGCTCCTGCCCCTCCTCCAGACGCTTGAGCACCAGCAGCACCGGCATACCGAAGTCGCCGCCGGGGAAGCTCTTGGTCCGGTTGGCGGTGACGCACACCGACCAGGCCGGGGCCTCGCCGCGCGCCAGTTCCTCACCGGTCTCGGCGTCGAAGACGCGCGTGGAGGAGGTGAGGATGGTGCCCGCGCCGAGCTTGGCGCCCTTGCGCACCCGGGCGCCCTCGACGACCATGCTGCGCGAGCCCAGGAAGGCCTCGTCCTCGATGATCACCGGGGAGGCCTGCGGGGGCTCCAGGACGCCGCCGACGCCCACGCCACCGGACAGGTGGACGTTCTCGCCGACCTGCGCGCAGGAACCGACGGTCGCCCAGGTGTCGACCATGGTGCCCGAGCCGACGTAGGCGCCGATGTTGGTGAAGGACGGCATGAGGACCACGCCGGGGGCCAGGTAGGAGCCCCAGCGGGCGATCGCGCCGGCGACGACGCGGACACCGTCGAAGCGGGTCTTCAGCGGCATGCGGTCGTGGTGGTAGAAGTCGCCGACCGTCGACTCCTTCATGTCCAGGACCTTGAAGCCGAGGAGGATGGAACGCTTGGCGCGCTCGTCGACCACCACACCGTCGGTGGCGGGGTCGACGAAGGCCACACGGGCCTTGCCCTCGTCGATCTGGTCGATGGCGCCGGTGATGATCTCACGCGCCTCGGAGTGGTCGGGGGTCAGTTCGGAGCGCCGCTCCCAGAGTTCGTCGATCTGGTCGGGCAGCGGACTGGTGTACGAGCTGGTCATGTGAACCCACGTTAGTCGCTCATCGGGGGTGGGCCGTATCCACCCCGCCCACCTGTGGCGAGGGATCGGTCACCGGGGCGGCCCCGCCTCGGGAAGCCTTCCTATGAGTCTTCGTAGCTCCTACTACAATGCGGCCGAGGCCCGCCGGCCGCCCTCCTCACGGAATCCCTCCGAAGGATCTCCCCGGCGGCCCGGCGCACGGCCTCGGCCCCGCACGCCGCGGGGGCGATACGTGCGTCCCACCCGTCGCCGACCCTTGGTTCGCCCGTGCCCAGTAAACGCAGGAAGTTCTCCGCGTTCGCCAAGATCCTCCTCATCCTGACCTTCGTCTGCTCCCTGTTCGTGGCCGGCGCCTACTACGTGCTGACCACGTTCGAGCCGTTGAACACGGAGGAGGCTCCCGAGCCCGGATGCCGTCTGACGCTGTCGGACGGCACCTACGACCTGGAAGCGGACCAGGCCGTGAACATGACGACCGTCGGCGGTGTCGCGTACAGCCGGGACCTGCCCGAGGAGGCGGTGACCGTCGCCTACGCGACCGTGTGGCAGGAATCGCGCTTCTACAACATCGGGTACGGGGACCGGGACTCGGTGGGTCTGTTCCAGCAGCGCCCGTCCCAGGAATGGGGCGACCCCGAGGAGATCATGGACCCGGTGTTCGCCAGCCGGTCGTTCTACGACGCGCTGATCGAGGTGGACGGCTGGGAGGACATGCCGGTCTACGAGGCCGCGCAGCAGGTGCAGCGCAGCGCCCACGGGTTCGCCTACGACCAGCACGAGGCCCTGTCCAGGAGGATGGCCGAGGCCTTCACCGGCGGCGAGGGGACCGACGTGACCTGCTGGTTCGACGCGGAGACGGCGGAGGCGCTGCGCGAGGGCGAGGCCGACACGGCCGGGGCCGAGGAGGAGATCGCCCGGGTGTTCGGCACCGATCCGGCCGTCCTTCCGGTGGACTCCGAGCCGAGGACCGGCGACCTCGGTCGGGCGATGGCCCAGTGGGCCGTGACGCACGCCGAGGAGTACGGTCTGTCCTCCGTGAGCTACGAGAACCTGCGGTGGCGCGCCTCGGACGGCATGGACGGCGCCGAGCAGTGGACCGAGCTGGAGGAGGGCACCGACGGACGCCTCGTGCTCCGCTAGTCGACGCCCTAGGATCCGGCGTATGAGACCGGGAACCATCGACCAGTGGGTCATCGACGCCGTCGCCCCTCCGCCCTCGCCCGCTTCTGGGCCGAACTCTTGGGAGGCGTCCCGGTGGACCGGCCCGACGGGTGGTCCTACGTCGACCTACCGGGGGCGCCCCGATTGTCCTTCCAACCCACGGACGAGCCCGAGAGGACGCCTCACCGCGTCCACGCGGACGTGCGTGTGACCGACATCGCCGAGTCGGCGGAGCGGCTGCTCGCGCTGGGGGCGACCGCCGTGGGCGAGACCGCCACCGACGCCCAGGGGGCGTTCCGGGTCATGCGCGACCCCGAAGGGAACGAGTTCTGCCTGGTCCGTCCGACCGGACGCCCTTGAGCACCGCCGGGCGCCGGGGAGACCCCCGACGCCCGGACGGGCCTCACATCACTTCGCCAAGCGCTCGACGGCGGCGTCGACACGCTCGTCGGTGGCGGTGAAGGCCACCCGTACGTGACCTTCGCCCGCCGTGCCGTAGAAAGCGCCCGGGGCGACCAGGACGCCGCGTTCGGCGAGCGCGCCCACCGCCCCCCAGGAATCGTGGTCCGGGTGGCTCGCCCACAGGTACAGGCCGGCCTGGGAGTGCTCGATCCGCCAGCCCGCGCCCTCGAAGGCCGCGCGCAGCCGGGCACGGCGGGCGCGGTAACGCTCCTTCTGCTCGGCCGCGTGGGCGTCGTCGTCCAAAGCCGCGCGCATGGCCGCCTGGACCGGGGCGGGAACGATCATCCCGGCGTGCTTGCGCACCGCCAACAGTTCCGCGACCAACTCGGGGTCGCCCGCGACGAAGGCCGCGCGGTACCCCGCGAGGTTGGAACGCTTGGACAGCGAGTGCACGGCCAGCAGGTTCTCGTGCGAACCGCCGCAGACGTCCGGGTGCAGGATCGAGATCGGCTCGGCGTCCTCCTCCCAGCCCAGGTCGAGGTAGCACTCGTCGGAGGCGACGATGGCGCCGTGCTCGCGGGCCCAGGCCACCACCTTGCGCAGGTGGTCCTTGCCCAGGACCCGCCCGGTCGGGTTGGCGGGGGAGTTCACCCACACCAGTCGTACCGGGGCCGGACCGAGCGCGGTGAGGCCGTCGGTGGCCACCGGGGTGGCTCCGGCGATCCGTGCCCCCACGTCATAGGTGGGGTAGGCCAGCTCGGGCAGGACCACCGTGTCGCCCTCGCCCAGGCCGAGCAGGGTCGGCAGCCAGGCCACCAGCTCCTTGGAGCCCACCGTCGGCAGCACCGCGCCCTCGGCCACGCGCACGCCGTGGCGGCGCTCCAGCCAGCCCTGGATGGAGGCGCGCAGCTCGGGCGTCCCCCAGGTCAGCGGATATCCGGGCGAATCCGCAGCGGCGGCCAGCGCCTCGCGCAGGTTCGCCGGGACCGGGTCGACCGGGGTGCCGACGGACAGGTCGACGATGCCGTCGGGGTGGGCCGAGGCCGTCGTCTTGTACGGCGTCAGACGGTCCCAGGGAAAGGTCGGGAGACGATCGGTCACCGGTCGCCGTTCACCCATCGGGGCGTTCTCCATCCTGTTCGGAAGCTGTGGTTCCTTCTCCGCACAACAGCGTCGCGCCGACCCCGCCTCGGGGATCGGCGCGACACATCACGCTCGGGGCAGGCCTCACGCCCACGCGACCTCTGCGCCAAGGGGATGCGTTGGCGTAGCGTCGCTCACTCGGCCTGCGGAGGAAGCTTGGCGACGATCGGGTGGTCGCGGTCGATCTTGCCGACCTTGGAGGCGCCGCCCGGCGAGCCGAGGTCGTCGAAGAAGTCGACGTTGGCCTTGTAGAACTCGGACCACTGCTCGGGCAGGTCGTCCTCGTAGTAGATGGCCTCGACGGGGCACACCGGCTCGCACGCACCACAGTCAACGCACTCGTCCGGGTGGATGTAGAGCATGCGGTCGCCCTCGTAGATACAGTCCACGGGGCACTCGTCGATGCACGCCTTGTCCAGAACATCAACACAGGGTTGCGCGATGACGTAGGTCACGTCGTACTCCTTGTCTCACCCCCGCTCACCCACGGGGGAGGCGGGGACCTTCAGAGTTCCCGGGGCCACGATCGACGTGCGGGCGTCGCCCGTGCTCCCGGCTCTGCAAGCTATTGGCACAGATGTCGTCGTCCTAGTATGGCGCCGGACGACATTCGGCGCACACTCGGGGGCGGGAATCATGCACTTGCGGGGCCGGCTGGTCCACAGAATCACACGGGATGACGTCGGTCGGCGCGTCTCCCTGCGAATCACCCTCCCCGAAGGGGACTTCACCGATATCGTCGGTGTGGTGGAGTCCTGGTCCGAGGGGATCCTCACCGTGCGCCGCAGGGACGAGTCGACGGTCGAGGTCGCCGAGAACGCCATCGTCGCCAGCCGTGTCGTTCCCCCCGTACCCCCACGACGGCGGGGTGAGCGTTCCTAGACCCCACATCACGGCATTCTTCACCCTTTCCCGGGTAGGAGAGGCTGAGCCCTGTCGACGGCGCCCCCCAACCGTGACCTCGGGCCGACAACGAAGCACCGTGCCCGGACGTCCTGTTCCCCGGACGGACGGGCCCTAGGCACGCGGGGAGGTGGTGCCCACCATGAGGGAGGCGGTCGCGTCGGCTCTCGCCGAACTGGCCCGTAGGGACGAGCGGTCGGCGGAGATGGCGGCCATTGCACTGCACACCCTGGCCCCGGAGCAGGATCTCGAACGGCTCCATCAACACGCCGTCCAGCGTCTCTGCTGGTACGAACTCCCCCTCAGGTTCCAGAACTCCCCCGAGGACCGTCGGCTGGCCGTGGGTTCCCTGGGGCGACTGTTCCAACTCCTCGAACTGTTCCGCTACGCCGGTGTCTGTTCCTCCCCCGAGACCGCCGCCCTGCTGGACCTGTACGAACGCGACCACAACGCCGCCCTGGCCATGTACGAGCGGCTCATGTGGGAATCCGGGGTGGAGCCCCCCGACCTTCCCGAACTGACCTGGGGCACCGCCGTCGGCGACGTGGAACTGACCGTGCGCGGCGAGACCGCCGCGGCCCTGGAGTTGGCGGTCTCCCTCGGTGACATCCGGCCGGGCAAGCGCGGCTGGCGACCCGCGCAGGAGCGTTTCGCCCGCTCCTTCCTCACCCAGCCCGACCGGCACGGCCTGAGCCGGCTGGACCGGATCCGCGAGGAGCGTGTCCGCGCCTGGCTGGGCTCTTCCGCCCACCCGCATCGGCAGCACCTGTGGCCTCTGGTCGGACAGATCATCGCCGGAGCGGACACCCCCAGGGACGCCGAGACCGCCATGGCCCCGCTACGCCGTCTGCTCGATCTGGCGGCGGAGGGGATCTCCCTCACCCAGATCGGCTACATCTCCCCCGGCGTGGTCAGACTCATGTGCGAGGACTTCGGCTGGCGCACCACACCCGACCCGCCGCGCAACGAGACCGACGCCACCCAGCTCATCGCTCTGCACCAGGTGCTGAGGTCCATGCGCGCGGTCCGTCGATCCGGACGCCGACTCGAACTCACCCGCCGCGGCAGGCGGCTGCGCGAGGACCCCGATTCCCTGTGGGTCGCCGCCACCGAGGCCCTGGGACGGGGCGGCGGTCTGGAACAGGCCGCCGCGGAGACGCTTCTGGGGCTGCTGCTGACCCGCTCCCCTCAAGGACTGGGGTCCCACGCCCGGCGGGGCACCTCCGACGCCGAGGCCGCCGAGCGGGTGCTCACCGAGTCCGGGTGGCGTCCGTTCGAACCCCCTGTGGCCTCCGGCCGGCACGCGGCCGCGCACCGCCGCACGGCCGAGAACTCCTCCGATCGGATACGCGCCATGGTGATGGCGGTGGGCTGGTTGTTGGAGGCGCTCGGGCTGGTCGTGGGGGACGAGAGCGTGGGCCGCCGTGAACTGACCCCGGTGGGACGATCGTTCGCCCTGGCCTGTCTGCACAGGTCGGCGGTGTCCCCTCGCGCCGTCGTCTGACCCCGCCCGTACGACCACTCCACGTGAGGGCACCCGCTGCGCGGAGCTCGAAATCAGGGCCTAACCTGGAGCGCGAACCACCCGCGACCAGCAGGAGCCTCATGCCCACGCCCGAGTCACCCCAGCAGACGGAACCCGAGAACACGACCGTTCCCGACGCCGAGGACCCCGGCAGCGGCGACGAGGCCCGCTCCGCCGATCCGTGGTCCCGGATGCCCGAGGACGCCCTGAACAGATCGGGGGTCGGGGCGGACGAGGACGGCGGTTCCGAGGAGGGACGCGAGGGCGACGCGACCGACTCCGATGAGTCCGATGAGACGCCCGAGAGCGCGGAGTCCGACACCCCCTCGCGGGGACCGGCCGACTTCCTGCCCAGCCCCCTCTTCCTGCTCGTCCTGGGCCTGGCCGGGTTCGCGGGCTGGCTGTCCTGGCGCGCCGTGGAACTGGACTGGGCCGCCGACGGCGCGGCGGTCACCCCGTTCATCCCGCCCCTGCTCATCCTGCTCGGCTGGATCGTGTCGGTGGCCGTGCACGAGTTCGCCCACGCCCTGGCCGCCTACCTGGCCGGCGATCGTTCCCTGCGGGGAAGCGCCTACCTGCGGCTGAACCCGTTCGGATACCGGCAGGCCTTCGGTGGCCTCGTGCTGCCCACGGCCTACCTGGGGCTGGGCGGATTCGGTCTGAACGGCCCCCCCACCTACGTGGAATGGGAGAACATCCCGGGTCGCGGTCGCCGGGTCATGGTGGCCCTGGCCGGACCGCTGGCGAGCCTGCTGCTGTCCGCGGTGCTGGCGTTCACCGTGTCGATCCTGGTCCCGGCGGGCCAGGACAGCGTGAACTGGGCGATCTCCTCGATGGCCTTCCTGGCCTTCGCCAACATGACCAGCGCGGCGGTCAACCTGCTGCCGCTGCCCGGCCTGGACGGCTACCACGTCCTGGCCGCCTTCCGCGGCACGCGCTGGACCGCGTTCGTGGCGGCCAACGGCCTCTTCTGCTCGATCGCCGTGTTCGCCGTGCTCTGGCTGCCGGTGGTCCGGGACCTCTTCGACGACCTGTTCTACGCGTTGTTCGAGCTGCTCCTGCCCAACCCGGCCATCACCGGGATGATGTTCCACGGCGAGCTGCTGTTGCAGTTCTGGGGCTGAGCGGGCTCAGTCTCCGACGGAGCGGGGCGGATCGGCGGGAGCGTCGATCCGCCCCGCCCCGTTCTCTCCGGTGGTGGGCGCGGGCGGCCACTGGAAGGGCGCCGCGCTGCGCACCACACCGAGGGCCAACGCCACCATCGAGCCGAACAGGAAGACGTAGTTGACGATCGCGTCGGGGAAGATGATGTCCCCGCCGGGCAGATAGCCGATCATGCCCATCAGGGACAGCGCGAAGCCCGCCGAGAATCCCAGCGCCCCGGACTGACGGCGGCTCCCCCAGCCGGCCAGCCGGGTCAGCGCGTACAGCGCCACCAGCAGGAGCAGGACCCCCGCGACGGCCTTGACCTGGGCCAGGCCGCCCAGGGGCCACTCACGGGCGAACCAGGACACCCCGAAGCCGGACAGGACGCCGGTGGCCGTCCCTGTCGCCATCAGGACCAGGAACGACAGCACGGTCACCGTCGGGGACACGAACGAGGGCACGGGACGGCGGCCCTGGGGCTGTGGGGTGGAAACAGGTGTGCTCACGGAAACCGAGGGTAGGCGCTCGGCGGACCGTGGCCGGCCCGAAGCTCACAGACCGGCGAAGAGGTCGGTCTCGTAGCCGTCGGGGCCGGGCTTGGGGGGAGTCCCCATCAGCAGGGTGAAGTACTCGACCGCGTCGATCTCCTGGGCGATGTCGTTGGAGAGGGCGAAGCGCTCCCCCTCGACGGTGATCTGGGTGGCGTGCGCGCGCATCGCCAGGGCCTTGGCCGCCCAGTGGTCGGTGGCGTCGATCCGGGTGGTGACGATCGAGTCCGGGGTGCCTCGGGCGATGTCGGAGACCCGACTCGGCGGGGTGAAGGGCCCCGCCTCCTCGTTGAGGCGGGCGATGGAGGCCTCGATCCGGGAGACCGGCTGCGCGATCGCGTAGAGCCTCTCCACCTTCCAGGGGGCGCCGGGGAGGGTGCGCTCGCCGGCCTTCGCGCAGGCGCGGCGGGTGACCCGGTGGGCCTGGATGTGGTCGGGGTGCCCATAGCCGCCGTGCTCGTCGTAGCTCACGAGCACGTGGGGACGGACCTCGCGGATGATCTCGGCGAGCAGGGCGGCCGGCTCTTCGACGTCCACGCCCCAGAAGGCCTTGGGGTGACGGTTCGTGGGGCCGCCCATCATCCCGGAGTCGCGGTAGTGCCCGGGGCCGCCGAGGAAACGGTGGTCCCGCACCCCCAAGGCCCCGCAGGCCTTGTCCAGCTCCCCGATCCGGTACTCGCCGAGTCGGTCATCACGGTCGGAGGTCAGGTGGGCCAGTTCCGGCGGAATGACCTCCCCCTCCTCGCCCAGGGTGCAGGTCACCAGGGTGACCCCGACCCCCTCGGCCGCGTACTTCGCCAGCGTGGCACCGGTGACGATGCTCTCGTCGTCCGGGTGCGCGTGCACCATCATCAGTCGCCTGTCCATCACCCAGCGAACAATACCCCCCGGACCAGGCCTTCCCTGAACAAAGGCCTGAATTCGACCGGTCCGCTCCCCGGGCGTCGAAGCCGCCGCAGCGCCCCGTCCAGGTGATGGGACACAATCGGCCTATGAGCTTTCCTCGTCAACAGGCCCGGACCCAGCGCTTCACGATCGGGGTCCCCCGCAACTTCCAGATCTCCCCGGACGGGGAGAGCGTCACCTTCCTGCGCGGCCGGAACGGCACCGACACGGCGACCTGCCTGTGGCGGTACACCCCGGAGAACGGCGCGGTGACCGTGCTCGCCGACCCCCGAGAGCTCGGCGCGGACGACGAGAACCTCCCCCCGGAGGAGCGCGCCCGCCGTGAGCGGATGCGCGAGCACGGCGGCGGCATCGTCTCCTACACCGTCGACGACGCCTTCACCCGCGCCGTGTTCACCCTGTCCGGTCGCGTGTTCTACGTCGACCTGGTCGGCGACGACACCGCTCCGCGCGAGCTTCCGGTGGCCACCCCGGCCGTGGACCCGAGGATCGACCCGGCCGGCGACCGGGTGGCCTACGTGCACCAGGGCGCGGTCCGGGTCATCGACATCACCGACAACGGCGACGAGGACCGGGACCGGATCCTCGTGGAGCCGGACGGCGAGCACGTCACCTGGGGTCTGGCCGACCTGGTCTCCGCGGAGGAGATGGGCCGGGTCCGCGGCTTCTGGTGGTCGCCCGACGGCGCCTCCCTCGCGGTGAGCCGCGTCGACGAGTCCGAGGTGAACCGCTGGTTCGTCGGAGACCCGAACCGCCCCGATCGGGAACCGCAGCCGCTGCGCTATCCGGCGGCGGGCACCGCCAACCCGGACGTGCGGCTGGCGGTCGTCTCCGTCCCCTCCCCCACCGCCTACCGGGCCGACGGCCGCCCCACCCCCGCCCCGATCGAGTGGGACCGGGAGGCGCTGCCCTACCTGCCCACCGTGGGTTGGACGACCGGCCCCGACGGGAACCCCACCCTGATCTTCACCGCCCAGAGCCGCGACCAGCGGACCCTCACCCTGTTCAGCTCCGACCCCGCCACCGGACTGGTCTCGGCGGTGCGCACCGAGAGCGACGAGGTGTGGGTGGAGCTCATGCCGGGTGTTCCGGACTTCACCGCCTCGGGAGCCCCGGTGTGGATCGCCCGTGAGGAGGGCACCGGCGCCCGTCGCGTGTACGTGGGCGAGAACGCCGTGAGCGCCGCCGACGTGTACCTGCGGGGCGTGGTGGACGTGGACGGCGACCGGGTACTGTTCTCCGGCTCACCCGAGGGCCGCCCCGGCGACCTGGCGCTGTGGCTGGCCGACACCCGCGAGGGCACCTGCCTTCCGGTGGAGGTACCGGGCGGCGGCGAGGGCGGTCTGCTCTCCGGGCGCCTGCGCGGCGACACCCTGGTGCTCCAGCACCGTTCCCTGGACTTCACCGGGGTGCGCACCCACGTGATCCGCGGCGCGAGCACCGAGACCCGCCGCACGCACGGTGAGATCGAGAGCCTCGCCGAGACCCCCGAACTGCCCGAGCCCCGGGTCGAGACCTGGTTCGCCGGCGAACGTCGCGTCCCCACCTCGCTGCTCCTGCCGTCCTGGTGGAAGGAGGGCGAGGGATCCCTGCCGGTGCTGATGGCCCCCTACGGCGGCCCCCACGCCCAGCGGGTGCTCAACGCGCGCGGCGCCTACCTGACGGCCCAGTGGTTCGCCGAGCAGGGCTTCGCCGTCCTCATCGCGGACGGACGCGGCACCCCGGGCGTGAGCGTGGAGTGGGAGCAGGAGGTCCACCACGACCTGGCCGGCCCGGTGCTGGACGACCAGGTGGCCGCCCTGGAGGACGCGCTCGGCCGGTTCGACTTCCTGGACGCGACCCGGGTGGGCATCCACGGCTGGTCGTTCGGCGGCTACCTGTCCGCGTTGGCGGTCCTGCGCCGCCCGGACGTGTTCCACGCGGCGGTGGCGGGCGCCCCGGTCATCGACTGGGCGCTGTACGACACGCACTACACCGAACGCTACCTGGGCACGCCTCAGGAGCAGAAGGAGGTGTACGAGCGTCTGTCGCTGGTCTCGGACGCCGTAGAACTGCGACGTCCGCTGATGCTCGTCCACGGGCTCATCGACGACAACGTCGTGTTCGCGCACACCCAGCGCATGTCGGAGGCCCTGCTCGCCGCCGGCCGTCCGCACACCGTGCTGCCGCTCGCCGGCGTGACGCACAGCCCCGCCGACCCGGTGACCGCGGAGAACCTGCTGCTGCTCCAGGTCGACTTCCTCAAGGAGAACCTGAAGGGCGCCTAGCGCGCATGGGCCCCGGTGCCGTAACGGCGCCGGGGCCCATCATTTCCGAAGAGGCGGGGACGCCACCTGAAGATCACGAAGGTTCGTCCCGGATCTCGTCCGCGGTGGGGACGTAGAGGTCGATCGGTTGGTCGAAACCGGCGAACTCGACGCGATACCCGTGTTCGACGGGTCTCCCGGTGTCCGGGTCCGTTCCTCCCGGCGAGACGTTCTGATCGAAGTACAACGGATACCCGGCCTCATCGACCCAGAACTCCAGTGTGGCCTCCACGTCCCCGTAATCCAGGTAATCCTCTTCGATATAGGTGCCCGTATATCGATGCCCCGGACGCTCCAACACTTGGCCATAGGCGAAGAACTCGTCGGGGAGAAACTCCGTCGGGGTCGTACCGGTGCCCTCGTAGATCAGATCGACCGGTTCCAGATAGGCGAACACCACGTCGAGAAGCTCCTCCCAAAGCTCTCGGGGGTGCTCCGGCGCGCTGGTCCCGTACCCGTCCGACCGGTAGTACTCGCGCTCCGGCGCTTCACCGGGGTCGAAGGACGTGTTGGAAAAGTACACGACATCGTCCAGACCCTCCCCCAGAGCCATGCTCCCGCCGGTGATCATGTAGTTGTTCACGAGGATCGCGGGGACCGGCCCCCCTGTCTGAACGTAGTAGCCGGCGGGTCTGTCACCGAGACCACTCGCGTATACGAAGTCGTAGGTGGTGAAGCTGTCGGCCTCCAACGCCAGAGTGAAGGCCTCGGCGACCACGGCCGCGCCATCCTCCGGGTTCATGTCGACGGCGAGGCCGGCCTCCTCGGGCTCCTCGGCGGCCGCCTCCTCCGCCGGAGCGTCGTTCCCGAGATACCAGGCCCCTCCCGCCGCCAACCCGCCGACCAGCGTCAACGTCCCCAGAGCGGCGACGAGGCCCTTGGTCCCGCCCAGGACTCCGAGCAGCCCACCGCCACCGGTCGCGCCCGCGCCGAGCGACCCTCCGCCGGCCGCGGCGCCACCGGCCTTGCCCACGGCTCCTCCCACCACACCCGCGGCGGACACCCCCGTGGTCGCTCCGGTGCCCGCGCCGGCGCCCAGGGTCCCCGCCCCGGCCACGCCCAGACCCGCCGCGGAGACGGTTCCCAGCGCGGCGGCCCAACGGGCCGGGTCGTGACCGGCCGAGTCCACCCCGTGCCAGTAGTCGGCCAGCATCCCGCGCAGCGCCCGCTGCGTACGGGCGCGGTCGGAGTCCGGCCCGGCCTGAACGTTCGACTCCATCGTGGCGGGCGGCAGCAGAGCGGTCAGGAGGTCGAACGCGGTGGGCCGTTCGGCGGGGAGCACCGACAGCGCCCGCTCCACCAGGGACAGCAGCTCCTCGGGGACCCCTTCGACGTCGTGGTCGCCCGCCTGGACCCGTGCGGCCAACTCCGCCGCGTCCCCTTTCCCGAAGGGGGCGCGGCCGGTGGCGGCCAAGGCCACCAGCCCGCCCCAGGCGAACACGTCCGCCGCCGGATCGGCGACGGCGCCGGTGTAGCGTTCGGGCGCGGACCAGCCCGGGGTCCCGTAGGAGGCCGAGGCGTCCCGCTCCGGGTCGGTGCCGACCTCGACCGCGATACCGAAGTCCACGATCTTGGGCCCGTCCGGGGCCAGGATGACGTTGCCCGGCTTGATGTCGCGATGCGCGATCCCCGCCGAGTGCAGGGTGGCCAGCCCTTCGGCCACGCCCAGGGCGAACGTGCGCAGCATGTCACCGGTCAAAGGGCCGAACTCGCGCACGTGGCGACGCAGATCCCGGCCGGGCACGTAGTCGAAGGCCAGCCACGGCACCGGCGCCGTCGGGTCCGCGCCGTGCACTCGGGCGGTGCTGACCCCGTCGGCGCGGCGCAGCATCTCGACCTCTCGTGCGAACGCCTCCCGATGTCCGGGTCGATCCGCGTACTTCGCGTGGACGGTCTTGAGCGCGACGCAGAGGCCACCGGGGTCCAGCACCGCGTACACCACGCCCATCCCTCCCGCCCCGATCCGACCCAAGAGCCGGTAGGGGCCGATCAGGCGGGGGTCGGTCTCGGAGAGCGGTTCGAGGCCGGGCGGCAGGCCCGGGTTCTCGGTGGGGGATGTGCTCATCGTTTCCCTTCACGATGACGGGGGTGTTCCGAGCTCAGGACCCGATCTCCGACCCCTCGGGGACGTGGATCTCGCGGGGCACGTGGAAGATGTAGTCCCGCTCCTGGTCGAAGGTCGCGTCGGGTTGCGCTGGGTTCTCCGGGTAGATCACCCCGGCCGCGTCGATACGCAGCGGGTAACCCTGGTCGTCGATCCACAGGTCGAAGTCCACGATGGTCTCGCGGGCCTCCGGCCTCTCGGACCCGTCGACGTAGGTCCCGCTGTAGTGGTGGCCTTCGGTCGCCTCGAACACCAGACCGTCGCTGATGGTGTCCTCGAAGCTCGTTTCGTGGGGGACCGCGCTCAGACCCAGGTACTCGATCTCCGCGCCCGGCTCCAGAATCCATTCGAGCGGCCACTGTGCCTCCTCCCACAGCTCCGTCCCCGTGGCGGATCCTCCTTCGCTCCGGTGATAGTCGATGTTCCCGGTGTCGCCCGTAGTGGGGTCGATGGTGCCTTCGACCTCCTCCGCCAGGTCGGCGCCGAAGCGCAGACTCACCGAGGCCCCCATCGGGTGGTAGTTCATGTTCCGGACCGCCCGGACCGGCTCCTCGGTGTATTCCAGGACGGCGACCGACGGACTTCCCCCCTCGTCGATACTGAAGTGCTCCCGGTACAGGAGGTCCGAGGCCCCTCGAACCAGTTCGAGCGCCTCGGCGACCACGGCCGCGCCGTCCGTGGGATCGCTTTCGACGGCGAGGGTGGTCCCCTCCTCGGCCTCTCCGGCCCTCTCGGATCCTCCGCCCGAGGTCGCGTCCTCCTCCCCTCGTGTGTCCTGTGATCCGGAGCCGGTCGGGCTCAGGGCGCCGAGCGGACCGCCGGAGTCGTCTCCGCTCCACAGCAGGCCGCCCACCAGCGCGCCCACCAGCACGACCGAGGCCGCGCCCACCACCACCGGTGTGCGCGACCGGCGGACCCGACGCGGTTCGGGGGCGCTCACCCCGGTCCACGAGCCGGCCAGAAGGTCGGAGACCGCTCGCCCCAGGTCACCTCCGGATCCGGGCGTGAGCTCCTCCAGCAGCCGGAGCGCGGTGGGCCGTTCTCCGGGTTCCCTCCGCGACGCCTCGCCGATGAGCGAGGCCAGGGGGTCGGAGACGGCGCCCGTAGCGGGGTCGTCCGTCATCGTTCCGGAGGGTTCCGCGCCGGTGGCCGCGTAGCGCATCAGGAGTCCCCAGGCGAAGACGTCGGCGGACCCGTCGACGGCCCCCTGTTCCGGGGCCGCCCAACGCCCGTCGCCGAGCGGGCGGCCGGTGGCGGAGGAGATCCCCGGATCCACGATCTTCGGGCCCCGTGGGGACAGGACGACCCTGGACGGGTCCAGGGCGAGGTGGAGGCCGCCGAGGGCGTGCCAGGCGGCCAGGGCCTCCGCCGTCCCCGCGGCCAGCGCGGTGAGCGTCTCTCCCCGCAACGGACCGTGTTCGGTGACGTGTTCGCCCAGGGTCCGCCCGGGAACGTACTCGGTGGCCAGCCAGGGCTCGGCGGCCTGAAGGTCGGCGTCCCGGTACCCGGCCAGGCACAGGGCCCGAGCGCGGGAGAGTCGACCGGCCTCGGCGGCCAGACGGGCCCGCACGTCGGGGCCGTCGGCGACCTCGGCGGGGAGGAGTCGGACCGAGGCGAGGGCGCCGTCGGCGGCCTCCGCCAGCAGGGTCGCGCCCGCCGCGTCACGACGGATCACGCCGAGCGTCCGGTAGGGGCCGACCCTCTCGGGGTCCTTCCTCCCGAGCCCCACGACTCCGGGGGGCAGGTGACCGCGATCGACGCGGGCGGTGGGTGTGGGCGACGTCATGGATCGTCCTGTTCCGTTAGGGGTGAAGGAGGTACGGGTTCTCGATCGCGGTGGGGTCAGAAACCGGGCGAGGGCCGATCGGGCAGGATCTCCGCCTCGTCGGGAACGTAGATCTCGCGGGCCTCGCCGAAGTCGAAGTCGCGGACCTCGGTCATGGCCACGTCCGGATGGTCGGGGTTGTCGGGGACCCAGAGCGTGGAGCCGGCGAAGCGCAGCGGGTAGCCCTCGTCGTCGATCCACAGATCGAAGCTCATGGACTCGCCGTCGGAGTGTTCCAGGCCGGTCCGCTGGGTGACGGTCCCGCTGTAGTGGTGTCCGTCGGTCTCCTCGAAGCCCTCCAGCCACCGGCTGACGCCACCGTCGACGAACTCCTGTTCGTGGGGGACCCGGCTTCGCCCCTGATACTCGATCTCCGCGTCCGGTTCCAGGATCCACGCCAGCCCCCAGCCCAGCTCCTCCATTGGGTCCCACTCGCCGGTGGGGTTCCCCTCCTGCCGGTAATAGTCGGGGTCCTCCTCCGATTCGAGTTGGGCCATGGGGACCAGCCCGAACACCTGGTTCTCCAGATCGTCGCCGTAGCGGAGGTTGAGTCCGATCCCGGCCAGGTCGTAGGTCCGCTTCTGGAAGACGCGCACCGGATCCCCGCTGTACTCGACGACGGAGGCCACCGGATGGCCTCGTTCCTGGTCGGCGTGGGAGTCCGACCGGTACAGGAGGTCCGGCGCCCCCTCCATCAGCTCGATCGCCTCGGCGACCACCGCCGTACCGTCCTCGGGGACGCTCTGGACCAGCGGGGCCCCATCCTCCACCGTGCCGGAATCCCCTCCCGAACCGTTCCCGCCATCGCCTTCGTCGGCACCGCTCCCCCAGGGCAGGCCGTCGGTCGAGGAGGAGCCCTCTCCTCCGACGCGATCGACCACGAGCAGACCGCCGATCAGCGCGACCACCAGCGCGGCGGCCCCGGCGGACAGGAGCAGGACACGGCGTGGACCGCGCACCCGGCGGGTCCCCGGATCGCTCACCTCGGTCCATTCGGTGGCCAGCAGTTCGGGCACGATCTCCGTGGGACGCGCGTCCGTCCCCGACTCCCCCGCACCGTCGGGCGGTGGCGCCTCGGCCGGCATGATCCGGGTCGCCGACCAGCCACGGGTCAGCTCCATCAGGGCCTCATCGGCACGAGGGCGACCGCCCGGGTCCTTGGAGAGCGAGCGGCCCACCAGGGACATCAGGTGCTCGGGCACCCCGTCCAGGTCGGGCTCCTCGTACCTGCTGCGATGGATGACCCCGTCCACGGCGCCCTTGCCGAACGGGTCCCTCCCGGTCGCTGCGAGGGCCACCAGGCCGCCCCAGGCGAACATGTCGGAGTAACCGGTCGCGTCGGCCCCCTCGTACTGCTCGGGAGAGACCCAGCCCGGTGTCCCGTGCAGGCCGCCGGTGGCGGTGAGCACGGTGCCGTCGGCGGCTCGTGCGATCCCGAAGTCCAGCACCTTCGGACCGTCCGGGGCCAGGATCACGTTGCCCGGCTTCAGGTCACGATGCACCACGCCGGCGGTGTGGATCGCGGTCAGCGCCTCGGCCAGGCCGACCGCGAACGCGGTGAGCATGCCCCCGGTCAACGGACCGTTCCGCTTCACGTGCTGCCGCAGGGTCAGACCCGGGACGTACTCGGTGGCCATCCACGGGGCGGCGGCCTCGGTATCGGCGCCGAGGAAGGCCGGGGCGCAGGTGGCGCGGACCCGGGAGACCAGGCCGACCTCACGGGCGAAGCGGGCCCGGAACTCGGGATCGGCCGCGAACTGTGCGTGGACCACCTTGACCGCGGCGGCCGAACCGGCGTCGGTGACACCGGCGTAGACCGCGCCCATGCCGCCCGCGCCGATCCGCCCTACCACCCGGTAGTCGCCGAGCCGTTCGGGGTCGCCTCGCCCGGGCGGGTCCACACCGGGCGGCAGGCGGTCGTGCGAGAAGGGGGCGTTGGGGGGCATCTGCGTTTCCTGTCGAGGTCGGGGATATCGAGGTGGGGCGGGGTCAGCCGTTCGAGAGAAGGTCCTTGTTGGGGCCGTAGACACAACCGTTCGTCGGCGAGCCCCCCGAGAGGGTCGCGTCGAAGGGGGTGGGCTCCTCCGGATCGGGGACGCCGTAGGATTCGCTCATTCCGGCGCCGCGCCAGAGGTAGCAGAGCCCTCCCGGGTACCCGACCTCCGGCCGGGTACCGCCGTGGGCCACTTCGCCGGGGACGTAGTAGACGGCGAAGACGTCGTCCCTCTCCGAGGCGTTGCCGCCGGTCACGAAGACGAGTGAGAACCCGGCGGTCGGTTCCTCCGGGGAGAGGACGGCCAGGGTTCCGCCGCTGTTCGCCGGCACGGTCGTCAGATGCGTGTCCTCGGGTTCGATCCGTTCGACCATCGCGAAGTCGTTGCTGTGGATCCGGAGCTCCCCGAAGTCCAGGAGGTACTCGGCCGTGACGGTGATGGTCGGGCTCATGTTGTACGACCAGGTGTGCTCGCTCATGTCGAGCCGGACCTGGTCCAGAGCATCCCCGCCCCCGTCCGACCCGATCGTGCGGACGAGCGTGTCACCGGCGCTCTCGTCCGGGGCCACGGTCACGATCCCGTTCTCGTACAGGTCGCGGTACTCCTCGGGGACATCGGCGGGTATCGATCCGCCTCCGCCGGCCCCACCCACCGGTTCCCCCTCGGACCCGGTCCCACCGGCGACATTCCCGGTCGCGCCGTCACCGGCGAGACGCCCCTCGGCCAGGGCCCACAGTCCGGCCCCCGCCACCAGGGCGAGCGTCAGCCCCGCCGCCCCCAGGGACAGCGCCCGCCGGTGGCGGCGCGGCCAGGAGCGACGGGGCGGGGCGTACCCGCTCCACGCCTCGGCGCTCTCCGCCAAGGCCCGAGGCGCACCGGTGAACGTCCCCCCAACGGGTTCGATCGCGGCCACGGCCTCGGCGGCGGTGGGGCGCCGGCCGGGATCCTTGTCCAGGGCCCGCTCCAGAAGACCGCGCAGGGGTTCCGCGACCCCGACCAGGGAGGGCGGCTCCGACAGGACCCGGGCGGCCACCACATCGGAGGTCCCCTCCCCGAAGGGCCCGTTCCCGGTCGCCGCGTAGGCGATCAGCCCGGCCCAGGCGAACACGTCGGAGCGTTCGGTGGCCTCCGCGCCTCCGTACTGTTCCGGGGAGATCCAGCCCGGGGTCCCCACCAGACCGCCGGTCCGGGTCAGGGCGCTCTCCTCGGCCGCCCGGGCGATCCCGAAGTCCAGCACCTTCGGCCCGTCCGGAGCAAGGATCACGTTGCCCGGCTTCAGATCACGATGCACCACCCCCGCCGCGTGGACGGCGACCAGCGCCTCGGCCACGCCCCGCGCGAAGACGCTCACGTCCATGCCCCGGAGCGGACCGTGCTCGCGTACATGACGATCGAGGGTGGGACCGGGGACGTACTCGGTGGCCAGCCAGGGCAGGTCGGCCCTGGTGTCGGCGCCCAGGAAGGCCGGAACGCTCTTCGCCCGGACCCGGCGCACCAGCCGCACCTCCCGGGCGAACCGCGCGCGGAACTCCCGATCGGCCGCGTGGGAACGGTGGACGCACTTGACGGCCGCCCGACGGTCGTTCCCGTCCACCGCCGCGTACACCACCCCCATGCCGCCCGAGCCGAGTCGGCCGAACAGCCGGAAGGGGCCCAGGTGGGAGGGGTCTCCTGGGACGAGGGGCAGGACACCGCTCGGGAGGGGGGACGTCGAAGTCATGGAAGGGGGCGTTCCCGGATCTGAGGGGGAAGGGCTGAGAAGGGCTACGGGGTTCCGAGGCCCGTCCTCTGGGACGCCCTTTCCCCCTGTACGGTTCTCTCTCGGACGGCGGCCGGGCCCGCGCCCGGATCCCCGCCCCTCCTTCAGGGGTACGGGAGACGGGTCTAGCCTGGGACTATGCGTTCGTATGCGGTGCCGCTCGCCTTGGCGGCCGACCTGGTCTGCGTGCTCGTCTTCGTCGTGGTGGGCAAGGCCGACCACGAGACCGGCCTGACGCCGACCGCCGTGCTCGGGACGGCGTGGCCGTTCCTGGTCGCGCTCGCCCTCGGGTGGGCGGCCACCCTCGCCTGGCGCTCCCCCGCCCGGCTCTGGCCGACCGGGGTGCTCGTGTGGGCGGTGACCGTCGTGGGCGCGATGCCGCTGCGGCTGCTCTCCGGGGAGGGCGCCCCGTTCTCCTTCGTCCTGGTGACCTCGCTGTTCCTGGCCGCGACGATGCTCGGTTGGCGGGCCATCGCCCTCCTGGTGTCGCGAAAGGGGCGACGGACCCCGGCCTGAGGGGAAGACTGGGGACGACAGAACCCCACGAACAAGGAGCCCCCCATGTCGGACCCCGTCATCCTCTCCATCGCCACCGCCGTCGCCACCGGAGTCGCCACCAAGCTCGGTGAGGGGGCCAACGCCCTTCTCGGAAAGCTCGCCCAGGCGCTGACCCGGCGCTTCGTCCAGGACCCCGAGGCCCAGAGCGCGCTGGTGAGCGCCCGCTTCGAGGGGCCCGAACGGCCACAGGCCATCGAGGTCGTGGCCGAACGTCTGGAGCGGGCCGAGGAGGAGGACCCCGAGATCCGCGAGCTCGTGGGTCGGCTTCGCGCGGAGGCGACCCGAGAGAGCGATGATTCCGTCGGCAACGTGATCGAGGGGAACGTGTCCGGTGACGCCAGGGTCATCATGGGCCGGGACTTCAACGGGGACATCCGGCTCTGAGCCGGTCGGGGCCCGTGCGCCGACGCGGGCCCCGGACCGTCCGGGGAATCCGGTGGGGGGCCGTTCATAAGCTGGAGTCGATGAACGAGCACCCCGCCGCCGAGGCCGCACCGACAGTGATCCCCGTCGAGTCCACCGAGGGAATGGACGAGGCACGTGAGGTGGGTGTGGGCCCCTGGTCCGGCCCTTGGCCCGAAGGCGACCACTACGATCCCGAACTGCTCGCCGGAGGCGACCGGCGCAACGTGGTCGACCGGTACCGCTACTGGCGACGTGAGGCGATCATCGCCGACCTGGACACGGTCCGGCACGATTTCCACGTGGCGGTGGAGAACTGGTCGCACGACTTCAACATCGGATCGGTCGTGCGCACCGCCAACGCCTTCGGGTGCTCGGCGGTGCACATCGTGGGCAAGCGCCGGTGGAACCGTCGAGGCGCCATGGTGACCGACCGCTACCAACACGTGCACCACCACCCGGACACCGGTTCCCTGGTGGCCTGGGCGGCCGAACGGGATCTGGTGCTGATCGGGGTGGACAACCTTCCGGGCGCCGTCCCGTTGGAGACCTATCCCCTCCCCCGCAACGCCGTGCTGGTGTTCGGTCAGGAGGGCCCGGGGCTCTCCGAGGAGGTGCGCGAGGTGTGCGCGGCGGTGTTGTCGATCGCACAGTTCGGTTCGACACGGTCGATCAACGCAGGGGCGGCCGCGGCGGTGGCGATGCACGCCTGGGTGCGGGCCCACGTCTTCGCCCAGCCCGTTCCCGACGCGAGCACCACGTGAACACCGTGACCGCTTCGTGATCTACCATGAACGGAACCCACCTACCAGGAAGTAGCAAGCGATGAGTCCGACCGCCACCTCAGTTGCTCGCGCCGCCACGCTCGACGACGTCCCCGGCATCGCCCGGGTCCTCTCCCTCGCCCTCCACGACGACCCGCTCTTCCTGTGGCTCTTCCCCGACGAGGAGACCCGCATGGCCAAGGTGCGCCGTTTCTTCGCGCTGACCTCCGGGTTCGGCTACGTGCCCGCCGGGGACACCCGCGTGACCGAGCTCGCCGAGACCGAGGACTCCGCCCCGACCGTGCGCGCGGCCGCGCTCTGGGCCCCGCCCACCTCCAACCCGGAGGGTCCCCTGGTGTCGATGCGCACCTGGCCGCACTGGGGCGCTCTGATCGGCCGGGCCAGGCTCACCGCCTTCATCCGCCTGTTCGCCGAATGGAAGATGGCCACCCCGCAGGAGCCGCACCTGTACCTTGCCGCTCTGGGCGTCGACCCGAGCGCGACCGACCTCGGACTGGGCCGTTCCCTGCTCGCCTCCGGGCTGGAGGAGGCCGACGCGCAGCGCCTCCCCGTGTTCACCCAGACCCTCGACGTCAAGAGCGTCGGCTTCTACGAGCGCTTCGGCTTCGAGGTCGTCCGCGAGGTCGAGCACGAGGGCGCCGGTACCAGCCACTTCCTCTTCCGCCCGGCCGCCTGACCCTTCCCGAGGCCACCGCCCCTCGGCGGGAACGCCCGTTATGACGTTCCCGAACCCTAGTGTGGGCGGCGATGCCACCGAAAGAAGGAAACGGTTCGATGCACCCCACGGACACCCGGGAACGCTCGATACACGACGCCGGTATGGACGACGTCCCCGCGATCGCGCGCGTCCTGGGCAGGGCCTTCTACGACGACCCCCTGTACCGTTGGTTCTTCCCCGACGACGAGACCCGCATGGCCCGCTCGATCCGGATCAACGCCCTGCTCGCCGGTTTCGTCCACGTGCCCGCCGGGCAGGCCGAGGTGCTCCGGGTACGCGAGGAGGACCGGAGCGTGGTGCGCGGAGCGGCCCTGTGGACCCCTCCGGGCGCCGATGCCCAAGGGGTCGCCTATCTGCTGCGGTCCCTGCCGCACTGGGCCGATCTCGTGGGCCCGAGGCGGGTCCCCCGGATCATGCGCTACTTCGCGCAGCTGAACCCGCCGGCCCCGAAGGAACCGCACTGGCACCTGGCGGTCCTGGGAACCGACCCCTCGGTCCAGGGCACCGGTGTGGGGACCCGCCTGCTGAGGTCCGGTCTCGACCGCGCCGACGCCGAGGGGGTCCCGGTCTCCCTGGAGACGATGAACCCGGCCAACATCGGCTACTACGAGCGGCACGGCTTCCACGTGTTCCACGTCCTGGAGGGCCCCGAGATCCCGACCACCCACTTCATGCTCCGTCCCACCTCCTGAGAACGCGGAAGGGGCCGCCCCCCCGATGGGAGGCGGCCCCTTCGTCGCGATCGGGACCGGTACTAGCCGATGCCCTTGCTGAGGGAGCCCAGCAGGTCGCGGTTGAGCTGGGAGATCGTGTCCAGCGGGATGCCCTTGGGGCAGACCGCCGCGCACTCACCGATGTTCGTGCAGCCGCCGAAGTCCTCTTCGTCGTGCTGGTTGATCATCTTCACCACGCGCGAGGCCCGCTCCGGCTGCCCCTGCGGGAGCATGCCGAGGTGGGTGACCTTCGCGGCGGTGAACAGCATGCCGGAGGCGTTCGGGCAGGCAGCCACGCAGGCGCCACAGCCGATGCAGGTCGCGGCGTCGAACGCGCGGTCGGCGTCCGGCTTCGGGATCGGGTTGGCGTGGGCGTCCGGGGCGGTACCCGTGGGCGCGCTGATGTAGCCGCCGGACTGGATGATCCGGTCGAACGCGCCCCGGTCCACGACCAGGTCCTTCACGACGGGGAAGGCCTTGGCCCGCCACGGCTCCACCGTGATGGTGTCGCCGTCCTTGAAGCTGCGCATGTGCAGCTGGCAGGTGGTGGTGCGCTCGGGACCGTGGGCCTCACCGTCGATCACGACGCCACAGGCACCACAGATGCCCTCACGGCAGTCGTGGTCGAAGGCGACCGGGTCCTCGTTCTCCAGAGTGAGCTTCTCGTTGAGAACGTCGAGCATCTCGAGGAAGGACATGTCCGGCGAGACGTCCGTGAGCTTGTACGTGACCATCCGGCCCTCGTCGTCACGGCCCTTCTGACGCCAAACGCGCAGGGTGATGTTCACTTGTAGCTCCGCTGCTTCATCTCGACGTACTCGTACTCCAAGGCTTCCTTGTGGAGCACGGGCTTGCTGTCAGTGCCACCGAACTCCCAGGCCGCGACGTAGGCGAACTCGTCGTCGTGGCGCAGAGCCTCGCCGTCCTCGGTCTGGCTCTCGGCGCGGAAGTGACCACCGCAGGACTCACGGCGGTGCAGGGCGTCGATGCACATGAGCTCACCGAGCTCCAGGAAGTCGGCCACGCGGTTGGCCTTCTCCAGAGCCTGGTTGAACTCCTCGTTGGTGCCGAGGACCTTGACGTCGCGCCAGAACTCGGCCCGCAGCTCGCGGATGAGTCCGATGGCCTTGCGCAGGCCCTCCTCGTTGCGCTCCATGCCGCAGTAGTCCCACATGATGTGGCCGAGCTCCTTGTGGAAGGAGTCGACGGTGCGGGAACCGTTGATGGAGAGCAGCTTGTCGATACGAGAGGTGACCTGCTCCTTGGCCGCGGCGGCCTCGGGGTGGCTCTCGTCGACCTTCTCGAACGGACCGGCCGCCAGGTAGTCGTTGATGGTGTTCGGGAGGACGAAGTAGCCGTCCGCCAGACCCTGCATCAGCGCGCTGGCGCCCAGGCGGTTGGCGCCGTGGTCGGAGAAGTTGGCCTCACCGGTCACGAACAGACCCGGGATGGTGCTCTGGAGGTCGTAGTCGACCCACAGGCCGCCCATGGTGTAGTGCACGGCGGGGTAGATGCGCATCGGAACCTCGTACGGGTTCTCACCGGTGATGCGCTGGTACATGTCGAACAGGTTGCCGTACTTGGCCTCTACGGCGTCCCGTCCCATGCGCTCGATCGCGTCGGCGAAGTCGAGGTAGACGCCCAGACCGCCGGGACCGACACCGCGGCCCTCGTCACAGACGTTCTTCGCGGCCCGGGAGGCGATGTCACGCGGCACGAGGTTACCGAAGGACGGGTAGATGCGCTCCAGGTAGTAGTCGCGCTCGTCCTCGGGGATCTGACGCGGGTCGCGGTCGTCGCCACCCTGCTTGGGCACCCAGATACGACCGTCGTTGCGGAGCGACTCGCTCATCAGGGTCAGCTTGGACTGGTAGTCGCCGCTGACCGGGATGCAGGTCGGGTGGATCTGCGTGTAGCAGGGGTTGGCGAAGTAGGCGCCCTTGCGGTGCGCGCGCCAGGCGGCGGTGACGTTCGAGCCCATCGCGTTGGTCGACAGGAAGAACACGTTGCCGTAACCGCCGGTCGCCAGGACCACGGCGTCGGCGAAGTGCGTCTCGATCTCACCGGTGACCATGTCACGGGCGATGATGCCGCGCGCCTTGCCGTCGACGATGACCAGCTCGAGCATCTCGTGCCGGGTGTACATCTTGACGGTGCCGGCCGCGATCTGACGCTCCTGCGCCTGGTAGGCGCCGATCAGCAGCTGCTGACCCGTCTGGCCCCGGGCGTAGAAGGTGCGGGAGACCTGCACGCCACCGAAGGAGCGGTTGTCGAGCAGACCGCCGTACTCACGGGCGAAGGGCACGCCCTGGGCGACGCACTGGTCGATGATCTCGACACTGGTCTGCGCGAGACGGTAGACGTTCGACTCGCGGGAGCGGAAGTCACCGCCCTTGACCGTGTCGTAGAACAGACGGTGGATGCTGTCGCCGTCGTTGCGGTAGTTCTTCGCGGCGTTGATGCCACCCTGCGCGGCGATGGAGTGCGCGCGACGCGGGCTGTCCTGGTAGCAGAACGAGGAGACCTGGTAGCCGGCCTCGCCCAGGGTCGCCGCGGCGGAGGCGCCGGCCAGGCCGGTGCCGACGATGATCACGGAGAGCTTGCGCCGGTTCGCGGGGTTGACCAGCTTGGCCGAGAAACGGCGCTCGTCCCAGCGCTCGTTGATCGGCCCCTCGGGGGCCTTCTCGTCCCGGATCGGGGCGCCCTCGGTGTAAAGGTCGATGTCAGACAATTAACTCACCAGTCCAAAGGTGACCGCCAGGGGCGGAAGCAGGAAACCGACGGTCACGACCAGCGCGATCGCCACGGCGACCGCGTTGATCCTGCCCTGGCGGGCGGCCGTGTTGAAGCCCAGGGTCGCCATCCCGCTCCAGATCCCGTGACGCAGGTGGAAGCCGACCGCGATGACCGCGGCGATGTAGAACAGGGTCACGAACCAGAACTCGGGCTGGAACCCGTTCACGAGCCGCTCGAACGGGCTGTCGGACTTGCCGCCGGGCGCGATGACGTTCACCGTCAGGTGCAGGATGTGGAAGATCACGAAGAGCGCGATCAGCACGCCGCCGTAACGCATGGTGTAGGAGGCGTAGGTGCGCTGCACCCGCTTCTTCACCACGTAACGCTGCTCGCGGGCGTTGCGCGCGCGGATGGTCAGAACCGCGGCGGAGTAGATGTGGATCAGGATGCTCGCCAGCAGGACGATCCGGAACACCCACAGGAAGCCGCTCTCCGGCAGGAGCGGGTAGCCGATCTCGCGGAGACCGTGAGCATAGCCGTCGAAGGCCTCCTGGCCCGCGAAGACTTTCAGGTTGCCGTACATGTGCGCGATCAAATACAGCACGAGGATCGCACCGGAGGCAGCCATTGCTGACTTGAGCGCCACCGTGGTCCCGTAGGCCGTAGACCGCTTCTTGGTCAAGGTACTGTTCGCCACAGCCTGCCACCCTAAATTCGAGGTAAGCCCGACGTCCAAGTCATCGGGCCCCTGGTGTCGATAGCCATAGGCTATGGATCATGCAGTTCCAACAGCTCGCGTACTTCGTGGCCGTGGCCCGTACGCGCCATTTCACCCGCGCAGCCGAGCTTTCACGCGTCGCGCAGCCGAGCTTGAGCAAACAGATCCGGAGCCTTGAGCGCGAGTTGGGCGCCCCGTTATTCAGTCGTGCCCGGGGGAACATCACACTCACACCGGCCGGTGAGGCGCTCCTTCCGCTCGCCCAACGCATCCTCACCGACCTGGAGACGGCCAGACGCGAGGTGGCCGAACTGGCCGGCGTACGGCGCGGCCGCGTCCGGTTGGGGGCCACCCCCTCCCTGTGCGCCGGACTGCTCGCCGACGTCCTCGCCGACTTCCATCAACGGTTCCCGGGGATCGAACTGCATGTGGAGGAGAGCGGCTCACGCGACCTCATCCGGAACCTGGGCCGGGGCGAACTGGACCTGGCCCTGATCATCCTGCCGCTGCACAGCAGCGACCCCGACTTCTCGACCACGCCGATACTGCGGGAGAACCTGGTGGTGGCGAGCTCGGCCACCCGCCCCTCCCCCAACCGGCGGGCCTCGATCCGGATCACCGAACTCCAGGGACGCCCGCTGGTGATGTTCCGTCGCGGATACGACGTCCGTGAGGCCACCATCCGCGCCTGCCGCGCGGCGGGCTTCGAACCGCAACTCGCCGTGGAGGGCGGCGAGATGGACGCCGTGCTGCGGTTCGTGGAGGCCGGCCTGGGGCTGGCCGTGGTCCCCAGCATGGTCCTGCGCAACCGCCCCGGCCTGCGCGGCACCCCGCTGTCCCGCCCCCGCCTCCTGCGCACCGTGGCCCTGGCACGACGCAAGGACGTGGAACCCTCCCACGCGGCGGACGCCTTCCGCCGCCACCTGAACGACTACCTTCTGGCGATGTCCCCGGAGGACCTGGGCCCCGACCTGGAGGTACTGCTCACCTCCGTCGACAGGCCGCGGCCGGACGATCGGCCCACCCTTTCCTGAGGTGCCCCTCTCGCCCGGAAAGCGGGGAACCTCCTTCGAACACCACCTCCCGACCCCGAACCCTTCCATGGGTGAATCTGGGCCCAACGTTCACCGTCCATAGAAGAACTCAGGGGCCGTCCATGGGAGTCTCAGCGATTCCACATAAGTACGTCGCGGTGGTGGCCGTCGGGATCTCCGCCCTCGCCATCGCCTTCAGCCCGCCCCGGATCGGCCTGGTCGTCGCCTTCATCGCTCTGTCCGGTGTCGTCCTCGCCGTCGGAGCCCTGCTGGAGCGTTCCCGCCGCGAATCCACCGCGCCGCTGCACGATCTGGGCGAGGCCGTCGAGCAGGTCGCCGCCACCCAGCACGAGGAGCGTCTGGCCGCCCGGCACCGGGCCACCACGCTGGACGAGAGGCTCCAGGAGTACCGCGAGGCGATCGAACGCCCCGCCCCTCCGGTCCCGCCGCCGCCCGGGACCGTCCGGCTGCGCCGTGCCCAGGACCTGCTGTGGTGCGGATTCTCCAGCGAGGGCCTGGAGCGTCTGCGTTCGCTGGGCTCCGACATGGACGTCACCGAGTCGGTGCGCTCCGAATCCCACCGTTCGCTGGCCAACTGGTACACCGCCGCCGGGGAGGGCGCCCGCGCCCGCGAGCACGCCCACCTGGCCGACCTCGCCGCGCCCAGGATCTCCCGAGAGGCCACCGGCGTTCCCCGCCGTGTCGCCATGGGCCGCGATCGCACCCGACGCGACCGCCACTTCGACGTGGTCGTCCTCTCCGACTTCCGGCTGCCCGGAGGCAGTACGGGCAGCAACCTCCAGGAGATCACCGCCCAGCGCAGGGCCGGACTGCGCACCGGCCTGGTGCACCACCCGGTACGCTCACGCGGTCTCTCCGGAGGGGTGAACCCCAAGGTCCTCGCCGCCGTCGACGGAGACCTGGTCAGGTTCGTCGCCCCCGACGAGAGGATCACCTGTGACCTGCTCGTGGTCCGTGTCCCCAGGATCGGGGAGCGGATCATGGACGAGATGCCTCAGATCGAGGCGGAGCGCTCGATCGTCGTCCTCAACCAGACCCCGAACCGCTGCTACGGGGTCCCGGACTTCCGGGGCAACGAGGCCTGGAACGTGGCCCGGTGCGCGGCGGGGTTCGGGGAGATGCTCGGCGAGCACCGCTGGTACCCGATCAGTTCTCGCGTCCGTGAGGCCATGGAGGTCGAACACGCGGCGGAGATGGCCGAGGCGGCCTCGTGGGGGATCACCCTCGCCGACGAGGACTGGACCAACATCATCGACGCACCCGCCTGGCGGCGCGGCACCCGACGTTCCCCGGACGGCCGGGTCCTGCTGGGACGTCACTCCCGCGATGACAAGGACAAGTGGCCCGACGACCCGAGGACGCTCCAGAGCGCCTATCCCGAGGAGCCGGGTTGGCAGACCCGGGTGCTGGGCGGGGCCTCCGTCCCGGAGCGGATGCTCGGCGATCTCCCGTCGAACTGGCAGGTGCACCCCTTCGACTCGGTCCCGGTCCGCGAGTTCCTGCACGGCCTGGACGTGTACGTGTACTTCACACGCAAGGGCCACCTGGAGCCGTTCGGGCGTTCTCCTCTGGAGGCCATCGCGGCGGGGGTCCCGACCCTGCTGCCGGAGTCGTTCCGTCCGGTCTTCGGTGACGCGGCCATCTACACCGACCCCGCGGGGGTGCGTGCCGAGGTGGACGCCCTGATGGCCGACGAGGCGCGCTACGCCCGCCAGGTCGCCCGCGGTCACGAGGTGGTCGAGCGGATGTTCGGCCACGACGCGCACCTGCGCCGTCTGGCGGAGATGGGCGTGCGGACGCCGGAGACGAGCGTGAGACCGTCACCGGTCGTACCCGTGTCCTGACCGCCGGGACGCACCGACCCCCTGGGGCGCACGGGAGAACCTCTCCCCCCACCCCAGGGGGTCGGTGCACGCGGTCTCCTACCTCGCCCCGGGGGGTCGAGGTAGGAGATCGTGTCACCCTTACACCCTGCCGGGGCTGAGGCCCGAAAGTGTTCGCTTTGCGCCTCCGCTTCGCTTCGGCGCGTGTTCGGGCGCCAAGGGAGGGAGCGTTCTTCATCCTCGTCCACGCCTACGCTCGTACCTCGCGGGCGGCTCGACTCGTCTTGCAGAACACTCCCGGCGCCCGAACCACACCCCCCGCTCAAAAACCTCGGCGGGACCAGCTCTCCAGGTGGGCGGCGGCCTCGGCGATGGTGGTGGACTCTCCGTGGCCCGGGTGCACGACGGTGTCTCCGGGGAGGGAGACCAGGTGGTCGCGGATGGAGGCGATGATGGTCGGGAAGTCCGACGACGGCTGGCCGGTGGCTCCGGGGCCGTCGGGGAAGAGCGTGTCGCCGCTGAACACCACGCCGAGTTCGGGGGCGTGGAGGCTGACCCCTCCCGGGGTGTGGCCCGGGGTGTGCAGGACGTGGAGTTCGATGCCGCCGGCGCTCAACACCTCACCGTGCAGCAACGGGGCGTCCGGTTCCCGGTAGGGGTACACCTGGTTCCAGAGCTCGGAGTCGTCGGGGTGGATGAGGATCGGCGAGTCGGTGAGGTCCGCCAGGGCCACGGCCGCGTCGATGTGGTCGGGGTGGCCGTGGGTGCACACGATGGCCATGAGTTCACGGTCGCCCAGCCCCCTGGCTATGCGCTCGTGGTCGTGGGCGGCGTCGATGACCACGGCCGTCTCGTCGTCGCCGACGATCCACACGTTGTTCTCGACGTCGGACTCGGCACCCTCCAGGCTGAGGATTCCCGAGGTGCGTAGCCGCTGAACGGGGGACAGGGCACTCACAGGCTCACCACCTGAACTCTTCGCGGGGCAGGAGCCTCGAGCCTATCCCGCCACCCACCCTCGTACACGTGGTTCGGCCCGTTCTCCCCGTGTGTCAGGGGTTACCCGCGTCGAAGTCGCGGCGCAGCGTGTAGGGCTGGATGAGTCCGAGACCGTGCGCGTGCCTGGCCCGTACCTGGACCACCTGGAGCCCCTCCTCGTCGGTGAGGCTCTCGGCGAGCGTCTCGTCGATGAGGACGGTCCCCGGCCGGGCGAAGGAGGTCAGTCTGCTGGCCCGATTGACGGTGGTGCCGAAAACGTCTCCGTGCATGGTCAGGACGGGCCCGTAGGCCACACCCACCCGCACGTCGGGGACCTCCACGTGGGTCTTGACGCCCGAGGCGAGGCGCAACGCGATGTCGGCGGCCTGGTGGGGCGAGTCGGCCACGTAGAGGACCTCGTCGCCGAGGGTCTTGACCACCCGTCCGCCCCCGGCGGCCACCAGGTCGGCGGCGGTGGACTCGAAACCCTCCACGACCCCGGCCAGTTCCACCTCGTCGAGTTCGCGGCTGAGGGTGGTGAAGGAGACCAGGTCGGCGAAGCCCACGATCAGCGGGTAGTAGTTGGGCACGATGTCGTTGCCGTTGGACATCACCGCGAGGGTGCGCCCGGTGGAGGCGGCGAGTTGGCGGCGCCAGATGTGCAGCAGCAACCGTTCGACGTCCGGCAACAGCCCCTTGACCTGCTGCATGAGGGAGCTGGTCGTGGGGTCCTCGTGGCCGTCCTTGAAGATGAGGGTGCTGAGGATGCTGGTCTGCCAGTCGGCCAGACGCGCCATGGTCTGGCCCATCGCGCGGGCGAAGCGGACCACGCCCTCCTCGTCGAGGATGCCCTCCTCCAGGAGGGAGTTGGCGATGCGCAGGGCCTCGACGTCGCTCTCGGTGAAGGTCACCGAGTCGTCGCCCAGGGTCGGGAACCCCAGGGCTCGCCAGACGCGACCGGCGAGTTCCGGATCGGCTCCGGAGAGCTCGACCGCCTGTTCCCTGGTGTAGACCGCCTCACCACCGAGCAGGGCGGACTCGATCGCTTTCGGGTCAGGACGCGACGGCATACGTTCTCTTTCACGGGAGCGTCCCCGGCGCACGGGGAGCGGTCACTACGGCACCGGCCCCTGGGGGCGCGGCCTTGGCTCCGGTTCCAGCCTACGCCCGTCCCCTCGCGGAGACCGGCGGCCCGGAACCGCTGGTCACATCTGTGGGCCGGGCGGATACTCCGGCCGCTGGGCCACGTTGACCTGGCGGTAGATCTCCGACTGGAACCACTGGGGCTTGGGGACTCTCTGGAGGACCATGCCCTCCTGTTCGGACGCCGACTGAACGGACAACGTTCCGTACCGCATGATCCGTTCCCAGAGAGTGATGTTGAAGGAGACGTCGTTCACCCTGGTGAGCGGCATGTCGCGCCCTTGCTTGGAGATGACGCCGTCCCGCATCATCAGCCGCCGGTTGGTGAGGATGTAGACGGTCGTCGCCCACTTGAGCATGGGCACGAACCAGAAGGCCAGAGCGGCGACGATCCCGATCGCCACCACGACCCCTCCGGCGATGAGGCTCCAGTCCTCGCTCCAGGGGATGAAGAAGAGCGCGACGGCCACGACCGCGATGATGAGGAGCAGCGCGACGAACTCGCCCACGAGGACGGTCCAGTGCTGCCGGGCGACGTGGACGAGCTCCTCGTCGTCGGAGAGATAACGATCCGCTATAGCCATAACGGTGATCATGGCACAAGCCTCCCCTTCGTGGGAGAGGTCGGATTCGGCCTGTGGACGAACTTCTCGTCTCAGGGAGCGGACAGGGGTCTCAGGAGCCGGGACGAACGTGCACGACGTCGCCCACGTTGAGCGCCCGCTCCCCCGCCGGCCCGGACAACAGCAATCGCGCCTGGTCGTCCACACCGGAGACGGTGCCCTCGACGGCCCGATCACCGGGGAGGTGGACCCGGACCCGGCGGCCGATCGTCACGCACATCTCCCGGTACTCGTCGGCCAGTCCGCAGGCCTCCGCGTCCCCGGAGGTCGCGAGCCAGGCCTCGTAGCGCTCCTCGAACTCGGCCAGGACGGCGAGCAGCAGCTCCTCGCGTCCCACACCGGTGACGCCCTCGGCCCGCAGCGAGGTGGCGGTCTCGACCGGCAGGCCGTCCCTCCCCTGGGACACGTTGAGCCCCATGCCCACGACCACTCCGACGGCGTCGGGAGAGGAGAAGTCGGCCTCGGCGAGGATCCCGGCGAGCTTGCCGTCGGCCTGCCCGGGTTCCGAGCGCAGCTCTCCCGGAACGAGGACGTCGTTGGGCCACTTCAGCGCGGCCTTGACCCCGGCCCTTCCGCGCACCGCGGCGACCGCGGCCACTCCCAGCATCGGGGAGACCCAGCCCAGCCGGTCCGTCGGCACCTTCGGTCGGACGAGGAGGGAGAAGGTGAGCGCGACCCGCGGCGGGGTGGTGAACCCGCGTCCGAGTCTGCCCCGACCGGCGGTCTGATGTTCGGTGGCCAGCACGGTGCCCTCCGGGGCGCCCTCCCTCGAGCGCTCCGCCAGGTCGCTGTTGGTGGACCCGGCCTCGGGCACCACGTCCACGCTCCGCCACAATCCGCCCGGGCGTACCACGGCCGCTTCGATCACGGCGCGGTCCAGGGGAGGGATCATCGGAGTGTGTTCGCTGGTCATACCCCCATTACAGCAGTACATGGGGCGGTGGGAGAACCCGGGCGGCCGGGCCCGAGCGCGAAACGGCGAGGGGCCCGCGTACGGACGACGCGGGCCCCTCCGGGGAAGGCGGTGGATCAACCGGTGTTCTGAAGACCGGCGGCCACTCCGTTGACGGAGAGCAGGAGCAGACGCTCCAGGTGTCCTCCGTCCTCCTCCGACAGCGTGTCCGCCTCCTCACCGCGCAGGGCCTCCAGGGCCCGGAGCTGGAGGTGGCTGAGCGCGTCCACGTACGGGTTGCGCAGGTCGACGGCCCGGGAGAGCACCGCGCGGTTCTCCAGCAGCCGTTCGTGCCCGGTCACCCGCAGGACGAGACGACGGGTCAGGTCGTACTCGTCGAGCACCTTCTCGGTCAGTTCGGGGCGGCCGCCCAGCGCCAGGTAGCGCTCGGCGATGGTCCGGTCGGTCTTGGCCAGGCTCATCTCCGCGTTGTCCAGCAACGAGGCGAACATCGGCCATTCCCGGTAGGCGGCCTGGAGCGCGGGCAGGTCCGCGACGGCGGCCAGGCCGGTGCCCAGACCGAACCAACCGGGCAGGTTGACGCGGGTCTGCGTCCAGGCGAACACCCACGGGATGGCCCGGAGGTCGCCCAGCCCCCGGGCGGCCCCGCGCCTGGACGGCCGCGACCCCAGCCGCAGCTCGCCCAGTTCCTCCAGAGGGCTGATCCGGGAGAACCACACCGCGAAGTCCTCGGTGCCGATCAGGTCGAGGTAGGTCTCCTGGGCGGCGCCGGCGATCGTGTCGGCGTAGGGGCGGAACCGTTCGGCGGCTGCGCGTTCGCGTTCCAGAACCTCGTCGGTGGAGGCCATGAGGACGGCGTGCCCGACCTGTTCGATGTGGCGCCGGGCGATGGCGGACTGGCCGTAACGGGCGAAGATGACCTCGCCCTGCTCGGTGACCTTGAACCGTCCGTCGACCGATCCGGGCGCCTGGGCCAGCAGGGCCCGGCTGGCCGGGCCTCCGCCTCGGCCGAGGGAGCCGCCGCGGCCGTGGAAGAGGGTGAGTCGGACGTCGTGCTCCCGTGCCCACGCGGACAGCCGGGCCTGGGCGTCGTACAGGCGCAGGGTGGCGCTGACCGGCCCCACGTCCTTGGCGGAGTCGCTGTAGCCGAGCATGACCTCCAGTCGGCGGTCGTTGTCGTCCAGGCGGCGTCGCACCTGCGGAAGCTCCAGCATTCCGGCCAGGACCCGGGGCGAGGCCTCCAGGTCGGCGCCGGTCTCGAACAGCGGGATGACGTCCAGGACCGGGACCCGCTTGGGAGGCAGCGCGTAGGTGGCCAGCTTGTGCACGGCCTCGATGTCCTCGGCCGAGCGGGTGAAGCTGACGATGTACCGGTTGCAGGCCTCCACCCCGAAGCGCTCCTGGATCCAGGAGACGGTGCGCAGGGTGGCGAGGACCTCCTCGGTGCGGTCGCTCAGGGGCCCGCCCGACTCCAGTTCGGCGAGCGCGGCGGCGTGCACCTCGCTGTGCTGTCGGATCTCCAGTTCGGCCAGGTGGAAGCCGAAGGTCTCGGCCTGCCAGATCAGGTGCTGGAGTTCGCCGTAGGCCTGGCGCGCGGCGCCCGCCGCGGCGAGGGAGTCCTGGACCAGGCGCAGGTCCGAGAGGAAGGCGTCGGCCCCCGGGTAGGCGAGGTCGGCGTCGCGTTCGCGGGTGGCGCTCAGCCGCGCGGTGGCCAACAACAGGAGTCGACGGTGCGGCTCGTTCGGGGAACGCTTGCCGATCTCGGCCATCAACGTCGGATAGGCGGCCTCGGCCTCGGTGAGGGTGTCGATCAGCGCGCGGCTCGCCGGGGTGAGGTTGGCGTAGACGGTGAGCGTGCGCCCCACCCGCCCACAGGCGTTCTCCAAGGCGCGCAGGACGTGCTCGGACTGGATGGTGACGGCCTCCCTGGTCACCTCGTGGGTGACGAAGGGGTTGCCGTCGCGGTCGCCGCCGATCCAGCTCCCGTAGCGGACGAAGGGCGTGGCGCGCGGAGGCCGCGTCCCGCTTCCCTCGGGGTCGATGGCCGTGTCCAGGGTCCGGTACACCTTCGGCAGCGTGGCGAAGATGGTCTCGTCGAAGGCGGAGAGCGCCGTGCGCACCTCGTCGAGCGGGTCGAGCTTGGTGTAGCGCAGCTGGGAGGTGCGCCAGAGCAGGTCGATCTCCTCGAGGAGACGACGGTGGGCCTCGGCGGCCGCGGCGCTGCCCTCGTGGGCGGCGTGCCAGGCGTCGAGTTGGGCGCTGATCCTCAGGATCGAGGTGGACACGGCGCGGCGTCGGGCCTCGGTGGGGTGGGCCGTGAGCACCGGGTGGAATTTCATGCCCGCGACGAGTTCGTTCAGCCGTTCCTCGCCGCCGTCCTCCTCGCGGATGGCGCGCACGGCGGCGGCCAGGGACTCCCGAGGCGGGTTGGCGGCGTCGTCGCGCTCGCGCAGGGCGCGCATGCGCTGGTGTTCCTCGGCCAGATTGGCGAGGTGGAAGTAGACCGTGAAGGCGCGCGCCACCTGCTTGGCCCGTTCCAGGGGCCAGGCGCCCACGAGGGCGGTGATCTCCTCGGTGGTGACGGCACCCTCCCGGGCACCGATCACCTTGTGCCGGAGTTCTTCGACATCGGCGAGCAGATCCTCGCCACCGCTTTCCGCGAGGATCGTTCCGAGCATCTCCCCGAGGAGTTTGACGTCATTCCTGAGTTGTTCGGGGACTTCCTGGCGGGCACTGTCGCGTTCTGCGCTAACCGCTGTCATGAGGGGGACGATACCGAGATCGCTTCGAGGCGGGAACGAGCGGGGGGCGTTTTCGGACGTTTTACCAAGGCGTTAATCATTGTTCCCTCCAAGGGGAAATTCACATTCGATCACGAATTCCCGTATGTTCCGGGCGCCTTTTCCGTCGACTCGGCCGGGAGGCGGCGAACCTCGCGAACCACCACGTAAGCGAGGGGCACTCGTGGGCCCGGGACCCCCTCGGAGCTAGGCTGGGTTGCTATGGCCACCGAAGCCCCAGAACCGCTGTCCGCGGCCGAGATCGACATCCACACGACCGCGGGCAAGCTCGCCGACCTGCGACGACGCAGGTACGAAGCCGTACACGCCGGCTCCGAGCGAGCCGTGGAGAAACAACACGCCAAGGGCAAGATGACCGCGCGGGAGAGGATCGACGCACTCGTCGACCCCGGCTCCTTCGTGGAGTTCGACGCCCTGGCCCGCCACCGTTCGACCAACTTCGGTCTGGACGCCAACCGCCCCTACGGCGACGGCGTCGTGACCGGCTATGGGACCGTCGACGGACGACCGATCGCCGTGTTCAGCCAGGACGTCACCGTCTTCGGCGGCTCCCTCGGCGAGGTCTACGGTGAGAAGATCTGTAAGGTCCTCGACCACGCCCTCACCAACGGGTGTCCCGTGGTGGGCATCAACGAGGGCGGCGGCGCGCGGATCCAGGAGGGCGTGGTCGCCCTCGGTCTGTACGCCGAGATCTTCAAGCGCAACACCCACGCCTCCGGGGTGATCCCCCAGATCTCCCTGATCATGGGCGCCACCGCGGGCGGGCACGTCTACTCTCCGGCCCTGACCGACTTCGTGGTCATGGTCGACGAGACCTCGCAGATGTTCATCACCGGACCCGACGTCATCAAGACCGTCACCGGCGAGGACGTCTCCATGGAGGAGCTGGGCGGCGCCGCCGCGCACTCCTCGAAGTCGGGGGTCGCCCATTACATGGGCTCCGACGAGCAGGACGCCATCGACTACGTCAAGAGTCTGCTGTCGCACCTGCCCGACAACAACCTGGAGGACGCCCCGAGGCTCGCCCCCGAGGACGACCCGGGCGAGGAGACCACCGCCGAGGACCTGGCGTTGGACACGTTCGTGCCGGATTCGGCCAACCAGCCGTACGACATGAAGCGGGTCATCGAGACGGTCCTGGACGACGGCGAATTCCTCGAGGTGCACGAACGCTTCGCCACCAACATCGTCGTGGGGTACGGGCGTGTGGACGGCCGTTCCGTCGGCATCGTCGCCAACCAGCCGATGAGCCTGGCGGGCTGTCTGGACATCGACGCCTCCGAGAAGGCCGCCCGTTTCGTCCGCACCTGCGACGCCTTCAACATCCCGGTGCTGACCTTCGTCGACGTCCCCGGCTTCCTGCCCGGTACCGACCAGGAGTGGGACGGCATCATCCGCCGCGGCGCCAAGCTGCTGTACGCCTACGCCGAGGCCACGGTCCCGCTGATCACCGTGATCACCCGCAAGGCGTTCGGCGGCGCCTACGACGTGATGGGCTCCAAGCATCTGGGCGCCGACATCAACCTGGCCTGGCCCACCGCGCAGATCGCGGTCATGGGCGCCCAGGGCGCGGTGAACATCCTGCACCGACGCACCCTGGCCGCGGCCGACGACGTCGAGGCCGAGCGCGCCCGTCTGGTCGGCGAGTACGAGGACACCCTGCTCAACCCCTATTCGGCGGCCGAGCGGGGCTACGTCGACGGCGTCATCCTGCCGTCGGAGACCCGGGTCCAGGTGGCCAAGGCGCTGCGGGCCCTGAACAACAAACGCGAGCAGCTGCCGCCCAAGAAGCACGGGAACATCCCGCTGTGAGCGCGCCGCAGAACCCGCCGCACCTGGTCGTGGTGCGCGGCGAACCCTCCCCCGAGGAGCTCGCCGCGCTCACGGCCGTACTCGCCGCCCGAGCGGCGGCCGCCCACGCCGTACCGACGTCGGAACCACGGCGGACCGTCTCCGGATGGCGCGACCGCTCACGCGGCATGCAGGCCCCGCCGCGTCCGGGCCCCGGGGCCTGGCGTATGAGCACGAGGTGACCCCTGACGTGCTCCTTCGTTCCCTAGACTCTTCGTCGAGCGGTCGGCGCGTGACCCGCTCCACGCTCCTGCTGGAGGTTTTCCCACCGTGCGTAAAGTTCTGATCGCCAACCGCGGCGAGATCGCCGTGCGCATCGCCCGCGCCTGCCGCGACGCCGGGCTGGCCAGTGTCGCCGTCTACGCCGAACCCGATCTGGACGCCCTGCACGTCAAGGTCGCCGACGAGGCCCACGCCCTGGGCGGCTCCACCCCCGCCGACTCCTACCTGGACATCGCCAAACTCCTGGCCGTCGCCGCCTCCTCCGGCGCCGACGCCGTCCACCCCGGCTACGGGTTCCTCGCCGAGAACGCCGACTTCGCCCGGGCCGTCATCGACGCCGGGCTGACCTGGATCGGTCCGCCCCCGTCCGCGATCACCGCTCTGGGCGACAAGGTCCAGGCCCGCCACATCGCGCAGAAGGTCGGTGCCCCGCTGGTCGCGGGCACCCCCGACCCGGTCGAGTCGGCCGAGGAGGTCGTGGCCTTCGCCGAAGAGCACGGTCTGCCGATCGCGATCAAGGCCGCCTTCGGCGGTGGCGGCCGCGGCCTGAAGGTCGCCCACACCCTGGACGAGGTCACCGACGCCTACGAGTCGGCCGTGCGCGAGGCCGTCACCGCGTTCGGTCGCGGCGAGTGCTTCGTGGAGCGCTACCTGGACCGGCCCCGGCACGTGGAGACCCAGTGCCTGGCCGACACCCACGGCAACGTCGTGGTCGTCTCCACCCGGGACTGCTCGCTCCAGCGCCGTCACCAGAAGCTGGTGGAGGAGGCCCCGGCCCCGTTCCTGTCCAGCGACCAGATGGAGCGCCTCTACAGCGCCTCCAAGGCCATCCTCGCCGAGGCGGGCTACGTGGGCGCGGGCACCTGCGAGTTCCTCGTCGGCACCGACGGCACCATCTCCTTCCTGGAGGTCAACACCCGTCTTCAGGTCGAGCACCCCGTGACCGAGGAGGTCGCCGGGATCGACCTGGTCCGTGAGATGTTCCGGATCGCCGACGGCGAGGAGTTGGGCTACGGAGACCCCGAGGTCCGCGGCCACTCCTTCGAGTTCCGGATCAACGCCGAGGACCCGGGGCGGGGTTTCATGCCGGCCCCGGGCACCATCACCACCTTCGATCTGCCCGGCGGGCCCGGTGTGCGGGTGGACACCGGCTGCGAATCCGGGTTCACCGTGCCGCAGGCCTTCGACTCGATGGTCGCCAAGCTGATCGTGACCGGCCGCACGCGCGAGGAGGCGCTGGCCCGTTCCCGGCGGGCGTTGGCCGAGTTCACCGTGGGCGGCATGCCCACGGTGATCCCCTTCCATCGGACCGTGGTCGAGGACCCCGCGTTCGCGCCCGCCGACCCGGATCAGGCGTTCGGCGTGTACACGCGTTGGATCGAGACCGAGTTCGACAACACGATCGCCCCCTGGGACGGCGCGCCGGGCGAGACCGAGGAGAGCGCCCGCGAGACCGTGACCGTCGAGGTGGGCGGTCGACGCGTCGAGGTCGTCCTGCCCGCCTCCCTGGGCGTGGCCGCGGCCCCGGCCGCCGGTAACGGCGGTGGGAAGAGGAAGCGTTCCTCCCGCAAGGGCGGGGCCGGTGCCGCCGTGAGCGGTGACGCGCTGGTCTCTCCGATGCAGGGCACCGTGGTCAAGGTCGTGGCCGAGGAGGGCGCGAGCGTGGCCGAGGGCGACACCGTCGTGGTGATCGAGGCGATGAAGATGGAACAGCCGCTGACCGCGCACCGGGCCGGAACGATCACCGGTCTGAAGGTCTCCCCCGGCGAGACCGTGAGCGGCGGCGCCGTGGTCTGCGACATCAAGGACGCCTGACCCGATTCCGTTCCGTCCGAAGGGGCGGCGCCGATCCTCGGCGCCGCCCCTTCGTCGTTCCTCGGTCCGTGAGGCGGGGAACAGGGTGATCCTCATCGCGTCCGAGGGTGGGAAGAGCCTGCGCAATAGGCGCTCCGAGCCGGCCCGGGAAGATAGCCGATCGGCTGTGTATGGAAAAGCCGGGCAAATCGGGTTATCGTCTTGCATCGTGACGAACATTTGGGGACTGACACGAAGGTGGCACATCGACCTGTGCCGCTTCGCCAGTCAAGCGTGTAGCTAGGTCCACGCGCCGCCCGTAACGGGCCGCGCGCCGCCACGCCCTGCCCTTGGTCCCCGCGTCACCCCTCTTTCCGGTGGCGCCGACTCATCTTTCCCCCAGCCGGAGAACCCTCGCGTTCCGCCGATCGTCGACGCGTGCCCGAACTCCGGCCCTCACACGCTTGGAGTCACTTTCGTGTCCGCACAGACCGCAGAGGTCAAGCCGAAACGGCGTATCCCACTGCCCTCCTTCGGCGTCCAGGTCGTCCTCGGTCTCTTCCTTGGACTCCTCCTGGGTTTCGTCGCCCTACAGATCGGTCCGGTCGGCGACGGTGAGCCGAACTGGCTGGCCGTCACCCTCCAGACCATCGGCAGCACCTTCGTCACCCTGCTGCGCGCGATCGTTCCGCCGCTGATCGTCCTGGCCGTCATCTCGTCCATCGCCAACCTGCGCAACGTCACCAACGCCGCGCGTCTGGCCTGGAAGACCCTGCTCTGGTTCGCCATCACCGCCCTGATCGCGGTGGGCATCGGCGTCGCCCTGGGTCTGGGCGTCCGTCCCGGGGTCAACAGCGCCGTGGACGCCGCGACCGTCGCCGAGCCCTCCAGCCACGGCTCCTGGCTGGCCTTCATCGAGAGCATCGTCCCGGCCAACTTCCTGGGCCTGGCCGCCGACACCTACGCGGGCGACGACGGCTCCCTGACCACCTCGCTCAGCTTCAACGCCCTCCAGCTGATCGTCATCGCGATCGTCCTGGGCATCGCCGCCGTCAAGGTCGGCAAGCCGGCCGAGCCGTTCATCAAGTTCACCGAGTCGACCCTTCAGGTCGTGCTCAAGGCCCTCTGGTGGGTCATCCGTCTGGCCCCGATCGGCACCGTGGGTCTGCTGGGCAACGCCGTCTACAGCTACGGCTGGGACACCATCGGCTCCCTCGGCAAGTTCACGCTCACGATCTACATCGGCCTGGCGCTGGTGCTGTTCGTCGTCTACCCGATCCTCTCCTTCGCCAACGGCCTGTCCCCGGCGAAGTACTTCTCCGGTGTGTGGCCCGCGCTCCAGCTCGGCTTCGTCTCCCGCTCGTCGATGGGCACGATGCCGGTCACCCAGCGGGTCACCGAGCAGAACCTGGGCGTGCCGCGCTACTACTCCGCGTTCGCGGTGCCCTTCGGCGCGACCACCAAGATGGACGGCTGCGCCGCGATCTACCCGGCGATCTCGGCGATCTTCGTCGCCCAGTTCTTCAACATCGACCTGTCGATCACCGACTACCTGCTGATCGTCTTCGTGTCGGTCATCGGTTCGGCCGCCACCGCGGGTACCACCGGCGCCATCGTCATGTTGACCCTGACCCTGTCCACGGTCGGTCTGCCCCTGGAGGGTGTGGGCCTGCTGCTGGCCGTCGACCCGATCCTGGACATGGGCCGTACCGCCGTGAACGTCGCCGGTCAGGCGCTGGTCCCGGCGATCGTCGCCAAGCGCGAGGGCATCCTCGACCTGGTCCGCTTCAACGCCCGTCGCGGCCCGAGCGGCTTCGTCCCGGTGGACGAGCCGGGCACCCTGAGCGCCGAGGAGGCGGCCGCCGAGGCCGCCACCGAGGACGCCGAGGAGAACGCCCCCGAGGGCGAACGCGTCACCGTGGGAACGGCCTCCAAGAGCTGACCGTTTCCTCGCCACCGATGAGGGCCCGCCGGGAGATCCCCCGGCGGGTCCTCGTCGTTCCGGAGGTGGGAGAGGTCGGCCACAAGGGGTTCCGTGTCCGGGCCGGCGGGAACTGTCCGGCCCTCCCGTTCGTCCTGTGGACAAGGGAGGCGAGAGGAACGACATGTTGCGCCGCTTGGTAACACCCACAGTGCTGACCGCCGGGCTCGTGATGGCGATGGGCGCCGTCGCGGCCCCCGCCGCAGCCGACACCGTCGAGGCACCCACCACGCAGGAGATCGTCGAGGAGCTGGAGAACGACGGGGTCTTCATCGACCCCTCCATCGACCAGATCTCCACCGCCGACGAGGGGGCTCTGGAGGCCGCGGCCTCGGGAGCCGACACCCCCGTCTACTACGTGATCCTGCCCGGGGAGGTCGCCACTTCCGAGGCCGGGATCAACACGCTCATGGCACCCGTCATGTCCGAGGTCGGCGACGGGGCCTACGGTGTCCTGGGTGGAAGCGACCACTTCTACGTCACCTCCCCCGACCTGGACGACACGGCGATCATCAGGGAGACCGCGCTCAACGAGGGCGGCAACCCGATCGACACCCTCGCCGCGCTGCCGCAGGCGGTCGAGACCACGCAGACCCAGAACGAGGCCCCCTCGGGCGGCGGCGGTTCGGGCCTGGTCCTGCTGGCGATCCTGGTGCTGATCGCGGCCGCGGGCGGCTGGTACGTCTACAACAGCCGCAAGAGGCGCGAGGCCGAGAAGGCCAAGCAGATGGAGGAGATCCGGCAGATGGCCACCGAGGACGTCGTGCGCCTCGGCGAGGACGTCGCCCGGCTGGAGATCGACCTGTCCAAGGTGGACGACGCGACCCGGAGCGACTACTCCCGGGCCATGGACTCCTACGACCAGGCCAAGTCGCTGCTGGACACCATCCGGGAGCCGGAAGAGGTCAAGCAGGTGACCAGCGCCCTGGAAGACGGTCGATACTACATGACCGCCACCCGGGCCCGGATGAACGGCGAGCCGGTGCCCGCGCGGCGCGGCCCCTGTTTCTTCAACCCGCAGCACGGCCCCTCGTCCGAGGACGTCACCTGGGCCCCGCCCGGCGGTTCTCCCCGATCGGTCACCGCGTGCGCGGTGTGCGCCCAGGCGGTGCGCACCGGCGGTCAGCCCGACGTGCGCATGGTCGAGGTCGACGGTGAGCGTCGTCCCTACTACGACGCCGGCCCCGCCTACTCCCCCTACGCGGGAGGCTACTTCGGCATGAACATGATGATGGGCATGTTCACCGGCATGATGATGGGCTCCATGATGGGGTCGATGATGGGTGCCGGGATGATGGGCGCCGGGGCCGAGGACGCCGGTGGTGACTTCGACGGCGGCGATTTCGACGGCGGAGGCGACTTCGGGGACTTCGGCGGCTTCGACTTCTAGGCCGTGTCCACGTGGAGGGCCTCGGGATCTCCCGGGGCCCTCTCCCGTGTCCGGGGTCGGCCCTCGCCGGAGGGCCCCGACAGGCGTGCGTCGACCCAGCGGAGCACGGCCTCGGCGGTCTCGGAGAGGGGCCGTCCCGTGGTCTCCAACAGGGACACGGGCGGATGGAGCCGGTCGGCCTCGGCCAGCAGCCAGTCCTGGTACTCCAGGGTCTCGATGATCCGCTCCTCGTCCCAGCCCCGCCAGGCCGGGCGGGCCCGCAGCCGTTCCGCGAGGACCTCCGGCTCGCAGGTGAGCGCCAGGTAGTGGACCCCGTCGAACAGGGCCCTCTCGGGCAGATGTTCCAATTCCGGAGGGACCACCGTCCCGCAGAGCACGACGGGACGCCCGCTCTGCTGCACCATGGCCGCGGTGCGCAACCACGTGGAGCGGAAGAGGCGGTGGTCGTCGGCCGGGTCGCGCAGACCGCCCACCCAGAGCAGGTCCTGTTCGAGCACGACGCACCGTTCCCGGAGCCCTTCCAGGAGGGCTCGCGCCACCGTGGACTTCCCGGTCCCACTGGGTCCGGTCACGCACAGCAGTGGCAGCCGCAGGAAGGGCCGGGTCAGTCCGCAGAAGGAGCAGCGCAGCAGCCGGGCCCCGGCCCCGGTGTCGGGTTCGGGGTCCCATTCTCCACAGTGCGCGCAGATCAGAGGGTGCACGATCGGATCAGTCGAAGAGTTGTTCCAGGAAGCCCTTGCGCCGACGGCGGTAGGGGCGAGGGGAATCGTCGTACCCGCGGTAGGGGCGGGGGGAGTCGCCGTACCCGCGGTAGCCGCGCGGGGAGTCCGGGTAGGGGCGGCGGCCGCCCTGAGGGGCGTAGGGGTCCGCGGGCGGGGGCATGTGGGGGTCGGTGGGCGCCATGCCGTAGTGGCGCTGTTCGGCGCTGACGATACGCTCCAGCTCGCCTCGGTCGAGGAAGATCCCCTGGCAGCCGTCGCAACGGTCGATGTGGACGCCCTGACGGTCGAAGGTACGCATCGGGCTCTGGCATTTCGGACAGATCACGACGAAAAAGTAAGACCTCGACCGTCAAGGCGGGGTAAGCGCCGGCCCGAAACCCGCCGTGTGCCCTGCACTGATCCACACGGCGGGTGGTTCCGGCACCCGTGACCGGGCTCCGTCTACTCCGGCGAGGCCAGCATGAGGGAACGGGCGGCCTCGGTGACGCTGCCCGACAGCGACGGGTACACCGAGAAGGTGTGCGCGAGGTCGTCGACGGTCAGTCGCTGCTGGACGGCGATCGAGACGCCGAGGATGAGTTCGCTGGCGCGCGGGCCGACGATGACGCCGCCCAGGACGATGCCGGTGTGCTGACGGCAGATGAGCTTGACGAAGCCGTCCCGGACCTCGTTCATCTTGGCGCGCGGGTTGGTGTTGAGCGGAAGGGTGACGACCCGACCGTCCACACGGCCGCTCCGGATGTCGTCCTCGCTGACGCCGACCGCGGCCAGCTCGGGGTGGGTGAACACCGTGGAGGCGACGGTGGAGAGCTGGAGCGGGGCCACGGCCTCGCCCAGGGCGTGCCACATCGCGATGCGGCCCTGCATGGCGGCCACGGAGGCGAGCATGTTCACGCCGGTGCAGTCGCCGGCGGCGTAGACGCCGGGGACGGTCGTCCGGGAGACCCGGTCGACCTCGACGAATCCCCCGTCTCCGAGGCGGACGCCGGCCTCTTCCAGACCCAGCCCGTCCGTGTTGGGGATCATGCCGACGGTCATCAGACAGTGGCTTCCGTCGACCGTGCGCCCGTCGGAGAGGGTGACGCGGACGCCGTCCTCGGTGCGCACGACCGACTCGGCGCGGGTCTGGCTGAGCACGGTCATGCCGCGGCGGGCGAAGACGTCCTCCAGCACCTCGGCCGCGTCGGAGTCCTGCGTGGGCATGACCAGCTTGCGGGAGGACACCAGGGTGACGTCCGAGCCCAGGGCCTGGTAGGCGCTGGCGAACTCGGCGCCGGTGACGCCCGAGCCGACCACGATGAGCCGCTCCGGGAGCTCCTCCAGGTCGTAGAGGTGGCGCCAGGTGAGGATGCGCTCTCCGTCGGGCTTGGCGGTGGGCAGCTCACGGGGGTGGGCTCCCGTGGCCAGGAGGACCACGTCGGCGTGGACACGGCGTTCGCCGACGGCGACGATGTGCGGGTCGACCAGGCGGGCCTCGCCGCTGACGACTTCGACGCCCTCCTTGATCAGACGGGCCCGGGTGTCGTCGGACTGGGCACGGGCCAGGCGTTTGATCCGACCGTTCACCTGGTGGATGTCGACCTCGACGGCCGGAACGCAGCCCTCGGCCTCGGCCTCGGGGATGTGGATGCCCAGTTCCGCGGACTCACGTACGTAGGTGGTCCGGGTGGAGGTGGCGATGAGGCTCTTGGAGGGAACGCAGTCGGTGAGGACGCAGGAACCGCCGATACCGTCGCGCTCCACCACCGTCACGTCCGCGCCGAGCTGTGCGGCGACCAGAGCCGCCTCATAGCCCCCGGGTCCGCCACCGATGATCACGACCTTCGTCACGCTGCTTCACTCCCTCTGCGGGGCGATGCGGCCCGCCCGTTCCCGGTCCGGGGTGACCGTGGGCATGGCTGGGCACCACCTGATTTTCTCGCTTGCCTCCATTGTCGACCATCCCGACCATCGGAATCCGCAAGGCACCCCCGCCCGGAGAACGGATCGCCGGCAATGGGGAGGGAAGCACACAAGAGCGTTGCGTTGCGGAGTCATGTGATGACACAGAGGTAGCATCCGAATTGTGAGTGAATCAGAGCAGCCACCCCGAAGCACCCGTGAGGCCAGGACGCTGGCGGAGGAGGCGGCCAAGGAGCTGCTGACCCGCGCGGGCGCCGACAGTTTCGACGCCCTCGTGGTGCTCGGCTCCGGCTGGGAGGCCGCGGCGGACACCCTGGGCACGGACGACATCGAGTTCGACGCGGTCGACCTGCCCGGCTTCGTACAGCCCACGGCCGAAGGACACAGCGGTCGTATCCGCAGCATGTGGGTCGGCGACAAACGCGTGGTCGTCTTCATGGGCCGCGTGCACCTCTATGAGGGACACGGCCCCATGGCGGCCGTGCACGCCGTCCGCACCGGGATCGCCGCGGGCGCCCGCACCGCCGTGCTCACGGGCTCCGCGGGCTCTCTGCGCGCCGACTTCTCCCCTGGACAGCCGGTGCTGTTGCGCGACCACGTCAACCTCACCGCCGCCTCGCCCCTGGCGGGGGCCGACTTCGTGGATCTGAGCGAGGCCTACAGTCCGCGCCTACGGGAGATCACCCGGCAGGTGGACGGCGCGCTCGCCGAGGGTGTGTACGTGACGACCTCGGGCCCCCAGTTGCAGACCCCGGCCGAACTCCAGCTGCTCCGACAGGCGGGGGCGGACGTGGTCGGTCGATCGATCGCCCTGGAGACCATCGCCGCCGTGGAGATGGGGGCCGAGGTCCTGGGGTTGGCGATCGTGAGCAACGACGCGTTGGGGGCGATGATCGAGCCGTTCCGGAAGGAGCGGGCACTGGAGGTCGTCACTCGACGCTCCCGTGAGCTCGGAGAACTGATCCAACGGGTGCTCGGCGACGCCTGAGACCACGAGGACGCGACGAAGGCCCGGTGTCCACCGGGCCCTCACCTGTGTCGGAAGGATGGGGCACCCTCGACCGGAACGACGTGGCCGGTACCGGCGTGGCGAGCGTACATCCCGAGGCCTTGGGATGGACGGTACCGACCGTGGTTCCGATCGAGGGCGGTGCTTTCCCCGGTGCGCCCGTCACGCGGAATCCCCGCAGATCCCGTTGGACTCGCGACGTACGACACCTTTTCTTCCCGTTATTCGGTTGAACCGCGCGCGTGCCTTCGAGAGGGATCCGGGTGGGTGGCCATCCGCGCGAAGCCCGCCCACCCGGAACACTCTCCCTTAGGCATGCCTAACCTAACCAGAAGCCCGGGGTGCGCGTCAACCCCGGCTCGGAAACGAGAAGGACCCGGTCACCCGTGTTCACGGGGCCGGGTCCGAGAGGGGGGGAGAACCCTCGAGGAGGAGGCTCAGGTCAGCAGCAGCACCGCGACGAGCTGCACCACGGCCGCCACGGAGACGACGATGACCTCCAACGGCACCATCGTCTGGGGCCGCTCCTCGGCACCCGGCGCGGCCGGACCCGCCTCGTCGATCTCCTTGATCGGACCGCTCAGCGGACGCGTCTTGTACCGCTCGGCGTCCCGCCTCAGCTCACGTGCGACCAGCTCCATCGGACGCATCGTAGTCGGATCGTCGTTGTCGTCGGGGTCCACGTATCCGGAGTCCCGACGCAGGTTCTCCCGGACCTTGGCCCGCTTGGTCTCCCTCAGCGGCCAGGAACGGAAGGTCCCCTGCGGGGTGTGCACCCGCACCACGTCCACCACGTCCACCCACACCACGGCGGCCCACGGCACGAAGGTCTCGCGCAGGGGGTTGACCATCCGGATGCCGCGCGGAGTGGAGATCACGCGGGGACGCAGCCAGGCCAGGTACACGGCGGCGACGCTCAGGACCAGCACCGACCCGGCGATCCAGGCGGTGCGATCCGTCCCGCGCAGCACCAGGTCCAGCAGCAACAGGACCGCGATGACGATCCACGCGACCGCCATCACCCGGGAGGAGGTCGAGGCGTGGGTGGTCCCCCGGGCGGACCCCCCTCTGTCATCGGCGGTCATCAGCTCGTCGCCCACTTCAGCTGCGCGAACCCGGGCTTGATGATCCCGTTGATCAGCGCGAGACGCTCGTCGAAGGGCAGGAAGGCCGACTTCATCGCGTTGACCGTGAACCACTGGAGGTCGTCCCAGTCGTAGCCGAAGGCCTCGCTCAACTTGGCGAACTCCTCGGACAGGCTCACCCCGCTCTGAAGCCGATTGTCGGTGTTGACCGTGACCCGGAAGCGCAGTTCGCGCAGGAGGGAGATCGGGTGCTCGGCGATGGACTCCGCGGCCCCGGTCTGCACGTTGGAGCTGGGGCACATCTCCAGGGGCACGCGCTTGTCGCGCACGTACTGGGCGAGACGGCCCAGCTCGGGCGCGCCGTTCCCGTCGGTGGTGATGTCGTCGATGATGCGCACACCGTGCCCCAGACGGTCGCAGCCGCACCACTGAAGGGCCTCCCAGATGGAGGGCAGACCGAACGCCTCACCGGCGTGGATGGTGAAGTGGAAGTTCTCCCGCCTCAGGTACTCGAAGGCGTCCAGGTGACGGGTGGGCGGGTTGCCCGCCTCGGCGCCCGCGATGTCGAAGCCGGACACCCCGGCGTCGCGGTAGCGCACCGCCAGCTCGGCGATCTCGGAGGAGCGCGCCGCGTGACGCATCGCCGTCACGAGCTGTCCGGTACGGATGCTCCGACCGGCGTCGGCGGCCCGCTTCTCCCCCAGCTCGAGCCCCTCCTGGACGGCCTCGACGACCTCCTCCAGGGTGAGTCCGCCCTCCAGGTGCTGCTCGGGCGCGTAACGCTGTTCGGCGTAGACCACACCGTCGGCGGCCAGGTCCTCCGCCGCTTCGGCGGCCACCCTGACCAGGGCCTCACGGGTCTGCATGACCGCCGTGGTGTGGGCGAAGGTCTCCAGGTAGCGCTCCAGGGAACCGGAGTCGGAGGCGTCCCGGAACCAACGACCCAGTTCCTCCGGGTCATAGGTGGGCAGGCCGGTGTAGCCCACCTCTCGGGCCAGTTCGACGACCGTGGACGGGCGGAGACCGCCGTCGAGGTGGTCGTGGAGGAGCACCTTGGGCGCTCGCCGGATCTGTTCGACAGTGAGTGGCTGGTTCATCCACTCAGGATGCCATCGGCGCATGAGCGGCCCCGACACGGCGCAACGAGGGCACCGGGAAACCGATGGAGGCGCCTGTCGGGTCGTGGAGGGGGCCGGTCAGGCCATCGCCTCACGATCCGTGGTCTCCCCCTGGCGGGAGATGTCCCACAGGGCGGTCAGGGCGGTGGTCACCATGAAGCGGGTCCCCACACCGATCGCCCTCTCGTCCACGTCGAAGGTGCCCCGGTGCAGGTCGAGCATGGGCCCGTCCCAGTCCGGGGAGTGCGTGCCCAGCCGGGCCAGCGCGCCGGGCGCGTGCTCCAGGTACCAGGCGAAGTCCTCGCCGCCCAGGCTCTGCGGGGTGGGCGAGACCGCGTCGGCGCCCAGGGCGAGGGTGACCGCGTCGCGCATGATGTCGACGCTGGTCGCCTCGTTGATGGTCGGGGGAACACCACGACGGTAGGTCACCTCGGCCTCGGCTCCGTAGGCTCCGACGACCGACTCCACCATCCCCTTGAGGATGTCGGGGGCCCGGTGCCAGACCTCGTCGTCCAGGCAGCGCACGGTGCCCTCGGCCACCGCGTCGTCGGGGATGACGTTGGGGGCCGAACCGGCGCTGATCCTCCCCCAGACCAGGCTGAAGCCGGCCCTGGGGTCGACCCGGCGGGAGAGCGCGGCGGGCAGTTCGGTCACGATCTTGCCCAGCGCGTAGACCAGGTCGGAGGTCAGGTGGGGGCGGGCCGTGTGCCCGCCGGGCCCGGACAGACGGACCATGATCTGGTCGCAGGCGGCGGTGATCCCACCGGTGCGCAGCCCCACCCTGCCGACCATCAGTCGGGGATCGCAGTGCAGTGCGAAGACGCGTTCCACATCCTCCATGCCGCCGGCGTTGATCACCTCCACCGCGCCGCCCGGAAGCTCCTCGGCCGGCTGGAACAGCAGCCGGACCCGGCCGGGGAGCGCACCCTCACGGGCCTGCCGGGCGAGGAACATCCCCGTCGCCAGCAGGACCGTGGTGTGCACGTCGTGTCCGCAGGCGTGCGCCGCGCCCGGGACGGTCGAACGGTAGGGGACGTCCTTCTCGTCGGTGAGGGGGAGCGCGTCGATGTCGGCGCGCAGGGCGACCAGGGGACCCGGACCCTCGCCCACGTCACAGATCAGACCCGTGCCCTGGGGGAGCACCCGGGGTTCGAGTCCGACCGCGCGCAGACGCTCGGCCAGCCGGCCGGTGGTGCGGTGCTCGGCGAAGGCGAGCTCCGGGTGCATGTGCAGGTCCCGGCGGAAGCCCGTGAGCTCCCGTTCATGCCGCGCCAGAAAAGCGGTCAACTGTTCCGGCAGGTCATGTCCCCGCATTGGAGGGTCCCCTCTATAAACTTCGCGTCGTTATCGCACACCGGCTCCGTCGCCGACGCCGACCGTGGCGCGGGTGAGGTCCCCGACGAACTCGGCGGAGAGCATGTCCACGACGTCCTGGAGCGAGCCTCCCTGGGCCACGACCGCCCGTTGGCGTTCGTAGGAGGCGCCCTTGTCCAGGATCTCGGAGATCAGGTCCAGGTCCTCCGCGCAGCCCAGGCGGGCGGCGACCGGTGTCAGCTCGCGGACCAACTCGTAGAGATCGTCACGGATCGGAACGGTGGTGCCGTGCGAATCCGTGATGACACGAGCGTCGAGTCCGTAGCGGGTGGCCCGCCACTTGTTGTCCTTCACCACCCAGGACGGCGGGCTGGGCAAGCTGTACCCGCGGTCGAGCTGGTGATCGAACAGCTCCACCAGGCTCTGGGAGAGAGCGGCGGCCATTCCCACCTCGCGCAAGGTGGGAATCCCGTCGAACATCCGGATCTCGATGGTGCCGAAATCAGGGTGCGGACGGACGTCCCACCACACTTCCTTGATAGAGGCGATGGTACCCGCCTTCAGAAGGGTTTCGAGGTATTCCTCGAAAGCGGGCCACCCGGACAGGTTCGGAGGTGGGCCGGAGGTGGGGAGGGCGCCGAAGACAATGGACCGCGCGGAGGCGAGACCGGTGTCATGACCGCTCCAAAAAGGGGACGAAGCACTCAAAGCAAGAAAATGAGGTATATACTTCGCGAGCGCGTTCACGATCGGAATGGCCTTCTCCCGATCCCGCACTCCGACGTGGACGTGGACCCCGCAGGTCAGGATTCGTCGGGCGAGCCACTGCATCTGCTCTACCAGTTCCCCGTAGCGCTCGCCGGGGCTGAGGGTCTGATCCCGCCAGTGGTCGATCGGATGGGTCCCCGTGCAGGTCAGGACGGTTCCCCGAGGTTCGAGCACCTCCCGCATCCGAGTGACGCTGCGTTCGAGATCGCGCTTGGCCTCGTCCACCGTCTCGCAGATCCCCGTCACCACCTCGACCTGGGACTGCATCAGTTCGTGGCGCAGCGGGGGGACCGCCGCGTCGCCACTCAGGTCCGGGAGATCCGCGAGGAGTTGTGCCGCCTCCTGCCGCAGGTGACGGCTGTTCCGATCGACGAGTTGGAGTTCCCACTCGACTCCTAACGTCGCGCGCTCGGACGACTTGAATGCGATTCCCATCTGCCCTCCGCAAGGTGTGGACGACCGTTCGGTCGGCGCAGCACGGTAAGCCCCGGAGAACCGGTCAACCGGGACAGGAGAGGACTACCCGCCGTACACGTCGCGCATACGGAGGAGACACCCAATAAACGAAGGAATTGCCCCTCCGGCAATTTCCCCTAATCCCGCCGGAAGGCCTCGCGACCGAGTGCGGAAGCGGCACCCAGGGCCGCGATCACCGCCGCCACCAGCGACAACAACAGGGCGAGGGTCTTCTGGGCCCATCGTCGTTCGGCCAGATCCCGCTCCGAAGGCCGTAGCACCGTGATCGGACGCCGCCAGTCCACCCCGCTCTCCTCCGGCAACGGCAGCGAACCCGTGTAGGGCGGCGGAAGCGTCAGGCCCGTCGCCGTCCAGGCGGCGCTGAACATGACCACGCGCATCACCAGGTTGATCCAGACCAACAGCCCGACCAGGACCGCGAAGGAGGCGTAGATCGGGTTGCCCAGCGTGCTCGCCAGCAACGTCGTCGCCAGGTTCTTGAGCACCTCGAACGCGACCGCGCCCAACAGCGCGCCCCGCCACATCACCGGCGTCGGCCTCCCCTCCCCCGAGAGCAGGGAGAAGATCAGCACGAACAGGCACATGTTCACACCGATCGCGATGATCAGGCCCAGAGCGCGCAACGCCAGGCCGGCCGGCAGGGAGCCGTCCAACCCGACCAGTGAGAGCACGAACATCGTGGAGCTCTGCGCGAAACCGGTGAAGGCCACCGTGAACACCAGCGCCGCCCCGAGCCCCAGCATGACCACCAGGTCGAGCAGCTTGCGCACCAGGAAGTTCGGCCCCTGGCCGGGCTTGCGCAACCAGATCGTGTGCAGGGCCTCCCGCAGCGACCAGATCGAGTTCAGACCCGCGTAGAGGAGGCCCAGGGCGCCGATCACCCCGGCGCCCACACGCGCCTCGGCGATCTGGTCCATCGGCAACTGTTGGGACAGCCCGGGAAGGACGTCGTCCAGTGCCTTCTCCAGGTACGTGGAGAGCTCCACCTGGAGCGACGCCAGATAGCCGACCACGGCGAAGGCCAACGCCAACAGGGGGAAGAAGGACAGGAACGCGAAATAGGTGACCGCCCCCGCCAGCTGACTGCCGCCCCGGTCGGAATAGCGACCGTACGCCCGCACCAGGTGATCCGCCCACGCGTGGCGCCGCCGCAGCTCCCAGTGGCCGTCCATCACCAGGTGCCGGTAGCGCGCGGCCGTCCCCTTGGCCCGCTCCAGGATCGTGGGCATGTTCCTCCAGGCTGTGTCGGTTCGGCTCCCCGACCTCCCACGCCCCCGCGGCGAGGTGGGAGGCCGTGTACCGGTGGAGGCGCCGGAAGCCACAGTTCGGGATCAACCTAGACCCGTCGGTGCGCTCCGGAGAAAACCCCACGCCCGGACACTCCCGAACCCACGGCAGACTGAAGAGTGGCGAGAGACCGACGGCGGAGGGCTGAACATGGGCGTCACCGGGGCACGGCTGCGGGCGGTGCTGGGGGCGGGACACGCGCGCCCCGTGGGAGTGTGGCCGGAGGCCTCCCCCGGTCCCTCCGCCCTGACCGCGGGGTTCATCCGCTGGTTCGGTACGCCCCCTTCCGGTCTGTGGCACGCCCCCGGGCGTCTGGCGCTGATGGGCGAGCACACGGCCGCCTCCGAGGGGCCCGCCCTGTACGTCTGTCTTCCGTGGGGCGTGACGGCCGCCGTCGGCACCGCCGAGGACCCCGGGGTCCGGGTGGCGACGGTCAACGGCCCGCTGAGCGAGCGGCACCGGGCCGTACGCGAGGTGGCGTCGGTGGTGGCGTCCGCGCGCGACGCGGGCCTGCTGAAGGCCGATCACGGCGTGCGGGTGGTCCTCGGCTCCGACCTGCCCGAACACTCCTCCCTCGGCCACTCCGTCGCGGTGGGCGCCGCCGTGGCCCTGGCCCTGTCCGACCTGGCCGGGACCACACCGCCCGACGGGCTTCCCGTGGCGCTGAAGGTCGGCCTGGAGGCCCGCTCCGGCCATCTGGTGCGGGTGAACAGGCGGGGTGGCCGCACCGCACTGTTCCCCTTCGATCTGGAGGGCTCCGACCTGCGGCTGGTGGTGGTGGACACCGGCGCGCTCCCCCGGCGGGACCTCCGACCGATCCGGGCCGCCGAACTGGCCCGCGCCCAGGAGGCGTTGGGTCCGCTGCGCGCCGTTCAGGACCTCCCCGCCGCGCTGCGCCGGATCCAGAACCCGGCCCTGCGCGACCGTGTGGAGTTCGCGGTCACCGAGACCCATCGGCTCAACGCCGCGGTCGGCCTGCTGCGCGAGGGACGGTTCGGGGAGGTCGGACCGATCCTGTCCGCCTCGCACCTGTCCCTGCGCCGGTTCGACCTGCCGCTGCCGGCGGTGGAGACCGCGGTGGAGTCGGCCGCGCGTTCGGGCGCGCGCGGCGCCCGAATGTCGGGTTGGGCCGGAACCTCCTACGCCCTGGTGCCGTCCGAACGGGTGGAGAACGTCGTCTCGGGTATCCGTGAGGCCTTCCGCGTCCGGGGTCGCCCCGAACCGCGGGTACGGGTCGCACTGCCTTCCGAGGGCGCTCGCAGAGTGGACTGATCCCCCGACCCTCCCGGGTCCCGGTTCGCTCGCCGACGGCCGCCGGCGGCGAACGATTCGAACCGGACTACCCTGTCAGCGATCACAAGGGACAAAGGACACACCGAGCGGCATACGGCGCCGAGCAGATAGGCGAAGACCCATGGCTGACCGACGACACCGGGACGATCCCGGCTCGACCGGCGAGCACGACAGAGGCGGCGTGTTCCGGCGCGCCGGCGACCCGGGAAAGCCGGACGAGTTCGAGAGGCTCTACCGCTCCCGTGAGTCCGAGCAGCGCGTGGTGGGAGAGACCCGCCGCCTCCCCCCGGCGGACCGGGTCCCCCCGCACCGGCCGCCCCGGCGTCGTACCCACGCCGAGGGACGCGAGTACGACGGGCGCGGGATCAAGCGCAGGGCCAGGGAGCAGCGCAAACGACGGTTCCGCACCACCGCGATCATCCTGTTGGTGGTGCTCTTGGTCGCGCCGACCTCGTTCTACCTGTGGGCGAACTCCCGTCTGGAGCGCGTGGACGCGCTCCAGGACTACGACGGCCGTCCCGACCGGGCCCGCGGCACCACCTACATGATCGTGGGCTCCGACAGTCGTGACGGGCTGGACGACGACCAGATCCGTGAACTGTCCACCGGTCGCGCCGAGGGACGTCGCACCGACACGATCATGGTCCTGTACATGCCCCGCGACGGTGACCCCACCATCGTCAGCGTGCCGCGCGACTCCTATGTGCCGATGCCCATCCCCGGGTACGCCGACAACAAGATCAACACGGCCTTCGCGGACTCGGTGTGCGGCACCGACGAGGAGGGCGAGGAGATCTGTGGCGGCCCCGCTCCCCTGGTGGAGGCGTTCGAGCGCGCCTCGGGCGTGCGGATCGACCACTACGTGGAGATCGGCATGGGCGGCTTCGTCGACCTGGTCGACGCGGTCGGCGGCGTGGAGATGTGCCCCGAGGAGCCCATGGAGGACCCCAAGGCCGGTCTCGACATCGAGGCGGGCTGTCAGGAGATGGACGGCGGCACCGCGCTGGGCTACGTCCGTACACGAGCCACCCCCCGGGCCGACCTGGACCGGATCCAGCGTCAGCGCGAGTTCTTCTCGGCGCTGATCCAGAAGGCCAGTGCCCCCTCCACCATGTTCAACCCCTTCCGCGCGGTGCCGCTGGTGACGGCGGGCACCGACACCTTCATGGTCGACGAGGGCGACAAGCTGCGGCATCTGGCGAGCATGCTGATGGCGATGCGCGGCGGCACGCAGACGACCGCGGTTCCGGTCGGTGAGACCCCCACCCTGGACGGCGTGGGCTCGGTCGTGCTGTGGGACCAGGCCAGGTCGGAGATGATGTTCGACGCGATGCGCGAGGGCGAGCCCATCCCCGAGGAGGCCATGCAGGATTGATCCCCCTCCGGGCGGGCGGAGGTCCGCCCGGAAAGGACGAAGGGCCCGTCACCGAGGTGACGGGCCCTTCTTCATGACGTTCCGTACTGTGCGCGCCTACCCCCCAGCGGGCGCACGGCCGGCACGTCGGTCATGGTGGCTCAGGGGCCGCGAGGCCGCCCTGGCCTGCCGGTTCTCACCGGCGTGCCTCCACAATAAGTCAAAGTTCATGAAAGGCGCGAATCGGATCCACGTGTCCTACGTCGCATTGGCACCATGAGTCCCACGCCGACACCGTCATCCTCCCACCTCGAGGACCTCCGTGTCGCCCGAACACGGGAAACACGCCGAGGAAGTCCGCCACTTCCGCGGTCGCGAACCCCCGCGAACACGGCGTTCCGCGCGTCTCACCCGCTGAGATCCGGGAACGACGACGCCCGGGCGCCCCCTCACGGGGACACCCGGGCGTGACCGGTGTCTCACTCGGGTCGTCGGCTCACGACGACCGTGGTGGGACCTAGGCGAGACGCTTGCTCAGGTTCTCGTCCAGAGCGGCGAGGAACTGCTCGGTGGTCAGCCACTCCTGCTCGGAGCCGACCAGCAGCGCCAGGTCCTTGGTCATCTGGCCGCCCTCGACGGTCTTGATGACGACGTCCTCGAGGGTGTTCGCGAACTCGATCACCTTCGGGGTGTTGTCCAGCTTGCCCCGGTGCTCCAGACCGCGGGTCCACGCGAAGATGGAGGCGATCGGGTTGGTCGAGGTGGGCTTGCCCTGCTGGTGCTGGCGGTAGTGACGGGTCACGGTGCCGTGGGCGGCCTCGGCCTCGACGGTGCGGCCGTCGGCGGTGCGCAGCACGGAGGTCATCAGGCCCAGGGAGCCGAAGCCCTGCGCGACGGTGTCGGACTGGACGTCACCGTCGTAGTTCTTGCAGGCCCAGACGTAGCCGCCCTCCCACTTGAGCGCGGCGGCGACCATGTCGTCGATGAGACGGTGCTCGTAGGTGAGGCCCGCGGCGGCGAACTTCTCCTTGAACTCGGCCTCGAAGATCTCCTCGAACACGTCCTTGAACATGCCGTCGTAGGCCTTGAGGATGGTGTTCTTGGTCGACATGTAGACCGGGTAGTTCCGGTCCAGGCCGTAGTTGAGGCTGGCCCGGGCGAAGTCCTCGATGGACTTGCGGTAGTTGTACATGCCCATGGCGACGCCGCCCGCCTCGGGGAACTCGGCGACGTCGAACTCGACCGGCTGGCTGCCGTCGGCCGGGGTGTAGGTCATGGTGACCGTGCCGGGGCCGGGGACCTTGAAGTCGGTGGCCTTGTACTGGTCGCCGTGGGCGTGACGGCCGATGATGACCGGCTTGGTCCAGCCCGGCACCAGCCGCGGCACGTTCTCACAGATGATGGGCTCGCGGAAGACGACGCCACCGAGGATGTTGCGGATGGTGCCGTTGGGCGACCGCCACATCTTCTTGAGGCCGAACTCCTCGACCCGGGCCTCGTCCGGCGTGATGGTGGCGCACTTGACGCCGACGCCGTGCTCCTTGATGGCGTTGGCCGCGTCGACGGTGATCTGGTCGTCGGTGCGGTCGCGCTCCTCGATGCCCAGGTCGTAGTACTTCAGGTCGACGTCGAGGTAGGGCAGGATCAGACGGTCCTTGATGAAGGACCAGATGATCCGGGTCATCTCGTCGCCGTCGAGCTCGACTACGGGGTTTTCGACCTTGATCTTGGCCATGGCTGTGCGGCTGTCCCTTCAGTCTTCGCCGCCTCGTGCGGCGGAGCGGCGGCGCCGGTTCGTGACCGGTGCCGCTCCGCGCGCGGCGATCCCTGATCCCGCCCGGTGTCCGTGTCATCCGGGGAGGCGGCGCTTATCGGTGTCGCGGTATCTCGACATCAAGCTTATTAGACGCTCATGAGGAGAGTTGCGGCGCCACCCATGCCAGGACGATCAGAAGGACCGCGAGGGTCACCAGTGTGAGCAGATCGACCCATCGGCGCCGCACCGCCAGCAGTCCGATCCAGTCCTTGGGCAGCACCAGACGGAAGGTCGCGGCGAGCAGCAGCGCCCCCGCGATGATCGCCGGTCCCCGTTTGAAGTAGGCGGCGGCCACGACCACGATCCCCGCCGCCAGGGTGGACAGCACCAGCGCGTAGGGGACCTGGGAGAGCCAGTACGGCACCGCCCTCCGGACCGGGGCCTTCCTCTCGCCCGCGCCGTCGTCGGGGATGTTCCCGTCCGACCCCGCCACCTCAGCCTGCTCCGCGTCGTTCACCGCGTCCCGACCTGTTCGCTTCCGAGTTGCCTGGCCGCCTCGCGGCTCGTTCTCACGGTCTCTCCCGGGCCGCCGGCCCGGATCGGCCATCCTTCGTCCGGGACTCTGTCCGAAACCGAACGGCGCTCGACCACGGCTCACGTTCGGGAGGCTCCGGCCGATCCCCTCTGAGATCGCGTTCCGCCCTGGGAGGGACCGCGCCCATTGTAGTGTCCGGCCCCGGTGACACCTCAGGTCTCACCGAAACGGACCCACTTCCCTAGTGAGGCTCCGGCGACCGTTTCCCGCTTCCGGTTCGGCCACAAGACCGTAATCCCGGGCCTTATCCCCCTAACTGCGGGGTAAGCGCGTAGAACACGTACCAGCCGGGTAACCCAGCTGGAGATTGAGTGCACCGGTGAGCGAGGACCTACCCCCATGAAGCCCACGCGTCGTATCGATCGGACCGCCACCCCACGTCAACCCGCCCTCCCCCACCGCCGCTCCTACCCGCACCGACCGCACACCGGCGGTTCGGGGGGATCCGCCGTGGAGGGCCCCTACCTTCGTGTCGAGGAGACCGGAGAGGTCCGCCCCCTCGCGGACGAGGTCACCACCGTCGGCCGCGGCGAGGGGACCGACATCCGCCTGGACGACCAGAGCGTCTCCCAGCTGCACGCCGAACTGATCCGCCGCGGACCCTACGTCTACGTGGTGGACCTGGGTCTGTCGCGTAACGGCACTCGTGTCAACGGCCGTCCGATCGCCCGGCGGGTCCTGGAGGAGGGCGACGTCGTCAGCTTCGGCACCGCCCGTTGTCGGATCGGCGGGCTTCCCAAGGAACAGTTGAGCCCCGACAAGGTGCTGCGTCGCGGTGCCACCCCCGAGCTGACCCGACGCGAGCTGGACGTGCTCACCGCCCTGTGCCGCCCGGCCCTGTCCGAGGAGGCCTTCGTCGCCCCCGCCACCGCCCGCGACATCGCCGAGGCCCTGGTGGTCACCGAGGCGGCCGTCAAACAGCATCTCCTGCGGCTCTACCAGAAGTTCCGCATCCCGGAGGGGCAGAACCGGCGTACCCGTCTGGCCAACGAGGTGGTCGCCCTGGGGTTGGTCCGGCCGATGCCGGTGGGAGACCACTCGCGTCGCGCCGTCTGAGCCCGTGCCCGGCACACCGAAGGGGCGGTCCCGTACGGAACCGCCCCTCGCCGTGGACCGGTGCGCTCAGGACCGGGCCGCGGCCTGACGCTCGGCGGCCTCGACCACGTTGACCAGCAGCATCGCCCGGGTCATCGGGCCCACTCCCCCGGGGTTGGGGGAAAGGTGCCCGGCGACGCCCTCCACGCCCGGGGCCACGTCTCCGACGAGACCGGCCTCGGTGCGCGAGACGCCCACGTCCAGCACGGCCGCCCCCGGCTTGACCATGTCGGGGGTGATCAGCCCGGGCACCCCGGCTCCGGCGACGATGACGTCGGCCTTACGGGTGTGCTCGGCCAGGTCACGGGTGCCGGTGTGGCACAGGGTGACGGTGGCGTTCTCCGAACGGCGGGTGAGCAGCAGCCCCAGGGGGCGGCCCACGGTGACGCCGCGTCCGACCACGACGACCTCCGCGCCCTTGAGCGGCACGTCGTAGCGGCGGAGCAGCTCCACGATGCCGCGCGGTGTGCAGGGCAGCGGGGCCTCCTCCATGAGGACGAGCCTGCCCAGGTTGACCGGCTGGAGACCGTCGGCGTCCTTGACCGGGTCGATCAGGTCCAGCACGCGCCCCTCGTCCAGCCCCTTGGGCAGGGGGAGCTGCACGATGTAACCCGTGCACGCCGGGTCCTCGTTGAGCTCGTGGACGGCCCGCTCCACGTCCGCCTGGGTGGCGTCCGCGGGCAGGTCGCGACGGATACTGGCGATGCCCACCTGGGCGCAGTCCCGGTGCTTGCCGCGCACGTAGGAGTGGCTGCCGGGGTCGTCCCCCACCAGTACGGTCCCCAGCCCGGGGGTGATCCCCTGGGCGTGCAACCGCGCCACCCGCCCGGCCAGATCCTCCTTGATGGCCTTGGCGACGGCCTTTCCGTCCAGAACGATCGCGCTCATGCGTTGCTCCTGCTCGGTTAGTGGAAGAAGTGGCGGGTGCCGGTGAGGTACATCGTGACCCCGGCGGCCTCGGCGGCGGCGATCACCTCGGCGTCGCGGACCGAACCACCCGGCTGGACGACGGCGCGGACGCCGGCCTCGGTGAGGATCTCCAGACCGTCCGGGAAGGGGAAGAAGGCGTCGCTGGCGGCCACGGCGCCCTTGACCCGGTCTCCCGCGCGGGAGACCGCGAGCCGGGCCGAGTCGACCCGGTTGACCTGGCCCATGCCGACACCGACGGTGGCGCCGTCGGCGGCGAGCAGGATCGCGTTGGACTTGACCGCGCGCACGGCGGTCCAGGCGAAGGCCAGGTCGGCGAGCGTGGCCTCGTCGGCGGGGGTGCCGGTGGCCAGGGTCCAGGTGGCGGGGTCGTCGCCCTCGGCGTCGACGACGTCGGTGTCCTGGACCAGCAGACCGCCACTGACCTGACGGAACTCGCGGCGCGGCCCCTTGGCCGGGTCGGCGACCACCAGCAGGCGGATGTTCTTCTTCGCCGACAGGGTCCGGACCGCCTCGTCCGAGAAGCCCGGGGCGACGACGACCTCGGTGAAGATCTCGGCGATCTGCGCGGCCACCTCGGCGTCGACCTCGCGGTTGGCGGCGATCACCCCGCCGAACGCGGAGACCGGGTCGCCCGCGTGCGCCTTGCGGTGGGCCTCGGCGAGGTCGGTGCCCACGGCGATACCGCACGGGTTGGCGTGCTTGATGATGGCCACGCACGGCTCGTCGAAGTCGTAGGCGGCGCGCAGGGCGGCGTCGGCGTCGACGTAGTTGTTGTACGACATGGCCTTGCCGTGCAGCTGCTCGGCGCCGGCGAGACCGCCGGAGGCGCCGACCTCGGTGTAGAGGGCGGCCTTCTGGTGCGGGTTCTCGCCGTAGCGCAGACCGCTCTCACGGGTGTACACCGAGGCGCGGAAGGCGGGCAGGCCGCCCTCGTCCGTCTCCGTGTCGGGGGCGTAGGCGGTCGCGAACCACTCGGCGACCGCCGCGTCGTAGGCGGCGGTGTGCTGGAAGGCCAGCCCGGCCAGGGCCTTGCGCCGGTCCAGGGTGAAGCCGCCGGCCCGGACCGCCTCCAGCACGGAGTCGTAGGCGGCGGGGTCGACCACGATCGCGACGCTGCCGTGGTTCTTGGCGGAGGCGCGCACCATGGCCGGACCGCCGATGTCGATCTTCTCGATGCAGTCGGCCTCGGAGGCACCCGAGGCGACGGTGTCGGAGAAGGGGTAGAGGTTGACCACGACCAGATCGAAGGGGGCGATGCCCAACTCGTCGATCTTGGCGACGTGGTCGGGGTTGTTCCGGTCGGCGAGCAGGCCCGCGTGCACGGAGGGGTGGAGGGTCTTGACCCGGCCCTCCATGATCTCGGGGAAGCCCGTGACGTCCTCGACCGGGGTGACGGGCACGCCCGCCGCGGTGAGGGTGGCGGCGGTGGAGCCGGTGGAGACGATCTCCACCCCGGCCTCGGCCAGACCCGCGCCCAGGTCGGTCAGACCGGTCTTGTCGTACACACTGATCAACGCACGCCTGATGGCCTGCTGGGTCACCGGTTCTCCTTCGTGTCGGTGCGGCCGAACCGCACGTGCCTGCCGTCGACGGTCCAGCCTTCACGGGCGAGCCGGCCGACCGTGTCGACCAGCATCCGCCGTTCCACGACCTTGATCCGTTCGTGGAGGCCGGACTCGTCGTCTCCGTCCTCGACGGGCACCGCGACCTGGTCGATGATCGGCCCGGAATCGACGCCCTCGTCGAGGAAGTGGATGGTGGTGCCGGTGATGCGGACACCGTGGGCGAGCGCGTCGCGTACCGCGTGCGCGCCGGGGAAGGAGGGGAGCAGGGCCGGGTGGATGTTGACCGCCTGGTGCCGGCCGACGACGGCGGGCCCCAGGATGCGCATGAAGCCGGCGGAGACGACCAGATCGGGTGTGTACTCGGCGATCCGGTCGGACATGGCCGTATCCCATTCGGCACGGTCGGCGTAGGCGCGGAAGGGGACCACGAAGGTGGGCACCCCCGCCTCCCGGGCGACCTCGATACCGCGTGTTCCCTCGCGATCCGTACCGACTGCGACGATCTCGACCCCGTAGTCGGGGTCCTTCGCGGCCTCCATCAGAGCGGCCATGTTGCTGCCCGCCCCGGATATGAGAACCACCACTCGCGCGGACAAAGCGTGCTTCTCCCTCACGTGTAGAAGAACGATGCGGAGAGGCCCGAGGCCCTCCGCTCCCGGGGGCGCCGGGGGACGGCGCGGCATCCGGAATGCGCGTACGTCCGGCGCACACGCCGGACCTGGGCCTACTCGGCCCGTCCGCGTTCCCACCCTATCGGTCCGGGTAGCGTCTACCCCACGCGGACCTCAGTTCCATTCGCGTCCAAGACGACCCCGCGCCGCTCCGGCGCCGCGGACCACGGCGCCCCGCCCCGCACGGTGCCATCGAAGGAGTGAACCTGTGACCGACCACAGCCCGGAGTCCCGGACCGACGGCCAGCCACCGAAGGTGGAGCGAGGCGGCTTCTGGGGGCTGTTCCTCGGGTTGGCGGGTTTTCTGTTCCCGCCCTACAGCGGAGTCCTGTCCGCCTTCGGCCTGGTGCAGGGGCTACGCGCCCGCCGAGCGGCCAAAGCCCACGGCTCCGAGGCCCCCGGCGCCCTGGCGAGTATGGCCGTGGGCATGGTGGGCGTGGTCCTCTCCGCGTCGATGATCGCCGTGCTGTTCGTCTACAACGGGCCGGCCACCGAGTACCGGGACTGTTCGGCACGGGCCCAGACGGTCTCCAGCCAGAAGGAGTGCGACCAGGCCTGGGAGTCCGAGACCGGGCTGCCCACGGCGATCGCCGGAGGGTAGGTCCGCGGGCGCGTGCGCGCGGGGCGTCGGGAGATCCCGACGCCCTTTTTCATGCTCGAAGAAGCTTGATGTCCGCTTTATCTGGTCGATTCTCCCCCTCGACCCTCGGTTTCCGGACAGTTTCGGAAGGGAAAAGGCCGTTTCTCAAACCGTCGGGCAGACCCAAAGGGATTACACTTAGTATGCAATCACTTACTAAAAGTGCTGCCATGTCTGTGTGGAGAGGACCCGATGGCCACCGACGTCCCCGGCCCGTCCGGACCGGAACTGAAGGAGTACACCGCACTCTTGAGGCGCCGCCGGCGGCTCGTGGTCGCGGGTGTGCTGGGCGGACTGGTCCTGGCCACCGCGGGGGCGTTCGCCGTGCCCTCCACCTACACCTCCGTCACCGCCGTCCAAGTGCACCCGACCGGCATGGCCGAGTTCACCGGGGAGCGCTCCGGCCGCCTGACCGGCGACGTCAACCTCGACAGCGAGGCCCAGGTCGTCCTCTCCGACCGGGTCGCCGGCGCCGCCGCCGAGGAGATCCCCGGCTCCCCCTCGGCCGAGGACGTACGCGAACACGTCGACGTGACCGTCCCGCCCAACAGCAACATCATGGAACTGCACTACTCCGCCCGCTCCCCGGAGACCGCGCGCACGGGCGCCGCCGCCCTCGCCGACGCCTACCTGGAACAGCGTGGAACGCAGGTCCGGAACCTCATCGACGGCCATCTGGAGACTCTGCGGGCCGAACAGCAGGAGCGTTACGACGCGCTGTCCGAAACCGCCCCCGGCGACTCGAACGCCGGTGAGAGCGCCCGCGCCGACGCCCTCCGGCAGGAGATCGGCGACCTCGGCAACATGATCGGCCCGCTCGGCGCCCTGCGCGAGACGGTCTCCCCCGGTCAGGTCCTCACCCCGGCCGACCTGCCCGCCTCGGCCTCCTCCCCGATCCCGGCACTGTGGATCGTCGCGGGCGCGGCCCTCGGGCTCCTGGCCGGGCTCCTGACCGCCGTCGTGCGCGACCGGCTGGACCCGCGCCTGCGCGACACCGAGGACACCGCCCGGATCGCCGGCCTGCCCGTCCTGTTGGACCTGTCCACTCCCGGCACGGACCCCGACCGGACCCCGGGGCTGCTCACCGAGGCCGACCCCGACGGCCGGCGCGCCGACGAACTCGCCCACCTGATCCGTGCCCGCGCGTCCGTCGGAGGGGCCTCCGTGGTCGACGGAGTGTCCGCTTCCGGCCAGGTGATCGTGGTCACGGGCACCACTCCCGGGCGTTCGGGGATCGCCGCCGCCGTGAACCTGGCCGCCGCCCTGGCCCGGGGTGGCTCCGACACCCTGTTGGTGTGCGCCGACCCGCGCGCCGACTCCATGAACGCCCTCCTCGGGCTCGACGAGGGCCCCGGTCTGGCCGAGATCCTCGTCGACGGCGAGAACCCCGACGACCTGGTGGTCCGCCCCTCCGGGCTCCCCCGTCTGCGCGCGCTGCGGTACGGCCGTCCGGGCGTCACGGCCCCGTTCCAAGGCGGCGCCGCCGAGCTCGTCGACCTGCTCCGTCCCCGCGCCGAGTTCGTGGTCATCGTGACCGCCTCCGCCGGAGAGCGCGCCGACGCCCACGCGCTGGCCGCCCACGCCGACCTGCTGCTCCCGGTGGTGGAGCTGGGCCGGAGCCGCCGCGAGGTCCTGAACGAGCTGATCACCGCCGGCTCCCGCTTCGGGGTGGCCGTGCCCGGCTCGATCACGGTCCCCCGTCAGCCCGCGCCCGCCCCCCTGCCCGAGTCCGTCCCGTCCGCGCCCCCGCGGCCCGCCGAGGCCGACACGTCCGAGGCCGAGAAGGAGGAGGAGACGAACGGCTCCGACTCGACCCCCTCCGTCGGCGCCGGGGCCGCCTCCGCGGGATCCCGACGTTGACGGCCCGGGGCCGGGCCGTCCGAGGGACGCGTCCGAAAGGGGTGGCCTGGGAGGTCGCGCCCGCGCGCGGCCTCGCCCCGGTCACCGGACGACCTCTGATCTGGCTGCTCGCCGGCTATCCCCTGTGGTGGGCTCTGGGCATGGGCCAGTTCGCCTACTGGCTGTTCGCCGTACCGATGTTCGCCGAGCTGGTCCGGCGACACCGGACGGTGGGCCTGCGGGTCCCCCCGTGGTTCTGGGTGTGGGGCCTGTTCCTGGTGTGGACCCTGCTCGGTCTGGCCCTGGTGCCCCTGACGATGCCGGGGACCGTCCCCGAGAGCGGGGGCTTTCCGGGGGCGATCCTCAGAGCGGTCAACTACCTGGTGCTGACCGTGGTGATGCTCTACATCGGCAACCTCACCGAGCGTGAACTGCCGGTGCGCCGCGTCGTGTGGGCCCTGGCCGTGCTGTGCCTGGTCACCGTGGCCGGCGGCTACCTGGGGATGCTCGCGCCGCGGTTCGAGTTCACCGCGCCGCTGGAGTACCTGATGCCCGGTTCCCTGGCCTCCGACCCCTACATGCAGACGTTGATCCATCCGGCCTCCGCCCAGGTCATGGACATCTTCGGCTACGAATCGGCCCGGCCGAAGGCCCCCTGGGAGTACACCAACATCTGGGGCTACATGCTGTCCCTGCTCCTGGTGTGGCTCGTACTGGGGTGGATCCTCCAACGGACCGGGCCGGTCCGCTGGGCCGCGCTGATCGTCGTCGTGGCCTCGGTGGCCCCGGTCGTCCACTCGCTGAACCGCGCGCTGTGGGCCGGCCTGGTCCTCTCGGTGCTCTTCGTCGCCGTACAGGCGCTCCGCCGGGGTCGGGTGGTCCCGGTCCTGGCCGGCACGGTCGCGATGCTCTTCCTGATGGCGGGCCTGTTCCTGTCCCCTCTCGCCGACGTCGTGCGCGCGCGGGCGGACAACCCCCACAGCGACGACGGCCGCGCCGCCACCAACTCCGCCTCCGTCGAGGCCGCCGACCTCTCCCCCATCGTGGGGTGGGGCACCACGCGGGAGTCGTTGGGCAGTTCCGACTCGATCGCGGTCGGCCCCACCGCCGAGTGCCCCGGCTGCGGGCAGCACGTGATCGGCAACGCCGGTCAACTGTGGATGACGCTCATCGCCGGTGGTTGGGTCGGCACGGCCCTGTTCGTGGCCTTCTTCGTCCTGGTCGCGTGGCGCTACCGTTCCGCGACCACCCTGGTCGGGCAGGGAGCCCTGCTGACCGTTCTGCTGCTGTTCTGGTACATGTTCTTCTACGTCGCGCTCATGTCCCCGCTCGCCGTCACCATGATCGCCGTCGCCCTCCTGTGGCGCGTCGAGGAACCGAGGGTGTCGGCACGACGGGGACCCGCGCGCACCGGCGGGGGTGCCTGGTGACCACAGAGACCACCTACCTGACCGATCTCGCCGCCGTGCTGTGGCCCTGCGGCGGACTGCTCGGTACCGGAGACGGAGGCCCTCGCAACGCGCCTCCCCGGCGCCGGGGGCACCAGTACCTGCCGGTGCCCAGCGCGCACAACCCGAGGGTGATCCTGCCCGTGCACGACCGCTCGGCGGCCACCCGGGGCATCACCTCCTTCGCGCAGAACCACTCCCTGCGCGAGCGCCTGCGCACTCTGCTGCTGACCGGGGCCTTCGCCAGCGGGGTGGCCCCGCTCCTGCTGCGCGACCGGCTGTACGTGGGCGCCGGTCCGGGGATCGAGCACGCGCTCGCCGCCGCGCTGGACCGCGATCTGTCCATCGCGATCCACCTGGGACCGCCGCGCGCCAACCGCAAACCGGTCCTGCTGTTGTTGACCCCCGGCGGGCGGACCATCGGCTACGCCAAGGTCGCGGTCAACGAGCTCACCGGCCGGCTGGTCCGGGCCGAGGCCGAGGCGCTCCGGCTGCTGTCGGAGGCGAGACTGCCGGACGTGACGGTGCCCCGTCTCCTCTACGAGGGCGAGTGGAACGGACAGCCTCTGCTGGTGCAGGAGGGGCTCCCGGTGGGCGGCCAGACCGACCGCCCCACCCGACACCAGCTCCTGCGCTGCGTCACCCGGATCGTCTCCGTGGCCCCGGTGACCGAACGCCGACTCTCGATGAGCCCCTACCGGAGCGCGCTGGACGAACGGATCGCCAAGCTCGGTTCCCGGCCCGAGGTGGGCCCTCTGCGCGCCGCGCTGCAACGCCTCCCGGACGTGTCCCTGTGCTTCGGCGCCTGGCACGGCGACCTCACCAGATGGAACATCGCCGGCACCGCGAGACGGGCGTTCGTCTGGGACTGGGAACGCCTGTCCTTGGACGCCCCCGCCGGGTTCGACGCCCTGCACTACGACCTCAACGAATGCGTTCAGGCCGGGGTCCACCCGGGGGTGCACCGCTGGCTGGACAGCGGCGCGCGGCTTCTGCGCGACCCTCTCCTGGCCGAGCTCGGAGTACGACCCAACACGGTCTCCACCGTGATGGCCCTGTACCTGATCGACCTGGCCACCCGCTACCTGCACGACCGTCAGGCGGAGAGCGGAGGTCACCTCGCCGCCGTCGACGACTGGCTGCTCCCCGCCCTGGAGGGGCTCCAGGAACGAGCCGCCCACGAGGCCGTCCACACCGGTTGAACGACCGATGTCATCGGACGGCACGCGTCCCGACCCCGTCGTCGCCGCGATGGGGCCACGTCTCACAACGAAGGAGCTCGCGATGTCCCGGGCCACCTCTGCGCTGAACCGCCTGGCCGTCCCGGCCCGGCGCGCCCTGCTACCGATCGCCGACGGGCTGGGGGGCGTGACCAGTCCGGCGAGGGCCCTGCCGGACTTCCTCATCTGCGGAGCCCAGCGGTCGGGCACCACCTCGCTGTTCAAGGCCTTGTGCTCGCACCCCGCGATCTCCGGTCCGACCCTGCGCAAGGGGGTCCACTACTTCGACACGGGATACCACCGCGGACTGTCCTGGTACCGCTCGCATTTCCCTCTGCGCGGCGGTCTGCGGTCCCGGTGGGGGCGACCGCGGACCCTGGTCTTCGAGTCCAGCCCGTACTACCTGTTCCATCCCCTGGCCCCGGAGCGGATCGCCCGCGAACTGCCCGGGGTCAAGGTCGTGGTGCTCCTGCGCGATCCGGTCGAGCGGGCCTACTCCGCGCACGCCCATGAGACCGCCCGGGGCTTCGAGACCGAATCCTTCGCGCGCGCGATCGAATTGGAGCCGGAGCGTCTGGCGGGCGCCGAGGAGCGCCTGATCGAGGACCCGGGCCACTACTCCCATTCCCACCAGCACCACGGGTACGTGGCGCGCGGACACTACGTGGATCAACTGCTGCGCATGGAGGCCCGGGTGGGGCGGGAGCGCATGCACGTGGTGGACTACGCCGACCTGTTCGACGGAACCTCCCGCGCGTTGGAGGGGATCGTCCGTTTCCTCGGGCTGCCCACCACCCCCATGGCCGCGCCCGGTCGCCACAACGCCCGTAAACGCTCGGTGATGCCGGACTCCCTGCGCGCCGAACTCACCGCACGGTTCACCGAGAGCGACACCCGTCTCGCCGACTGGTGGGGGCGCACCCCCTCGTGGTCGATGTGACGTCGGCGGAACACCGCGTCGACCGCGGAACCCGCCGCGTACTGCGCGGCGGGGTGATCAACATGGCGGGCGCGGTGGTGAGCGCCGCGCTCAACCTGGCGTTGATCGTCGCGATCGCCCGCGCCTTCTCCCAGGAGACGGCGGGCCTGCTGTTCTCCGCGACGTCGGTGTTCCTGATCATGACGGCGGTGGCCAACCTGGGAGCCCCGGACGGGCTGGTGTACTTCATCGCCCGGCTCCGGGTGTTCGGCCGCCCCGGAGGCGTCCCCGCGCTGTTGCGGCTGGCCATGGGACCGGCGGTGGTGACGGCGTCCCTGGTCTCGGTGCTCCTGCTGGTGTTCGCCGACCCCCTCGCCGACGCCCTCGGCCCCGAGGAGGCCGCCGCCTACCTGAGGATCCTGGCGCTGTTCCTCCCGTTCGCGGTGCTCACCGACACGGCCCTGGCCGCGACCCGGGCCCATCACGACATGTCGGCGACCGTCCTGGTGGACCGGGTCGGTCGGCCGCTGGCGCAGCTCGCGCTGGTCGGAATGATCGCGTTGACCGGTTCGGTCGGGCTGCTGGCCCTGGCCTGGGCCGGCCCCTACCTGCCGGCGGCGGTGCTGGCCTGGTTCTGGGTGGGTCGACTCGTACGCCGCTCCGTTCCCGAGAGCGTCGCCGTGCCGCCCGACGACGAGGGCCCGGTCACCCCGGCGAGGTTCTGGGCCTTCTCGCTCCCTCGCGCCCTGGGCGGGGTCGCCCAGATGGGGGTGCAGCGGGGCGGGGTGGTGATGGTGGCGCTGCTCGGCGGCCTGAGCGGGGCCGCCGTCTTCACCGCCGCCACCCGGATCATGGTGGTGGGCCAGTTCGGCACCCAGGCGGTGCTGTACGCGGCACAGCCCCGTTTCGTGGAGCTCCTGGCCGCGGAGGACCACTCGGGCGTGCGCTCGCTCTACCAGGCGGGAACGGCCTGGCTGGTGTGTCTGAACTGGCCTCTCTACCTCTCCGCGCTGGTGTTCGCCCCCGAGGTGATGCGGCTGTTCGGAGACGCGTACGCGACCGGCGCCGTGGTCCTGGTGACCGTGTGCCTCGGACAGTTGACCGGGGCGGTCCTGGGCATGGGAGACCTCGTGCTCACCATGACCGGACGCACCGGCCTGAACCTGCTCAACAACCTGCTGTCGTTGCTGGCCAACGTGGGGGTGTGCCTGCTATTGGTGCCCTCCCACGGAGCGGTGGGCGCGGCGGTGGCACTGGTGATCGCGGTACTGGTGCGCAAGACCCTGCCCCTGTGGCAGTTGCGTTCCTTGGTGGCGCTGCATCCGGTGAGTCGTCCGGTCCTGGTCGCCGTGGGCTGCGCCCTGGTGTGGTTCGGCGGACTCCCCCTGGTCGTGGAGGCGATGACCGGGGGCGGACTTCCGGCCCTGGGGATCTCCATCGCCGCGGGCGTCCTCGGGCACCTGGCGTCGCTGTGGTGGCTGCGCGACCACCTGTCCCTGAGGTCGTGGAGGTGAACCCGAGAGCCCCGACCCCGCACTCGCACATCCCGGTTCATGACACACGGTTATGAGTTGATCACGAAATGTCTGCACGTCCGGTCCTTCTGGTGGCCTCCAGCGGCGGTCACCTCACCCAGTTGTGCTCGCTACGTCCTTGGTGGCGGGACAGAGAACGCGTGTGGGTCACCTTCCGCACGCCCGACGCCGAGGCCGCCCTCGGCGGGGAGAACGTGCGGTGGGCCTTCCACCCGACCACCCGTCACATCAGCAACCTGCTGCGCAACACGGTCCTGGCCCTACGGGTGATGGGCGGACGGCGCCCCTCCGTGGTCGTCAGCACCGGAGCCGGGGTCGCGTTGCCCTTCTTCGTGCTGGCCTGGGCGCTGCGGATCCCGACCGTCTACATCGAGGTCTACGACCGCATCGACACGCCCACTCTCACCGCCCGCCTCTGCAAGCCGTTCACCAGGCTGTTCCTCACCCAATGGGAGGAACAGCGTTCGTTCATGCCGACCGCGATCACCGTAGGACCACTCCTGTGACCGAACAGACCACACGCCCGAACCCGCACCGAGACGACGAGGACGACCATCCCGACGTGGTCGTCAGCGTCGGCACCGACCACCACGCGTTCGACCGCCTCGTGCGCTGGATCGACGACTACGCCCGCCGCCACCCGGACCTGAGGATCCTCGTCCAGTACGGGCACGGATCCGCGCCGGAGCGGGCCTCCGGCGTTCCGTTCCTGCCCGGGGACGAACTGACCGAGGCGATGCGGCACGCGAGGGTGGTGGTCGCCCATGGCGGCCCCGGCACGATCACCCAGGCCAGGTCGGCGGGCCGGATGCCCATCGTGGTGGCCAGGGACCCGGAGTTGGAGGAGCACGTCGACGACCACCAGCTGCTGTTCGTCGAACGCATGGAGGGGGCCGGCCGGATCCGCGGCTGCTCGACCGCCCAACAACTGCACACGTTCATCGACAAGGCGTTGGCCTCCCCGGAGGACTTCCGCGTGGCACCCGAGACCGACGGCGGGGCCGAGCGGGCGGCCCTGCGCGCCGGAGAGCTCATCGACCTGGTGACCGACGGCGCCACGACCGAACCGGTCACGCCCACCGCGGTCGTGGACGACACCTGGCCGGAGGTGACCGTGGTCGTCCCGACCCGGGGCCGCCCCGAACTGCTGCGCCGCACGTTGAGGGCGGTGGCCGAACAGGACTACCCGGGGCGCGTCACCACGATCGTGGTGTTCGACAACGACCGCCCCGACCCCTCCCTCGCCCTGGACGAGGGGGAACGTCGGGTCGAGGTGATGACCAACACGCAGACGCCCGGGCTGGCGGGAGCGCGCAACACCGGGGTGCTGGCCGCCGTCACCGACCTGGTGGCCTTCTGCGACGACGACGACACCTGGCTGCCCGACAAGCTCCGCGCCCAAGTGGAGATCATGCGTTCCGAACCCGGAACGGACATGGTGTGCTGCGGGATCCGGGTGGTCTACGACAAGGTGGAGTCCGAGCGGGTCCTGGACCGCACCAGCGTCTCCTTCGGAGACCTGTTGGGTTCGCGCCTGACCGAGCTGCACCCCTCCACCTTCCTCATCCGCCGTTCGGCCATGGTGGACGGTTGCGGCGCGGTGAGCGAGGAGATCCCGGGCAGCTACGCCGAGGACTACGAGCTGCTGCTGCGTCTGGCGCGGCGGGGGCCGATCCGCAACATCCCCGAGGCGGGCGTACGGGTGCTGTGGCATCGCAAGTCCTTCTTCGCCGAACGTTGGCAGACCATCTCCACCGCGCTGCGCTGGTTGTTGAGGCGCTACCCGGAGTTCCGTCTGGTGCCGCGCGGCTACGCCCGCATCACCGGCCAGATCGCCTTCGCCGAGGCCTCGGCCGGCCGTCGTGGGCGGGCTCTCCGCTGGATCGGCACCACCCTGCGGGCACGCCCGACCGAAGGGCGGGCCTACCTGGCGTTCCTGGTGATCTGCGGGGTGCCTCCGGGCTGGATCCTGCGCATGCTCCATCTGCGCGGCAAGGGCGTCTGAGAACGTTCGGGGCCGTCCCGTCCGGGACGGCCTCGAAATACGTGGCGTCGCGGGGGGAGGGGTCACTAACCTCCGGGTGAGGCCGGCGGTTCCGCCGGTGGGTTCGAAGGGGGAGACACATGATCAGAGAGGCCACGGTCGCGGACGTGGAGGGGGCCGCGGACACGTTGGCGGAGGCGTTCGCCGACTATCCGTTCACACGGCACACGATCACCGCCGACGACCACCTCGCGCGGCTCCGGGAGTTCCAGCGGATCTTCCTCGCCGAGGTCGGTCTGCCGCACGGACGCGTCCACGTCTCCGATGACCTGGCCGCCGTCGCCGTGTGGTCGACCCCGGACTCGGGTGGGGCCGACGTCACGCTGGAACGGCTCCTGCCCACCCTGATCGAACTGGCCGGGGACCGGGCCGACGCCTACGCCTCGGCGGAGGCGACCATGGAGCGCCACCGCCCGACCGGACCGGTGTGGTTCCTGGGCACGGTCGGGGTCCGCCCCGACGCCCAGGGGCGCGGACTGGGCCGAGAGGTCGTTCGCGCCGGTCTGCGCGAGGCCGACGCCGGCGGCGTGCCCGCCTTCCTGGAGACCTCCGCCCGGGGGAACGTGCGCCTGTACGAGTCTCTGGGGTTCACCGTCGACGCCGAGTACGACCTTCCCGACGGCGGTCCGCGTACCTGGGCGATGTCCCGGCCCGCGGGGGGCTGAACGGTCGGGGAGGACGCCGGCCGCGCCCGACCGGTGCCTTCCCCGACCGTCAGTCCTGTTCCCGCCCCTGCTTGCGCCGCTCGGCGAAGTCGACCAGTTCGCGTACCCGGTCGGGCAGGTTCACGTACGGGTCCTGGCCGGCCAGCTTGAAACCGCGCAGGGCATGGGGGTTGACGCTCACACGGAAGTCGCAGCCCTCGGAGACCTTGTTGTCCCAGAGCTTGACCGCGCGGACGCGCTCGTAACGTTTGAGGACCTCGGGGATCTCGGCGTACCACTCGTAGGTCTCGGTGGCCCCGATGTCGGTGGTGCCCATCTCACCGATCATGACCGGTTTGGTCGGGTCGATCCCGTGCTCGGGCCCCTCCCGTTGGATCCACTCGTAGGCGGGGGCCAACGCCTCCTCGAAGGAGACCACGTGGTTCCAGTTCGGCTGGGAGTCACAGTCGGTCATGTTGTAGGCCTCCCAACTGAGCCAGTCGACGTAGTCGTTGCCCGGCCAGAGCCCGGGGAGCCGATCGAGGTTGTCGGGCCAGCCGGTCACGTTCCACACCCAGACGGCGTTGTCGGCCCCCTCTCGCCGGTACAGGTCGACGATGTGCCGCCAGGATTCGACGAACTCCTCGGGGGTGCCTCGACGGTTGTAGCGTCGGTTGGCGTCGGCCTCGTGGTCGAAGGTGATGAAGTAGGGGACCCCGGTCTCGGCGACGGCGCGTGCCTGGGAACGGAGGGAGTCGTCGAACTCTCCGGCGATGATCTCCCGGTAGGGGATGTCCGGACGGCCGGGAGAGCCGAAACGGCGCGCCTCGATGTTGGTGTGGACGAAGCGGCCCTCCTCGATCATCCGCAGTTCGCGCTCTCCGGGCACCCTGGCCTGGTCGATCCCCCGCCAGGTGTAGACGATGTCCATGTTCCGGCCGACCGCCTCCTCCAGCGGTTCGACCTCGTCCTGGTAGGGACTGGCCCCCCACCAGACGCCGCAGGAGGTCTCGAGGATCTCCGAGACGGTGCAGCCGGTCGCTCCGACCGGCGGTAGCCCGAGAAGGGCCTCCGGGTTCGGAGGTGGTCGCAGGGCGGTCAGGGGGCGGGCCTTCGGCGCCTTCGGCGCGTCCGCGACCGTGGGCGTGTCTCCGGCCCCGGCCAGTCCCAGCGCGAAGAGGAGCGCCCCCGTCGCGGCCATGCCCCGTATCGGTCCGCCACCCATGATCCATCGCCTCCTCTTCCCCTTAGATGACACAGGGTAACAAAGGTATGACGATACGTTATTTTCCGTGCAGGCGACACCCCCTGAGCACATAGGGGGACATCAGTACCCGTAGCGCCCACGAGTGGGGGCGGTGACCGCCTCGACCAGACACCGCCTCCACGGGGCGAACTCCTCGCGCCAGCGGTGATCCGCCCGGACCCCCACCGGGCCGGACCGGAAGCGCATCGGGTTCCCGGAGACCGCGTGTCCCTCGGTCGGCTCCACCCCCGCGCCCCCCAGGTCGAGCGGCGGACCGTCGTGGCCCACGAAGTCGGCGATCCGGCCGAACTCCCGGTCGGGGTCGGCCACGAAGTCCTCGTAGCGGACCCTGAGCGTGGCCACCCCTCGCCGCGCCAGCGCGTCCAGGGTGGCGTTCTGGGTCATCCACTGGACCGCCGCACGGCCCGCGGAGTAGCGCGCCATCTCCTTCTCCCGACTGTCGGGCGAGGCGTCGGGGCGGGCCACCCTCCTGCCCCAGGAGTGGGCCACCGCCCGAGGGTCACGCACCACGTGCAGAAGGCGCATCCGATCGCCGTACCCGCGCCTCAGGCAGGCCGCGAGGGAGGCGTGTTTGCTCGCGTCGACGACCACCCGCGCCCCGGAGACCTCCGCCACCGCCCCGTGGAGCCGGTGGTAGAGGTCGACGTAGAGGCGGCCGCGCGTCGCGAACGCGCCGTTCCCCCACTCTCCGTCGAGCAGGGCCGGCAGGAAACGGGTGCGATCCACGCCGTCCTTGAGGCGCAGGACCCCGTCCACGTCCAGGCCTCCCCAGCCGCCGAAGGCCCGTTCCCCGACCTCGCTCCAGAAGCCGCAGTCGAGAAAGGCCTTCCCACAGCCGCAGCGCTCGTTCTCCAACAGCCCCCGGCGCCACAGGTGCACGGTCTCTCCGACGGAGCAGAACCCGGGCAGCTCACCGAGGAGACGTTCGATCAGGGTCGATCCGGAGCGGCCCATTCCTCCGACGAAGATCAGACGATATCCATCCACACCTTCAGGTTATTACTTTCGGTGACGGACCATGACCGGAAGGTCGTCGGTGTCGGGGAGCCCCGGACACGACGCGGCCCCGGACCGGAGGTCTCCCTCCGGCCCGGGGCCGTCCCGTCGATCCTCACTCCGGATTGTGGACGCGCGGGGTCTCCACAGCCCGGTGGGTCCTACAGACCCTCGACGTTCAGCAGCAGGTTGACCGTGCCGCTCGGGACGCCGCTGATCTTGTCGGCACCGCCGTTGTCGATCATCCAGTCCAGGATGGTGCCCTGGTCGTCGTCACCGAGGCTGCTCTTGTACAGAGCCGCGGCGCCGGCGACGTGCGGGCTGGCCATCGAGGTGCCGCTGTAGCTGTCGGTCCCGCCACCGGGGATGGTCGATTCCACGTCCACGCCGGGGGCGTAGATGTCCACGGCCGAGCCGTAGTTGGAGAAGGAGGCCGCGCCGTCGGACGAGTCGGAGGCGGCGACCGTGACCACGCCGGAGGCGCCGCCCGGGGAGACGTTGCCCGCGTCCTGGCTCTCGTTGCCCGCGGCGACGGCCACGAACACACCGGACTCGGCCAGGGCGTTCACCGCGTCGTCGACGGCCTGCGAGGCCGGGCCGCCCAGCGACATGTTGGCGACGGCGTTCGGACCGGCGTTCTCGGCCACCCAGTCGATGCCCGCGATGACGTCGTCGTAGGTGCCGGAGCCGTCGTCCCCGAGGACCTTCACGCCGAACAGGTCGGCGCCGGGGGCGACACCGTAGCTGTCGGAACCGACCGTGCCGGCCACGTGGGTGCCGTGGCCCTGACGGTCGAGACCGTCACCGCCGGTGGCGTCGAAGCCGACCTCGGCGCGACCACCGAAGTCGGGGTGGTCCGGGTCGATGCCGGTGTCGATGATGTACGCCGAGGAGCCGGAGCCGTCGGCCTCCGTGGTGTACGAACCGTCCAGGGGCAGGTCCTCCTGGTCGATCCGGTCCAGGCCCCAGGGAACCATGGTGGTGACCTCACCGACCTGCTCGATGTAGGCGACACCGTCCTGAGCCCGCAGGTCCTCGACCTCGGACTCGCTCAGCGTGGCCGAGTAACCGTTGAGGGCCTCCTCGTAGGTGTGGTTCACCTGGTCCTGCGAGATGCCGAAGGACGAGGGGGACACCGAGGCCGTGCTGACCGAGTCCTCCAGCACGACGATCCAGTCGCTGGAGGCGGAGGCGTTGGTGTAGACCGGCGCGAGGTCGGCCGCACCGGCGCTGACGGCCCCGGAGAGGGCCATGGGGATGGTGAGCGCGCCGACCGCGACGGCGCCGATCGCGACCCTGCGAGTGGGGTGCTTCTTCACGCGGTTCCTCCTTATGAGGGAGATCGGGGGTCAGGGGTACACAGAGGGGTCCTCACCGTGCGTATTCGCCCGATTGAGACCCACCTGCGATTTGGACACTTTAGGCAGACTTGAACCGTTATTGCCAGAGCCCCAGGGATTTTTTTCTTCTCGTTTCATTCATCCCATGTCTGACACCCGGGCACGTTCACCCCTTCGATGCCTGACACCACGCCAGGTCCGACCCGCTGGACAGGCACCTAACGCCCGGTAACCCCACCCCCTCCAGAGACCCCATTAACACCGAACCGACTGGAACCGGGGCCCGGAAAAAGACTTATGTTTCTTTTACATCTGGAAATACGACTGCAGGATCTCACCTTCGATCCGCAGGTCCGAGGGCGACTCGATCCGCCCCCGAACACACGAGAGCGGGACCGCCCGAAGGCGATCCCGCTCTCGTGCGGCGTGGGGGAGGTCAGTCGGCCTTGACGACCATGCCCGCCCCGACGGTGACGTTGGTGGCCTCGTCGATGAGGATGAAACCGCCGGTCTGACGGTTCTTCGCGTACTCGTCCACGAACAGGGGCTGGGTGGAGCGCAGCCGCACCCGCCCGATCTCGTTGAGCGCCAGGTGGTCGGCCTGCTCGTCCCTGTGCAACGTGTTGACGTCCAGGCGGTAGCGCAGATCCTTGACCATCACCTTCGCGGTGCGGGTCGTGTGCTTCACGATGAGCTTGGAACGGGGGGTGAGTTTGCGCGCGTCCGTCATCCAGCACACCATCGCCTCGATGTCCTGGGAGACCACCGGGGTGTTGTTGGGCCGGCAGATCATGTCGCCCCGCGAGATGTCGATCTCGTCCTCCAACAGGAGGGTGACCGACATCGGCGAGAAGGCCTCGGCGACCTCGCCGTCGGCCGTCGAAATCCTGGCCACCCGGGTGGCCAGGCCGGAGGGAAGATGGACGACCTCGTCCCCCGGCTTGAGCACTCCGCCCGCGAGCCGGCCCGCGTAACCGCGGTAGTCGTGCAGTTCGGGGTCGCTGGAACGGTGCGGCCGGATCACGTACTGAACGGGGAAGCGCACGTCGATCAGATTGCGGTCGGAGGCGATGTGGACGTTCTCCAGGTGATGGAGCAGAGAGCCGCCCTCATACCACGGCATGTTCTCCGAGCGGCTCACCACGTTGTCGCCGTGCAGCGCCGAGATCGGGACGAAGGCGAGGTCGCGGGTGTCCAGCTTGGCCGCGAACTCCGCGAACTCGGCCTTGATCTCCTCGAAGCGCTCCTGGGAGTAGTCGACCAGGTCCATCTTGTTGACCGCCAGCACCAGGTGCGGAACCTGGAGCAGGGTGGCGAGGAAGGCGTGCCGGCGGCTCTGCTCCTGAAGGCCCTTACGGGCGTCGACCAGGATGATCGCCAGATCCGCCGTAGAGGCTCCGGTGACCATGTTCCGGGTGTACTGGATGTGGCCGGGGGTGTCGGCGATGATGAAGGTGCGCTTGGGGGTGGCGAAGTAGCGATAGGCCACGTCGATGGTGATGCCCTGCTCCCGCTCGGCGCGAAGGCCGTCGGTGAGCAGCGCCAGGTTGGTCTGCTCCTCGCCCCGGGCGACGCTGGTGCGCTCCACCGCGTCGAGTTGGTCCTCGAAGATCGACTTGGAGTCGTACAGCAGCCGGCCGATCAGGGTGCTCTTGCCGTCGTCGACGGAGCCCGCAGTGGCGAACCGCAGAATGTCATTGCTCATGATGCCTGGTCCTAGGTATGGAGGGGACTATCGCCTGAAAGGGGAGGTCTCGCCTGCGCGCGAGCTAGAAGTAGCCCTCGCGCTTGCGGTCCTCCATGGCGGCCTCTCCGGCCCGGTCGTCGGCGCGGGTCTGGCCGCGCTCGGTGATCCGGGTGGCCGCGATCTCGGCGATGATGTCGTCCAGCTCCACCGCGGTGGACTTGACCGCCCCGGTGCAGGTCAGGTCGCCGACCGTGCGGTAGCGCACGGTCTCGGTGAAGGGCACCTCGGTCTCGTCCCTCGGGATGATCGGGGAGGCGGCGAGCAGGATGCCGTCGCGCTCGAAGACCTCGCGTCGATGCGCGTAGTAGATCGAGGGCAGGTCCAGCCGCTCCCGCTTGATGTACTCCCACACGTCCAGCTCGGTCCAGTTGGAGATGGGGAAGACCCGGATGTGCTCACCCCGATCGATCCGGGTGTTGTACACGTTCCAGAGCTCGGGACGCTGATTCTTGGGGTCCCACTGGCCGAACTCGTCGCGGAAGGAGAAGACCCGTTCCTTGGCCCGGGCCTTCTCCTCGTCACGACGCGCGCCCCCGAAGGCCGCGTCGAAGCCGTGCTCCTCGATCGCCTCCAGCAGCGCGGAGGTCTGGAGGCGGTTGCGTCCGGCCCAGCGGCCGGTGGGCTCGACGACCTTGCCCGCGTCGATCTGCTCCTGGACCGAGGCGATGACCAGGCGGACCCCGGCCTCCTTCACCCGACGGTCGCGGAACTCGATGACCTCGTCGAAGTTGTGGCCGGTGTCCACGTGCATGACGGGGAAGGGGATCGGCCCCGGCCAGAAGGCCTTCTCCGCCAGACGGAGCATCACGATGGAGTCCTTGCCGCCGGAGAAGAGCAGGACCGGCCGCTCGAACTCGGCCGCCACCTCGCGCATGATGAAGATCGACTCGGCCTCGAGAACGTCCAGCTGGGAGAGCTGGTAGCGCCCGAGGGTCTGCTGACTCGCCTGACCCATGGAATCCGCCTTAGAAGTACCGACACACGACCGGACCCAGGCGGAGGGTCCTTACCGTTCAGCCCCCCGCGTGTGGACCGGCGCTATCTAGGTCCGCGCCGTCGCGGATGCTCGCCAACAACATACCCGACAATTCCGATCGGCATACAAGGATATCGGGGAGTAGCGGGTCCGCCACGTTATAGCGCAATTCGGACCCGTCGATCCGGGAGGCGTGCAACCCCGCGGCGCGCGCCACCGCCACCGGCGCGGCGCTGTCCCACTCGTACTGTCCGCCCGCGTGCACGTAGATGTCGGCGATCCCGAGCATCACGGCGCAGATCTTCGCCCCCGCCGAACCCATCGGGACGACCTCGGCCCCCATCTGGGTGGCCATGCGCTGCACGAACGCCGGAGGCCTGGTGCGGCTGGCGGTGATCCGCAGACGCTGCCCCTCCGGCCGCTCCTCCGGGAGCCAGGGCGGATCCACCGTGGACAGGCAGCTCCCCTGGGAGGGGAGCGCGACCGCCCCCGCGACCAGCTCGCCGTTCTCCCACAGCGCCACGTGCACGGCCCAGTCGGTACGGCCGGGCTCGGAGAACTCCCGGGTGCCGTCCAACGGGTCGATGATCCACACCCGTCGCGCCTTCAGCCTCGACTGATCGTCGACACCCTCCTCCGACAGCACCGCGTCACTGGGACGCAGCCGCCCGAGCGCCGAGAAGAGGAACTCGTGCGAGGTCCGGTCCCCCAGCGTGCGCAGTACCTCCGGCTCGTCGAAGCCGTGCCGGGCTCGCAGGCGCAGCAACAGCTGACCGGCCTCGGAGGCCAGGTCCCGGGCCACCTCATGATCGTTTCGGATACTCTTCACCGGCTAGTAAGCTCCCGCCCCACGGATCACCGCTGACCACGTCTTCCACAGGATCTGGATGTCCAACGTCAGCGACCAGTTTTCCACGTACCGCAGATCCAGGCGGACCGATTCCTCCCAAGAGAGGTCGGAACGACCGCTGACCTGCCAAAGACCCGTCAATCCCGGTTTGACCACCAATCTCCGACGGACGTCGTGCCCGTAGCGGGCGACCTCCTCCGGCAGCGGCGGCCTGGGACCGACGAGCGACATCTCTCCGCGCACCACGTTGACGAGCTGGGGAAGCTCGTCGAGGGAGTAGCGCCGCAACCATGCCCCGACAGGGGTGACGCGGGGGTCTCGACGCATCTTGAAGAGCACACCGTCGTGCTCGTTTCGGGGTTGTAGCACCGACTTCAAAGTCTCGGCGCCGACCACCATCGTACGGAACTTGTACACGGTGAACTCGCCCCCGTCCCGACCCACACGGGTCTGTCGGAACAGTGCCGGCCCGTCCCCCTCGGCCCGAATGAGCACGAACAGCACGATGAACAGGGGTGAGAGCAGGAGGAGGGCCAGGGAGGCGGCGCAGCGATCGAAGACCCCCTTGATCAGCCGCCGGGCCCCGACCAGCTCGGGGTGTTCCACGTGGAGGAGGGGCAGACCGGCGACCGGACGGATGCTGGTGCGCGGGCCCGCGACCTCCATGAGGGCCGAGGCGACGGTGAGGTCGGTCCCGCTCTTCTCCAGCTCCCAGGCCAGCCGACGCAGTGCCACCCCGTCCATCTCCGGACAGGCCAGGACGGCGACCGTGTCCGCGTCGACCAGGGCGGCGGCGTCGGCCGCGTCGGCGAAGGTGCCCAGGACCGGACAGCCCTCCACCTCGCTCAGGTCCGTCTCGTGCGCGGGCAGGCACACGCCCACGACCCGCATGCCGTGGTAGATCTCGTCGCGAAAGCGCGTGATGAGCTCACCGGCGGCGTTCCGATACCCGACGACCACCACGCCGCTCATGCACGCACCGACCCGACGGCTCCGGTGCAGGGCCTTGCGGCGCGCGTAGCGCAGACCGAGGCTGAGCAGGACGAGCAGGGGCAGGGTGACGAGCACGTAACCGCGGGCGAGGTCGAACTTGACGGCGTAGGCCCCGATGGCGACGGTCGCGGCCAGCAGCGTTCCGGCCACCGCGACCCGGCGGTACTCTTCGGTGCCCACACCCAGGAAGCGACGTTCGTACCCGCCTCCGAGTCGGACGAAGACCACCCAGACCAGGGGCAGTACGAGCGAGAGGGCCAGGTAGGGCGCGGTGGTGGTCGCCGCGAGGGCGTCATGGAACCGGGCCGCGGTGCCTGCGAGGGTCGCGGTCAGGGCGGCGATCAGGTCGAGTCCGACCAGGCCGACGATGTAGGGGCGTACCCAGGCGCGGGTTCCGCCTCCGGACGGCCGGATCGGCGGACGTCGATGGCCGCCGCCCTTCGGCCCGGCCGAGGTGTCCGTCTCCGAACGCGGCGCCGGCCGGACGGTGGGTTCTCCCTGGATGGTCCCGCTACCTGTGACCACGTCTTCCCCTCAGGTTTCAGACACTCACCTTGAGTAGTCGCCCCTGGCGCCATGGGGCTCATGTGGAGGGTATGAGCGGGGCGCGCCATCGGGCGCAGAACACCTACTGCCAACCCGAACAGTAGCTAAAAGTAGTCGAGAAGTCGCTCGGAGTTGTTGCTTGTCAAGGAAGAAGTCCTGCTCAAGGGGAGAATGTGGCTATCCCGAGACCGGAAAGGCCTTCCTCGGCCCACCCCCGAGGGTCAGAACCGAACCGCCCGGCGCCTGCGACCGAAACCCTGTGCGGAACGTGATCGCCCCGGCCGAGGAGAACACCTCGGCCGGGGCGTGGAGCACGTCCCACCGGAGACGACCCTTCCGGGCTCAGGCCAGGCTCGGGTCCATCACGGCGGCCAGCCGCAGGTGCGGCCCGGCCGCCTCCTTCTCCCCCTGCCTACGGAGCGTGGTCCCCAGAAGCAGGTGGGCGTAGGCGTCGTCGGCCCCGTCGGCGATCAGCCCTTCCAAGGTCCGGCGCGCCCGACCCAGCTGGGCCGAGTGGTAGTAGGCGCGGGCGGCGAGCAGGCGGAGCGCCCGGTCGGAACCGTGCTCCTCCAGCAGGGGGCCCAGGAGTTCGAGGGCTCCCAAAGGGTCGCGCAGGTCGACCAACGCCTCGGCTCGACGCAACCGCTCCACCTCCTCCGGGAGCCTCCGGGGGCTCCGCCGAGCGGCCTCCCCCAGAAACTCCTCGATGAGTTCGGAGGGCTGGGCGCCGGCCAGGGACATCCCGTTGAGGACGAAGGTCGGCGAGGTCGCCACCCCCTCGGCCTTGCCGACGAGGAGGCGTTCGCGCACGAGCCGCTCGCCGCCCCCGTCGGCCAGAACGGACCCGCCCCGCTCGAACCCGGCCTCGGCGGCGAGCGCCGCCAGGACCTCCGGGTCGCCGATGTCCCGTTCCTCCACGAAGTGGGCGCGCAGGACCCGTTCGGCCACGGCGTCCTGGAGAGCGGGGCCGCCCTCCTCCTCGGCCAGGGCCAGCAGACGGTGGGCGCGCCGGCTGTCGACACGCCACGCGGCACCCCAGCGATCCCCGAGCCCCTCGGCCGCGGCGATCTCCGACACCCGGGCCCAGTTCTCCTCCAGAGTCGTGCCCGCCGGGCCACAGGAGAGCATCGCGTCCTCGACGAAGGGGTCGCGCACCGCCTCATCCAAGGGTTCGGACACGGCGGGGGCCGCGGGGTCGATCAGGTAGGGCCGCCACACGACCTCGACCTTCTCGCCCTCGTGATTCCGCAGCGCCCGCTCCAGCCGACGCCTGCCGATGTAGGCCCAGGGGCAGACCACGTCCGCCCAGATCTCGATCCTCATGCCATGAAGATAAACGACAAGCGTTGTTAAAGCAACACCTGTCGTTTATGCTGTGGATCATGAACCCCGACGATCCCCGGGTCCGACGTACCCGAGAGCGCCTGCGCGCCGCACTGTTGTCACTGTCCGAGGAACGAGAGCTCTCCTCCCTCACCATGTCCGCCGTCGCGCGACGGGCCGAGATCAACCGGGCCACCGCCTACCAGCACTACGCGGACCTGGACGCCCTGGTCGCCGACGCCATGGAGGACGCGGTGTCCCACGTCGCCGAATGCGCCGCGCTGTGCCCCCTGGACTCACCCGACGGCGCCACCCCCGCGCCCCTGGTCGACCTGTTCTCGCACGTGGCCGACAACGCCGTCCTCTACCGCAGGATGTTCACCGAGCGAGGAGGCTCCCGCTTCGCCGAGGTCCTGCGCGAACGCGTCGCCCGAGAGCTGCTCACCGGATTCGACGCCGGTAGGCGACCGGCCCGCCACTCCGACGTGCCCCCGACCCTGCACGCCTCCTTCGTCGCGGGCGCCCTGGTCGGAGCGATCGCCTCCGCGGCCGAGACCGACCGCTCCCCCACCACCGACGCCCGCGACACCTGGATCCTGCTCACCACGTGATCCCCCGCGACGACGAACGTCCCCGCCCCGGAGCACCCGGGACGGGGACGTTCGCGACCGCGACCCTCAGGCCGCGGTGTGAAAGACGTTCTGGGCCCGACCCAACCCCTCGGTGAGGATCGTGCGGACCGCGTCGGCGGCACGTTCGACGTTCAGTTCCAACTCGGGGCGCTCCGTCGAGGAGAAGTCGCGCAATACGTGGACGGCCGGATCCATCCGACCGGGCGGACGCCCCACACCGAAGCGCACCCGCAGGTAGTCCGGCCCGGACAGCGAGGCCGTGGTCGACTTCAGGCCGTTGTGGCCACCGGAACCGCCGCCCCGCTTGAGCTTGAGCGCCCCGTAGTCGATGTCCATCTCGTCGTGCACGACGACGATCCGCTCCATCGGGACCTTGTAGAACTTCGCCAGACCGGCGATCGGCCCCCCGGACACGTTCATGAAGGTGCGGGGCTTGGCCAGGACCACGGAGGCACCGTCGATCCGCGTCTCCACGACGTCGGCGTTGGCCTTGTGCGCCTTCCAGCGCTCACCCTTGTCGGCCGCGAGGGCGTCCACCACCATGAACCCGGCGTTGTGCCGATTCCCCGCGTACTTGGGGCCGGGGTTGCCCAACCCCACCACCAACCAACGTTCGCTCTCCGCCATGTCCTCGTCGTCCTTGTTCTTCCCGACGCCCAACCTGCTCAACAAGCCCCACATGCCGCGAGCCTATCGGGGTCGGTCCACCCTGAACCCGAAACGCCGAACGCGCGGACCCCGGAAGGGACCGCGCGTTCGAACTCGAAGCGTGGAATGCGCACACCGAACTACTCGGCGGCGGCCTCGGCGGCCTCGGTGCTGGTCTCCGGCTCATCGGCCACGCGCGGCGCGGAGACGGTCAGGACCGTGGTCTCCGGGTCGTCGATGAGCGTGGCGCCCTCGGGCAGCACGACCTCACCGGCGGTGGGGACGGCACCGATCTCCAGACCCTGAATGTCGAACTCGACCTGGCCGGGGATGTTGTGGGCCTCGACCTCGACGCGCACGGTCACCAGCTCCTGGTTGAGAACACCCGGGGCCTTGACCTCGCCGGTCAGGACCAGGGGCACCTCGACCTCGACCTTCTCGCCCTTGGTGACGACCAGCAGGTCGACGTGCTCCAGGAACCCCTTGATCGCGTCGCGCTGCACGCTCTTGGGCAGGGCGAGGTTGTTCTTGTCCAGACCGTCGAGACGGATCAGGACGTTCGGGGTCTTCAGGGCGAGCATGAGCTCGTGGCCCGGAAGGTTCAGGTGGCGGGGCTCGGTGCCGTGGCCGTAGAGGACGGCCGGCACCTTACCCGCGCGGCGGGCGCGACGGGAGGCGCCCTTGCCGAATTCCGTGCGGGGCTCGGCAGCGATACGTACCTCGGACACGACAAAACTCCTCGGGTTCAACCCCGCAACACGGGGAACACGACTCCATTAGTACGAACGATTCTCGCCCTCGGCGGAGAATACGACGGGGTCGCCCGGCTGGCAGGGGACTCGACCGCCTTGGTTCCAGGCGTGCCCGGCGAGCCGTCACCGGACCCGTTTCGGCCCGGGAACGCTCGTCGCGCACCCCTGCCCGCGTTGTTTCCGAACGGTTACACACGAAGACACGTGGAATCCGTCCGGGCACGGGGACACTCGGCCAAGTCTACTGGTTCCGGTGACGACTCCGTACATGCCCCACAGAGACCCCCGGCGGACCGGGCGGCCCCTGTGGGGCATGTCATGACCCGGGGGGTTACTCGAACAGGCTCGTGACCGAGCCGTCGGTGAACACCTCGTTGACGGCACGTGCCACCAGCGGGGCGATCGAGAGCTGGGTCAGCTTCTCGAAGGAACGCTCCTCGGGGACCGGAAGGGTGTTCGTGATCACCACTTCGGAGATCCGGGAGTTCTGTAGACGCTCGGCCGCCGGCCCGGACAGCACACCGTGCGTGGCCGCGACCAGGACCTTGGCCGCGCCCTGCTCGAAGAGGGCCTCGGAGGCCTTCACGATGGTGCCGCCGGTGTCGATCATGTCGTCGACCAGGACGCAGACGCGGCCCTTGACCTCACCGACGACCTCGTGGACCTTCACCTCGTTGGCGACGTCGGGGTCACGCCGCTTGTGGATGATCGCCAGCGGGGCGCCCAGACGGTCGGCCCAACGGTCGGCGGTGCGCACACGGCCGGCGTCCGGGGAGACCACCGTGATCTGGGACCGGTCGACCCGCCCGGCGATGTGGTCGGCCAGGATCGGCAGCGCGAACAGGTGGTCGACCGGGCCGTCGAAGAAGCCCTGGATCTGGTCCGTGTGCAGGTCGACGGCCATCATCCGGTCCGCGCCCGCGGTCCGGAACAGGTCCGTCATCAGGCGGGCGGAGATGGGCTCGCGGCCGCGGTGCTTCTTGTCCTGACGCGCGTAGCCGAAGAACGGCGTGACCACGGTGATCCGCTTGGCGGAGGCCCGCTTCAGGGCGTCCACCATGATCAGCTGCTCCATGATGGACTCGTTGATCGGGTCCGCGTGGCACTGGATCACGAAGGCGTCCGAACCGCGTACCGACTCCAGGTAGCGGACGAAGATCTCTCCGTTGGCGAAGGTGTCGAACCGGGTGGGGACCACGTCGATCCCCAGTTCCTTGGCCACCTCCTCGGCCAGCGCGGGGTGCGTGCGCCCCGAGAAAAGCATCAATTGTTTCTGTCCGGTGGCCTTCATCCCGGTCACGTGTTTCTCCCCCACAGTCACTACTCGTTCGCGGAGTCGGCTCTACGCCGTTCCGCCTCCTCCGCCGCCTCGGCGGAGGCCGTTCCCGGACGCTTGCGACGCGTCCAGCCCTCGACGTTGCGCTGCCGGTGCCCCTCGGAGACGGCGAGTGCACCCGGCGGAACGTCCTCGCGGACCACCGTCCCGGCCCCGGAGTAGGCACCGTCGCCGACGGTCACCGGCGCGACGATGGTGTTGTCGCTGCCGATGCGCACGTGGTCGCCGATGGTGCTCCGGGACTTGTCGACCCCGTCGTAGTTGACGAACACCGAGGAGCAGCCGATGTTGCTGCCCACGCCGATGTCGGCGTCGCCCACGTAGGTCAGGTGCGGGATCTTGGAACCGGTGCCGACGTTCGAGTTCTTGACCTCGACGAAGGCTCCGGCCTTGGCCCGCTCGGCCAGGCGGGTGCCCGGCCGGAGGTAGGTGTAGGGACCGACGGTGGTCTCGGGACCGATCTCCGCGCGGTCGGCGGTGGTCTCGCGCACCTCGGCGCCGTCGCCGACGACGGTGTCGCGAAGGTCGGCGCCGGGGCCGATCCGGGCGTCCTCGCCGATCCTGGTGGTTCCGTACAGGCGGCTGTCGGGGAGCACCACGGTGTCCACGCCGATGCTCACCTCGGAGTCGATCCAGGTCGTCGCGGGGTCGACGATGGTGACCCCGGCGAGCATGTGCTGTTCGAGGAGGCGCTCGTTGAGCAGGCGCCGGGCCTCGGCGAGCTGGACGCGGTTGTTGACGCCCTGGACCTCGTGGCGGTCCGCGGTGCTCCAGGCGCCGACACGGTGGCCGTCGCCGCGCAGCAGGGACACCACGTCGGTGATGTACTCCTCGCCCTTGGCGTTGTCGCTGGACAGACGCTGGACGACCTCGGTCAGCAGGGAGCCGTCGAAGGCGTACATGCCCGAGTTGATCTCGTCGATCGCGAGCTGTTCGGGGGTGGCGTCGGCGTGTTCGACGATCTCGGTGAAGGAGCCCGCGTCGTCGCGGACGATGCGACCGTAGCCGTGCGGATCCGGGACCCGGGCGGACAGGACGGTCACCGCGTTGCCCTCGCGCTCGTGCTCGGCGATCAGGCCGTTGAGCGTCTCACCGCGGAGCAGAGGTGTGTCGCCACAGGTGAGAACGACCGTGCCGGTGAGTTTCAGACCCTTGTCGGCCAGGTCCTCCAGAGCCATGCGCACCGCGTGACCGGTGCCGTTCTGCTCTTCCTGGACCGCGGTGAGCGCCTCGGGGGCGACTCGATCCAGGTGCTGGGCGATGCGCTCCCGCTTGTGGCCCAGGACCACGACGGTGTGCTCCGGGTCGGTCGCCCGAGCCGCTTCGAGGACGTGGCCCAGCATGCTGCGGCCCGCGATCTCGTGAAGCATCTTGGGGAGTTTCGACTTCATCCGGGTGCCCTCTCCCGCGGAGAGGACGATGACGGCAGCCGGGCGTTTCACGCTCACTGGAGGAGACCCCTCGTGATAGCTGGCACATGAACAGTCGGCTCACCCTTCGGCGGCGCGTCCCGCATGCCGCGCGGGCGGCCGTCGGATGACCAGCGGCCGACAGGGGAAGGATACATGCGCGTCACGAGCGCCCCCCGGTGGCGGCGCACGTTGACGAGGGCGCCCGTCCGGCGGGGTGTCCGCACACCCTTGAGGGCCCGGGAAGCGGCGCCGGATGTGAGTTGCGCCGCCGTGGACCCTCCGCACCCCGGAGCGAGGGGGCGATCAGGGTCGGGAACAGCTCCCGGACCAGGGCTCGAACCTGGACGATGGGGACCAAAACCCCACATGCTGCCGATTACATCATCCGGGAACGCGCCGGGCCTTCGGCCCGTGCGTCCGTCACCAACATAGCGCCTTCCAGGGAGGGCTTGCCAAACCTACGGGTTCGTAGGTTACGGTTACGTAGGAATAGGTTAGACCGTCCCCACGGGTGCTCCACACCCCTGTGACGCCGTTCTGACCAGTGACGACGTTCTCCGTGACGAGGTGTGCGAGACCATGACCACTGCTCCCGAACTACCCGCGGAAGGCACCGCCATGACGCACCCCAAACGCGAGGCGATCCCCGAGTACGAGCCCGAGCTGAGGGGCAAGGCCGAGCGCTACACCGTGTTCGCCTTCGTCTTCGTGCCGCTCCTCGCGCTCCTGGGCGCGGTGCCCTTCTTCTGGGGCTGGGGCCTGTCGGTGACGGACATCGTCATCGCCGTGGTCTTCTACGTGATCAGCGGTCTCGGCATCACCGTCGGCTTCCACCGGCACTTCACACACGGTTCCTTCCGCGCCAACCGGCCGCTGCGGATCGCCCTGGCGATCGCGGGCAGCATGGCCATCGAGGGCAGCGTCATCAAGTGGGTGGCCGACCACCGCCGCCACCACAAGTACGCCGACGCCGAGGGCGACCCGCACTCCCCGTGGCGCTTCGGCGACGACTGGAAGTCCGTGGCCAAGGGCATGTACTACGCGCACATGGCCTGGATGTACCTGGACGAGAAGAAGACCTCCCCGCGCCGCTTCACCCCGGACCTGCTCAAGGACAAGGACGTCGTCTTCGTCGACCGGCTGTTCATGCCGATCGTGCTCTTCTCCCTCTTCGCCCCGGCCGTCATCGGCGGTCTGGTGACCATGTCCTGGTGGGGCGCCGTCACCGCGTTCTTCTGGGCCGGTCTGGTCCGCGTCGCGCTGCTGCACCACGTCACCTGGTCGATCAACTCCATCTGCCACACCATGGGCGAGGAGAACTTCGAGGTCCGCGACCGGTCCCGCAACGTGTGGTGGCTGGCCATCCCCTCCTTCGGCGAGTCCTGGCACAACCTGCACCACGCCGACCCGACCTGCGCACGTCACGGCGTCCTCAAGGGTCAGATCGACATCTCCGCCCGGGTCATCTGGGCCTTCGAGAAGATCGGCTGGGCCTCCAAGGTCCGCTGGCCCAACAACGAACGACTCGCCGCGAAGCGGGTCAAGGTCTAGGATCGGTAACCATCATGGGAGCAGCCGACAGCGAACAGAGGACCCGCGTGCGCCGCAAGCGCATGACGGGCAAGGAGCGTCGGCAACAGCTGTTGGGGATCGGCCGGGAGCTGTTCGCCGAACGAGGGTTCGACGCGACCTCCGTCGAGGAGATCGCCGCTCGGGCCGGTGTGTCCAAGCCCGTGGTCTACGAGCACTTCGGCGGCAAGGAGGGCATCTACGCCGTCGTCGTGGACCGGGAGATGCGCACGCTCCTGGACATGATGGGCGAGGCCCTCACCGCCGATCACGCCCGGAGCAAGATCGAGAAGGCGGCCCTGGCCCTGCTGCGCTACGTCGAGGAGGACAGCGTCGGTTTCCGGGTGCTCACCCGGGACTCCCACGTCGCCTCCGGAACAGGTAGCTTCGCCAGCCTGATCAACGACATCGCCAGCCAGGTCGAGCACATCATGGCCGACGAGTTCGCCGAACGCGGTTACGACCCGGCGCTCGCCCCCATGTACGCGCAGGCCCTGGTCGGTATGTGGGCGCTGACCGGCCAGTGGTGGCTGGAGGTGCGCAAGCCCAAGCGCGAGGTGGTCGCGGCCCATCTGGTCAACCTGGCCTGGAACGGTCTCTCCTCCCTGGAGGCGAAGCCGAGTCTGGGCGAGGAGCACCGTCGGGGACGTTCCGGCTGACCCCTCCGCAGCGCCGTCCACGGGACCGGCGTCGCCCCAGGTCGCGTGTGGGGCGGGTGTGCAACGGCATACCCGCCCCACTATCTTGATGTCAAGAGATATGCTGTCCTCATGTGCGATGAGGTGGATGGGCTGTTGGAGGCGTGGCGCTCCGAACGGCCGGACTTGGACGTGACCCCGCTGGAGGTGTTCAGCCGGGTGTCCCGGCTCGCCCGCCACCTGGACCGCGCTCGACGCACCGTCTTCACCGAACACGCCCTGGAACCCTGGGAGTTCGACGTCCTCTCCGAGCTGCGCCGCTCGGGCCCTCCCTACGAGCTGAGCCCCGGTCGCCTGCTCAGGGCCACCCTGGTCACCTCCGGCACCATGACCAACCGGGTCGACCGGCTGGCCGCCGCCGACCTCGTCCGCCGGCGCCCCGACCCCGCCGACAAACGCGGGGTCCTGGTCCGGCTCACCGACAAGGGCGCCGAACGGATCGACGCCGCACTGGAGTCGTTGCTGAGCTACGAGGAGACACTCCTCGCCCCCATGCCCACCGACGAGCGCGAACAACTGGCATCGTTACTGAGAAGCCTTCTGGCGCCGCTCGACAGAACGCCCTCCGGCCCACAGAACTAGGGCGTACGCCGAGCGCGCCGGTCCCCGCACACGATCCCGGTCGGAGAGCACTGTGAGAATCCGATGGACGGCCGCCCTCGCCGCGGCGCTGACGATCACGGCCTGTTCGGCACCGGCCGACGAGGAGCCTCAGGAGAGGGCGGCCCCACAAAGCCACTACCTCTCCCTCGGCGACTCGTTGACCGTCGGTGTGCAGCCCGACGAATCCGGGGTGCCGGTGGAGACCTCCGAGGGCTACACGGACGTCCTGTACCGCACGCTAAAGGACGAGGACTCCACGCTCGTCCATGAACGCATGGGGTGCGGCGGCGAGGACACCACCACCTTCATCGAGGGCGGGCTCATGCGGTGCGATCTCCGTTATGAGGGCGACTCCCAACTCGACCGTGCCGTGGCCTTCCTGGAGGAGCACGGCGACCGGGTCGACCTGGTCACCCTCACCATCGGCGGCAACAACTTCACCGGCTGTGTGAACGGCGTCCCCTCCGATCCCGAGGCCGAGATCGACCCCGACGCCCTCGGGGTGAACGAGGAGTGCGTGGCGGACGGGCTGGAGCGGCTGGAGACCGAGGTCCCCGTGATCGCCGAACGTCTGGTCGAAGCGGCGTCACCGGACACCCGGATCGTGGCGATGACCTACTACAACCCGTTCCAGGCCCTGGCCCTGGTGACCGGCCCCGAGGCGGCGACCTCCGAGAGCGGACCGGCCGCCCGCACCGTCGAGATCATCGACGCGGTCAACGCCTCGCTCGTCGATTCCTATGAGGCCGCCGGCATCGAGGTCGCCGACGTGGCCGGGGCCTTCCAGGCGGCCGGCGCCGAGACCCCCTCCGAGGGCGACGGGGCCGGGCTGCCCGCCGACCTGCGCGCCGTCTGCGCCCTCACCTGGATGTGCGACACCGCTCGAGGGCCCGACATCCACACCAACCCCGCCGGTGCCCGCACCATCGCCGAGGCCTTCCAGGAACGACTCGGTTAGGCACGGGAGGATCGTCGGCCCGGCCGGAGCGCGCGCGGTTCAGGAAGCGGCGTTCCTGACGCGGCGGGCGACCTCCGCGAGCCGGGCGTCATCGGCCCTGTGATGGTCGTGCGAGGACAGATAGCCCTGGTACAGGTCGAAGTAGCCGTCGATCGGCGAGGCCACCTCCCGCCAGTCCTCCCCCGCGTTGCCCGCCGTTCCGTGCATCGGGAAGAGCTTGGCGTGCGCGTGATCGACTCCGTAGCCCTCGTACATGATCCCGGTCCGGGCCACGTCGGGGAAGGCGGCGTCCAACCGGCGGGCGACCTCCCGCGCGGCCAAGTGGAGGGCGGTGTACTCCTCCGGTTCCAGGTCCACCACGTAGCTCGTGCGGTGGGCCTTGGGGATGACGACGGAGAAACCCTCGGTGTTGGGGAAGATCGACAGGAACGCCAGATGCGCCTCGTCCTCCCAGATCCGATGGGCCGGAGATCGCCCGGCCACGATCTCGCAGAAAACACACGCGGGGGTGGAAGGGGCGGTACTCACCATGCTCCTTGGGATCGAGGTCCGGTCGGATGTCATAGGACTACACGGTCGTGTGCGGTCGGACGGGTAGGTGGGTCCAACTCGGTCCTGACGGCGACCGCAACCACACGCGATGCTCTCCCTCGGCGGTGACGGTCAGCCCGTACTCGGTCAGGTCGGGGCTCCCCTGAGCCTTCCACCACTCGTACGAGGTCCATATCCGTTCTCCGAGCTGCCCGGGACCACCCTGTTCCATTCGCCCATCCGCGTGGAGGCGTGCCCAGGAGGAGGACTCGGGCTCCGCGAGCCACACGAGACTCCCTCCCCCGTCAACCGGCTGGAACCCCATCGCCGTACCGGGGTTCATCAGGGCCATCTGAGGCCCCGCACCACTCAGGATCAGATCACGCGCGTCTCCCGGCACCCGCCACACCCGGTCGGCGACCTTCCCGCGGTCGGGCGGCGCTCCCCGCCGAGACCGTTGTTCACGCGCCGGCATGAAGTCGGCCCCGCCAGCGAACCGCCCTTCGCCGGATCTCGTGAGCGCGTCCACGACCAAACGGGCCATCATCCCACCGGGAAGCGTCACACCAGGAGACCAGGGCAGGACGACGACCCCTCCGGCCCGGGTCCGTTCGAACCATCCGGCCGGGACCCGGACCACGGCACAGGTCGCGATCACCGAGTCGAACCGCTCCCGCGATTCGTGCCCGGCCGTGCCGTCACCGAGCAGAACCGTCGGAGCGTAGCCGGTCCTCTCCAGAGCACGGCGTGCCCTCACCGCCACGGAGGGATCGATCTCCAGAGTGAGGACCCGGCCCCCCTGACCGACGAGTTCGCACAACAGGGCGGCATTGAAGCCGGTCCCGGTGCCGATCTCCAGGACGCTCTGCCCCTGCCGCACCCCGGCGGCCCGCAACATCGTCGCCATCACGGAGGGAGCGGACGAAGAGGAGGTCGGGACGTTCACGGTCCCCTCCTCACCCCCGTTGACCTGGGTGATGACGGGGGCGTCGGCGTAGGCGTGATCGGCCCACCCCTCCGGGTCCGTGTCCCGGTCCAAAGGCGCCCCGACCACCTTGGGCCAGATCCGGTCAGGGAGGAAGAGGTGCCGGGGAACCTTCGCGAACACCTCCCTGATGTTCTCGGAGGTGTCCAACCCGGCGGCGAGCCGGGCCCTGCGCTCCTCCAGAGTCCTGTTCACGTCCCTCACGCCTTCCCCGTGCCCTTGCAGTCGGGGCAGGGGATCATCTCCTTGTCCGCCCAAGGCCCCGACCCATCGCCACCCACGAAGACATACTTCGCCCCGTCACATCCCGAACAGTCACCCATGCGTTCCCCACCTTCCGAACCACCGCCGGCCTTCCGAACGGTGACGCTCACTCCACGGCCATAAATCGAACCCCGTCACCTGCGGTCTCAGGCCTCCGCCACGGAGCTCCTCATCCCCCGGGACCGAACGAACCAGCCGTCGCGCACCTCTTCCAGAGTGGGGATCAGCGACCCCGCCCCGGGCCTTCCCGAGCTTCGCCATTCCTCCGCCCGGCGCTTCAGCTCCAGAGCGGATTCGGGGCCGCCCGCGGTGAGCAGACCACCGTCGCCCAACACCACGGCGGCGCTCTCGGCGGTGGCGTGTCCCGGAGCCCAGCCACGCGCTCCCAGACCGATCATGCTCAACCCGGCGGAGGCGGTCGCGTACAGGTGGATACGGAAGTCCTCGCACGACTCCCCCGAGCCGAGCAGCTCCCCTTCCACACGGGCCTCGGAGGCGAGGGTCTCCACAAGCCTCTGTGCCACGTGGCGGTCACCCTCGTCGATCCACGTGCCACTGATCCACCACGGATTCCCTTCCGCATCGGTGGCCTGAGCCTGGACACCACTCGGCGGCACCAGCCACTGGGTGAGTTCCTCGGGGTACATCTCCACGTACCCGCCGGACCACAACCGGTCCGCTTCCAGACCTCCCCCACGGGTACGCCGTGCCCGCACGATGGCGTTGGCCCGGAGCACCGGTGCGAGCGTGATCGGCACGACCAACACCGCGCCGGGGACGCACTGGTCGGCCCAGGTCCGATGCAACCGATCACCGGCCGCCCAGGCCACGAGCCGATCGTAGGGAGCCTGCTCGGGCATCCCCGCGACGCCGTCACCGGTCACGACACGGATGTTGTCCACACCCCGACGCGAGTGCAGACCCTTGGCCCGCTCGACCAGGTCGGGGATGACGTCCATGGAGCTCACCGAGCCGCTCTCTCCGACCAGCTCACCCAACAACGCCCCGGAGAAACCGGACCCGGTCCCGATCTCCAGCACCCGCATGCCCGGCCGCACGTCCAGGCGCTCCAGCATCGCGGTGATGGCCTCGACCGAACTGCTCTGCCTGATCAGGCCTCCGTCCTCGGCTCGGGTGTAGTAGTCCTCCGAAACGGACGCGAGGGCGTCCCGTACACGGCTGTCGGTCACGGCGCTCCTTGGAGTCATGGTCATCTATGCAGGAAAAACGTGTGTTCAGGTGCGGACCAGAACCATGGGGTGGATCAGGTACCGGTCCACGTGACGACATCGGACTCGTCGTCGAGCCGGACCGACTGTCGCTCCGCCGACACCGTGAGACCGAACCTGGTGTGCACCGGACGACCTCGTTCTCGCCACCAGCGATAGGCAGTCTCCAACTCGGTGAACAGCTCACGAGGCCCGTGCTGTCGAACCTCGTGGCCGGTCTCCCGGTGCTCCGGCTCGATCCGCCAGGACGCCCAGGAGGCCGTCTCCGGATCCACCAGGTACACCGTGTACCGCTGCCCATCGTCCTCGGAGAACTCGACCCGGTTCAGCACGGTGGGCATGCGCAGTCCGATCGCGAAACTCGCGTCGAAGTCGCCGATCGGCTCGTAGGGGTGCAGTTCCGTCCGGGTGGATTCGAAGGCCTGTTCCTCGGGACGCACGAAGGTCTCGACGACCCGCCTGGGCACACGCTGACCACGCACCCACATGAAGGCCGCGTCTCCCCCGAAACGGCCGCGTGCCGTGGCGTCCGGGCCGACGGTGAGGTCGGCCAGCACCCCGTTGTGGAAGGCGTTTCCCCAAGGGGTGAGGATCCTTCCGCCCGGCCTGGTCTGCTCGATCCAGGGATAGGGGACCCGCTGGACCGCGGCGGTACCGATCACCCGATCGAAAGGGGCGTGGGACGGGCATCCCAGCGTTCCATCACCGGTGACCACGAACGTCCCGAAGCCCGCTTCGCGCAACCGGGTCCGGGCCGTCTCGGCGAGGTCCGCGTCGATCTCGACACTGGTCACCGCCGCGTCCCCCAGGAGTTGTGAGAGCAGAGCGGCGTTGTATCCGGTGCCGGTCCCGATCTCCAGCACGCGCATTCCGGGGAAGACGTCCAGTCGGCGGAGCATGTCGGCGACGATCGTGGGTTGGGACGCGGAGCTGGTCGGATATCCGGGACCGTTCTCGGCGCCGTCGTCCACCTGGGTGACGATCGGAATGTCGGCGTAGGCCAGTTCCAGCCAGTGGTCCGGATCCCGCGAACGGTCCGCGGTGACGCCGTCCGGGCCGGTGAACCGATCCGGGAGAAAGCGGTGCCGCTCGACCCGTTCGAACGCGGTACGCCAGTGTCGGGCCAGGACGCCCGCCTGCTCGAGGCGGGCGACCAATTCCTCGTGGGCGGGAAGCACTACTCGTCGTCCCTCTCGTGCCTGCCTCCACCGGAGCCACCGTCGTCGGGGGTCGGCGGCGGGATGGGGCGCTCGGGCTTGTGTCCGTCGGAGGAGGAGTTGTCCTCGTGCCTGCCGTACACGGCGATGCCAGGTGCTCGCATGAGCTGCTCCTTGAGGGGTTCGCGGTGACCGATCCACCGGCGATTCCATTACTACTGGAATAATCTCTACGTGACAAGAGGGTGACGCAGAGAATTATTCCTGCAATGATGGAATCACCTCGACCCCCTGGAGGAACCCCCATGCTCACGCTGAAGGAACTCGTACGGTTCTTCGATGAGAAGGCGACCGCATCCGCCTTCCGCCTGGAGACGCTGGCGGAGTACTCCGTCGGTTCGGACGGCGGAGACTTCGCCCGACACAAGGCGGGCGAGCCGGAGCCGGACTGGGATCGAAAGAACCCCTGGCTCGCGGAGCTCCGATCGGAGAAGGAGTCCGGGTTCCGGCGCCACCGAGTGAGGATCCTCAGAACTCCGCTGAACGACTACCTCCGCTTCGAATGCGAGTGGGGGCACGTGCTCAACTCCGAGGCCGGCGAGGAGATCCACGTCCTGGTTCTGGCCGAACGCGAGCTCCCCGCCGAGGTCGTCGACCACGACTTCTGGCTACTCGACGACGAGTACCCCATCCGTATGCACTACACCGAGAGCGGCGAGTTCGTGGGCGGAGAGCTCATGGATAACCTGGAGCGCTACCAGAAGGCCAGGGAGGCGGCCCTCGCCGGCGCCGAACCGTTCGAGCGGTGGTGGGCCCGCCATCCCGAGGAATGGAGAGCAACCCGGACTGTATGACAGGTCCCAAGAACACGCCTGCCGGTCGCGGGCCGGAAGGCCGCGACCGGCTCGCCCGTGCCCTGCGGGAGGCTCGGCGGCATATCGGCATCAGCGGTGTTCGCGCCGGAGCGCAGGCGGGCATGTCTCAGTCGAAGATCTCCAAGATCGAACGCTCACTGCTGCTCCCGTCCGTGAACGACGTGGCAGCGCTATGCCGGGTCTACGAAGTCCCTGAGAACGAACGCGCCGAACTACTGGCCCTGGCCGAATCCCTACGCGAGGAAGCCTCTACACGAGTGATCCTTGCTCGAAGGGTGCCGGCTGTACAGCAGCGAGTGGCCCAGATCGAAGCGAAGTCCTCACTGGTTCGTTCGTTTCAGCCGTTGATGGTCTTCGGGATCCTCCAGACCTATGAGTACTCCAGATGTCTCTATACGGTCCCTCGATACAAGGTTCCGGTGGAGGAAGCCGAAGCGGCCATCAGGTTGAGGCAGGGACGTCGTCAGGCACTGACCACGGGTTCCACTCGATACCGGCTCATCATGTCCGAAGGGGCTTTGCGCTGGCAGGCCGGTTCAGCCGAGTTGATGGCCAAGCAGGTGGAGGACATCGCCGAGGTCGCACGCTCAGGCGGACAGGTCGGTATCGGCATCATTCCGTGGAGTACTCCTGTCCGGATCTTCCCGCGCAATGCGTTCCATATCTATGACGAGGACGCCGTCATGGTGGGCACGGAGACCGCGACCGCGACTCTGACCGGTACTGCCGACATTTCCACATATGTCGAGTTGTTCGGCGAGCTGGAGAAGTTGGCCGACTTCGGCGACGATGCGGTCGCCCACCTGGAGCGCATCGCGTCGGAGTACCGACAGCTCGCACGATCATGAGCCCGGCTCAGGGGTGATGGCAACGGGTGTCCGCTCGCTCGACAGAGATCTCGTTCCTGTTGGAAGTCCCGGCAGAGGTCCCATCCGGGCGGAAGGCCACAACCTCCAGACCCCCTACCCCCAAGGAGTGAGATGTCCGAGATCATCGGCGGAGCGGACTTCAACGCGCTCTTTCGCAAGTACCGTCACACCGCCTGGCGTCTTGAGACCCGCACGCATTACGGCAAGCTCAACGAGGATCGACCGTTCCAGCAATGGCTTACCGGCGAAGACCCAGGGCTGGACTGGTTCAGGCCTTGGCTGAGCATGATGCGGGAGGAACTCGCCACCGGTAAGCGCATGGAACGGGTGCGGTTGATCGACGACCCTCCCTCGGACTATCTGCGTTGGGAGCTGTGGGGCACCCCCTACAACCTGGGGGTGGGCGAGGACATCCGCTACCTGCCGCGTGAACACCCGATCGTCGAGGAGCTTCCCGACTTCGACTTCTGGGTCTTCGACAGCACCACCGTGGCACGTTTGGAGTTCGATGGCGATCGGTTCCTCGGTGCGACCCTCACCGAGGAACCCGAGCTTGTCCTGGCCACGCTGCGAGCACGAGACGCCGCGTGGCATCATGCTCTGACGTTCACGGAGTACATGGCGTCCAGAGCTGCATGAACGATGGCCGTGCCACCCGCCTCCCTCGGAGCTCGCCTTGGCGAACCCCGGGGTGAGGTAGGAGAGTTCAGACGTGAGCCGGGTGATTCCGAGGGTCAGGAGAGATCGCGGGTGGAGCGGAGGAAGGCGGTCCACTCCGCGGAGTCGAAGGCCAGGTGGCCCTTGGCCGGGTTCTTCGAGTCTCGAACGGCGGCACCACAGGGCAGGTCAGCGACCTCGACACAGTTGTTATTGACGCCGCTGTAGCTGGACTTCCTGAACTTCGCGGGGATCTGGGCTACTTCGACGCAGTTCTCACCGGCGCCGCTGTAACTGCTCTTAAGGAACACGAGGTCGGTCACGATCAATCCTCTAGCGACTCGGCGACGTCATGCACGAAGTCTATGGTCTGGGCCACGGTCAGAGCAGCACTGCTCGCTTCACGCCACATCGCATCATATCGGCGGATCTCTTCCAGAGTCTCCACATAAAGGGTGGATGTTGGCGTCTCTGCGTATCCGATTGTGGGGTCGCTGGGCTCCGAGAACTCCATGATCTGAAAGCTGCCCAGGTTGGCAGCGTGCATTCCGGCAGAGAACGGGAGCACTTGGATCGCGACGTTGGGTCGCGTCGCCATCGTTGTGAGGTGCAGTAGCTGCTCCCTCATGCTCTCAGCATCACCGGAACGCCTGCGTAGAGCACTTTCGTCGATGACCGCCGCGTACTCCGGAGGGTGGAGGCGGCTCAGGATTTCTTGGCGCTTCATACGCGCCTGGATGTGGCGTCGTATGCGCTCCTCCGAGTAGGCGTTAGCCCCCAGGAACACACCTTTCGTATAAGCCGGGGTCTGCAACAGGCCAGGGATCACCTGCGCCTCGTAGACGCGTATGAACGAGGCTTCGACTTCGAAGGACGGCAACCCACCTGGCCTGAAGACATCCTTGTACTTCGACCACCACCCCAGTTCCACCGCATCCTTCGCGAGTTGGTGCATGCCTTCCCAAACGCTCTTGTCCACTTGGTAGAGCCTCGCGAGGGAATCCAAGTGACTTGCGCTGATCCGCTTGAGAGAAGCCGTCTCCATCTTGCCCAGGGTCGCTCGCGGAACCCCTGACTTCTTGGCGGCGACGTCAAGAGTGTCCCCGGACTCCTCACGAAGATCACGCAGGATACGAGCGAGACGGCGGCGCCTGATGGTCGGGCTAAGAGCTCATCTCAAAAGCCCTGCGAGACGACTCTGAACCTGCCATGATCACGGACTGTGAGTGATGTGTTGCCCGATGGGCTCTGGGAGATCGTCCAGCCGCTACTGCCCTCGCCGCCGAAGACCGGCCGCCCCCGCGCTGACCAGAGAGCAGTGCTGACCACCGTGCTGTTCGTCCAGGCCTCGGGCTGTTCCTGGGAAAAGGCCGACGGCCTGTTCGGCATCACCCGCGCCACCGCCCACCGCTGGTTCCAGACCTGGACCGCGACAGGCCTGTGGCCCACGATCCACCGCGCGGTTCTGGACGAGCTGGGCAGAAGGGCCCTGCTGGACTGGTCCCGCGCCACCGTCGACTCCCAGTCGATCCGCGCCAAGAGAGGGGGAGAAGACAGGGCCAAACCCCACCGACCGGGGTAAACCCGGTTCCAAGCTCCATCTGCTGTGCGACAACCAAGGGCTGCCGCTGACCTGCGCGATCTCCGCGGCCAACGTCAACGACGGCGAAGCGCTCAAACCCCTGGTGC